>NZ_LHUR01000028.1 GCF_001263795.1 Clostridium homopropionicum DSM 5847
AAGACCCCTGAAAGACCATCAGGTTGATAGGTTAGAGGTGTAAGTGCAGTAATGTACTCAGCTGACTAATACTAATAGGTCGAGGACTTGATCAATATTAATTCACTGTGCAATTTTGAGAGAATAAATTTCTTTCAAAGGAAACTCACTCAGCAGAGCTGAGGAGTACTGATTAATGACACTCTTGAGCAGAAGCTCATGAGTAGCCGACCATCACAAAATCGAAGATTTTGGATGTCTGGCTATCTGGTGGTTATGGCTTGAAGGTAACACCCGTTCCCATTCCGAACACGAAGGTTAAGCTTCAAAGCGCCGATGGTACTGCACTGGTGACGGTGTGGAAGAGTAGGTCACCGCCGGGTTATGTAAATAAGCATTAAAACTAAGGTTTTAGTGCTTATTTTATTTTTGGAATAAAAAGAGTCATGTGAGCGTGAGCACGAATTTATTATTAAAGAAAATGTTAGTATAATAACTTATTATTTAGCTTACATGATGATTCATAATATAATATAATTTATTATATAGGACCTTATTAAATTATGTTAGGAGATGGGATTTATGGATAAGGTACAAAAACTAAAAGAAATGATAAATTCTAGTAGTGACATTGTATTTTTTGGAGGTGCAGGGGTTTCTACTGAGAGTAATATACCTGATTTTAGATCTGAAGCTGGATTATATAAGACAAAAGATAAATTTTCATATCCTCCAGAGGTCATGTTAAGCCATAGTTTTTTTATGAATAAAACAGAAGATTTTTTTGATTTTTATAAGGCCAAAATGATATATAAAGAAGCAAAACCAAATGATGCCCACAATGCCCTAGCAGAACTTGAAAGAAGGAGTATACTTAAGGCAGTAATAACACAAAATATTGATGGATTACACCAGCTTGCAGGATCCAAAAATGTACTTGAATTACATGGATCAATACTTAGAAACTTTTGTATGAAGTGCGGTAAAAAGTTTGATTTAGATTATGTAGTAAATTCTGAAAAAGTAATTCCATATTGCGATAAATGCAATGGTGTAGTAAAGCCGGATGTGGTTTTATATGAAGAGGCATTAGATATGGAGGTTATGAATAAAGCCGTTAGACATATTCAACAAGCGGACACTCTAATTGTGGGAGGCACATCCCTTGTAGTATATCCAGCAGCCGGGTTACTGCAATATTTTAATGGTAAGCATTTAGTTCTTATAAATAAGGCAGCTACTGCTTATGACAATAAGGCTGATTTAGTAATTAGTGATAGTATTGGAAAGGTACTTAAGGAAGCTATAATGATGTAGTAAAAATGCCTTAGAAGTCTTATTTTATATAAAATTCTAAGGCAAATTTTTTTAATTATTATCTTCTGAATCCTTGTTATCTTTGGAGTTACTGCTTAAATTATTGTGAGAACTATCAATCCTATTATGTTTGATTATATTATACTTTTTTATAATAGTTAGTACTATTAGAGCAATTATTATAGCCACCAACATAAATGGCAGTATTGTGAATAAAAACACTATAACAGCTTGAAAGAATATGCCTAATTGTTTAATAGAATTGGTAAATGCATAAGATATTCTTTTTAATAGCCCATTTGAGCTTTCTGGAGCAACTTTTGTTATTTCTTTAACCTCTTGAATTTGTAATGTAATGGTTGAAAAGTTTACTAGGTTGTCCCATTTTCTTAAAGTACCTGTTAGATTTTCTATTTGGTATCTTATGTCTGAAAGGTGTTTTTCTAGCTCGATTACATCAGAAAGTTTATCTGATTTTTTTAAAATATCTAGGATTCTTTCTTCTTGGATAGTTAGAGCTTTAACTCTAGCTTCAGTATCAAAGTATTGTTCAGTAACGTCTTCACCAGTATTCTCTTGAAAAGTTATTGTGCCATAGGATTTTGCACTTGTAAAGAACTCAGAATATTTATTTTGGGGAACTCTAAAAGTTAATGTTCCGACACGATTTGAAGTAGAATTATCGGGAGTAATTCCTCTCCCTTGAATAGAGGAAGACTGTATATAACCACCTATAGAATTAACATAGTTCTGCACTTGAGATAAAGTCTCATCAAAGGTTGTAGTTTCCATATTCATTCTGCCTGTTTGTATAATTCTATGAGCTGTTTGAGTTATTTTATAACCTGGTGAGATACTGGTGGAATTTGAAGTAGTGGATGTGTCTGCAGCAGAACTAGTTTTCTCTTCAGATTTTACTGTATTAGGAGCTGATCCAGCTGATGAGGAAGCCTTGTCAGCTGAAGTAGCAGATTTACTAGCCGCTCCACAGCCGGACAAAGGTAATAAAACTGAGATTATGATTAAGGATAAGAGTATATTTTTCATATGATTTTTTATAGTTTTGCGTTTAATCATTTAAATTCTCTCCCTTACAATTATACTATAAGCTTTATAGTATATACGAATTTTATTACCAATTAGTTATTTTAAAGTAATTTTTTACAAGGATTTTTCCAGGATATATTATGCATCAACTTAATAAGAATATTTTTATAACGGATTTTAAAGTTTTTGGAGGAGTAATTATGGAACACAAAAAAGGAAGAGAGGGCTTCTCATCAGGTATAGCTGCTTTTTTTGCAACTTTAGGTTCAGCAGTAGGGTTAGGTAACATATGGAAATTCCCGTATGTAGTTGGAGAAAATGGGGGTGCTGCTTTTCTTCTAATTTATTTCATTTGTATTATTTTTATTGGATTACCAGTAATGATTAGCGAGTTTTATATAGGTAGAAAAACAAGAAAAAATGTAATGGGAGCATTAGAACTGTTAGCCCCAAAAAGAAAGTGGAAAAGTATAGGAATAATTTCTATGCTGGCATCTTATTTTATAGTATTCTTCTATAGTTCAGTGGGAGGTTGGGTTTACTCATATGTATTTAAAGCAATCAAGGGCGATTTTTATGAAGTAACCTCTAAGTCCGCACAAGATGAGTTTGTAAGAACTATTATTGGGCCTATTCCTCCGATAATATGGCAAGTTGTAGTAGTAACAGTTGTTTCTCTTATATTAGCATTAGGAGTGAAGAACGGAATTGAGAGAATTACAAAAACTCTTATGCCAATATTATTTATACTTATTTTAATATGTGATATTAAGGCTTTAACTCTTCCAGGTGTAGGTGATAGCTTTAAGTTTCTTTTCAAAGTTGATTTTTCTATGCTTAGTGGTTCTGTTATATTAATGGCAATGGGACTAGCGTTTTTTAAATTGTCCTTAGGCATGGGATGTATGATGACTTACGGAAGCTATTTTACTAAAAAGGACAATATGATGGGAACAGCAGCCAAGGTAGCTGTATCTGATACTATAGTATCACTTTTAGTTGGAATTGCAGTATTTTCAGCGGTATTTTCTTTTGAAATGAAGCCTTCAAGTGGTCCGGGATTATTGTTTATGACTGTACCTATGGTATTTTCTAAGCTTCCTTTTGGAACCTTGCTGCTTTTAGTATTTTTCATATTAGCCTCAATAGCAGCAACAACAGCTATGACATCTATGTGTGAAGTTGTAATAGCTTACTATTCAGAGCAAAGAGGTATGTCAAGAAGAAAGGCAGTACTGTTAAATGCAGTAATTATATTAGGAATAGGTGTTTTCGCAACACTTTCAGCTGATGCTAGTAGCTTACTTGGTAAATTTACCATATTCCATATGAGATTATTTGATTTGTTTGATTTTATATCGTCTAATATTTTATTACCTTTAGGTGGAATTCTCATAGCTATATTTGTCGGATATGTTATTCCAAAAGAAGATATTAAAAAAGAACTTTCTAATGAAGGAAAGCTAAAGTTAGATAAATTAATAGATGCATATTATGTTATATTAAGATATGTAACACCTGTTTTAGTATTCGTGGTATTTTTATCTTCATTAGGGGTAATGGAAAAGTTAATTAAGTTATTTAGCTAAAATAATCGCTAGTCACTAACCTCTAATGGCTATGGATAATATTCAAAAGCCATTAAGGATCAGAGATTAGCGATTTATTGTTATTTTTTATTTAACTACAGGTTCTAATATATTTATTTCGCCTTTATCGCAATCAATTTCACCTTTGGCGCCTATTGGGAGAGTTAGATTTGGGTAGTCATGACCGCACATAAAATTAGATAAGGTAGGTTTGTTTAGAGATAGAATTCTGTCCAGCATTACTTCATTTGTTGTAAGACTCTTTTCGTAATTAGGTAAGGAACAGCCAGTAAATTGACCGATTATAAAACCACTGCATTGCTCAAGTTTACCTGATAAATGGAGCTGTGTTAACATCCTATCTATAACATATGGCTGCTCGTTAATATCTTCCATGAATAGAATATTATTTTTTGTATCGATTTCATAGGGAGTACCTAAAGTAGCTGTAATTAAAGAAAGATTTCCTCCAACAATTTTACCAACAGCTTTTCCACCTATATTTCGTGTAAGATTAATTCCTAGGGGGTTTAGTAATTTATAAGGCCTATGACCATTCATAAGGGTAGTTAAAAAACTGCCTAATGTTTCTATATCATTAAAGTTTGAATTTCCCATAGGACCATGAAAAGTAATAAGGTCGCATCTGGAGCTAATGGTATTTAGCAAAGCAGTTATATCACTATAGCCAATAAAGATTTTTGGATTGTTTTTTATAATTTCATAATCAATAAGAGGGAGAATTCTCATAGAACCGTATCCTCCCCTCATGCATAAAATCATATCTACACTTTCATCTTTGAACATGTTCATAAAATCCTGTGCTCTTTCTTTATCTCCACCAGCTAAATATCCTCGTTTTTCATATAGAAAATTTCCTTCTTTAATATTAAAACCATGATTTCTAAGAGTGCTGATGCTATCCTTTATCTTTTCAGGATTCTCTGGACTAGAGGGTGAAATAAGACCAATAATACAGCCTTTTTTTAATCTTTTACCAATCATTAAACCACACCTTAATAATATTTATATAAATATTATATTTTTATATCTAAAACATGTCCCTTTTGTTTAGAATTATTATAGTAGCTATTACTGTTATCAGTGTCATGGATAAAACTATGGCAAAGCCATGTCCGTTAGCAGCATCAGACCAAGGAAGACCAGTTACATTCATACCGAATAAACCAGAATATATATTTGGAATAGACATGACTATAGTTACAGATGCTAGCAGCTTCATTACTAAGTTTAGATTGTTTGATATTACGTTAGCAGAAGCTTCCATGGTAGCATTTAAGATATTTGCATATATTCCTGTCATTTCTATGGCCTGTTTAATTTCTATTATTACATCTTCCAAAATGTCTTTGTCTTCTTCATACTTTTGCATTATTTCAAGCTTTAGCATTTTTTCTAAGGTTATTTCGTTAGCCTTAAGAGAGGTAGAGAAGTATACTAAGGAGTTTTGAAGTGATAACAGCTGCATAAGTACTTTATTACTTACGGAACTATGAAGTTTTTTCTGTATCATCAAACTCTTTTTTTCTATCTGACGCAAGGAAAGAAGGAAGTAACTCGAAACTCTATAAAGTATTTGAAGAATGAATCTTGAGCGTTTAAAAGTAAAGAAAGAACGAATATTACCTTCTATAAAATCATTTAAAAGTTTACTATTTTTTAAGCAAACAGTTATAATCTCCTTTTGGGTATGAATTATACCTAAAGGATACGTATCATAAGTTAATGAGTTTTCTTCCATTTCAGTAAAAGGTATGTCAACTATAAATAGCAAATTATTATCTTCACTATCTATACGGGAACTTTCTTCTTCGTCTAAGGCAGCATTTAAAAACTCAATGGGTACTCCGGTTTTTTTAGATATGAGCAAAACTTCTTGCTCTGATGGAGACACCATATTGATCCAGCAGCCAGGCTCTATTGAATCTAATTGTTGCAAGGAATTACCTGTTTCACTTACTGTTTTATATATAGAAATCATATACTTCAATCCTTTCTAACAGTACATATATTCTATTATAACGTACCTTATGAAAAATTCATCATTATTTTCAAAAAAGTAAAGTGTAATTTTACATTAATTATAAGAAATAGTGTTGGTTTTACCATATATTAAGAATGCTGAAATTGAGTGAATTTACTGACTATTTATTAATGAAAGTAAAAGCAAGATAACAAGTAAAATAGTATAAATTATAATATGTAATCGTTTGACATAGATATAAACAAGCTAATTTAAACATAAACTATCTTAAAATAGTTTGTACTATTTTAAGCAATGTTAGTATAATTCATATGTAAAGTCTAATTAAACTCGGGGGACGATTTGAGCCATGTACAAGGAAACTGTGGCAAGAAAAAAAATGCCAACTATATTTATAATAGTAATATATTTAGCCACTTATGTAGTTATATCAGATGTTGTTAAAAATGTAAGCATGGGTAGCATTTTAATAGGAGAGTATTTAAAAATAGCATTAACTTTATTAGTTCTAGTAATAATTATAAAACAGGTAAACAAGTGTAGTATCAGGTATAAGTATTCAATTATCGCAGATGAACTTATAATATATAGGCTTAAAGGTTCTAGAGAAGAAGTTATAGAAAGTGTTAAGCTTGGAGATATTCAATGTGTTGAGAAGACAAACTTATTAAAATATAATTTAGATAGGTTTTTCTGTAAAAAGTGTGCTTGTATTAACTTCATTAATGATGTATATGAATGCAAGTATAGTAACAATAATAATAGCGGTAAGTTTTATTTTGAACCAAGCTATAAATTAATTAGTAAATTAAATATCTTCAATAATAATATTAAACACTAGGTTTAGATTTAACCTAGTGTTTTTTTTCTTATAGTATTCTGTAGTTCCTGCCTAGCTTCAGAAATTAAATTAGGTTGACTTATTAAATCTAGACCAGTTAGTGCCAAGGCTTTAGTAGTATTTAATACTTTTTCTTTTGCGAAGGAAGATAATGTGGCTTCACCAAATTCCTTGCAAGCATATTTAATTGAATTTCTTTCACTAATATTTATGAGAAATCTAATGCTAGGCACCTTGTGACTTACAGTTCCGAGACTAAGTCCATAATTTAATTCGCTATCTTCTTCAATATCAATAATTCCAACTTCTTTAAGATTATGCGATAGAATTCTACATAGAGTTTTACTACATATAAAGTCATCATAAGGAACTTCCGAAAGTTCAATTTTAGAAGATAATCCAGTAAAATCATCAAAAGCAGAAATTACTTTAATTATTTTGCTTCTTATTTCTTCAGCCATATCTAAATTTGGAGCCTCAATAGTAAAGGTTGTTACTATATTATCGGGGGCTATATTAGGAACTATTTTTCC
Source organism: Clostridium homopropionicum DSM 5847 (assembly GCF_001263795.1). GTDB lineage: Bacteria > Bacillota > Clostridia > Clostridiales > Clostridiaceae > Clostridium_H > Clostridium_H homopropionicum. The sequence continues at coordinate 7,312 of NZ_LHUR01000028.1, forward strand.
ATGCATAGATATTTTATCTATTGAGCAAGTGGAGGGAAAAGCTTTCAATATTGTGTTTATTGAATTTAAAATATAAAGAGATACATCCAAGGTAGATATTTTTTTATTTTTTTCAAAGCAATAGTAATTATCACATCCATGAGTGATTTTTATTGGTAATAATGCCGGTGAACTGCAGCAATTAGCGGTTTTAAAACTAGGCTGAGCCATTAAGATAATATCAATATCATCAAAAACTCCTTGCTTTGCCATGGTGACCTTAGTGCCTCCTAGAAATTCACCCGGACAACCTAAAAGGATTACTGAGCCTCCGGTTTTAGGAATAACTTTAGATAAGCCTATAGCAGCACCAATAGACATGGAGGATATTAAATTACTGCCTAGAATATGACCTTCCTTACAAGAACAATCATATTCACAAATATAGCATATTTTAGGATGACCTTCTCCATATTGAGCCATGAAAGCAGTAGAAATATCTAGAAAATTTTCTTGGATAGTAAAATTATTTTCTTTCAAAATATTTGTCAAGTAACTATGAGCTTTATGTTCATTAAAGCTTTCTTCAGGATATTCATATAAAAACTTTGAAATTTTATGTATTTCCTCTTCTATAATTGATAAATGATTTATAATCTCTTGTTTCATAAGTTTGCCTCCTAAAATTAATGTGCCTTTATTAGTATACCCTTCATGGATAAATATATTTTTCAATTAAGGTTGAAAAACTTATATACAAAGAATATAATAAATAATGTGCGTTTTGGCAATGGTTGGAAATGACAGGGGGAAGGATCATGGAAAAAAAGTATTATAAGTTTTTACCTATCACTTTACTACTAGGAATAGTAATTTCACTTATATTTGGACAAGATTTTGCTTATGCAATTACTTATCCGAAGATACAAAGCATTGTGCAAGAATACGAGACTATTTATGAAGGAGAGGAACAAGCCCTAGATATAGTTACAGCTTATGAAGGAAAGGTTCAATATAGGGTTTGGATGCATAGTAAAGGTGAAAATGCATGGACAGAGGTTACTAAAGGATATACAGAAGTAATAGAAGGTAATCGGGTGTATTCAATTACTACTCCAAAGCTTTTAGAAGGTGAGTATGAGGTTTCTGTTTGGGTTAAAAGAGCAGGGGCAGTACCTAAGGATTCACGTGGTTTTGATAGCTATGCTGCAACTACTATTAAATGTGGTAAGCTAAACGTGGAGCATAATAAACCTAAACTCAATACTTTTAAAAGCAAATATTCCTTAGGTGAGACACTAGAAATAAAAAGAGAATCCACAGAAGAAAATCTTTTTAAACTTACAGTATACGATATTTTAAAAAATAAGGAAGTCGTTTCTTTTAATGATTATAAGGAAAGCATTTCTTGGAAACCAAAAGAAGAAGGAGTATATTTATTAAAACTTACAATAAAAAGTAGAGAAGAAGTTAAGCCATCTAATAATGAGGATGAGACTAAAAATGAGAATGATGGAAATGAAAATACAGAGCAAAAACAGGAAGTTGAATATAAGGAAGTAGAAACTAAAATAAACAAATTAATAATAGTAGGAAATCCTTATAAGGAAAAGCTTCCTACGGTACCTAAAGCTCCTAAGGTAACATCTATTGTAGTAGGCAATGCTAGGGAAGTGGAAAAGATTTATATAAAAGCAGAACCAAAGAAGAATTCAAAAAATTTAGGGTATATTTATGGCAGCCTTAATGCAGTAAAAATATTAAAGAAGGTAGGCGATTTTTATTATATTGAAGCTACAAATTATGAGACTTTAAAATTAGTTGAGGGATATGTATACACTTGGCAGGTAAAAACTGTAAAACCTAAAGAGGGACGTTCAATTTTAGTAGATTTGAGTGAGCAAAAGATTTATATTTTTAAGGGTGAAACCCTAGAAAAAACCTTTAAATGCTCAACGGGTCAGGATTGGTCACCTACTCCAAAGGGAACTTATTTAATTGGGGATAGAGGTGAAAGGTTTTATACAGGCTATAAAAATTCCATTGTATGCTACAATTGGGTAAGAATTAATAATGATTTTTTATTTCATAGCGTTTTACATGATAGAAATGGTAATTTAATAAAGTTAGAAGCAGATAAGCTAGGGCAAAAGGCTTCTCATGGATGTATTAGGTTAGCTGTGAATGATATAAAATGGATATATAATAACATTCCAAAGGGTACATTAGTTGTTATCCAGGATTAAACAATAAGAAACGCCAAACTATGGCGTTTCTTTAACTTAAAAACAATCTCTAAACAACAAGATAAGTCTAAAATTATCTAGGAATAACTCTTCTAAACAATTCTTCAACTTCGCTTCCAAATTCAGATAAAGGTCTTCCGTTACGTATACCAGTACCTACATTGCTTATTCTAGTATATAGATCTGGGTCAGCAGTTACAGCTACAGAGGTTATCTGATTATCAGCAGTCTTAACTGCTTTTTCAATGTTTGATTTCATTTGATCTGTCATTTGTCCTTGGATTCCTGAATTTAAGTTTACTCCAACTAAAGCTCTATTATTAGAAATTATAACTCTTGAGTTATTTACTCCAGTTACCCTATTTACAGCAGTAGCTATTCTTTCAGCTCTTGTATATAGAGAATTATCCCCTGTTATGGTATTGTCTCCTGGCATAGTTTTATTATCTGTAATGTTACTTGTATTATTACTTCCAGGTACTCCATTTGTTACATTAGGATTTGTAGTTCCGCTAGGATTAGTAGTTCTATTAGTGGTTCTTCCTGATGGAGGAGGGTTTGTTACCCTATTAGCACATCCAATGATACTTAAAGAAAATAATAACACTGAAAAGATTATTAAAATATTTCTCTTATTTTTAAAACACATTTTTATCACCTCGAAAGTTATTATGTGCAGTTTTATAGATATCTATTATAAAAAATTAAAGTAGAATTGAGTGTTTTATTTTTAATGTAAAATAATACTAAATTATTTTAAAAATATTTTTGTGGACAAAATAAGATTTCCTTATAGTCTGAATAAAATATATTGTAAGGGGCAAGTATTCCTAGTAAATGCAATTAACATTAAATTAAGGGGGTAAATATGCCAAAACAAAAATGTATTATATGTGGAAAGCCTCTAAATGATGGTATAATGATAAATGGAAGAGGAATATGCAAAAACTGCGAGGAAAGAATAATAAAAGCAGAAAGTGGTACAGATTTTTATGAATACTACAAAGGTTGCATAAGAAAAACTATAGCTTATTACATGATAAGAGGAGTGGATTACAATTGGTTAAATTACCCCTTGTAAAAGGAGTATTAAATTATATAAGTGAAGATAATATAAGTTTCTCTACACCAGGACATAAAGCAGGAAAAGGGTTTATATCAACACATGAGGGAGAAGAACTTTATAAAGAATTAGTAAAATGTGATTTAACAGAAGTTGAAGGATTAGACAATCTTCATAATCCAAAGGGAATTATAAAAGCTGCGCAAGAAAAACTGTCCCAATTTTATGGAAGCAGAAGTTCGTATTTTTTAGTAAATGGAAGTACTAGCGGTAATTTAGCTATGATCTTTTCCGCCTTTAATGAAGGAGATAAGGTCATAGTTGAGAGAAATTGTCACAAATCTATTTTCAATGGGATTATTTTAAGAAAGCTCAGGCCAGTATATATAAAAAATAAAATAAATCATAAATTTGATGCTCCTCTTTCTATAGATGAGGAGCATTTTTTAAATATTATAAAGGAAAACCAGGATGCAAAGGGAATAATCATAACGTACCCTAATTATTATGGAGTTTGTTCAAATTTAAAATTTATTGTTAATGAAGCAAGGAAAAGGAATATGAAGGTTTTAGTTGATGCAGCTCATGGAGCTCATTTTGGTGCAGCTAAAGCCTTGCCTGAAAACCCGCTAAAATTAGGAGCGGATATGGCAGTAATGAGTTCTCATAAAACCTTGCCTAGCCTTACTCAAACGGCTTTTCTCCATGTAGGAGAAGGTATGAGGGTAGAAAGGGTCGAGCTTTATTTAAAAATGTTTTTAAGTACAAGCCCCTCTTATATGCTTATGTGTTCTATGGATTATGCAAGGTATTATTTAGAGCATAAGGGAAAGCAAGATTATGAAAGGCTTATTAATATAGCTGAAAAATACAGAGCTAAAATAAATGGAATAGAAGGAGTACATATATTAGGAATAGAGGATTTAATAGAAGAAAATAATTCTCTAGATCCTACCAGGTATGTAATTAATATAGAAAAAGGATATAGCGCTGGAGCACTTTCAGACTATTTAAGAAAAAATAAAATTCAACCAGAGATGAATGATGGGCAAAATGTAATTCTTATATTTTCACCTTTTAATGAGGAAGAGGACTTTAAAAAGCTTTATGAGGTCTTGAAGAAATGTGATTTAAACGAGCTAAAGACAGATTCCTGCAATATATTAAATCATAATATACCTAAAAGTATGCTAATACCTTATGAGGTAATTGATAAAGAAGCAGAATATATAGAACTTCAAGAGTCAGAAGGAAGAATATGTGCAGAGAGTATAATACCTTACCCACCAGGTGTTCCGTTAGTTAATATAGGGGAAGTAATAGATGATAATACTATTAATGCAATTAATTATTATATAGATAACAAAATAGATGTAATTGGGGTATTAAGAGGCAAGAAGAACTACAATGTAAAAGTAATTAAAGCTTAACATATTTGGAGGAGAAAAATGAAACAAGGATTATTTATTACCTTAGAGGGTCCAGAAGGTTCTGGGAAGTCAACAGTAATTAAGTTAATTGAAGGATATTTAAAGGAAAGGAATATAGAATTTATATCTACAAGGGAACCCGGGGGAATAGAAATTTCTGAGCAAATTAGAGAAATAATTTTAAATAAAAATAATACTGCCATGGATTCCAGGACAGAAGCACTTTTGTATGCAGCGGCAAGAAGACAGCATCTAGCTGAGAGAGTAATACCAGCTCTTGAAGAAAATAAGATAGTTATCTGTGACAGATTTGTTGACTCATCTCTAGCTTATCAGGGTTATGCAAGAGGTATAGGTATGAATCAGGTAATGGAGATAAATAAATTTGCCATTGATAAATATATGCCTAATTTAACTATATATCTAGATATAGATCCAAAGCTAGGTCTTGAGAGAATTTCAAAAAACAAAGATAGAGAAGTAAATAGACTAGATTTAGAAAAACTAGACTTCCATAAAAGAGTGAGGGAAGGATATATGATTTTGCTAAAGGAAAATCCAGATAGGATAAAGTCAATTGATGCTAGCAGAGACATTTTAGAAGTGTTTGATGATATTAAAAAACTTTTAAAGAATATTCTTAAATGATTAATAAATGTGTTAAAATATAATTAAGAAACCTTATAGTATTGAAATTAGAACCTTCAAAGTAATTAAAATTATTAAATACAGGGGGGCAAAGTAATGAAACTTGTAATTGCTGTTATACAAGATGACTATTCTGATGATCTTATAGAGGTAATTACAGAAGCAGGCTATGGGGTAACTAAGCTTGCTACTACAGGGGGCTTTTTAAAATCAGGAAATACTACTTTAATGATAGGTGTTAACAAAGAGCAAGTAGATGATGTTATTGCTATAATTAAAGACATATGTAAAAAAAGAAATGAAATAATAACTACACCTTCGCCAGTTACAGGGGCTACTGGAATGTATATACCTTATACTGTAGAAGTTGAGGTAGGAGGAGCTACAATATTTGTAGTAGATGTAGATAAGTATATAAAGATCTAATTGGAGGAACGTCATGAGCTTTGAGGCTATTATAGGTCATCAAATGATAATAAAACAAATACAGGATTCAATTAATTCAGGAAGGTTTTCTCATGCCCATCTTATAGTCGGAGAAGATGGAATTGGGAAGAGTATTATTGCCAAGGAAATAGCTTTAAAGCTTCTTAATAAGAAAGAGAATAAGAATTATGTTGATATTATAGAAGTCAGAGGCGCCAGGAATAAAAATTCAATTGGAGTAGACGAAATAAGAGAAATAATAAAAGAGGCAAATAAAAAACCTTATGAATCAGATAAGAAGGTTATTATTATTTATGAAGCTCATAAAATGACCACAGAAGCTCAAAATGCTTTTCTTAAAACTATTGAAGAGCCTCCAAGTGGAGTTAATTTAATATTGCTCTGTGAAACTATAGAACTTATTTTAGAAACCATAAGATCTAGATGCCAGACTTATAAATTAAATAGATTGAACTCTAAAGAAATGAAAATGTATATTGAAAAAAAATATCTTGGACTTGAAGAGGCAGATATAAAGCAACTAATTGCTTTTTGTGAAGGTATACCAGGGAAATGCAAAAGCTTTATAGAAGATGATAATTTTAAAGAAATTAGGAATAAAACCATTAATATACTTCTTGAAGTTTGCAAAAAAGATAGGTATATTATAAAGCAATACGAGAATTTTTTTAGTAAGTATAAAGACCAGTGGAGAGATATATTAAGTTGCTTTATTTCATATTTAAGAGATATTGTTGTATATAAGGAGTTAGGAAATAAAAAGATTGTAATAAATAGTGATAAATTAGAAGAGATAAAGAAGCTTTCTAATATATATTCCTTTAAGGAACTTAATGAATTTATGGACATAATAAACAAAGTAAGAAATAATTTGGAAAGAAGAATTAATCAAGAGTTGGCTTTTGATATAATGTTGCTGAATATGCAGGAGGTTTAAGATGATAACAGTTGTAGGAGTACGCTTTAAGAAATCAGGTAAAATATACTATTTTGACCCTAATGGATTAGATATAAAAAGTGGCTATAGTGTAATAGTTGAAACGGTAAGAGGAATAGAATTTGGTGAATGCGTAATAGGACCTAAGGAAATTAGAGAAGAAGAAATAATATCACCTCTTAAAAACGTTATAAGAAAAGCCACAGAAGAAGATATAGAAAAACATAAGGAAAATAAAAGAAAGCAAGAAGAAGCTCTAAATATATGTCTGGAAAAGATACAAAAACATGATCTCCCTATGAAGCTAATAGATGTAGAGTATACTTTTGATAATAATAAAATTATTTTTTATTTTACGGCAGAAGGAAGAGTGGATTTTAGAGAGCTTGTGAAAGATTTAGCATCGGTATTTAGAACAAGAATTGAGCTAAGACAGATAGGTGTAAGAGATGAAGCCAAAATGGTTGGAGGACTTGGTCCCTGTGGAAGGTCTATGTGCTGTTCTTCATTCCTAGGTGACTTTGTACCTGTATCAATAAAAATGGCTAAAGAGCAAAATTTATCCTTAAATCCTACAAAAATATCTGGAATCTGCGGAAGATTGATGTGCTGTCTGAATTATGAAGAATCAACTTATGAAGATATTAAAAAGGAACTTCCAAAAGTAGATTCTATTGTGGATACTCCTTATGGTAAAGGTGTAGTTATTAGTAATTCTGTGGTAAAGGAAATGGCAAAGGTTAAAATTTCTCTCCATGATGGAGAAGATATAGTTAAAGAAGTTGGAATAAAAGATATGACATTAATTTCAGGCGGATATGAATATATAGGAGACAATATAAGTGAAGAAGACATTAAGTTAGAAGTAGATGATTTAGATGATAAAACAATAAGTGAACTTTTGAAGGATAACTAGGAGGTGCACCATGAAGGCTCTAATAAAAATTTCTAATATACGATCAGAGAGTGATGTAAATAGGATAAGAACAGCCCTTGGAGCTGAAGAAGGTGTGGTTGCTTGTCATATAAAGGGTGAAAAAGGAGAAGTGGAAATAGTATACGATAATTATTTTATTAATGAAGAAAAGATATATGATTTATTAGAAGATATGGGGTATACAAAGAGGTAAAGATTGTATAAGAATTAACTTTTATAAATATTCACTTTTAAAAATATTAAAAACGTGATAAAATATAGGAGGCATGTACATAAATATGTACTCATGCATTTAAACTGTTGGGAGGTGTTTTTCATGGCATTTAAAATTGCTGATTCATGTGTTAGTTGTGGAGCTTGTGCTTCTGAATGTCCAGTTGGAGCAATTAAACAAGGAGATACTCAATTCGACATCGATGCAAGTTCTTGCATAGATTGCGGAAACTGTGCTAATGTATGTCCAGTTGGAGCAATATCACCTGAAGAATAAGATTAAATAAAAAAACCGTCATAATGACGGTTTTTTTATTTTATTAGGAAACTCAAAAGTTTTACTATAATAGGTGATAAAATTACTGTGATTAATCCAGCAAGGCCTATGGATAGGCCGCTCATGGCACCTTCAGTTTCTCCTAGTTCAATAGCTTTACCAGTACCTATTCCGTGAGAAGAAGTGCCTATAGAGACTCCCTTAGCTACTTTGTTATTAATTCTAGCTATTTTAAGAACCCAAGGAGATATAATTGCTCCAAGTATTCCTGTTGGGACAATAGCAGCTAGTGCTAATGGAGGCATGCCTCCAAGCTGTTTTGCTATTTCAATTCCAATAGGGGCAGTAACTGATTTTGGAACTAAAGATAAAGTAATAGAACTATCTAAGTTAAATAAATAGCAAAGTAAAATAATGCTTATCATTCCAATAGTTGAGCCAGCTATTATGCCAACTATTATAGGGATAAAGTTTTTTTTCAAAAGGTCTATTTTCTTATATAATGGAACAGCTAGTACAACTGTAGCTGGACCAAGTAGGAAAGATATAAAGCTTCCACCCTTATTATAGTCCTCTAAACTTATGTTGAATTTTAGCAAAAATCCAATTACTAAAATTATGCTTATAAGCAAAGGATTCAATAAAGCAATTTTTATCTTAGAATTTATGAAGCATCCTATTTGAAAGGCAATCAATGAAATTAATATGCCAAATATTGGTGTAGAAATAAGTTCTTTCATTTAGCACCTCTCCTTATCAAAAATTGAACTATAGCTCCCGTAGACACGAGAATTATAACAGTAGATACTACGCAAATAATGACTATTGGCAGTAGATTTTCTTTTAAAATTGAAAGGATAGAAATTAGAGCTACTCCTCCTGGTAGAAATAGAAATGTTAAATTATCAAGAAGAAAGTTACTTATTTCTTGAATTTTATCAACTTTTATTATTCCTTTATAAAGACAAGCTAAAAGAATTACCATACCTAAAACATTACCCGGTATAGGCAAGTGAAAAGTTTTACTTATAAGTTCTCCTAGAAAATATATACCAAATACAATAGTAATTTGTCCTAATAATTTCAAAACAGCACCCCATTTCTTTAATAAATAATGTCGTCTAAAACATTATATAGTACAATATAGCTTTTTTTATGTTAAAAATCAATTGATAAATATACAAGTTAAGTTATAATTAATCTATGTTTTAAATGGAGAAGCTATAAAAATAAAAAATTACTTAAAGTGGTGGTAGAAATGAATAATAAATTGATAAAGGAAGATGAAACCCTGGAAGATTTACAACTTAAGGGGCTTTCTATAATACAAAAGAAAGATGGCTTTAGGTTTGGGGTCGATGCGGTTCTTTTAGCTAATTTTGCAAATGTAAAAAAGGGAGATTATGTTATAGATCTTTGTAGTGGTACTGGGATAGTACCATTTATACTAGCAGGAAAGACCCAAGGGGAGAAAATAATAGGGTTAGAAATTCAAGAGGAAATGGTGGAAATGGCCAAAAGATCTGTTGAAATTAATAATTTAGAGAATAGAGTTGATTTTATACAGGGAGATTTAAAGGATATAAGTATGTTGAAGAATTTTTCTAGGGCAGATATTATAACTGTTAATCCACCCTATAAACTTTTTAATTCTGGTATAGTAAATCCAGAGGATAAAATGGCGATTGCAAGGCATGAAATTCTGTGTACTTTAGAAGATGTAATCATTGCTGCAAGAACTTTGTTAAAGGATAATAAAAGAATGTTTATGGTACATAGACCAGATAGATTAGCAGATATAATAACCCTTATGAGAAAGCATAAGATTGAACCTAAAAGAATTCAAATGGTTTATCCAAATACAAAAAAACCTCCTAATATTGTACTTATAGAAGGGCAAAGAGATGGAGGAGCCTTTTTAAAATGGGAGGAGCCTTTATTTGTTTATAATGATAATGGAGGATACACAGAGCAAATAGATAGAATTTATGGAAGATGTAAATAAAATTATGGAAGGGAAGTTAAGGTTTTGAGTGGAAAATTATATGTAGTTCCAACTCCAATAGGAAACTTAAAAGATATTACCTTAAGAGCACTGGAAGTGCTTCAGGCAGTAGATCTTATAGCAGCAGAGGATACTAGACAAAGCCTAAAACTGCTAAATCATTTTAACATTAAAAAACCTCTTATAAGTTATCATAAGTTTAATGAAAATATAAAAAGTGATAATATAATTGAAAGCTTAATTGAAGGTAAGAATATAGCTTTAGTATCTGACGCGGGAACACCAGGAATTTCTGACCCAGGAAGTGTTATTATAAAAAGATGTATACAAGAGAACATACCTTTTGAGGTATTAACAGGTGCTACTGCAGTTACAACGGCGCTAGTTTACTCAGGATTAGATACTACAAAATTCTTATTCAGAGGATTTTTACCTAGGGATAATAAGGATAGAAAACAGGTAATTGAAGATATAAAAAATAGACCTGAGACTTTAGTTTTTTATGAAGCACCTCATAGACTTCAGAAGACTTTAGAATTTTTATTTGAGAATCTAGGAGATAGAAAAATAGCTTTATGTAGAGAACTTACAAAACTTCATGAGGAAATAATTAGAGTCAGTTTAAAAGAGGCTATTGAATATTACACTTTAAATGCTCCAAAAGGTGAATTTGTTCTTATTATAGAAGGTAAAAGTGACGAAGAAATAAAAAGAGAGGTAGAAGCTGAATGGCAGGAATTAACCATAGAAGAACATATAAAAAAATATATGTCTGAAGGATATAACAAGAAAGATGCAGTAAAAATGGTAACAAAAGATAGAGGAATATCAAAATCTGAGGTGTACAAATACTCTATAAATTTGTAGAAAAAGCTAGTATACTATTGGTTAAAGACTAAAAAAGTAAAATATGAAGTTTTTTGTGCTGTAAATCATACCCGTTTAATGATATAATATATTATGTTACCGTATTATATAATAAAGAGAAAGGAGATGATATTATTGCATAAAAAGGTGAGTTATATAGTAACTAGTGCGTTATTAATAGTTGCTATGAGTACCACTGCGGTTTTAGCTGAACCTTTGTCGGACAAGCTTAAACAACAGCAAACTGAAATGCAAGAACATAAAAGCCAATATAATACTGCAAAACAAAAAGTTGACGAAATTGAATCAAAAATTGAACACTTTGATTGGCAAATTGAAGCCTTGTTAACTGAAATAGAAGAAAATAAGACTAAAATTAAATCAATTGAAAATGATATAGAAATATCAAAACGAGAAGTACAAAAAGCTGAAGAAGAAATAAAAGCAGAACAAGATTTATATAACGAAAGAATGAAAACAATGTATATGAATGGCGTTGGGGGATACTTAGATGTAGTCCTTGGTGCAGAAAGCTTAAGTGATTTATTTGAAAAAGTAGAAATAGTAAAAAAGATCACTGAGTTAGATAAAAAGATTGTTAATGAATTAAAAGAAAAACAAGAAGCATTAAATGTTAAGCAAGAAAAACTTAAAGAAGAGCAAACTAAGCTAATAGCTTTAAATAATACACAGGAAGAAAAGAAAAAAGCCTTAGAAAAAGATAAGAGCGAACAGGACAAGCTTATTGCAGATGCTAGAAGACAAGCGGATGCATATGAAAGCGTTGTTAAGGAAGACCAAGCTAAGATAAAAGAAACTAAAAGACTTATTGCGCAGATGACAGCAAAGGTTTCATCAAGCTCTAAACCTTCAAGAGGGTCTGCATCATATTCATCAGATGCCGTAGTTTCCTATGCTGCTAAATTTTTAGGAGCACCATATGTATGGGGAGCTAATGGAGCAGAAAGCTTTGATTGCTCAGGATTTACTAAGTACGTTTATGCTCATTTTGACGTTAGATTACCTAGAGTATCTAGAGATCAAGCAGAAGTAGGAACTTATGTAGCTAAGAGTGATCTTCAACCAGGAGATTTAGTTTTCTTTGGCTATAATGGCGGATCTGGATCAATACATCATGTAGGAATATATGTGGGTAATGATTCTTATATTCATGCTCCAAGAACTGGAGATGTAGTTAAGATAAGTAGTCTTTCAAGCAGGTCTGATTATGCTACAGCAAGAAGAGTGAGATAAATTTAGAAACCGTATTAGAAGTACATACTTAGACCCTCTGTAAATTCAGAGGGTTTTTTAAAACAATAAAAACTCCATGGAAAAATCATGGAGTTTTTTTATGGAAAAGATTATTTTACGTCAGTTTTTAAAGTATCTAAACAGTTATGGCAAATATTTTTACCTTTATAGTTAATTACATTTCTTGCATCTCCGCAGAAAATACAAGCTGGCTCATATTTTTTTAGGATAATTTGTTCTCCGTCTACATAGATTTCTAGAGCATCTTTCTCAGCAATATCTAATGTTCTTCTCAATTCTATTGGAATAACTATTCTTCCAAGTTCATCTACTCTTCTTACTACACCTGTTGATTTCATTAAAATTTCCTCCTTAAATAATAAATAATATATATTTAGCCTGCTACATCTTTCGACATATCCTTACTTAAATAATAGCAAATATGACAAAAGAAGTCAACATAAAAAATGTTTTTTTTAGATTAAGTTACAAATTTCTTATTAACTTCCATCTAAAGTTAATATACTACCAATTTATTCAAATGTCAATATGTAATTTTTTATGAAAAATTCCTTGCATTAGCCTATAAATATTCCTGAAAATCAGGGATTGCAAGCATAATGAGGTAAAGATGATAAAAATTATGGAAGTATATTACATTCAAAAAAATAGACGAATTCATGAATAAAATAGTAATTTAATGGATAATAAAATGCAACATGTCGAAAGAATTATATTTCGTAATAATTTATGTCAAAAGATGAATGCTTTTTATGAAAACAAAGTTATTGCTAAGTATTTACTTGTGTTATAATTAATAGTAATTTATAGTAGTAGGTGAAGCAATGAGGGAAATTATTGATAATATAAAGAAAGTTTTACATATTACAAATGGAAATGTTTATATTGTTGGTGGGTATATTAGAGATAAACTTTTGAATATGGAAGTTATTTCCGAGGATTTAGACATTATTTATGAAGGCGATATTAAAGACTTTATAGATAATTTGGAAATGATAGGTTATTCAATTTTTCCTATAAAAGAAAGCATAGGTATCTATAGATCAGTTATTAAAGGTAAAATAATTGATATTGCAAAGCTTAAGGGAAGAAATATAGAAGAGGATTTAAGAAGTAGAGATTTTACCATAAATGCAATTGCTCTAAAGCTTATAGAAAATAAAATTATAGACCCGTTTAAGGGACGAGAACATTTAAAGGCTAAGTTAATACATGAAGTAACTGATAATAGTATAAAAGATGATAAAGTGAGAATTCTAAGAGCATACAGATTGTCTTTAAAGCTTGGAATGCATTTCAGTAAAAGCTGTGAGGAACATATTATTGAAGAAAGCAGATATATAAAACAATATCCAAAGGAAAGAATATATACTGAATTAATAAAGTTAATAGAGGAAGATAAGGAAGCCATAGCTTTTGAAGCCTTAGAAAGATGTGGTGTACTTCAGAACCTAATTCCATATATTGATGAACTAAAGGTAATTGGTAAATGCAGGTATCATATCGAAGATGCATTCACACATATGAATTTAGTATATAAAAATTTTAAAGCTTTACTTAAGGGTAATTTGACTATTAAAGGTTTAGATTTAGAATTATTAAATAATAAGTTAGGTGGAACATATATAAAAAGTTATATAGCTTTTGCTGCTTTTTCTCACGATATTGGTAAGGCTAAATGTTATAAGAAAATAGAAGATAAAGTAAGCTTTATAGGGCATGATAAAGTAGGAGCTGAGATAATTAGTGAAGTGTGTGAAGAACTAGGTTTTCCAAAGGAGGGAAAAAAGCTCATAGAGATTCTCGTTGAAGCTCATATGTATCCATTAGGTCTTTGTAAAAATAGAGTTAAAAATAATAAGAAAAGCTTTTACAAGCTTTTTTCAAGGTACGATAAATTTATTCCATTTATATTAACTTTATCTTATTGTGATATGTATGCTACAAAAATGCTTTATGATCCTGATAATGAAGAAGAACTCTTTAAGAAATATATAGAGCAGCTTTTTGAAGAATATAAACTATTTAGAAAAGCAAGAGATAATAGATTTATAAATGGTAAGCAAGTAATGGAGATTACAAAAAGAGAAGGGAAAGAAATTAAACTTGTATTAGAGGATTTAGAAAAGAAAACCTATTTTGGACTAATTAATAATGCAGAAGAGGCTATAAACTATTTAAAAGGCATAAAGAACATATAATATATAAAGAATATAATTTGAAAGAGAGGTAAATTTAATGAAACTGTTTATTGATACTGCTAATGTAGAAGAGATTAAAAGGGTAAGTAAGTGGGGAGTTTTAGATGGTGTTACTACTAATCCTTCTTTAATAGCTAAAGAAGGAAGAGACATTAAAGAAGTAGTAGAGGAGATATGTTCCATTGTAGATGGACCAATAAGTGCAGAGGTAATAAGCTTAAACAGTGAAGAAATGGTAGAAGAAGCTAAGGAATTAGTTAAAATACATAAGAATATAGTAATTAAGATACCTATGTGTGAAGAGGGCATAAAAGCAGTTAGTGTATTATCAAAAGAAGGAATAAAAACAAATGTAACCTTAGTTTTTTCAGCCCAGCAAGCACTTCTTGCTGCAAAAGCTGGAGCTAGCTATGTAAGTCCTTTTGCAGGCAGACTTGATGATATAGGAAATGATGGCTTACAAGTTGTCGCAGATATAGCAGAAATATTTTATAACTATGATATACAAACAGAAATAATAGCTGCTAGCATAAGACATCCAATGCATGTTCTTAATGCAGCAAAAGCAGGAGCTCATATAGCAACAATTCCGTTTAAGGTTTTAAACCAAATGCTAAAGCATCCACTCACTGATAGTGGAATAGACACCTTCATAAAGGATTACGAAAGCCAAAAATAATAAGAAGTTACAAATCGCTAGTCACTAATCGCTATGGGATGCGAGTATACCCTAGAGATTAGCGACTAGTGATTTGTTTTTTTATTTCAATAATTACATAATAATACAACAATAGTAATAATTCAACATAATAGTTTAAAAAATGAAGCAATTATGATAGAAATATATCGTTTTATTCCACATAGTTTTAACAAGTTATCAACAAGAACATGTGTACAATGTGGATAAGTTCATTTACAAAATACAATAAAATATAATAAAATCAATATTTATCAACATTTTTAAGGTTATCAACAGAAAATGTGTATAACCTGTACATGAATGTTAATAACTTTTCTATTTAAAGTTTAAATTTGAATATGCAATAATTACTTCATAGGAAAATTTATACGGTTAATGTGTCCAATAATTGAATTATTTAACTGTTTAAATTAAGAACTTGTAATAAGTTTATAAATAACTTATAATATAATAAATGTTTATTACAAAATAAGTATATTTTGTCGGTTAAATATAGGAATCTAATAATGGGTGCTTTTGTGTAGGATTATATAGAATTATGTTATTGTAGGGCTTGAACTTAACATTACGGAGGTATAAAGATTGAAAAACAGTAAGTTTATATTAGATGAACTAAATAAAATAGCTAATGAAATTTCTAAGAATAGTCTAGTTCCTTATGAAGATTTACCACAGTATGACTTGTTTTTATCTCAGGTTATAGATTATTTAAATGATAGGTTTCAAGAAGAACAGTATACAAATAATATTGTCCAAAATTATATTAAAAATGAAGTTATATCAAAACCTGAAGATGGAAAAAAGAGAGGATATACTAAACTTCATTTAGTTCAATTAGTACTTCTTAGCTATATGAGGCCTATTTTAACTACTGAAGAAATTAAAAAGGTATTTGCTCTTGCTTTCAATAGCATTAATGATAGAACTGACGATATAATTTCTTTTGAAAAAGCATATAAGATTTTTGATCAGATACAAAAAGAAAGTTTAAATAATTTTTTAAATATAGACACAATCAATGAAGAAAAATTTGAAAAGTTCATTGAAGAAAGTGAGTTAAAGGGCGATGACAAGGGGAGAATTTTGGTTTTCCTAGTGGTAATGAGCCTTATTGCACAGGCAAGTGCTATAAAGAAGCTGGCAAAAAAAATAATTGACGAATATGGAGACGATAAATAATATATATTTAAGCTTTTGTGCATATCTACTTTAAGAAGGAGAGGTGATATGCATGGAAGCTCTTGTTGGATTAATTGGGAATGTAGGCTTTCCTATAGCAGTATCTATTTACTTACTTGTAAGGATAGAGAGTAAATTAGAGAAGCTTACCAATAGTATTAATCAGCTTTCAAGTGTCATAAATAATATTCCTAGGTTGTGATAAGCATGTTTTCGAAGATAATGTCAGATAAGTTCTGGCATTATTGCTTTTTAAGCCTCTGAATTATTGACAATAGTATCACTAAGGATTACCATTAAAGTGGGTATGTAGGTGATTATATCAGTATTGGAAAATATATAAAATTTAAAGGGGGTTATGGTATGATAAGTTTAAAAGGAAGAAGTCTATTAACATTAATGGATTTCTCTAAAGAAGAAATTAATTACCTCATAGATTTGGCTAAACAAATGAAAAATGATAAAAAAGAAGGTGTTGAGTGGAAAAGAATAGGAGGTAAAAACATAGTGCTTCTATTTGAAAAGGATTCCACTAGAACTAGATGTGCTTTTGAAGTAGCTGCACATGATCAAGGAGTAAATGTTACATATATAGGACCTACAGGAAGCCAAATGGGTAAAAAAGAATCCATAAAGGATACTGCTAAAGTTCTTGGAAGAATGTATGATGGAATTGAATATAGAGGTTATGGGCAAGAAATAGTAGAAACCTTAGCTAAATACTCAGGAGTACCAGTTTGGAATGGACTTACAGATGAAGATCATCCAACTCAAGTATTAGCGGATTTTCTCACAATAAAGGAATATTTTAACAAATCTTTAGATAAGATAACCTTGGCTTATTTAGGAGATGGAAGAAATAACGTGGCAAATGCTCTATTAATAGGAGCATCTAAGGTTGGAATGAATATAAATATAGTTTCTCCTGAAAAGTTATTACCAGAAGAAGCTTTAATTGAAAGATGTAAAAAAGTTGCTGAAGAGTCTGGATCAATTATTACAATCACTTCTGATATAAATAAAGGAGTTAAGGGAGTTGATGTAATATACACAGATGTTTGGGTATCCATGGGTGAACCTGATGAAGTGTGGAAAGAAAGATTGGAAATGCTCTTGCCATATAGGGTAGATATGAATATGATTAAAGCTACTGAAAATCCTGATGTAAAGTTTATGCATTGTTTGCCTTCTTTCCATGATTTGGGTACAGCTATTGGAAAGCAAATATATGAAAAATACGGGTTAGATGCCTTAGAAGTAACAGATGAAGTCTTTGAAAGTGAATATTCGATAGTATTTGATGAGGCAGAAAATAGAATGCATACTATAAAAGCAGTAATAGTTGCTACTATTTAGAGAGTAAAGCTTTTGTGAGTTCCTAAAAGTATTTGATGGACACACAAAAGCTTTAAATATTTAAAGAGATATATAAGAAATGCAAGAATATTTGAACTAAATTGAAAATATAAGAAAAACTAAAATGAATTAACCGTAAATGTTTACAAAGAAAATCTTTACAGAAATATATAAATATTATATAATTGATTTTAATAAAAACAAATAATCTTCTTTGGAAGGGGGTGCATTAAGAGGAATATAGTTATTCCTAACTATGGAAACGTTTAAAAGACATCTTTTGGTAATGCATCTTTTACCGGAGGGTAATAGTTGAACTTTTGTTTTTGGATTAAGTTCCTAAGGGGTTAGGAACGTGAAAAATTTAATTTTAATGTTTATGGGTGAATTTGCTGACAAATATGTCAGCTCTTTTTTTTATGATATAATATAAGATAATACATAAACGACAGGGGGATTTTTATGCAAAATGGGGTAAAAAATAATGGAGATTTTATTTTAGGGGTTAAAGCTTCTATACCTTTGGTTATAGGATATTTACCTATTGCATTAGCTTTTGGAATATTGTCTAAAACAACAGGCATTTCTATTTTAGATAGTTTTCTTTTTTCAGCGCTTGTTTTTGCAGGTGCAAGTCAGTTTATGGCTTTAAATTTAATTCTAATTGGAGCTGGCTTTGGAGAAATTATATTAACAACTTTACTAGTAAATTTTAGACACTTTTTAATGAGCGCATCCTTAGCGGTAAAGATAGAAGGTAAAATAAAACGATGGATTCCTTTTATTGCTTTCGGAGTAACTGACGAAAGCTTTTCGGTATTATCCTTTAGGGAAGGCAAAATTACTAAAGAGTTTACTCTAGGATTGCAGTTTGCAGCATACTTTGCTTGGGTATCAGGAACAGTAATAGGCTATGTTGCAGGAGGAATTCTCCCTAAAATTATAACTGATGGTATGGGAATTGCTCTTTATGCAATGTTCACAGCCATTTTAGTACCGGAATTAAAGAAATCTAGCAAGGTATTATTTTTAGCTTTGTTATCAGGAGGGGTTAATACCTTATTAAACTATTTAAATCTTCTACCAAAGGGTTGGAATATGATTGCAACTATCATCTTGGTTTCCTTTATAGGATCTTGCATATATGAAGAAGAAGAGGTGAAGCTTTGTGAGCAGCAGTAAGATAATATTAATTTTAGGAATGATGCTTGTTACGTTTATTCCTAGACTAGTACCATTTTTGTTTATTTCTGACAGAGAACTACCTAAGAGATTGAAAGGATTTTTGAAATCTGTACCCTATGTAGCCTTGGGAGCGTTGATTATTCCAGGAGTTTTCTCGGCAACTCCAAGCATGCCTGCTGCAGGCACACTGGGAATAGTTTTTGCATTTATATATAGTTGGTTAAGAGGAGGAATTATGGTTCCTGTCTTTGGATCTATAGTGATAACAGTACTAATGCTGTGGGTAAAGTAATATTATTTATAGGAGGTGAATTTGTGTGGATAAGGGTTTTTTTATTCCAAAGGACATAATGCCATTACTAGAAAAGCTAAAAGAAATTCCGGAAGTAAAAGAAAAGATAGAAAAAGCAGCATCTATGGAAGAAATAAAAAACATTATACAAGAAAACAAGAAGTTATTTTCTGTTTTTTAGATGAATAAAAAAGGAGGAATTAAAAATTCACTCCTTTTACATTTTTTATCTTGATAATTGAGTTTTAATCCATGTTAATGCAGTTGGATCATATGCTAATTGAACGTGATTAATTGGTAAAACTTTTTTCTCTAATAAAGTTGCACCACCACTAATCATAGGATCTGTCATGGTAGCACTTGCAATGAAAACAACACCATCGCTTGGACCGTCATCTTCCATAACTACACCATTGATTACGTTTTCACTGCCAGCAAGAGTTGCTAATTGGACTGTAGATTTAACTGGAGTATTTTTTAAAGTATTTATTAAGTTTCCACCTTGGTTTATAGCATAATCTATTCCTTCAGAATAGCTGTAGTAGCCCCAGCCGCCGTAGTAAGTTGTATACCAATCTTGTTCAAAAATATCTAAATCATATACATTATCCCATCTTGCAAGCATTTGAGCTTGACCAGGATATGCACCGCCGCCATCAGCAGCACTATAAATGCTGTGGTATGCAGTGTCAGTTGGCCATCCATATATAGTCATGTAAGTATAAGGAACTGGACCAAAAGCACCTGTAGCCATAATTCCCCATGCAGCCCAAGTGTTTCTAAATGTGTAATCGATACCACCGTTAGGAGCACCTAATTGAATATAGCGTCTTACATCATTTCTAAATGCAGTTCCCCAAGATTTCTTAACATCAGAAACATACATTCTAGAGCTCATGTTACCTTTACTATGAGCTATTAAGTCTACCTTTGTTTTACCTGTGATATCTTTTATTCTTTGAATAGCAGCGGCCAAAACTTCTCTTTGAATGTAATTGTCACCATGTGGATGAGCAAATGTTATAGCGAAAACTGCGTATCCATCAGCTGCTAAAGATTGGGCTAGTCCAGGAGTCGTGCCATTTCTTTCAGGGTCAACTGCAAAATCACCATCAGAACCAGCTCCGTGTACAAATAAGACTGGATAAGGTTTTGTAGCTGTATTCCAACCAGCAAATTTATGTAATAAGAAAAGTTGAGAATTAGGACTTGCATCATTTCCGAAACCTTTTACAATAGTACTAGTCTTGTGTTCATTATCAGTTATAAATAATTCCTGTGTAATATTTGTGTCGTTTACCCTTAGTCTTTCTACTTCTGACCATTTACCTACAACGTCAGGATTAGCAGTGGCAGTAAATGTCTGCTCTAAAGTTATTGTTGGGGCTGCATTTACTGGCTTTACAAAGCTAGTGAAAAGCAGCATTAAGCTAAATAGGGCTGAAAGACATAATGAAATAATGGATCTTTTCTTTTTCAATTTTTTACCTCCTCACAATACTGATGATTATCAAGAAATTAATACAATGCCTCCTTTCTTTAAGTAATCGGTTACATTGAATATATTCTATATTCTCATTAAATTTCCTTTAAAATTTATTCACAATTTACCGACAAATTTTGAAGGAAATTTATAAAAGTTGCTAAAAAAGATAAAATGAAAAAGCAACATAATTCTATAAATAGGATTATGTTGCTGTAACTTCTGAAAAATATAAATTAAATATATTTTCATTTCCCATTATGAAATTATAATTTTCACATAGTATATCCACTAGAGTTGAATCAAATAATACTCCTTTTCCTTTAAGAATAATATCTAAAGAATCAGCAATTTCATATTTTTCTTTATAAGGCCTACTAGAAGTAAGGGCGTCAAAAACATCGCATATTCCAAGGAGCCTTCCTTCAAAGCTGATGTCTTCAAATTTTAATCCTTTAGGATATCCACTTCCATCCATTCTTTCATGATGTTCTCTTATAAAGCTTGCAGAAGTTTTTAAAAAGTCAAAATCATTTACTATTTCATATCCAACAATAACATGATTTTTTACTTGTTCAAATTCATTATTATTTAATTTTGCGGGTTTATACAATATCTTGTCTCTAATAGCTATTTTACCAATATCATGGAGTAGAGCAGCATTTATTAAGCTATAAAAATTTTTATAACAGCTATCAAATAAAAATGCAATATTTGTGGAATATTTAGCTACATTAGTTGAATGATAGTATAGTCCTAAATCTTTTGATTTTATTATTTTCAACATAGAAATAATTATGCTATGTCTATAAGTTTCTATTTTATAAGCCATGTCGCTTACTATTCCTTGATATTGTTTTTTTATTTTATAAAAATCTTCTAGTATACTATCTTCTTTGTCAATTTTCATTTTCAAACTTATAGCATTTCTTACAACGTCCCTTACTTCATTATCATTCCAGGGTTTTGAAAAATAATGATAAATACCACCCTCATTAATAGAGGTAACTGCTACGGATAAATCTGGATATCCTGTCATTAATATTTTTATTGCTTTGCAATTAATATTATTACAATACTTCAATATATCAATTCCAGTTGGAGGGCTCATAATTTGATCAGTGATAATCACATCAATATTAGTATTATCAATTATATTAATAGCTTTTTTAGAATCAGTAGTATATAAAATATTATAATTGTAGTCATGAAATATTCTTAATAAAGATTTTATAACTTTAATGTCATCATCAATTATTAATATGGTATTAGAAAACACTAGTTGTCCCTCCTTAGGGTTATACAATTAAATTTAAGTTTTTGTATTTCCTTGAATTAATATTTCTTTGCTTGTATCATCTTCAATTATTAAATTACCTTTTGAAGTTTTTATTAATTCTCTTAAATAATTTATAATGAGTTTAAATTCCATATTATTATTATAGAGATGATGGAAGTCCCTATGGGTACATTTAATTTTAATTGATAATGTAGGATAATTCATAAATTGAACTGCTATATCATTTATATTGAGCTTTTCAACTAGATATTTAACAAGCTCAAGTAGTATAAGTAATATTAATCTATAATTGTCTATGAATTTAATATCTGAAGCTTCAGCTTCTATGGGAATCTTATTATTTGTTTTATGAATAAAGTTTCTTACAAGTCGTTCTATGTCGAATTCTTCTATAACTGAGGGAAAAGTAGCAAGGAAGGATGCATAAATATTATTTATTAGTTTTAAATAGTACTCAGAAATATCAAGGTAATCTATACTTGATCTTAATTTACTAAATAGAATGTTCTGGATTTGTAGTATTGAGTTATTTATTTTTTTCATATTGACTACATCTAATTCTGTTTTGGCAATAAGAGCATCTTTGGTTTTAAATAATTCCTCATATTCAGAATTTTTTTTCTCTATTGCTTTTTTCATAAGTTCATTTTCTAATCTTAAATTATAATAGTTAACGGCTTCTCTTATTGATGGTAAAAAGTCTAATTCATCATCCCAAGGTTTAGTAATATATTTAAAGACACCTATTTTATTTACTGTTGCTAAAATTTGAGATAATTGATTGTAGCCAGATAGTACTAGTCTTACTGTGTTTGGGGAAACTTCCTTAACTTTTTTTAAAAGTTCAAATCCATTCATACCAGGCATTTTCATATCAGTTATAATAACACTAATGTCATTGGTTTTTATAAGCTCTAAAGCTTTTTCACCACTGAGAGTAAACATAGCTGAGAAATCCTCATAAATAACACTTCTTTTAATTGCACTTAAAATGTTAGCTTCATCATCAACAAAAAGTACCTTGTTTGTTTTCATAGTATATAATCATCTCCGTTACAATTATTTATAATACTTTCACATTCATTTTTTTCAATTTTTAAGTATGAAAATACCTCTTCATTAATTGTAGGCATGAAATCAGGATGCAATAATTTCCATGAATAATAATCTGCTAGATGAACAACACAAACAATATCTCTGTACATTTTACTGGAGGAAAGAGGTTTAGTATGTCGTAAGGCTGTTTCTACAATAGGGGTGGGTAATTGCCACCAATTTAATATGTAAGAGCCTAATTCTTCATGAGTATATTTAAAAAAATTCCTTTCATAAGTTAAAAGATCTAAGTCTCGATTATTATCTTTAATTTTAAGAAAAGCTACATATTCAAGATTAAACAATTTTAATAATACAACTTTTCCTATATCATGAAGTAATCCTGCAGATGAATATTGCTGAGGTAATTTTTTCTTAAAAATATATTCATAGAGCTTTATTGTGATAATATTTGTAAAATAAGAATGCTCCCATAATAATTTCATATAAAAGTCAGAACTATTAATATTAAATAGTTCTATAGCAGCAATTATTGATTTTAAGTTTTCAAGACCCAAGTTTAAAACCGCCGTCTTAATAGAACCAGTTTTTATGCCATAAAAAGCAGAATTAATTGTTCTAAGGATATTGAAGGCCATAGTTTGATCTTTATTAATTAAGTTTATTATATCATCTATACTGGAATAATCATCTTCCATGAGTTTATTTATCTGAAAAAATAGTGTTGGTATTGTAGGAAGCTTATCAGTATTTTCTACTAATTTTTTAAAGCTTTCATGATTAAGCTTATCAGAAGTATCAAATAATTTATTGATTATATCAATGAATTCTTCTTTGTCCCAAGGTTTATTTACATAAAGCTGGGCGATATTTTCACTGACGCATCTAATCATTGAAGAATTATCAGTATATCCGCTAAGTACAATCCTAATAATATTCGGATATAGATGTTTTACTTTTTTAAGTAATTCATAGCCATTCATCTGTGGCATCATAAAATCACTTATTATCATGTTGATATCTGTATTTTCATGTAATATTTTTAAAGCCTCTATTCCACTTTCGGCAAAATAGAGCGTATAATCACTATCAAAGAATTCCCTTTTTATAGAACTTAGAATAGCCCTTTCGTCATCTACGAATAGTATTGATTTCATAATTTATCAACTCTTTTCTTCGTTAATTGGAAGAGTAATTGTTATGGTTGTACCTTTTTTAAAAATGCTATCAATCTTTATATCTCCTTTATGTTTATTTACAATAATATCGTATGAAATACTAAGGCCAAGGCCAGTGCCTTTTCCAACGGGTTTAGTAGTGAAAAAAGGATTAAATACTTTGGTTAAATTCTCCTGCTTAATTCCAATTCCATTATCTTTTATACAACAATAAACATGTCCAATGTCATTCCAGGTACTTATAGTTATTTCTCCAAAAAATTCTGAATCTTCTAAATTCTTTTCTTTTATAGCATGAGATGAATTAATTATAATATTCAATAATACTTGATTTATTTCACTAGGATTTGCTTTAATTAAAGGAAGAGTGTCTAGTAAATCAGTGTTAACAGCAGTATTGTATTTTAGTTCATTTTTTGCAATTATAAGAGTATCTTCTATACCTTCATTTAGGCTATAATCTTCAAAAGAGTCATTTGTACTTTCATGCGCAAAGTTCTTAAGTGTGACAACTATTTTTTTAATTCTATTAAGCCCATCCTCCGTATCTTTATACAGATCTTCTAAATCTGCCATAATGTAATTTAGTTTATTTTTCTCTTCTAGCTTATTTATTTTTTCAATTTCAGAAGAAAGAGAAGGGAGGTTAGAGGTTTCTAATACATGTTTTAACTTTTTAATTTCAAATATATATTCTTTAAGCTTATACACATATTTTTTTAAAGTATTAAAGTTACTGGATACAAAACCTAAAGGATTATTTATTTCATGGGCAATGCCTGCAGATAGCTGACCTACACTTGCCATTTTATCTTCTTGAACTAAGTGCATTTGAGCTTCTTTTAATAGGGCTAAGGTATTTTCCAGTTCATTATTTTTCATAATTAATTCTTCTGTTAATATTTTTTTATCAGTAATATCTTCTGTAACTGATAAGAAATTTGTAATTTTACCTGTATCGTCTTTTACTGGAGAAATAGATGCACTACACCAAAATAATGAGCCATCCTTTTTTTTATTACAAAATTCTCCGTTCCATTCGTAACCATTTTTAATTGCTTTCCACATGGATTCAAAATATTTTTTATCATGTTTTCCTGAGTTCAAAATTTTAACGTTTAGACCTAATACTTCTTGTTTTTTATATCCTGTTATTGCTTCAAATTTATTATTTACATATTCAAGAGTTCCATTTACATCAGTAATCAAAACCGCACTAGATGAGGATTCTAGTGCATTGGATATAGTTTTAATAGTTTTTAAAGCTTCATTTTGTGTACTTATATCTCTTGCAATTATTGAAGCACCAATAAGAGTTCCTGATATATCAAGAATGGGTGATAGGGCAATGGATACTGTAGTTAAATTTCCATCTTTTTTTAAAATAGTAGTTTCATAATGTTCAATGGTAACATACTTTAGCAATTTCTTCATGGCAGCTTCAATTTTGTAGTAGTTTTCTTCAGGAAGTAAGATTTTTGTGCTTTTCCCTAATACTTCATCCTTACTGTATCCAAAAATGTTCTCTGCACCCTTATTCCAGCTTGTGATTATTCCATCTAAAGTTTTGCAGAATATAGCATCTTGAGAGTTTTCAACTATATAGGCAAGTCTTTGAATTTCTTCTTGGTTTTTTAATCTTTCAGAAATATCTCTTATTATGCTTATGACAAATTTTTTCCCGTTATCATCTATAATAATAGATTTTACTTCTACAGGAAAAGAGGATCCGTCTTTTCTATAGTGAGCAGTAGTAAAAAGAATGCCCTCTGTTTTGGCCTTTTCAAATTGTTCATGAGCAATAAATTGATTTACAGGGCTTCTAAGGTTAAATATGCTTAAAGAAAGCAACTCTTCTTTTGTATAGCCATAGGAATTTACAGCTTGTTCATTAGCATAGACAATATCACCTTCAAGAGTAAGCAAAAATATGATATCTCCAGCATGCTGTAAAATTGAGTGGTATAGTTGGTTTTTTTCTATGTTTTCAATACTTTTCAAGAAATGCACCTCCCCTAAAAGCCATTAATAGAATTTCGTATATTTGTAAGATGGTACAGTAAATTCCACATAATTTTGTTATTAATATTATAATACCACTTTTTATTTTAAATTTCGCTATTATTATAAATCGATTTCATATAAATTTTAATTAATATATACTATAGTAAGAATCAATATATTTTTATTAGGTATGGTGTAGGAGTAAAGCTATGGATATAATAAATAATATAGGAGGGCGAGAAGGGTGATTAGTGAAGGTAAGGAAAAGGTATATAGTATTTTAAAGGACTTAAACATTGAATATACAAGACATGAGCATAAAGCAGTTTTTACTGTTGATGAAGCTAATGCTTTAGATATAAATTTACCGGGGAAACATTGCAAGAATCTATTTCTCAGAAATAGAAAAGGTAATATACATTATCTTCTTGTAATAGAGGATCATAAAAGGGTTGATCTAAAAAATTTGGCTAAGGAAATAGGAAGTACCCCGCTATCTGTTGCATCAGAAGAGAGATTGCTCAAACATTTAGCTTTAACTCCTGGAAGTGTTACACCTTTTGGACTTATAAATGATGAACAAAGAGAAGTAGAGGTGCTTATAGATAAGGATTTAGCTGATGGAGATTATGTTAATTTTCATCCAAATGTAAATACTTCAACTCTTACTATTTCTTATAAAGACTTTGAAAAGTTCTTAAAATGGTGCGGTAATAAGGTTAGGGTTGTTCTGGTATAAAATTAGTAGTAAAATATTATGGAAATTGATTGGAGGAAATATGATGAATAAACAAATTGTAAAACCATCGCTGCTGCCAGGATTTATGGAATTGTTGCCAGCGGATCAAATAGTTTTTAATGGAATGATGGATAAAATACGCAATGTATATGAAAAATATGGGTTTATACCTATGGATACACCAGCTATAGAAAAATCAGAAGTGCTTTTAGCAAAAGGCGGAGGAGAAACTGAAAAACAAATATATAGATTTAACAAAGGTGATAGTGATTTATCCTTAAGATTTGATTTGACAGTACCTCTAGCAAGGTATGTTGCACAGCACATGAATGAACTTACCTTCCCTTTTCGCAGATATCAGATAGGAAAAGTATATAGGGGAGAAAAGAGTCAAAAGGGTCGTTATAGAGAATTTTATCAATGCGATATAGACATTATAGGTAATGAAAAATTGAGCGTTATAAACGATGCGCAGCTTCCAAGCATAATTTTTTCAATCTTTAAGGAGCTTGGATTAAATGAATTTAAAATACATATAAATAATAGAAAAGTAATCAGTGGATTTTTCGAAGCCTTAGGAATTGAAAATAAGACAGAGGTTTTAAGGATAATAGATAAGGTAGACAAAATAGGAGTAGATAAGGTAAAGGCAGAACTTAAGGATAATGCAATTTCTTATGAAAGTATAGAAAAAATTGCAGAGTTTATTAGTTTTAATGGAAGCAATGAAGAAGCCTTAGCCTTCCTTAAAGAATTAAATATTACAGACAAGAGTTTTATTGAAGGGGTTGAAGAGCTTGCTAAGGTTGTTCACTATATGGAAGCCTTTGGAGTATCTCTGGAAAACTTTATAATAGATTTAAAGATAGCTAGAGGACTAGATTATTACACAGGAACAGTTTTTGAAACTACACTAGATAAATATCCTGAGGTAGGATCTATCTGTTCTGGAGGCAGATATGATAATTTAGCTGAAAATTATACTAACAAGAATTTACCTGGAGTTGGAATATCTATTGGATTAACTAGATTATTTTCTCAGCTAAAGGACTTAGGCCTACTAAAAGGTGATAATCCATCAACTTTAACTGAGGTTTTAGTAGTTCCTGTGGAGGATACTATGGATTATTGCATAAATATAGCTAATAAATTAAGAGAGAATAATATAGTTACAGAAGTTTACCTTGAAGAAGGAAACGTGAACAAGAAATTAAAATATGCAAACAAATTAGGAATAGCAAATGTAATTTTGGTTGGAGGAGAAGAAGTAAACAGCGGGCTATTGACCTTTAAAAAGTTTGATACTGGAGAACAATTTAAGCTGTCTTTAGATGAAATTATTAAGAGATTTAAATAAGGCATGAGTATAAATTCGGGGTTAAGAGACTTAGATTCTCTTAACCCTTTTTAGGAGGGGAAAGTATGGGAAACACCATTGTAGTGGATAAGGTAAGTAAAAGTCTAGGTAAAAAAATGGTCTTAAAAGATATTGACTTAAGTATCCAAAAAGGACAGATATATGGGCTAATAGGACCCTCAGGAGCTGGAAAGACAACTCTTGTAAAAATGATAGTGGGAATGGAGAAGGCTGATACAGGATCAATTCAGGTGCTGGATAAAAAAGTGCCTAATCTTCAGCTATTGAACCATATTGGTTATATGGCTCAAGCAGATGCTCTTTATACAGAATTAACAGGGCTTGAGAATCTGAAATTCTTTGCCTCCTTGTTTAAGATGAATAAAACAGAACAAAAAGAGAGAATATCGTATGCAGCAGAACTAGTAAATTTAACTAATGAGCTAAATAAAAGAGTTTCTGCTTATTCAGGTGGAATGAAAAGAAGACTTTCCCTTGCAATAGCCTTAATTCAAAATCCTAAAATACTTATATTAGATGAACCAACTGTTGGTATTGATCCTGAACTTAGCTTTTCAATTTGGAATGAGTTGTTTCGTTTAAAGAATGAGGAGGAAAAAACCATTCTTGTTACAACACATGTTATGGGAGAAGCTGAAAAATGTGATTATCTTGCAATGGTTAGAGAGGGATGTATCCTAACCAAGGGAACTCCAAAGGAATTAAAGGAGCATTATAAAGTAGATAGTTTAGAGGATGTATTTTTGAAGGCAGGTGGAATTAAATAATGAGAACAAAGGCTTTAGTAAGTAGAATATGTCAGCAGATGCTAAGAGATAAAAGAACATTAGGATTACTGTTCATTGCTCCATTATTAATTCTTACCTTAATGTATTTTATATTTAATGGAAATGCAGTTGATCCTAAACTAGGTATAGTTAATGTTAGTAAAAGTGTAACAGAAGCTCTAGAAAAGAATGATATTAACATAATAGAGTATAAAGAAGCAAATAACGATGTGATTATTTCAGATAACCTGGATGGATTACTCCGAGTAGAGGATAATAAATTAAAGTTAACACTTCAAAATAGTGATCCTAGCAAGTCAAAAGCATTACTAATGAAAATAAATCAAGCTGTATTAGCCCAAGCACAAGTTAACAATATTGCAGCTCCTGCTTTAAAGGCTCCAAGTATTGATGTAAGTTATTTATATGGAGATAGTGAAACTACGTTTTTTGATGTATTAAGCCCAATACTGGTAGGTTTTTTCGTTTTCTTCTTTGTTTTTCTTATTTCAGGAATAGGTCTTTTAAGGGAGAGAACTACAGGAACCTTGGAAAGACTAATGGCTACACCTATTAGAAGACAAGAAGTGGTATTTGGATATTTGATAGGCTACGGAATATTTGCCGTGGCACAGACGATTCTTGTGGTACTGTATTCAGTTAATGTTTTAGACATTACCCTAGTAGGCTCTATATGGAATGTAATACTCATCAACCTATTGCTAGCTTTAGTAGCACTTTCATTAGGGATTTTCTTATCCACTTTTGCAGCCTCTGAATTTCAAATGATTCAGTTTATTCCAATTGTCATAGTACCTCAGGTATTCTTTGCAGGAATTTTCCCACTTGAAGGTATGGCAGATTGGCTAAGGGGAATTGGTAAAATCATGCCTATATATTATGGTGCAGATGCCTTAAAAGGAGTAATGTATAAAGGCTTAAGTTTAAGTGATATTAGTACAGATATATTTGTGTTAATTATATTTGCAATAATTTTCATTGTGCTAAATATAGTTACTTTAAAGAAGTATAGAAGGTTGTAGAAAATAGTAAAAATCTTATATACCCTGGCTGAATAGATAGGATAAATTGAAAATTATTTACATATGTATTATAATATTTACAAATATGAGTGAAGAGGTAATATATATGGAAAATATAAAAAAATATCCTAATTTAAAAGGGGCCATTTTTTTAGTGCTATATTATGAGTTTATAGCACTAGTACCATCTTTGATTTTTGAATTAATAAGGCAGATATTTAGAATACCAAAAAATAATCAGATTATTTCAATGCTCACAGTTATATCTACTTTTATGTTGACTCTGCTATGGTTAAAGAGAAAAAATAGATTAAATATATCTAAAGATATGTTTTTGCTAAAGAAATTTTCGGTATCTAGGTTTATTATAATTGCTATAACAACAGTTGGAATGTTACTTTGCATAGTGAGAATTAATGAAATAGTATTGAATATTTTCCCAGTACCTAAGTTCATTGAAGAGTTATTTTCTTCTCAATTACTAGGTGGTACAAGTGAAACTTTGATATTCGTGAGGATAGTGATAGTAGCCCCTATAATAGAAGAAGTAATTTTTAGAGGAATCATTTTAAGAGGATTTTTAAGTAATTATTCTGAGAGAAAAGCAATATTTTTATCCGCATTAATATTTGCCATAATACATTTTAATATATGGCAGTTCCCTAGTGCCTTTTGTGTAGGAACTTTTGCTGGATGGATATTCTCTAGAACTAGATCTATTTCAACCTGCATTTTAATTCATAGTTTATATAATGGAAGTAGTCTTTTAATTAGTTTTGTGGGCGATAATAGTTTAGTGCTTGACAATATAAGAGGCACTAGTTATCCTGAACTTATTGGACTAGTTATGTTGGTTTTAGGAATACTTTGGCTTAAGAGAAGCTATAAAAATTCTCAGATAAAAGATGTGGAAGCTTCTATATGAAAAGTTTATTTGATTTGAGTTTTACTTGAGCCTTTTATAGAAGGTATAAAATTATGCCATAAAATAAATAGGGAAGGAAGGCTATTCATAATAATAGGAAGGGATACTTTTCCATCTGCTCTATATATTTTAGAAAATTATAATAGGGTATAATAATACATAATCAATTATATTTTTAGAGAGGACTATTATTATGAAGATAGAGTATGATTTAACTAAAGAGGATTATGTAGAATATAATCTGCATTTTATTTCAACTTCTGAAACTATGAAGAAATCTTTATTTATACAGAGATATATAATTTCTCTGATATTTTTGGTAGCACCCTTTTTGGTTGTAAAAATTACCGATGCACCTTTAATGTATTGGATAGTGGTTTTCATAATTGTATATGTATTATGGGTTGCTTTTTATGTTAGGTTCTTAAAGCGTTCTGTAAAGAAAAGAATCGAAAAGCTAGTGGCAGAGGGGAAAAATACTAACATATTCGGTAATCATAGCTTAACTTTAACTGAAGAAGGAGTTGTAGAAACTAGCAGCTTAGGAGAAGCTAAAACTAATTGGTCAGCTGTTGAGAAAGTATATGATACTGAGAAGTATTTGTATATCTATATTAGTTCCATTAATGCTTATATTATTCCAGTAAGAGCATTTAAAAGTTTAGATGAAAAGAATGAATTCTTGAGAAAAATAAATGATGGGATGGATAAAGCCAATGAAAAATAAAAACAACCTAAAACTTAGTAAAGAAAAAAGAGAACAGATGAAAAATGAAATTAAAGTATACTTCTCTAATGAACGAGATGAAGATTTAGGAGATTTAGGGGCAGGGCTAATTTTAGATTTTATTATAGAAGAGCTAGCACCTGAATTTTATAATCAAGGGGTATTTGATGCCTACCAATACATGAATGATAGGATGGAGGATGTGTTGGGACTGCAGAAGTAGTAAAATTTAAAATTGATAAATAAAGTTTAGATAAACCGTTACTAGTAGTGTAGCGGTTTTTATATTTTGGTGTTAGTTAACTATATAAAAAGTTTTACTGTTATAATATAGCATTTTATCAATAAATATATATATAAATTTATTGATAAATTTATATATATAACATATAATAATATTAGATAATTAGTGAAATGAGGTGGTCTAATGATAAATAACATGGTTGCAAGTAATATGCTAAATTCTATAGTTCCTATTTCAAGGTTTAATAAAGGTGAAGCAAACAAAATATTTGATGAAGTAAATAAAAGTGGGTTTAAGATTGTTGTAAAGAATAATAAGCCAGCTTGTGTATTAATTACTCCGGAGACATATCAGGAAATGATTGAAATAATTGAAAACTATAATTTATACGTAGAAGCAGAAAAGAGAATGAAAAACGCAAGCGTTAATGATTTTGTGTCAAGCGATGATGTGCTTCAAGAACTTGGCATTAAAAAAGATGAATTAAACGATATTGAAGTGGATATTGAATAATGGAAAATTATAAATTAAATAGCACCCTCCAGAATTTAATCTATAAGTGAATATATATCTTATAGATTAAATTCTGGAGGGTAATTTTTTTATGGCATTATATAGACAATTACAACTATCATTCTGGCGTGAAGCTTTTGTAATGGATGATGTTGTACATAGTAACTACAACTGTACACAGCGATTGTACATTTTAACAGCAACTATGTGCAGCAGTATTATAAATCTATTCAAAAATAATTAAGAATTATTATATATTAGCAATGAATCGCACAAAAATTTTTTTGGCATAGATGTTGCTATTATGTATTTGCGAGGTTAATTAAAATTGAAGTGGAGGTATTAAAAATGGCAAAATCAAAAGTTATGTCAATTAACGAAGCTATGAAGCCCATAATAAGTAATTCAACAATTATGATGGGTGGATTTGTTGGAGCAGGAGAACCAACATGCTGTATTGATTGGCTAGTAGAAAATGAAATCAAGGGTATTACATTAATTGCAAATGAACCAGGCTTAAGTGGGTTTGGGAAGGCTAAGTTGTACAAACATGGGTTAGTAAAAGAACTTATAGCTTCTCATGTAGGAACAACAGCAGAATCTACTGAAGAATATTTAAAGGGAAATATATTAATTGAACAATTCTATCCAATGGGTACATGGGCAGAAAAAGTAAGAGCAGGGGCTATGGGACTTGGTGGAGTTCTTGTGCCGGTAGGCGTTGGTATACTAGATGAAGAAGGATTATTCCCTAACTTAAAGGAACCTAAGAAGGTTATTAATGTAAACGGTGTAGATTGTTTTGTTGAACCTGCACTTACAGCACCATTTTCAATTGTAAAGGCTTGGCGTGCAGACGAACTTGGAAATCTTCAATATAGATATTCAAGCATGAACTGCAATCCTATAGTAGCAATGGCAGGTGAATACACAATTGCAGAAGTAGAAGAAATAGTTCCAGTAGGAACAATACCACCAGAATGTGTAGGAACAGCAGCACCTTTCGTAAATGCAGTTGTTAAAGGGTTAAGTTTAGAAGAACATAACAAAATATATAGAGACCATTGGATTAAAATCGGAAAATTAAAACCAGAAGTATAAATAAATATATGGGGAGGTATAAATTATGGATGAAAGAGAATTAATAGCAAGACGTGCAGCGCAAGAGTTACATGATGGGGAATTAGTTAATTTAGGCTTCGGTATGCCAACACAGGCTTCAAACTATTTACCAGAAGGAGTAAATCTTACGTTTCACAGTGAAAATGGAATATTTGGAGTAGGACCAAAACCAAAAACTTCAGAATCAGATGCAGATGTTACTAATGCAGGGACAGAGCCTGTAACGCTATTACCAGGTGCAGCAATAATGGATTTATGTACTTCACTTGGTGCTATGAGAAGAGGAACCTTGGACGTAACGATTTTAGGAGCTCTTGAAGTGGATCAATTAGGAAATATCTCAAACTGGGCAGTAAACAGAAATGGATTATGGTGGCCTGGTATCGGCGGTGCAATGGATTTAACTTATGGAACTAAAAAAGTTATTGCCTGCTTAGCACATGCTGATAAAAAAGGAAATTCAAAAATCCTTAAGAAAGTAACCTTACCGAAAACAGGAGCAAATTGTGTTAGTACAATAATTACAGACAAAGCTGTTTTTGATGTTGGAGATAATGTACTAATATTAAGAGAAGCAGCTCCTGGAGTTACAGTTGAAGATATAAGAGCAATAACTGAGGCTGATTTTATAATAGCTGATGATTTCCACGAAATGGTACTTTAGAAAAGCAAATCTTATGACTTTGACTTTAACGGGAGGGTAAAAATGATTACGAAAAGTGAAGATATGATTCAAAGAGGCCGTGAATTTACGGAGAAATATATCAAACCTATAGCAAAAGAGCTTGATGAAAATAATAGATTTCCTATGGAACTAAAGGATGATATGGCATCAGAAGGTTTTTTCGGGATACATTATCCAAAAGAATATGGCGGCTTAGGGCTAGATGCATATACAGCATATGCTACTAATGCTGAACTAGCAAAAGGAAGCGCTGGAATTTCATTATTGTTTACTGTTCATTGGATGGCAGTAGATACTATAATTAAATATGGAAGCGATGAGATAAAAGAAAAATATCTAAGGGACTTAGTTACAGGTAAAAAAATTGCTGCCTATAGCTTAAGTGAATTCCACGCTGGATCCGATGCTTCAGCAATAAAGACTACAGCTGAAAAAGTAGAAGAGGGATGGCTTTTAAACGGAGCAAAATATTTCTGCACCAATGGGGGAATTGCAGATATATATGTTTTAACTTGTAAAACTGATGTTGAAAAAGGTACAAACGGTATAAGTGTTTTCATATTAGAAAAAGGACAAGATGGATTTAATATAGGTCCTTATAACAACAAAATGGGCTGCAGAAGTTCAGCAACTACAAGCCTTTTCTTAAATAATTGTTTAATTCCACAGGGCAATATTATCGGTGCTGAGAATGAAGGCTTTAAAATGTCAATGTATGGACTTTGTGGTGGAAGAGTTGGTATGAGTGCTATGGGTATAGGAATTGCAGAGGCTACCTTAGACGAAGCTGCAACTTATGCAAACAAAAGAATTGCTTTTGGTAAGCCTTTAAGTAAGTTATTTTCTGTGCAAGAAATGATTTCTGACTCTTACGTAAAGCTTCAAGCATCAAAGCTTTTATTAAAAATGGTATGTGGAAAAATTGATTCAGGTGAAAATTTTGCATTTGAGTCTTCTGTAGCAAAGCTTTCAGCAGCAGATATGGTAAATACAGCTTGCCATAATGCTGTACAAATATTTGGGGGACATGGTTATATGAAGGATAATAATGTAGAGCGATTTGCAAGAGATGGACGTCTTATGGATATAGGTGTAGGTTCAAGTGAAGTATTAAAAATGGTAGTTGGTTCTACAGTTTTAAATATGTATAAATAGTAAAACTAACTCGTTAAAAAGCTTTATATTTCTAGTAGAAATTTAAAGGTGGGAAACTTGCATAATAAAAGCATCCTTTTTACAATAGTTTTGCTAAAAAACTCATGTGAAAAGGATGCTTACAAAAATTCTAAATAAAGTAGAACTTAACTGAAATTGCTATAAGAAAACGCAGTAAAAACTGTGCGTTATAAATCTTTCGTGGTATAATTAAATCATTAAGTAGAGAATGGACACTTGGAATAGCAGGAATATCAGTGAGAGACTATTAGGCTTTAAGGAGTGATATTTTTGAACTTTGAAGAGATGAAATTAAATAAAGCATTAGATTATGATTATTTTTTTAAGAATGTTGACAGCCTATGGCTTAATGCGTTATTAAATAATCCATTTCAAGGAATTATAGCTATAAATGAATTTGGGGATATCATTTTTATAAATGATTTCTTTTTAAAGCTGTTAAATACTGATTTTAAAACCGTATTAGGTGAAAAAATTTGGGATGTTATACCGGATTGTCGTCTTCATGATACAGTTTTCAAAGAACATTCTCAATATGGAGAAACCTTAACTCTAAATGGAAGAGAATTTATTATAGGGCGTTTCCCATTAAAGAACAAGAAGAGAGTAATTGGTGCGGTAGTTAAAACTCTATTTCCTGATATGATAACTGCAAAAGAAATTAGCAATAGAATTTCACACCCAGTTGCATATGGCAGTGTTTTTACTAAGCCTTTATGCTGCTGTATGGATATTATTGGAGAATCAGAACCAATGCTATTTGTTAAAAAACTAGCTCGAAAAGCTTCACGTACAAGTTCTAATCTTCTAATAACAGGAGAAAGCGGAACAGGAAAATCAATATTAGCTGAAGCAATTCATAATCGTTCTTCAAGGAGCAATGGCCCTTTTATAAAAGTTAATTGTTCTGCTATCCCCGAAAGCCTTATAGAGTCAGAATTGTTTGGTTATGTAGATGGAGCCTTTACTGGTGCAAGGAAAGGTGGAAAACCAGGAAAATTTGAACTTGCAAATGGAGGTACTATTTTTCTTGACGAAATTGGGGACATGCCTCTTTTCATGCAGCCAAAACTTCTTCAAGTTATTCAAGAAAGACATGTAGAAAGAATTGGATCAACTAAAAGTGTTCCTCTTGATGTGAGAATAATCGCAGCCACAAATCAAAACCTTGAAAAAATGGTTAAAGAACGAAAGTTTCGTGATGATTTATATTATAGATTGAATGTACTTAATATATGTATACCTCCTTTAAGAGAAAGAGTTGAAGATATTCCATATTTTATAGATGGACTAATAAAAAAGATAAACACTAAACTTGGTTCAGATGCTAAAGGGGTTACTGAAGACTCTATAGAACTAATAAAATCATATAGCTGGCCAGGCAATGTGCGAGAATTAGAAAACTTTTTGGAACAAGCAATTAATTGGAGCTATGATTCTATAATTGATGTTTCAAAGCTGCCGGTAAGACCTTGGGACAGAGATGATTCAAATAAAGCTAACGATTCAAATATAGCTTCTATTAGTGATTTTCACATTGAGGAAAATTATCAACAATTAATGGAGGATACAGAAAGGAATATAATTATAAAAGCTTTACTTGAATCAAAAGGAAATAAATCAAAAACTGCAAAGAAATTAAATATGCACAGGACAGTTCTCTATAAAAAGCTAGAGAAGTTTAATATAGATACAAAGAGTATTGAGTTTTACAATATGCAGCATGGATAGGATTAATTGTAGTCCACTCCCATTAGTAATAAAAATGGGGGTGGACTATAAGTTTCTTGGGGGATAAGAAGGTTTGAGTGGGGAAGTAGATAAATATAAAGTTCAAAAGATACTCTCTAATTACAGGGATTTTGTGGCTGCATTTATAGATATTAATTATTGAAGTTAAAGAAATTATATATGGTAAATATATTTTTATAATGTTAGAATAAAGTTATATAAAACCTGTAAATTCGTTATTAACCATAACATAAGATGTATTTAAATTTAAATTGAAAATAATACGAATTAATAGGTTTTATTTTTGAGGAAGTATTTACAAATTAAATTTTGTAATATATACTATAATCATTAAAATGAAATTAATATGAAAACAAAACGAAGATATGTTATTAACATAATTTGAAGAAAAATCACGATAAAATTAAAAAATAGTGTTATTTATGTATTTTTATGATGTATAATACTATTATGGCAAACAATGTAAATGGTATATAATTATGTTCTTTTACAACTAGTCTTATCACTATTTAATATTAGGTATTATGAGGAGGTGTGAGCATGAAAGTTTATGAATTAACTTTAAAAGTATTTCTACTTAAAACTATTGGAAGTACTGAAACACTACAGAAGATATCAGAGCTAATAGACAAGTCATTATCAAGAGACAAAAAGTTTTTAGAATTTCATACAAATAGTGGTTTTAAAAACTACACTTTTAATTCACTATTTCCAGTAGAAAAATCAAAAATCTACAATGAAGGAAAGATATATTCTATAAAAGTACGCACTATAGATGAGGAATTAGCTGAGTACTTTAAAAAGAATCTTGTAAATGAATATACAGATTTTATAAAAGCATTAACTATAGAATATAAAATTATAAAACCAGGATATATAGATAGAATTTATTCAATAACTCCAGTTGTTATAAAAACTGAAGAGGGATATTGGAAAGGGAATTTATCACTAGATGAATTTGAAAAAAGAATAAAGGAAAATCTCATAAAGAAATATAACAAGTATTTTAATACTAAGCTAGATGAAGATTTCCAATTATTTAATATGATTAACTTTGACAATATTAAGCCTATTTCAAGCAAATATAAATCAGTTAATATTTTAGGAGACAAGCTCACCTTAACTATTGCAGAAAACAAAACTGCTCAAGATCTTGCATGCTTAGCATTAGGTGCAGGAATAGGGGAAATGGGTTCGCGAGGATTTGGCTTTGTAAACTATAAACAGCTCTAGGGAGGTGATAAGGTGTTATCAGATGTTATAAAGACCTTTGAAAAAATATATAGAGATATAGGTGAAACTTGCATAACCGACTCTTATGTTCCAGCGGATGGAGAATATATAATTGTTGATGTTAGTGGAGAAGAGTTTAAAGAACTTGATAGAATTGACATTAAGCAAGATAAGAAGACTAAGAAAATTGATACAACTAATTATCACTTTAGTTTTATTCGTCAAGCAGATTATATGAGTAAACTTATAGATATGAATAAGCCTATTGATGGAAAAAAGGTTATACACAGTAATAACTACTTTACTTTCTTTGTGAAAAAAGAAAATATCAATAATGGTAAATTAAATAACACAGTTATTGAGGAATACTACAGTATTTTAAAAAATCCACTACTTAAATATACAGAAAGTAAATCCAAGTCAAGAAAGCTTTATCTAGAGCTTGAAGGGAAAAATGGTAAGCCTAATCAAACAAGAATCGAAAAAATTCAAAAATGGATAGTAGATAATATTCATGATCTAGTACCAAAGGATAACAAGGATAAAACTTATTTAAAAATTTTCTTTAAATATGATTTAGAAGAGTACAGAAAAGAAAGTGAAAAATATATTCTAACCAATATTTACAACAGTAATGATTTTAATATTTCAATTGATAACCAGATTTATGGACTTCCCAATGACAACATGGGCTTAAACGCTAAGAAACCTTATTTAGAAAATAAAACTAGGAAGACAAAAGTGCCCTTTTTATTATCCCAAGACGAAGTATTAATGCAGAAAAAATTCTTTGATTACTTAATGAATCAGGTATCTATAGGCAAGACAAACATTTATATAAATGAAGACGAAATAAAAGCTTTTTCTAATGATGAAATGCTAGATGAAGATTTTAGTGGATATTATCTACGAGCAAAAAAGGGCAAAGAAGTTGAAATCCATGATTTTGATACTATAGTAATTTATAAACCTAATATTAATCCTATTAATATAGTAAATGCATTACAAATTGAAAAAGCTAAAATTACTTATGGAAAAGTATATAACTTAAAAGATTTAAAAAACATAATAAATGAAGTGTTTTTTAGTAAATTCTTAACATCAAATTATTTTACAGAAGCTAAAGATTTAAATATAAATGATAGCAGTTTAAAGAAAAATATTCTTCTTGCAAGAACAACCTTATTTAATTGGTTTTATAAAGGTAACTGGAGCAATGTTTGGAAGGTGTTAGATTGGAGTAGTTTAGATTTAATAAAAGGTTCAATACATAATGGATATATTCCAAGGGCAATTGAGCAATTCAATTTAAGAGTTTCTTTAGAAAGTTATTTTGAAGGAGAGGAAAATATGGCTGATGTTTTAATGGGGATTAAAAATTCATTGAGAGAAAAGATAAGCGGAGAGGGAACAGCATATATAGAAAATGATAGGGAGTACTATTTTGCAGTAGGACAACTAGCTAGCTATTTTATATCCTTAAGTAGAGGTAAAACTAAGATGCATTCTTTAGCTAATCCAATAATTAATGCTAAATCAGATAATAGAATAAAAGATGAATTAAGAAGAATGTTTAAGAAATATAACTACACAATTAAAACTAATAGAAGAAGATTTAAAAATTTATATGCAATGGTTGCATCTTATGCTACTGAAGGAAAGGTTTATGAAGACTTAATTATTGCAGGATATTTACATAGCAATTTAATTTATGAAAAATTAAATGGGGAGGATAATGGAGATGAATAAGAGAGTTTATGGAGTTTTAGGTATAGTTTCAAGAATGAGCAACTGGAATGCTGATTTTACTGGATATCCGAAGACTACATCTTCAGGAGATGTATTTGGAAGTGATAAGGCTTTTAAATATCCAATAAAAAAGATGTGGGAACAACAAGGAGAAAAGGTTTTATATATTAAGTCTATTAAATTAGAAGAAAGTAAAAAGGGAGAAGTGGAGCTTATACCAAGATCCCTAAAAGAAAGATATGAGTACATTTTTAACGAAGAAGATTTAAAGAAGAATAAAGATAGCAAAAAGGTATTAACAAATTTATTTACTGCCATAGATGTTAAAAACTTTGGAGCTACCTTTGCAGAGGAAGGAAATAATATTTCTATAACTGGGGCAGTTCAAATTGGACAAGGCTTTAATAAATATGACGAGACTAATGCAGAAGAACAACAAATACTTTCTCCTTTTAGAGATGCATCAAAAAAAGAAGGAAAAAAAGATGACGAAGAGGCGAAATCTTCTACTTTAGGAACTAAAATAGTTAGTAACGAAGCACATTATTTTTATCCTTTTGCTATAAACCCATATGCATACAATCAATTTATAGACCTTGGAGTTACAGAAGGTTACACAGAGGAAGATTATAAAAAGTTCAAAGAAGCATCACTAGTAGCAGCTACATCTTATAGTACAAACTCAAAAATAGGCTGTGAAAATGAATTTGCACTATTTGTAGAAACGGAAGCAGATTTATATCTTCCAGATTTATCTCAATATATAGATTTTCAAAAAGGAGAAGATAAAAGCACAATTTCAATTAATTGTGAAGAAATGCTTAATAATTTAGAAGGCAGAATCAAAAATATAGAAATTTACTATAACTCATATACAACCATTATTAATGCTGATATTAGAAAAGCTAAGAAGTACAATATTTTTACTAAAGAAGAGGTATAAATATGGATACTTTAAAGTTTACCTTAAGTGGAAGGACAGCTTTTTTTAAAAAGCCTGAGGTTAACACCTACTATTATTTTACTTATGGTAATATTCACAAAGTGGCTCTGCTTGGAATACTTGGAGCTATATCTGGTTATAAAGGCTATAATCAGCAAGAGGTTGAAGGAACTTTATATCCTGAATTCTATGAAAGGCTTAAGAATATTAAGATTGGAATAGTTCCTAGAAATGAAAAGGGGTATATTTCTAAAAAGGTTCAAGTGTTTAATAACTCAGTAGGTTATGCTTCAAAGGAATTAGGAGGAAACCTCATTGTCAAAGAACAGTGGTTAGAAGAGCCAAAGTGGGACATATACATTCTCATTGATGGGGATATAGAAAGAGGATTAGCTAATAGGATAATAAATAAAAGAGCTACCTTTATACCATACCTTGGAAAAAACGATCATATGGCTGATATTATAGATGTTGAATTAATTAAAGATATTAAGAAATCAGACATTGCGAGTAGAATAGATAGCTTATTTATAAAGGATAACTTTAATCTTGTGCCATTTGAAGATGATTTTAGTGAGGAATACATTCAACCCTTCAAATATGAAGAGATGCTGCCAATAGCTCTAGAGGAAAATACTAATAAGTATGAACTAGAAACCTTTATATACACTAATTCAGAACTAGAAAACATCAAAGATTCAATAGTATATAAGTGCAATGAAAAGATAATATTTTTCTTTTAGAAGTTAGGAGGGGAAACCCTCCTTATAATTAAATAAAGGAGAAAGAGAAATGTATTTTAATGAAGTAGATAAAGTGGATTTAGATAAACTAATAAGAGATGGTGACAAAGTGTATGCTCATATTCTAAATGATAGAAAAGAAACATTGAAGGAGCATATAGATTTAGCATTAGAATACTTACATAAGATAATAAAGTCTAAGAATTTAGACAATGTATTTTTAAACTTTGAAAACAGGTTTATAAGTAACTTTAGTCATAAAGGGAAATTTCTATACAGAGAAATGCTACTAAACACAATATATATGCACGATTTAGGAAAAATCAATTGCAATTTTCAATATCTCAAAATGAATAATAAAGAAGTCGAAAATTTAATAGACTTAAATTTAAACAATTCAAACCATTCTATGCTCTCCTCTTTGATATATATAAATCACTATTTTTCCAAGATAAATAAACATGAGACTAAAAGTGAGCA
This sequence comes from Clostridium homopropionicum DSM 5847, assembly GCF_001263795.1. GTDB lineage: Bacteria > Bacillota > Clostridia > Clostridiales > Clostridiaceae > Clostridium_H > Clostridium_H homopropionicum. Next base: position 49,789 of record NZ_LHUR01000028.1, read on the forward strand.
AAGTACTTTAAGATTATTTATGTTGTTAAATTCCTACATCATTTCAAAGCACCATGGATCATTGGACAGTTTTGGTGAATACAAAGAGAAGTTCTTAAGTGATGGTGGAGAAGGTAAGAAGCTATATACGGATGAGATTTCCATATATGAAAGCTTATATAAAGAAGAAATAGTGTTTAATGAAAAAAATCAGCTAATAAAAAGGATATTTGATAATGTTGAAAAGACCTTATCAAGTAAAGAAACAGAAGAAAAGGAGATTTCTTTAGATTTTTATATCTATGAAAGATTTATAAGCTCCCTATTATTAAGCTGTGATTATTATGCCACCTCTAACTTTAAAAATGAAAGAGAAGTAGATAGTTTAGGGGAAATAAAGGATATAGATAAATTTTATAAGGTTTTTAAGGAAACTGATGTTTATAGATGGATAAGAAAGTACGAAGAAGAAAGTTACGGAAAGGTAGAAGATTTCAAAGATGTAAGAGATATTAATATCCTTAGAAATGAAATGTTTCTTGATGCAGAAAGGAATTTCTTAAAGAATATTGATAAAAATATATTTTATCTTGAAGCTCCAACTGGAAGTGGTAAGAGCAATGTAAGCTTAAATTTAAGCTTTAGAATGATAGAAAAATGTGATGCAATAAATAAAATATTTTATGTATATCCTTTTAATAACTTAGTTGAACAAAATATAAGTACCCTTGAGAAAACCTTTGGAAATAGTCAGGTTATTGATGATATAGCTATAATTAATTCAGTTGTACCAATAAAAACAAAAGATAAGGTTAAAGAAAAAACAGATAAGAATGAAAATAGTGATGTTATAGATAAAGATTATGAACTTTCCTTATTAGATAGGCAGTTCTTGCATTATTCCATGATTTTAACTACTCATGTAAGTATATTTAATTATTTGTTTGGAACTTCAAAGGAAAACCTGTTTCCACTAGCTCAAATGGCAAATAGTATTGTAATTTTAGATGAAATACAAAGCTATAAAAATAATATATGGAAAGAGATAATAACATTTTTAAAACACTATTCGGAGCTTTTAAACATAAAATTTGTAATAATGTCAGCCACGTTACCAGATTTAAATAAGCTTATAGAGGGTGAAATTGAAACAGTAAGTTTGATAGAAAATAGAGAAAAATATTTTAGTAATCCAATATTTAAAGATAGGGTAGAGCTAGATTTTTCATTACTAGAAGCAGAACAAGATGTATTAGAAATATTATTGGAGCATGTTAGTACAACTTCTATGAAAAATAAAAAAGATATATTAGTTGAATTTATAAAAAAGACAACAGCAATGGAATTTTATAAAAGGCTGAATCAGCTTAATGATGAGGTAGATGAGAGAGAAAAGAAAAAAATAGAGCTTATGACTGGAGACGATAACAGCATAGAGAGAAATTCTATTATAAGTAGAATTAAAGATGAAAATAGAACCAAGAATATAATCTTAGTAGCTACTCAAGTTATTGAGGCTGGAGTAGACATAGATATGGATATAGGTTATAAAGATATATCTATGCTGGATTCTGAAGAACAGTTTCTTGGAAGAATAAATCGTTCTTGTAAAAAAGAAGGCTGCAGGGTGTATTTCTTTGATTTAGACTCAGCAGCAACTGTGTATCGACATGATGTTAGAAAAGAGAAAAATATAAATTTAACCTCTGAAAATATTAGGGAAATACTCATAAGTAAGAATTTCAAAGATTTCTATGGGTATGTTCTAGATCATTTAATAAAGGAATCAAATAAACATAATGATAAGAATTTTAGTGATTTTATCTATAGCGAAGTTAACAAGCTTAACTTTAATAAAGTTGAGGAAAGGATGAAGCTTATAGATGAACGCTTTGAGTATAGTGTATTTTTAAATAGAGAATTAACTCTAGAAGATAGAGAGATCTTGGAGGGGAAAGTGGTTTGGGATCAATATGTAAATCTACTGAAAGATACTAAGTTAGATTATGCTGAAAAGAAAGTAAAATTATCTAAAATTATATCAAAGCTAAATTACTTCATATACAAAGTAAATAATAATGACTTTTCTTATGAAGAGAGATTGGGAGATATGTATTATATTTCTAATGGAGAAAAGTATTTTAAGAATGGAAAATTCGATAGGGAAAATTTTAAGAAAGGCATAGGGGATTTCATTGAGCTTTAATTAGAATATAGGAAGTTTTACAGGAGGTCTTATGAAAGTAAACGGCACATTAATCAACTACTATTTTCATTGCAAAAGACAATGCTGGCTTCATGGAAATAAAATTAACTTAGAAGATAATAGTGGTGATGTAAAAATAGGAAAGGCTATTCATGAGGTTAATAGTGAGAAAAGTAAGCAATCAGAGATAAGCATTGATAATATAAAAATAGACAAGCTTACCTCGGAATATTTGACTGAAATAAAAAAGTCGGATGCAGATATAGAAGCTGCTAAATGGCAAGTGCTTTTATATTTGAAAGTTCTTAGAGATAAAGGAATAGATAGAAAAGGTAAGCTTGATTTTGTAGAAAAGAACAAAAGCAAAAATACAATTATTGTTGAGCTAAACGATGAAAACTTAATAGAACTAGAAAAAATAATAACCAATATTGAGCTCTTATTATTAGAAGAGAATGCACCAGAAGTTATCAATGAACCCAAATGTAAAAAGTGTGCATACTTTGAATATTGTTATATTTAGGAGGAAACAATGGGAAGTACTAGATATATAACATCAATGGGTGAATTAACAAGAAAGGACAATTCTTTATGTTTTAGAAAGGATAATAAAAATGTATATATACCCATAGAAAATACTAAAGAGATTTACTGTATGTCTGAGGTTAGTGTAAATAGTAAGCTGCTTGATTTTTTATCTCAAAATAACATAGTTATGCATTTCTTTAATTATTATGAAGGTTACAGTGGCACTTTTTATCCAAAGGAGCATTACAATAGCGGAAAGATGTTAGTTAAGCAAGTGGAGGCTTACAGTAATAAGAGATTAATAATAGCTAAAGCTATAGTAGAGGCCATTGGAGAAAACATATATGAAGTTCTATATCATTATTATAAGCATGATAAAAAAGAGGTTAAAGAAACTATTGACTGGATAAGGAAAGACATGAAAGTAAATCTTCATAAAGCTAATGATATTAAACAGGCAATGCAGGTTGAGGGTGAAGCTTGGCAAAGATTTTATGGAGAATTTAAACACATTCTCCCAGAGGATTTCGTAATGAATAAAAGGGTAAAGAGACCTCCTGATAATCCAATTAATGCCCTTATATCCTTTGGAAATACATTATTATATGGGAAAACTATAACTATCATTTATAATACACATTTAGATCAAAGAGTGAGTTTTTTACATGAACCTTCAGAGGGAAGATTTTCACTTAGCTTAGACTTAAGCGAAGCATTTAAACCAGTTGTAGTTTATAGAACTATTTTTGATTTAGTTAATAATAAAAAGCTTCAACTGCCCAAGCATTTTGAGAAGAAAGTTAATTATTGCCTTCTTAATGAAGAGGGAAGAAAGATATTCATAACTGCCTTTGAAGAGAGATTAGAAAGTGTATTTTTACATGAAAAGTTGAAAAGAAAAGTCACCTATAGAACTGCTATAAAGCTAGATTGCTACAAGCTTATTAAGTTTATATTAGAAGATAAAGAATTTAAGCCTTTTAGCTTAAAGGAGAAAGTGTAAATGGGTAAAAATTTTAACTACAATTACGCATTTCTTTTCTATGATGTTGGTGAAAAGAGAGTTAATAAAGTATTTAAGGTGTGTAAAAAATATTTGTCTCATTTTCAAAAGTCTGTTTTTAGGGGAGAGATAACACCAGCGAATATTATATTGTTAAAAAAAGACTTAAAAAAAGTAATAAATGAAAATGAGGATTTTGTTTGTATTATAAAGCTTATGAATGATAATGTCTACGGAGAAGAAGTACTAGGAAATAAGCAAAATAATACAGGAGAAGATTTAATAATATAAAATCCAATAAAAGTATGATGATGGATATTAACAAAACCTAATATAATTTTACCATGTTAAATAATTTATAAATTATCATGTAAATAAAGAAACATAAGGGTTTAGATATTATTCATTCAAACAAAATAGTTTATATAAATTCACTTGGTAAAAATTTATGTAAGCATTGATTAAAGCTAGGTTTTTAAAGTAAAATATGAACTAGAAATGGCTTTTTTTCAATGGCTGAACCTCAACATAAGATGTATTTAAATTGACTAACAGCTTGAATATTTTTAACTGCACCAACGCTGAACCTCAACATAAGATGTATTTAAATTCCCATATAGTAACAACTCCAAAACAGAAACCATTAGCTGAACCTCAACATAAGATGTATTTAAATGTATCGTTAACTCCTCCACCGCTACCACCAGCTGCAGCTGAACCTCAACATAAGATGTATTTAAATAATATTAATGGTGAGTATTTATTTGTTAATGATCTTGCTGAACCTCAACATAAGATGTATTTAAATTAGATAAAAATATCGCTCCCACCTTTAGGGGAGCGGCTGAACCTCAACATAAGATGTATTTAAATTTAATTTGAAAATATTTTTATAAATGTGATAACATTGCTGAACCTCAACATAAGATGTATTTAAATTAGATAAAAATATCGCTCCCACCTTTAGGGGAGCGAGCTGAACCTCAACATAAGATGTATTTAAATATCATTTGAGGACCTTGATGTGAAGATTCGACGACAGGCTGAACCTCAACATAAGATGTATTTAAATGGGTGTTGCTCTTGTTGGTGGTGGTTATGTTGCTAAAGCTGAACCTCAACATAAGATGTATTTAAATATAATTAAAAATGTTAAAAAACGTCAAGGAAAAAAGCGCTGAACCTCAACATAAGATGTATTTAAATGCAATGATAATATTACTGAATTTTGTAGTAGTAGTGCTGAACCTCAACATAAGATGTATTTAAATTAGCTATTGTAATCAACTAACCTAGCTCTAAGCATGCTGAACCTCAACATAAGATGTATTTAAATACAAATGAATAATGATGATTCTTCGGTAAATACCCGCTGAACCTCAACATAAGATGTATTTAAATTTATAAGTATATCTTTCTCATGGATCTGAAGCTCGCTGAACCTCAACATAAGATGTATTTAAATATGGATTCCTAAGCCTCCAGAATAACCCTTCACAGCTGAACCTCAACATAAGATGTATTTAAATTTTACTACTGTAAAAGATAAAACAGGTAAAGAAAAAAGCTGAACCTCAACATAAGATGTATTTAAATTAAGTTGGCATTATATCATCCTTGACTGGATCAATGCTGAACCTCAACATAAGATGTATTTAAATTGTTATATCTTAGTAAATTAGGATTAGCATAAGTAGCTGAACCTCAACATAAGATGTATTTAAATAAGTTTTTCTTTGATGACTCGGATGTAGTGCTAATTGCTGAACCTCAACATAAGATGTATTTAAATGTTAAAGTTTCTTTTTTAAGAATTTCTTTAATTTCGCTGAACCTCAACATAAGATGTATTTAAATCTCTTGCAAAAGAATATGCAGAAGCTGAAGAGGAATGCTGAACCTCAACATAAGATGTATTTAAATCATCTAGTCTTAATTGCCTTATCGGTTCAAAATTCGCTGAACCTCAACATAAGATGTATTTAAATAGTCGTCTAGTCATTCCTATTTTATATACATTTTCAGCTGAACCTCAACATAAGATGTATTTAAATGCGACCTGCCCCAGAAGCTGCTCTACAGTAGCAGGCTGAACCTCAACATAAGATGTATTTAAATGCTTATAAATTTAGAAGAAGAACGCTTAATGCAGGAGCTGAACCTCAACATAAGATGTATTTAAATGACTAATGGAGTTATAGACTTAGAGTTCACTACTGCGCTGAACCTCAACATAAGATGTATTTAAATAAACAATGAGGTAAATAAGCAAGGCGAAGAGTGGCGCTGAACCTCAACATAAGATGTATTTAAATTAATTACCCTCCTCTCTCATATAAACTTCTACATGCTGAACCTCAACATAAGATGTATTTAAATTCTATCTTCTCCGTTCTCCTTATATGAGTATTGAATGCTGAACCTCAACATAAGATGTATTTAAATATGGCTAAAAGACAATATAGAAAGTATTATGTGCAAGCTGAACCTCAACATAAGATGTATTTAAATTTGAGTTCATTATATATTCCTTAAGATTTGGGAATAGCTGAACCTCAACATAAGATGTATTTAAATTTGTATTGGATAAACCATTTGTTTACTACAGAAAAGCTGAACCTCAACATAAGATGTATTTAAATACTAAACCCCAAGATAAAGAGCCAGCAGTAGCTCCAGCTGAACCTCAACATAAGATGTATTTAAATATATTTAAAAATCTAGCTTCTTCCTTTTTTTCTCGCTGAACCTCAACATAAGATGTATTTAAATTAAGTCCAGGATCGTCAGGAGAGCCAGATAGGATTGGCTGAACCTCAACATAAGATGTATTTAAATTTAGATTTTAGTCCTTTAACTATGGATTTAAAAACGCTGAACCTCAACATAAGATGTATTTAAATCGTTTGCCTTACTGCTTCGTGCTGTCTTAAATTTTGCTGAACCTCAACATAAGATGTATTTAAATATAAGGTTATAAAATTTAGCTTCATTTCCATTATGCTGAACCTCAACATAAGATGTATTTAAATGTAGGTAACCATGAAAAAATAGTACCGAAAAAACCAGCTGAACCTCAACATAAGATGTATTTAAATATTCAGCTGATTTGCAACTCCCATCGATAGAAAAATGCTGAACCTCAACATAAGATGTATTTAAATAAGTCAACCTTGCCTGGTCTTCCACCATCCTTTGTCGCTGAACCTCAACATAAGATGTATTTAAATATTATTATCTTTATTTGTATTTCATTTAGTCTATGTGCTAAACCTCAACATAAGATGTATTTAAATGATGCTTTACATTCCTTTAAAGTTTCTATTAACCTAGGCTGAACCTCAACATAAGATGTATTTAAATTAGTGACTGCTATGTGATGAATAATATCTCTTGCATGCTGAACCTCAACATAAGATGTATTTAAATTAAAGTACCTCTAAGATATTATTCTTAGAGGAAACTGCTGAACCTCAACATAAGATGTATTTAAATTTCCATAAAGCCAATCTAATCGACTTCTAAGTAAAGCTGAACCTCAACATAAGATGTATTTAAATTCTTCTGTATCAGGATAATTGCAACAACCTACTTTAGCTGAACCTCAACATAAGATGTATTTAAATACGAATTAGTAATTACAATATACAGAAGGTGCTTAGCTGAACCTCAACATAAGATGTATTTAAATTGAAAGTTGATTAAAGGAAGTGGATGAATGAAGTTAGCTGAACCTCAACATAAGATGTATTTAAATAAGGTATAGCGAAGTAGAAAAAAGGGGGTGGAGGTTTGCTGAACCTCAACATAAGATGTATTTAAATAGAATTAATAAAGTTTGTCCCTCTTTACCAAGAACAGCTGAACCTCAACATAAGATGTATTTAAATTAATAAAATTCATTTGGATAATCATCATATTTAGCGCTGAACCTCAACATAAGATGTATTTAAATAAGTAATATATGACCTAGAAAAAAATAATTCAAATATGCTGAACCTCAACATAAGATGTATTTAAATTATTTTATTTTACCCATATTTTACCTCCTAAAAAGGCTGAACCTCAACATAAGATGTATTTAAATAAATCTGTTAGTACTCCTGCTGAATTATTAAAGAGCTGAACCTCAACATAAGATGTATTTAAATAAGAGGGCACGTATTTGTCTATCAACAAGCCTATCGCTGAACCTCAACATAAGATGTATTTAAATTAATTACATAACTTGTAATAATGATGAAAACAAGGGCTGAACCTCAACATAAGATGTATTTAAATTGATTCAAGTTATCCCTCATTCTTTCCCAAATATGCTGAACCTCAACATAAGATGTATTTAAATTACAAAAGTTTTAATCGACAGAAATATGGATGGAGGCTGAACCTCAACATAAGATGTATTTAAATTATAATTGCCCTCTGCACATATTCCTAAGCTACCTGGCTGAACCTCAACATAAGATGTATTTAAATAAACCTATCTTTCCATCTTTAATTGCAAGAATTGCAGCTGAACCTCAACATAAGATGTATTTAAATTTAGCTAAAGCTAGAGAAAAACAGCTAAAAGACAGAGCTGAACCTCAACATAAGATGTATTTAAATTATTTTGAAAGGGCGGCTTTGTAACACGCCCCATGAAGCTGAACCTCAACATAAGATGTATTTAAATCCACTATAATTAGTAAAACAAATGCCGTAAAGACCAGCTGAACCTCAACATAAGATGTATTTAAATTCTGCAATAGCTTCTCTCTCTGTTTGATATATCATTGCTGAACCTCAACATAAGATGTATTTAAATAATTCAACTTTTGCTGTTTGAGGTATGCAGTTTAGCTGAACCTCAACATAAGATGTATTTAAATTGCATTAGCAAGCAACCGACACAAGGTCGACCTTGGCTGAACCTCAACATAAGATGTATTTAAATTGGGATAAGTATAAAGATAAAAAGATATATCAATGGCTGAACCTCAACATAAGATGTATTTAAATGAATGACAGGCTTGTTGATAGACAAATACGTGCTCGCTGAACCTCAACATAAGATGTATTTAAATTCATAGTTTCTATCGTATAAATCATTATCATTTAAGCTGAACCTCAACATAAGATGTATTTAAATGAGGTATGAAAACTTCCTCTTTCTACCATGATTATCGCTGAACCTCAACATAAGATGTATTTAAATAATAGTTCATAAAGAAAATCATCAACTAAAGGCTGCTGAACCTCAACATAAGATGTATTTAAATGTGTAGGCTATATGTCAACAATAATTTAAAAGTACACAAAAGTACCATTCAAAAAGTACATAGATTAGGTAAAAAATTTTACTTTGATTGTATAAGGGTGTTAATTACATCCTTTTTATTATTCATGAACTCTTTTCTA
>NZ_LHUR01000029.1 GCF_001263795.1 Clostridium homopropionicum DSM 5847
TAGAAAAGAGTTCATGAATAATAAAAAGGATGTAATTAACACCCTTATACAATCAAAGTAAAATTTTTTACCTAATCTATGTACTTTTTGAATGGTACTTTTGTGTACTTTTAAATTATTGTTGACAATCAGACTGGAGTTATATTAAAAAATAGCTTATTAACATTCAAAAATTCCCTAAGAATATACATGACTTCTACCCCTGAAGAAATTTTCCCAGTAATTTTACAAAACGAAAAATCTTTAGGGAATACTACTACTAGTTCATTATGTTATATAAATTATGGTAATAACGCTATTATTAAACCCAAAGAGCTATTACTATACGATTTTAGACGTGATTATTCTTATATAAAACCAAAATATTTTAATAGTAAAAATGAAATTATAGAACTGATAAAAAATGATATGTCTCAATCTAAATGGCTTGTTTTTGTCACTAATAAAAAAGATGGTGAAGAATTTGTAAGACAGATAGGAAATGATACTGTTTTTATTACTGCAAACTCTAAAAAATCTAAAAATAGAGATGGTGAGATTTATGCTGAAATAGTAACTCAAGAAAAATTCAGCTGTAAAGTATTGGTTAGCACAAGTGTAATGGATAACGGTATCAACTTCAAAGACGATATTTTAAGAAATATCGTTTTATTTACAAGTGATAGAACTGAATTTATCCAGATGCTAGGAAGAAAAAGAAGAACTGATAATGAAAATTTAAATCTTTATATTTGTGCTAGAGATAGCTTATATTTTAATGCAAAATTATATAACTTAAAGCAACAAATACAAGCTATATGTTGTTTTAAAAGTAATCGTTCATCATTCGCGAAACAATATTCTATCGGTTCAGTAAGTGGTGTTGAATTGTTTAAGGGTTTATTTTATTTTGATGATAATTTAAACATTTGCATTAATGAACTAGCTGAAATAAAGATATATAATGATAAATTGTTTTATGAAAGTATCATAAGTGAACTGAATGATGGAATTAAGGAGGCTTTTATCAATAAACAACTTTCATGGATTGGATTAGAAAAAACATATAATCCATGTTCATGGGTATCCTATGTTGATTCCGACAAGAATAAAGCTGTTTTTTTTAAGTTTTTAGAATATTATTGTGATACTGACTTGTCAGATAAAGATTTTTATTCCTTTGGTGTAAAATTTAAAGAGCTTGCTAATATTGCATATGGAAAACAGCCAGGTGATAGACCTGATCGTAATTATAAAGAAGTAAAAATGCGTAGTTTTTTTAAAAGATACAACTTGGATTATGATATAGCGGTTAAGAATAAAGTATATACTTTGAGGAAAATTACGTAAAAATGACTATATATTATATATATGACAATATTTAATTATTAATTTCAAAATCAAAGATTAATTGGACTTATTTATTTTCTAAATTTATAAGAACAAAGGAAAGGAGCGTCTATTAATGGACAACCTAAATATGAAAAAACCTACATATGATGTAGTTATTGAAATTTTATCTGAGATTCTTTTAAATAAAATAGACTCAAAAGGAGGAATTTACAATGAAAAGGGCAGTGATTTATGCAAGAGTGTCGACAGCAGAGCAAGCTGAAGAAGGGTATTCAATTGATGCACAGATAGATACTGTAAAAAACAAATGCGTTCAGGAAGGAAGAGAAATAATCTGTGACTATATTGATAGAGGAATTAGTGGTAAATCTATTTCTAAGAGGCTTCAGTTGCAAAAGCTCTTAGAGGATGCTAAGCAAAATAAGTTTGATGAAGTATGGGTATGGAAAACCAATAGACTTGCTAGGAATCATCTTGACTTATTGAAAATAGTAGATCATTTAAACAAATATAATATTGGATTTAAAAGCTGTTCCGAATCTTTTGATACCTCTACTCCTACTGGTAAACTTTTAATGAACGTTTTAGCATCTATTGGAGAATTTGAAAGAGAAACCATAGTTGAAAATGTAAAAATGGGCATGAAACAGAGAGCAAGAACTGGAAAATGGAATGGAGGATTAGTATTAGGATATAAATCTGTTCAAAGTGAAGATGATGAGAATAAAACTGAGTTAATTATTGTAGAAGAAGAAGCTGCTACCATAAGATTAATATTCCAACTTTATTCAGAAGGTAAAGGACTAAAAAGTATTTCAAACTATATGAATTCTCATGGGTATAGATCTAAAAAGGGGAACTTATTCTCTATTATAACTATTAAAGAGATTCTTATGAATCCATTATATACTGGTACAATAAGATATAACTTAAGAGAAAATTGGAACGAGAAAAGAAGGCGAGGTATAAATAAAAATCCTATAATTGTTGATGGTCAACATGATGCAATTATCTCCAAAGAATTATGGGATAAAGTCCAAGAAATCTATAGCCAAAAATCTCAAAAACCACAGAGAGTATTCGCAGGAAGCTATCCACTATCAGGTATATTGAAATGTCCAGTATGCGGTTCTTCAATGGTAGCAGGAAGATCCAAGAAAAAGAATAAAAATGGAACATGTAAAATCCATCGTTACTATTATTGCGGTGCTTGGCGGAACAAAGGACTATCTGCCTGTAATCCTAATGCAATAAGAGCAGATGAAATAGAGCAGCAAGTATTTAATAGACTTCGTAAGGTTCTATCAGATGAAAGAATATTAATTGATGTAGTTAAAAGGATGAATGAGAAAAGGCAAAACACTATAAAACCATTAGAGCATAAATTAAATCAGATTGATAAATCACTATCAGATCTAGAAAACAGAAAAAATAGGGTATTCGAGCTATTTGAAGAATCTATTATTGATAAGCAAACTTTATCTAATAGGCTATCAAAAACGTCAGATGAGATGAGTGATCTTATATTAAACCGCGAAGAAATATTAGATAAACTAAAATCTCATACATCAGAGAAAATTGAGTTTAAAGTAGTTAAACATCTTATGCATACATTTAACGGATTACTTGAAAACTCAGATTTTGATAAGAAAAAAACCTTGCTTCATCTAGTCATTAATAAAATAATTGTTAAGGATAGAAAAAATGTTCAGTCTATTATTCTACAATTTAATAATGCAGTGCAAAAGACTATTATGGGTATAGGAAAAGATGAACCGTCAGACGATGATTCATCTTTTTTCAGCTTTTCATTAGAAATATAAATAAAAGTTTGCCGTTACTTATGGTACGGTTCCCCTCCAATAATCCTAAACCCCCTATATACCTGCTCTAAGAGCATAACCCTAAAAAGCTGGTGAGGAAAGGTCATCTTTGAGAAAGACAATTTAAAATCCGCTCTATTTAAAACTTCCTTTGATAATCCCAATGAGCCTCCGATAATAAAGGCAAGATTGCTGTTTCCTTTTATTCCTGAATCGCTAATTAATTGAGCTAAATCCTCCGATGATACCATTTTCCCTTGTATATCTAAGGCTATAACATACATATTGTCCTTAATATGCTTTAGTATGCTGTTTCCCTCTTTTTCTTTAATAAGCAACTCTTCCTTTTCAGAGGCATTGTCTGGAGTCTTCTCGTCATTTAGTTCCACTATATCCAGCTTGCAGTATCTAGTCAGTCTTTTGCTATATTCATCAATGGCAGCCTTTAAATATTTTTCTTTTATTTTGCCTACGCAAATTACAGTTATGTTCATCTTTTTTCCATCTTCTTTACTTCATTAATTTTCTCTACGGTTATATCTTTTGCTTTTATAATCAATTCTTTTTTGTCATTTCCATCCTTAGGGTAATCAGTAAATACACATGCTATGAATATATCTTTGAAAAGGTGGTTCTTTTCTTTTAAGCTAGAGAAAAGTAAGTTAATATTGTGAGTTACCTCTTCTTTAGTTCTTTCACTAATATCATAAAAGCTTGCACAAAAGCTCTGTAAGCCAAGTCTAAGAATGCCCTCATCTTTTTTAAGTATTTTCTTTACGTAAGGATATAATATATTTGTTAGATTTTCATATTCTTTTTCTATATCAGATGTAAACTCTTCAACAGTCTTAAATATGGTAATCATGCATATAGAAATATTTTTACTCTCTTCATTATCTTTTTTGATATCTGCAGCACCCTTAATATTTGTTTCTTTAGCAGCTTCAGCTTGTGATGTATTAGCTTTCTTAATAGTTTTTCCCTTTTCTATATCTCCAACAATCCTCTTTAATAATAGTTTTTCATCAAAAGGTTTTAAAATATAGTCAACAGCTCCTGCCATTATACTCTTTGCAAATTCTCTTTTCCTATTTTCAGTGGTTACTATTAGTATGGGAATATTTACTCCCTTGCTCTTTAATCTTTTTATAATTTCTATGCCACTTTCATTCCCTAAATTTAATTCTGTAATTATCAGATCTACTTTATAATTCAATTCAGCCAATGTATTAAAAAACTGAATAGAATTTATAGCTTCATATACATTTATATCATAGTCGGAAACAATTTCTTTGACTTTGCTTCTAATATAAGCTTTATTATCCAATATTATTATATTTCTCATAATCACAGCCCCTTATGTATATTTAAAAAACCTTACATCATCATGTAAGGTTTTAATTTAAGCTTTAGGCATTTGCTCCACAGCATTTTTTATATTTCTTTCCACTTCCACAGATACAAGGATCATTTCTACCTATTTTATCTTCTTTAACTACAGTTTTAGAAGCTCTCCATTGCTTTACTATTTCTTTTCTCTTTTCTTCTGAGAAAATTCCATCCCATTGTGGTAATGTATATAAGTATTCAGCTTTTGCATCTACCATATTAAAATATAATTTATCATAATCTATGTTTAAGCTAATTTCTGTATCTTCAGTAATGTTCTCCATATCTAATGCTTCAGTAAGGCTATCATTAATACCATCTAAAAATCCAACGAAAAATTTTATTTCTGTTTGAAATTCTTCTGCTAGTGTTTGAACCTTTCCTGAAACAATCTTTCCATGGTTTGCTAATATCTTTGAGTATATTTTTTTCTCCATTTCACCGTATTCTTTCCAGAATGCAGCTTCTCCTTTATGTTTTACATAATCGACAACCATATTTGTCCAACTTTCGTATAGGCTCATTGTTAATTCTCCTTTTGTAAATTATATTATACTATAATCCATAATATTATAATAAAGTTTTACTATTTTTTCAATTATTTATTTTTAATTAAAGCTATATCATTGTTATTGTAAGGTTTTGAAATATTAAAATTTCCACCTAAAGTATCGACATTTTTACTGTCGACTAAAATCTTTACTTTATCTACTGATTCAAGTTCTGTTAAGGATAAGGCTATACTTCTAAGACATGCTTCTTCCCTTATAGCTGTCATTTTGTATTTTGCATTACTACTTAAGTTTATATAAGCAATTTTATCTTTAATTGAAAAGCTAAGGAGCTTTGTTCCTTTAGGAAAAATTGGCTTTAATTGACTTCCAACAGAGGGCCCCTTTATGAGTTCTTGAATTATGATTTCACCAATAAGTTCCTCTTTATTAATAAGCCTTTCTTCTTTAATTGTTTCTGCCTTTTTTTCATCTGCTGAACCATCAAAATATAAATTTAATTTAAACCATTCATCATTTGAATCTGATTTAGATACCTTTAGATTTTTTATCTTTTCGCCATTATTTACAAATGGCATATTATTACTACAGCCAATAAACAGGGATAAAACTGACATAATTAGTATTGCTAGTATAAGTTTGTTAATTTTACCCATATAATACATCTCTCCTTAGAATTCAATGTAATTACTTGGCATGTCCCTTTTAGCCATTGTTACAAACACATCTTCATTGATCTTTACTCCATTTTCTCTTAAAACACTTACTACTGTTTCATAGGCCAATTCAGGATAGTTATTTGTTTTACTTAAATGCCCTAGGACAACTCTCTTACAATTATACTTTAACATATTTACTATTGCTTTGCCACAATCATAATTTGATAAATGTCCAACGTTACTTAATATTCTTCTCTTTAGATTATATGGATATGGCCCAAATTTCAGCATTTCTACATCATGATTACTTTCAAGCAGGACAATATCTGAATTCCTTATGCCCTTATCTACTTCCTCTGAAAAAAATCCTAAGTCTGTTGCAATGCTGACTTTAGTCTTTCCATCATAAACTGAATATCCCATTGGATCAGCAGCATCGTGAGGTATCCTGTAGCTTTTAATATTCATATCCTTTATGTCTACTGTATCCTCTATTATTTTTATATTCTCTTCTTTAATTTTCCCTATGGTTTTCTCCATACCCTTCCATGTAAGTTTGTTGGCGAAAATAGGTATACCATATCTTCTAGATAAAACTCCCACTCCCTTTACGTGGTCTATATGTTCATGAGTAATAAAAATTCCGTCAATGTCCCTAGGGTCTTTACCTATGCCTACAAGAGCATTTTCTATGCTCTTACCTGGCAATCCAGCATCTATAAGTATACTTCCTTTATCAGAAGCAACAAATATACTATTCCCACTACTTCCACTATATAAAGGACAAAAAATCATTATACCTTCTCCATTCGTAACTACATTTATATTAGTTGTCTATTTCTCTTGTAATGTTTGCTCCTAATGCGTTGAATTTCTTTTCAATAAAAGGATATCCTCTGTCAATATGTTCTATGTTAGTAACCTCAGTTACTCCATTTGCTATAAGTCCTGCTATTACCATAGCTGCTCCTGCTCTCAAATCAGTAGCTCTAACTCTTGCACCGCTTAAGTTTTGTACTCCTTCGATTATAGCAAGGTTATTCTTAACACTAATATTAGCTCCCATTTTTTTAAGCTCATCTACATGTTTATATCTGCTTTCCCATATACTTTCGTTAACTATACTTCTTCCTTTGGCTATGCTTAAAAGCGTTGTCATAGGTTGTTGAAGGTCTGTAGGAAATCCTGGGTAGGGAAGTGTTTTTACATTTACTCCTCTTATCTCTCCAGTTCTTTCTACAGTTATGCTGTCGCCATTTTCTGATATATCCACTCCCATTTCTACAAGCTTCGCGGTTATAGATTCTAGATGCTTAGGTATAACATTATTTATATTTATTTTTCCTCCACAAGCAGCTACAGCAATCATATAAGTTCCCGCTTCTATTTGATCTGGAATTACACTATAATTGCATCCTGATAATTCTTTAACTCCATTTATTTTAATTACATCAGTTCCTGTACCTTTAATATCTGCTCCCATGGTGTTTAGAAAATTAGCAACATCAACTACATGAGGCTCTTTTGCAGCGTTTTCAAGGACAGTTTTCCCTTCTGCAAGAGCTGCAGCAAGCATTACATTAATTGTAGCGCCAACACTTACTACATCAAAATAAATATTAGTGCCAACTAACTCATCAGCCTCCACAACTACTGCACCATGCTCTATAGTAACCTTTGCTCCTAAAGCTTCAAAGCCTTTAATGTGCTGATCTATTGGTCTTACACCTATAGAACATCCTCCTGGCATTTCAACTCTAGCTTTTTTAAATCTTCCTAAGAGGGCTCCAATTAAATAATAAGAAGCTCTCATACGTCTTACATCTTCTGTATTTGCATCATTGTTATTTATTGTAGTACTATCTATAGTTACAGTATTCTTATCTCTTTTAACTTTTGCTCCTAAGCTATGTATAATTCTCTCAATGCATTCTGTATCACTAATTTGAGGTATATTATCAATAACACAAATTCCTTTACTAGCCATTATAGCTGCAGGAAGAATGGCCACTGCTGCATTCTTTGCTCCACTTATCTCTATGTCACCATTTAATGGTTTTCCACCGTTAATAATCAGTTTTTCCATGTGATTATCCATCCTTATTTCTAATTTTATTATATTCCAAACCTATATACTTTTTTAATATTCATTTAAAAAGAACCTTTAAGATTTTTATTCATATATTTATCACAAATTTTATTATAGCATATTAATAAATATTTTTAATACAAATTTTTAATAATATTATAATGTAACTTTATAAAAAATTAATATTAATAATCATATTTTCATTCAACTTAGAAAAACTATTATTGAAATTATATCTAAAGTTTGAAATAGACAAATTATACAAATATGATATAATAACAATAAAAATTATTGTAGTCGGGGGATTAAAATGAAATACACTTTAGTTGCATTATTTGATAATGAGTCTAATAAGCTCATTGAAGTGACTCAAAAAAGCCTATGTAAAAAGTATAAGCTATATAAAACAAATCAACAATTTTATATTCCTATACAATCCATTATTGATCCTGAACTAGATAAATTTAATAAAATTGTTTTAGATACAATTAGCCCTTATAAAAAATTTAAGGTTCAAATTAATCCAAATTTTTACCTAGATAAATCTCAAAAGACAATAAACTTAAAGGTAGAAAATAGAGGATACATAACTAGAATTGCACGTAATATAACGGACACTCTCTCTTTAAGCGGATTTAACGTTAATCTAGATAAATGTCAAGATTTATTCATTTCTATTGCTAATTCAAACTATACCTTAAGGAAAACCCTTTCAGCTGAGGCTCCTAATGCCTTAACTTCAAAGGATGAGGATATGTCCTTTGACTTTGGTAAAATAAATCGTTTAGAACTATGGAAGTCTGTAAATAATAAGAAAGATGTCTTAGTAAAAGACTATCCTCTTCGTGAATATTAATACTTGATTTTAAACCGATTTCAAGTCCTAAAACTTGAGGTCGGTTTAAATATTTTAACAAAATTTTAATGTAAACGATTAGTGAACTTTCAATATTTCACGTAATAATATAAAATGTATTTATACAAAGTTTGAAGAAAGGGGAAGCGTTTATGAACCTTGAAAAACTATTTAATTTACAAAGTATACTAGATAAAAGAATTCTCGAAGAACACAATCTGCACGGCAAGTCCTTATTTTCAAAAAAAATTTTAGCACTTCAAGTAGAAGTAAGCGAACTTGCAAACGAAACCCGCTGTTTTAAATTTTGGAGTAATAAAGGTCCCTCTTCTAAAGAAGTGATACTTGAGGAATATGTCGACTGTCTTCACTTTATTTTAAGCATAGGACTTGAAAAAAAGTATTCAGATTTAGAGCTAAATGTAAAGACTGAAAATAAAGAATTGACGAAAAAGTTTATGCATCTTTATCTTGATATTAATGACTTTGTAGTATGTCCTACTAAAGATAATTATAAAACTTTATTTGAAGATTTTTTGCATCTTGGTACAGAATTAGGTTTTTCATTTGAAGAAATCGAGGTCGCTTACCTACATAAGAACAGTATAAATCATCAAAGACAAGATACCGGCTATTAATTTATAATTTACCTTCCACTTTTAATAGAAATTTTATTTTAGGACATAATAATCATGGAAGGTGATTTTCATGTTTGGACTTATTTGTTCCATATTAGCAGGAATTTTTATGAGTATTCAAGGTGTCTTTAACACCCGTTTAAGCGAAAAAATTGGTCTTTGGGAGACTAATACTGTTGTCCAGGGGATTGGTTTTGTAATTACTTTTGTTATCATGTTATTTATAGGTAAAGGGAATATTCGGAATATATCCCTTTCAAATAAGCTGTATTTATTAGGAGGACCCTTAGGAGTTGCAATTATTTTTACTGTAATATGTGGTATTTCAAAGCTAGGTCCGGCTTATGCCATAAGTGCTATTCTCATTTCACAACTAATTTCTGCTGGGTTAATAGAAGGCCTTGGCCTTTTTGATTCCAACAAAGCTGCTTTTGGACTTAGTCAATTTTTAGGAATAGCCATAATGATTTTTGGTCTTATTATATTTAAATGGAAATCATAAGAACTAGTAAAATTTACTAGTTCTTTTTTTATTTATAAATTACTTTGTAAAGTCATATCTATTTAGTAAAATAAAAACATATTATTTATTAAGCATCTAATTAACAAATACAAGGGAAATTAACTATATTATTAATAGAGTAATATTTCAGGAGGATTTGTATGTTTTCCCTAAAAAAAAAGTTAGATATAAATTTGCATAATGCTCTAAAAAATAAGCTCTATAAAAATTATAGAGTTATTATACATTGCAAGGCTCTTCAAAATAAAGTTGAACAAAAACTAAAGACTTATAGATGTGAAATTATTCGTTCTATTCCTTCTATTGGCTGCATTTGCTCAACTATATCTTCAGGAGTTATAGAAAAACTTATTGAACTTCCTCAAATAGACTATATTACCTTTGATACATTCTGTTTGCTATGTGGGAATAGTGTTCTTTCTGCTAATGGTATAGCTTTTGAAAAAAATTATAAATTAACTGGAAAAAACATTGGTATTGGAATAATTGATACAGGAGTATATCCCCATCCTGACTTAAAAAAACCTGGCAACAGGATAGTAAAGTTTTTAGATTTGATAAATAATTTTAATTACCCTTATGATGATAATGGACATGGAACTTTTATAAGTGGAATTATAGCCTCCAGTGGGGAGAGCTCAAATGGTATGTATAAAGGGGTAGCTGAAAAAAGCAATATTTATATGATTAAAGCTTTTAATAAAATTGGCAGGGGATATATTTCTGATATATTATTTGCTTTAGAAACTTTAATAAATGAAAGTAGCGAACACAATATAAGGATTATATGTCTTCCCTTCGAAATGATAGATTATAACGAATCTATATTAGCTTTATTTTCAAATCTCTTTTATAAAGCTATCGAAAAAAACATAATTATAATAGTACCTAGTGGCCATAATAGTAACGTAGAAAACTCTATGAGGGGAATAGCTTTACTTAAAAATTGTATAACAGTTGGCGGCATTGATGATCTAAGAGAAAAGAGGCCATTTCTTTCAGCCTCTGCTGGTAACACCGGAAAAGCAGCAAAACCTGACTTATGTGCTGTATGTGTAGATATTTGTTCTTTAAATTCTGATACCAATTATATTTCTGAAAGGAACGGTCAAAAGATCTATCCTAGACCTCTTGAAACACTATATACTAATTACACTGGAACCTCCTGTTCAGCAGCCTTTCTTAGTGGAGTATGTGCACTATTACTAGAAAATAATCCCGATTTAACATATAAAGATATAGTCTCCTTACTTAAGATATCCTGCAACCTTTTAAATATACCTAAAAACCTCCAGGGTGCAGGAATTATTGATATAAAAAAACTGCTTCCCTAAAATACACTAAAAAAAGTATATGTAAAAAACCAGGTTAATTAGCCTGGTTTTTTATATGATAAAATGTAATTTTTTGCTACTTACATATACTTACTATAAAATATTTAAATGTAACCTGAATGAAATCAAAATAACGCCCCTGATATTTTGAACACCTCTTGTGGTTACTACTATAATTAATATACACAGTAACAAATCCTAATATTATTCAATGAATAATATTAAACCCCATTTTATTTTATGTCTAAGCCCCCTTTTGATGTCCCTATGTTTACCTACGAAACACATTTGTATCTAAATTAAGTACACAAAAATATTATCACCTTTCGGGGGTATTGTCAATGTTAATATATTACATTAGTTTAATAATTTATTGTTTTAATTCGCTAAAGTCTACTTTCCTAAACACTTTAAAATTTCTCTTCTAAGCCATTCCAGAGTCCTAATTACTGTTGCATTTCGTATCCTTTGCCTATCTCCAATCAAATTGAATTCCTTTGTTTTAACCTCACCTTTTATATATAAGCCAACAAATACAAGACCTACTGGTTTTTCATCGCTTCCACCACCAGGACCTGCAATACCAGTAGTAGATAATGCTATATCTGTTCCAGAAGCTTTAGCAGCTCCCTCTGCCATTTCCGCAGCGGTTTGACTACTAACCGCTCCGTACTTTTCTAAAACTTCCTTCTTAACCTTAAGTCTCTTTATTTTAGCTTCATTTGTATATGTTATAAAACCTTCCTTGAAAACTTCAGATATTCCTGGGTAATTTATTAATGTACCAGATAAAAGTCCTCCTGTGCAGGACTCTGCAATAGCTATTGTAAATTTATTTTCTACCAGAAGCTTTCCTACAACTTCTTCTATAGATACTTCTCCTTCTCCGTAAACAGCTTCCCCAAGCCTATCTCTTATTTCTTTTTCTACAGGTGAAATAAGCTCATTAGCTTCCTCTGGATCTTTAGCTTTTGCAGTAATTCTTAAAGTAACTTCCCCTTCTTTTGCGTATGGTGCCACTGTAGGATTAACGGAATTATCTATTATATCTTCTATCATTGAAGCAACTTTACTTTCTCCTATACCGATAATCCTTAATGTCTTTGATTCAAGGACTCCTTGTTGGAATTTTTTTAGATAAGGAATTAAACATTCTTCAAACATCGCTTTCATTTCTCTAGGCGGTCCAGGTAATACTGCTAATATCTTATCCTTCTCTTGAATTATGCAGCCAGGTGCAGTTCCTACACTGTTATTCATTATAATTGCATCTTTAGGAAAATACGCTTGTTTTATATTGCTTTTATCCATACTTATATTTATTGTATTGAAGAAATTTTCTATGCTCTTTAGAGACTCCTCATGAAGTACTGCTTCCTTTCCAAAATAATCGAAAGCTACCTCTTTTGTTAAATCATCCTTAGTAGGTCCAAGTCCCCCCGTTGTTATTACTAAATCTGCTCTGCTAAAAGCTAATTCATAAGCTTCCTTCAATCTTTCCGCGTTATCTCCTACTACAGATTGATGGTATACCTCTATACCTAACTCTGCTAGCCTATTAGATATATAATGAGCATTTGTATTTACAATATTCCCGAGTAAAATTTCTGTCCCAACAGCCAATATTTCTGCCTTCATCTTTTAACCTTCCTTCTTAAATGTGAAAAATGCTTCGCACTTTTCTTTTATTATATCAAAAAATCAAATTCCCTATAAGTTAATTTTATGATATATGTAAGGTGCCTGCCACCTGAGAAAGGAGAATTAAAACCTTTTATGACATAAAACCTCCAAAACCTCCGGTGGCAGGCACCGGAGGTTTTGGAGGTTCCTTTATGTAGATATAAAGATGTGATACATATATACTATATTTTAAATTTTTGAACGAGTTCATTAAGCTTTTCTGCCAGCTGTGCTTGTGTTTGTGCTGTTTGCGCAATTTGCTCCATGCCTCCTGTTGCTTCGTTTATGTTGCATAGAATACTCATTGTACCTTCTGAAGATGTTTGTGCTGAAGTGGACATATTTTGAACAGCTAAGTTTACTTGATTTACTGTTGCAGAAAGTTCTTCTGATATAGAAGCTAAATCCTCAGACATTTTGCTTACATAGTCTGCATCATTATATAATTCCGTTCCACTTGCTACGAAGTGTGTAAATTCCGGAGTAACTTGTTCATTCATAAATTTTAATATCTCATTACTATTCTCTGATAATCCGTTAAATGCATCCTGAACTTTAGTAATAGTAACTTGTATACTTGAAACTGCCTGTGAAGATTGTTCCGCTAGCTTTCGCACTTCTTCAGCAACAACAGCAAAGCCCTTCCCCTGCTCTCCAGCTCTAGCGGCCTCAATTGCTGCATTTAAGGCAAGTAGATTTGTTTGTTCTGCTATACTTGATATAGTAGCTGCCATTACCTTAATTTGTTCAACTACTTTACCATCTTCTATAGCCTTTAAAATCATAGCTTCTTTTTGATTGTATACGGATAGTATAGATTCTTCTTGTTTCTTACCATTTTCCTTTACTTTTAAAGCTCGTTCCTTAAACTTACCAGCATTTTCACTTCCATCTAAGGCTCTTTGTGACATTTCTGTTATGCTTGAATTTACCTCTTCAACAGAAGCAGTGATTTCTTCCGCTGAAGCACTAACCTCCTGTGAACCTGCAGCAATTTCTTTTGTTGATTTATCTATAGTATCAAGTTTTGCATTCATTTCCTCCACGGTTGCAAATAACTCTTCTGAGGAAGCACTTAAATTTTGGGAATTATTCATTATTTCTTTTACTAGTCCTTTAACATTATCCTGAGCTAAATTTAATGAAGTACAGGTTTCTGCAAATTCGTCCTTCCATGGAAGTGTAATGGCTTTATCAAAGTCATACTCAGACAGCTTTTTAGAAAATCCTTGGATAATTTTTAATGCCACTGATATATGTTTTGTCATAACTATACCCAAAAGCACTGCGATGACAATACCGCCTATAATAAATCCAATCACAGTATTACTTGACTTTTTATAAATTAAATTATTATCCTCGTTAGCTTCTTTTGCAGCATTGACATTTAAAGATATTAATTCACCTATTCGTTTTTCAACCTCCTCTCTGGTACTGGTTACAGAAGATACATAGTTTATAGCTTCATCTACTTTATTTTCTCTAATTAATTTTATTAAAGTATATTGTTGCTCTTTGTATTTTGTTATGATATCAGTAAAATCTTTAAAGATTTTTTGCTCTTCATCACTGAATTTTGTTTTAGAATATAATTCAATATCACTTTCATAGTTTTTTATGTATTTTTCAAGATTTTTTGAGATTTCTTCTCTATTAGAATTTTTATTATACAAAACATTTAGAGTATCTCCCCTAAATCTCAGTAGTTCCTTATTAATATCATTTAATAAATTACTTGCTGTTAAATGGTTGCTGTACATCTCATTTCCATTGACATTAATTTTTTTTAGTGTAATCATACTGATAAGACCTACTACCCCAATAAAGATTGCTACAATCAAAAAAGACACCAGCAGTTTAGTTCCAACTTTAAATTTGCCTAGAAAATTCATCATTTCTATATCCCCCTTCATATATGTAAATAATTTTGTGATTACTGTTAGAAAATTTAATAAAATTCAATGTGTTTTTTTGGATAATAATCAATTTTTACGACATATTAGTACAAAATAAATATTTTGTATAACTTTCCTTTAATTACTTACATGATTTTCTATTATTTGTTACAAATTATGTTACGGCCACTATTATAATAAAGATATAATTCTAATTTTCTTCAAGTTATACTATAATTATACAGAAAATCATTTTTTTTATGTACTTAACAAGTATTTGTGCTATAATAAACTTGTACAAAATATTTATTTTGTACAGCTTTTGGAAAGGAGAATATATGGCAAGAAAGAATCAAGAGACAATAAAGTACTTAACACAAAATGAAATGAGGAATCTGTTCACTGTTATAGAGAATTCTAATAGTATTCATTCAGTAAGGGATTTAGCAATATTTAGAGTTGCATATCGATGTGGATTTAGGGCATCTGAAATTGCATTAATTAAATTAGAAAATTATAATAGGGAAAAAAGAGAGCTCTTTTGCCAAAGGCTTAAAGGAAGTAAGAGTAATACAATAAGACTGGATGAAAAAACTAATGCAGCTTTGCTAAAGTACATCGAAAAATATCAAGTTACTAATAATTATGAAGCATTATTTAAGAGTCAAGAAAAAAACCCTATTTCAAGACAAACTCTGGACTTTTTAATGAAAAAATATTGCAGACAAGCGTACATAGAAGATAAGACAAAACACCATTTTCATACAATTAAGCATACAACAGCAGTTCATTTAGCTGAGTCTGATATGGATATAAAAGAACTTCAGTGGTGGCTTGGACATAAATCTGTTTCAAATACAGAAATATATTTTCAATTTACTACAAGGCAGCAAGAAAAAATGTATCAGAAATTGGAAATCAAAAGTGAAATGGTTTAATATATTATTCATTATAATATGACATTTGAAAAGCGCAGCTTAGTAGGCAGAAAGCCTACTAAGCTGCACTTTATATATGTAATATTCTAGCTAAACTTTTTCTAGTAAATTTTCAATCCATTATTACGCAATTTTAATGTTACTGTCTAATATTATTAATTCATAGCTATATATTTTATTTTTAATAAATATATTGTTATTGGCAATTTCTCTCGCTTCTTTTAAATCTCTTGCTTTAAATACTATGGATCCTCCATTTTTATTAAAGTATCCGCCGCCAATTAAATACTTATCAGTACCATTTAAGTTTGCTCTCTTTATGTGAGCTCCTGTACATTTTCCTTCTGTCCCTTTGCCTTCGATAGAATAATTTACTTTTACGAAAAAGTTAGCTCCTATTTTCATGAAAATACCTCCATTAACCAAAATATACCGTAAAATGCTATACTTTGATTATATAGAACATATGTTCGATTGTCAACAGTTTTTGACTTATTATTTTAATTATCTTTTTATTATGTTAATAATCTACAATATTCTCACTTATTTACTAGTATTCTCCCAAAATTCCTTAACCGCTCCACTCAACTCATTGCTATTCTTACATATTCTTGGATTACTCCACTCCTTTGGAAATAAACTATAATAATTTCTATGCAAGAACCTTTCATCAATGAGTAATACTATCCCTCTATCCTCTTCTCTTCTTATAACTCTTCCGGCAGCTTGCATTACCTTATTCATCCCAGGATACATATAGGCGTATTCAAAGCCTTGATTGTTTTTTTTCTTAAAATAATCATTAATTATATTTCTTTCTAAACATATTTGAGGCAGTCCAACTCCCACAATTATTGTCCCTATTAATCTGTCTCCTACTAAATCAATTCCTTCTGAAAAAAGTCCTCCCATAACTGCAAATCCAACTAAGCTCTCTGTATTACCTTCTCTAAAATTCTCTAAAAAGCTTTCCCTTTCTTCTTCATTCATAGAAATTTCCTGATATATAGTTTTAATATCTAGATTTTTTTCAGAAAATCTGTCATGAACTTCTCTCATATATTTATGGGATGGAAAGAAAACTAGATAATTGCCTATTTTAGCTTTAACAACTGTATTCAAGTCTTTAAGTATTTTATCATAAGTAAATTCTCTCATTTTATAGGTAGTGGATATATTAGAGTCAATTGTTAAGCATAAATTATCTCTGCTAAAGGGTGAATTTAATCTTAGCTTATAGCTTTCAGAATCTCCACCTAGTATGTCTATAAAATAATCCATAGGCATCAGCGTAGCAGAG
Organism: Clostridium homopropionicum DSM 5847; assembly: GCF_001263795.1. Lineage (GTDB taxonomy): Bacteria > Bacillota > Clostridia > Clostridiales > Clostridiaceae > Clostridium_H > Clostridium_H homopropionicum. The sequence goes on from NZ_LHUR01000029.1 coordinate 16,972, forward strand.
AAAAACACCGTTGACTTACCTCTTTTAGATGCTTCCTTTAATAAATGAGAAGGATCAAGACAAAACAATTTAAGCTTCAAATTATTATTTTGTTTTTCCCCATAAGTGACAAAACTTTCATCGTAATATTCATTGGTTCTTATAAAAGCTAATGCTTTAAAATAAAAATCTAAAAGCTTCTCTTTAAATTCATTATTTTTATCTTTATTTTCTAATAACCATTTTTCAGCTTTTGGCATCAGCTCCATTAGTAAATATATTATTTCCATAGGAGCATCCTCTTCTATATGCTCATTATCCTTTACCTCACAAAGCTTCCGTATTTCAATCATATGTGAATTTAATTTATTTAAGGTTTTAGAAATATCCTTTGAATAGTTCATGCTAAGCTTTTTTAAATTAAGCATTTCTTCTTTATTTATTTCTGCCGAAAACATTTCTCTTGCTCTATCTACCAAATTATGTGCTTCATCTATTAAGAATGTAAAATCTGTTGTTCCCTCTAAAAAGAACCTTTTTAGATATACTCTAGGGTCAAATACATAATTATAATCACAAATAATGCAATCTGAAAAAAGAGATAACTCCAGTGAAAATTCAAAAGGACAAATCTCATATTTTTTCCCGTATTCCTCTAAAACCTCACGCGAAAAGTTTTCTTCATTTAGATATATATCTTTTATTGCTTCATTAATTCTATCAAAATACCCCTTTGCAAAGGGACATTCCTCAGAGTTGCATGCTGCATCTGGTTTAAAGCATATTTTGTCCTTTGCTGTAATTGTTAGGCTCTTAATTTTTAGTCCTTTTTCTCTAAGATTATTTATAGCTTTCTCTCCAGCTGTTCTTGTTATAGTTTTTGCGGTTAAATAAAATATTTTTGATGTATACCCTTCTCCCATTGCTTTTAAACTTGGAAATAAAGTGGCTATGGTTTTCCCTATACCTGTTGGCGCCTGTATAAATATCTTTTTACCTTCATTTATGGTCTTATACACTGATACTGCCAGCTTTCTTTGACCTTCTCTATAATTTTCAAAGGGAAACTCTAAACTTTTTATTGAATCATCCCTATAATTCTCCCACATACTTAGAGTTTTTGCCCACTCTATATAGCTATTTACTATTTGAAGGAAAAATTCTTCTAGCTCCTTGAAACTGAAAGCTTTAATAAATCTTTTAATGTCTTTAGTATCTATTTGATAGTAGGTAAGCTGAACATATATATTTTCTAAAGCCTTTTCCTTAGCGTATATAAATGCATAAGTTTTTGCCTGAGCCCAATGTATCAAATTATAATCTTCATTTATAAACTCTATTGGCGCTGTAGTAGTCTTAATTTCATCTATTGTAATTATTCCATCATTATCAATTATTCCATCTGCACGTCCGCTTATTTCTAGTGATATGTCTTCTTTTTCAAATGTATATGAAAGGGACACTTCAGCTGTATATTCCTTTGGAGCAGCTTTCTGTATTTTCTGATGTGCTTTTATAGCATCTGTATTTCTTGAACTGCCTGTAAACGTAGAATTCAAATCTCCAGATCGAAGTATAAATTCTACAAGATTTCTAACAGAAATTTTTATTGTGTTCCTATTGCTCATAGCTTAGTCCTTCCTTTTATTCTTCGTTACAAACTATAATAACTTACTTATATATTACATTATAAAGTAAGTTGTATTAAAATTAATACCCTAAGTTTTGTTTCTAAAAACTTAGGGTATCATACATAATTTCAAATGATTACTAATCATTAAAACCTAATCATCTTTTATCCTATAAATATACACTTGCCTTACTGTTTTATCAAAAAACTTATTTAAATAAGTAAATAAAGAGACGTATAATCTATTTTCAGTGTGTTGCGCCATATATAAATCGTATTTGCTTATCTTATAATTGAAACCCTTATCATGAATTACCTGAGTATGGTATGGATAGTTATTGTTATCAGGATTCCCGTACTGAATAACGTCTCCCTCCTTTAATATAGTATACAATCTATCAAAGTTATTCACTGCTTCTTGGACAGTTATTGCAATAGAAACAGCAGCTCTGTTGTGTCCAATTCCACCTTCATTCGCCCAATGTCTCCTAAAATACCTAGCAGCTCTCCAGCTTATAGCTATATTAGTTAAGCTATTAGTATCCTTTGTTCTGCAAAACCATGATTCCACCTTATCCCACCTTATGCCAGTCTCCTTCATACCTCCAGCTCTTAATACCTGAGATATGAAATTTGCACAATCATCCTGTTCAAAATATGGGTATTCCTTTATATTTGGAAATAAAGCATACTTTTCAGCATATTCTTTTGCACGCATTCTATCATAGTCATAGTTCATGCCCGTAACAAAGCTTCCATTATTATATTCTCTCATAGATAATCCTTTAATATAATTGATACTAATATATAATACTTGCTCTTCTATATTTTTATTACAAAAAAATCGCTAATCCCTAGTTACTAATCTCTATATGTCTTTATATTATATAGAAATTAGTGACTAGGGACTGGTTACTATAAATTTTACAACACTTTACTTAAGAAATCTTTAGTTCTCTCCATTTTAGGGTTACCGAATACTTCCTCTGGTGTTCCCTCTTCTAAAATTATTCCTTGGTCCATAAGGAATACTCTATCCCCTACTTCTCTTGCAAATCCCATTTCATGAGTTACAACAACCATGGTCATGCCTTCCTTTGCCAATTCCTTCATAACCTCTAGAACTTCCCCAACCATTTCTGGATCTAAAGCTGAGGTAGGTTCATCAAATAACATAACATCTGGAGACATAGCAAGAGCTCTTGCAATAGCTATCCTTTGTTTTTGGCCTCCTGAAAGCTGTTTTGGATAGGCATTTGCCTTATCCTTAAGTCCAACTCTTTCTAAAAGTCTAAATGCAATTTCTTCTGCCTTTTCTTTAGGAATATTTTTAACCTTTATTGGTGCTAAAGTAATATTATCTAGTACACTTAAATGAGGGAAAAGATTAAATTGCTGAAAAACCATTCCCATCTTTTCTCTTTGTTTATTTATATCATTCTCCTTAGAAGTGATAGATTGTCCTTCAAATATTATTTCTCCCTTTGTCGGCTCTTCTAAAAGGTTAAGGCATCTTAGGAAGGTACTCTTTCCTGAACCTGAAGGTCCTATGATAACAACAACTTCTCCCTTTTTAATATGAGTATTTACTCCTTTTAATACTTCTACATTTCCAAAGCTTTTGTGTAAATCGTTAACCTTAATCACTAACCTTCATCCTCCTTTCAACTACCCCTAATAATTTAGATAAGGAAAATGTTAATACAAAGTATATTGCCGCTGCTGTAATTAGCGGTGTAAATATTTTATAAGTTGTTCCTTGAACTACACTTGCACTAAACATAAGCTCTCTTATTCCTACTACTGATACTATTGCTGATTCCTTAATTACTGTAATAAATTCATTACCTAAAGCAGGTAGAATATTTTTGATAGCTTGAGGTATAATTACAAATCTCATAGACATTTTATGAGTAAGTCCTAATGATCTTGCTGCCTCCATTTGACCTTTATCAATGGACTCAATACCACCTCTAATAATTTCAGCTATGTATGCTGTACTATTAATAGTCATTGCAATGACAATAGATACAAAACTCACTAAATCATTCCCAAAAACCTGTATCTGAGGCATGGTATATCCAGAATTTTGGATTAATTGAGCTACTCCATAATAAAGAATGAATACTTGTACAATTAAAGGGGTTCCCCTTACAATTTCAATATATACAGATGCAATCCTTTTTAATACTTTGCTTTTGGATAATTTCATTAACGCAAATAGGGTACCAGTTACAGAACCTAATAAAACTGTAAAGAAGGATAAGGCAATGGTAATTCCCGTTCCCTCAAAAAAATACCCTAGATAGGTAGATAAAAACTCTGATATTCCCAACACAAATTCCTCCTTGTATAGAAATATATTCTTACTATATTAAAACTCAATAAAAGATAATGGTAAATACCATTATCTTTTATAATAAAGCTTATTAAATTTAAATCAATAGAAATTTACAATAATATTAATTTTATTGAATTAATGAAGTTGCATCTATTACAAATTTATCGATTTTTCCTTCTGATAATAATCTATCTATTGTCTTATCGATGGCAGCAACTAAATCTTGTTGTCCTTTTTGAACTCCAATTGCTGATCCTCCATCTTCTTCTCCTACTTTAATATCTGATATTGCTAAATCAGCGTTCTTATCTACATGTCCTTTAGCTACTGGATATTCCATTATTATTGCATCAACTTTGTTAGTCTTTAATGACATAACTAATTCTGGAATCTTTGCTAGTGATGTAACTTTAGCATCTTTAACTTGCTCTTTAGCTATTCCTTCTTGAATTGAAGTAGATTGAGCTCCAACTCTTTTTCCTGTTAAGCTGTCTACTGTTTTGTATTTATCCTTATCTGCAGCTCTTACAACAACGCTTTGTACTGCTCTATAATATATCTTTGAAAAATCTACTTCTTTCTTTCTTTCATCTGTTGGAGTCATTCCTGATATTACCATATCAACTTGACCTGTTTTTAATGCAGGAAGAAGTCCTTTAAAGTCCATATTCTTAATTTCAAGAGTTACTCCTAAATCTTTAGCTATTTCTTTAGCAATTTCAATATCAAATCCAACAATTTCACTTTTTCCATCTTTAATCAATACAAACTCATAAGGTGCATAATCAGCAGAAGTTCCTAAAACTAACTTTCCTGCTTTCTTTATTGCATCAATTTTAGCTGACTCTACTTTTTTTGTTTCATCTGTTTTTCCAGTTTCAGTCTTCTTTCCGCAGCCTACAAATGCAGCAGTTAAAAGCATTATAAATGCTAATAATATAGCACTGGTCTTTCTTATTTTTTTCATTTTTATTCCCCCTAGTATTATCTTCCGCATCATTATACATCACCGTTTATATTTATTCAAGCACTTTGTATAAATTATTTCTTCAGTAAAAATGCGAAAAAGTGGAATATATTTCCCAAAGTAAATAGTTATTCTAAAAAGCTTCCTATTGCCCTATATTTATTATATCTCTTGTCTAAGGTTTCCTCTATATTATCACTTAAGCTTTTAAAAGGAACCTTAAGCAGTTCATTTTTTATAGTTTTTGCCATTTGGTCTACATCCTTATGTGCTCCACCTTTTGGCTCTTCTATAATTTTATCTATTATATTATACCCTTTTATATCTTGGGCTGTTATTTTCATAATAGCTGCGGCTTCCTTTACTTTTGAGGAATCCTTCCATAGAATACTTGCAAAGCCTTCTGGAGATAAAACAGAATATACTGCATGCTCTAGCATCCATATTTCATCTGCAACAGATAGTGCTAAAGCTCCACCACTACCACCTTCTCCTATTACAATTGATATAATAGGAGTCTTTAAGATAGACATTTCCATTAGGTTTCTTGCAACAGCTTCTCCTTGACCTCTTTCTTCTGCATCCATTCCAGGATAAGCTCCTGGTGTGTCAACAAAGCATATTACAGGCCTCTTAAACTTTTCAGCCTGCTTCATTAATCTTAATGATTTTCTATACCCCTCTGGTCTTGGCATTGCAAAGTTTCTTTTTATGTTTTCATTCATATTTGTACCTTTTTGTTGTGCTATTATGGTTACTGGCATACTATTTAGCTTTCCAATTCCCCCAACAATGGCAGAATCATCTTTATAATATCTGTCTCCATGAAATTCTATAAAGGAATCAAATACTCTTTCAATATAATCAAGAGCTGTAGGTCGTTCTAACATTCTTGATAGGGTCAGTTTATCCATAGGAGATAAATTACTATACACGCTTTCCTTAAGCTTTTTAAGTTTATCTTCTAATCTAGTAATTTCAAGAGATAGATCTACTTCTTTTGTGTTAGAAAATTGCTTTAACTCTTCGATTCTATTACTAAGTTCATTTATTTTCTTTTCACTTTCCAGCATCCTAGGGTCCTCCTTTCTAAAGGCGACAGAAGTTATTTTCTAAACTTATAACAAAATATTAATGCATTTCTAATATTTTATATAATACCTTTTTTAACTCTAAACGATGAACTATTTTATCTAAAAAACCATGGTCTAATAAGAATTCAGCACTTTGGAATCCTTCTGGAAGCTTTTGCCTTATAGTTTGTTCTATAACTCTCTTACCGGCAAAACCTATTAAGGCACCTGGTTCTGATAATATTACATCACCTAACATAGCAAAGCTAGCAGTAACTCCTCCTGTTGTAGGATCTGTAAGAACGCTAATATACGGAAGTCCCTTTTCCCCATGTCTTGCAACAGCTGCACTGGTTTTAGCCATTTGCATTAGCGAAAACATTCCTTCTTGCATTCTAGCCCCTCCGGAAGCAGTAAACAAAATTACAGGAAGTTTATCCTTTGTTGCTCTTTCTATTGCTCTTGTTATCTTTTCTCCTACTACGGAACCCATGCTGCCCATCATGAAATTACTATCCATAACTCCCATTACTACATCTTTTCCAAATATCTTGCCATAACCAGTTACTACTGCCTCATCCATTTGCAGATCTTCTTTAAAACTATCTACCTTATCCTTATACCCATTAAAATCTAAAGGATTTAAAGTAATCATACCTTTATCAAGTTCTCTAAAGGTACCAGTATCTAATATATACTCTATTCTTTCTCTTGCATTCATCCTATAATGCTTTCCGCAAGAAGGACAAACTTTTGAATTTTCCTCTAAGTCTTTCTTATATATTGTTTTACCACAGCCATCACATTTAATCCACATACCATTAGGTATGTTAGGGACAGCATTGTTTTCATCTTTTGTATTTGTAATCTTATTATTTTTTAATGTTATATATTTAGTTTTTCTTCCTAAAGGATTAAATTTAAACAACAATACTTCACCTGCCTTAAACAGCAATAAATGCTGTTTTGGAATAACTTAAAACCTAATAATTAAATTCTTTAGCAATAAATCCTGTATTATAATCCCCTTTTTCGAATATTGGATTATATAATATTTCTAGCTGAAACTCTATATTGGTATCTATACCTTCAATTAAGAACTCTTCAAGTGATCTTCTCATTTTAGCGATAGCTTCTTTTCTGTCCCTTCCATGAACTATAAGTTTTGCTACCATAGAATCATAAGTTGGAGGAAGTATATATCCATCATAGATTCCACTATCAATTCTTACTCCATTTCCACCTGGCATATGCTCAATATTTATTTTGCCTGGGGATGGCCTAAAGCCCATTTTAGGATTTTCTGCATTAATTCTACATTCTATAGCATGACCATTTATTTTTATGTCTTCCTGCTTTAAGGAAAGTTTTTCACCTGCAGCTATATTTATTTGCTCTTTAATAAGATCTATCCCTGTAATCATTTCTGTTATAGGATGTTCTACCTGTATTCTTGTATTCATCTCCATAAAATAAAAATTATTATCATTATCTAATAAGAACTCAATGGTTCCTGCACTTTTATAGTTAACTGCCTTTGCAGCCCTAATAGCTACACTACCCATTTTTTCTCTTAGCTCTTGCGACATTACAGGGCAAGGTGTTTCTTCTAAAACTTTTTGATTTCTTCTTTGAATTGAACAATCTCTCTCCATCAAGTGAATTATATTACCATAGGAGTCTCCAAGAATTTGAAATTCTACATGTCTTGGATTTTCAATAAACTTCTCCATATACATGGTGTCATCTCCAAAGGATATTCTTGCTTCCCCTTTAGCTGAATCAAAAACCTTTTTAAGTTCTTCTTCATTTCTTATAATCCTTATTCCTCTTCCTCCGCCACCGCTAGAAGCTTTGATCATTACAGGATATCCAATTTCTTTTGCAGCCAGCACAGCTTCTTCTAAAGTATCTATGCTTCCCTCAGTCCCTGGTATTACAGGAACTCCTGAGCTCATCATGATTTCTCTAGCCTTTGACTTATTACCCATATTCTCTATAGCTGCAACACTTGGACCTATAAAAACAATATTACAATCCTTGCACATTTGTGCGAACTTGCTATTTTCTGATAAAAATCCAAATCCTGGATGAATGGCTTGTGCTCCACTTAATACTGTAGCACTCAATATATTCTCCATATTTAGATAACTATCTTGAGGCTTTGCAGGTCCAACACAAATAGCTTCATCAGCCATGTTCACATGTAGTGCATTTTTATCTATTTCAGAATAAATTGCAACTGTGTGTATTCCCATTTCCCTACAAGCTCTAATTATTCTAACAGCTATTTCTCCTCTGTTAGCAATTAAAATTTTATTAAACACATTTACACCTACTTCCCTACAGCAAACATTAACTCAGCCTCAACTGCCTTTTCACCGTTTACAGTAGCTATTCCTTTGCCAATTCCAGCAGGCCCCTTCATTTTGATTATTTCAACCTCTAATTTAAGTACATCCCCTGGAACAACTTTACGTCTAATCTTAGCCTTGTTTATTCCTCCAAAGTAAGCAATTTTTCCCTTGTAATCTTCCATGCTAAGAAGAGCTATAGCTCCTACCTGTGCCAGTGCTTCTATAACTAGGACACCTGGCATAACTGGCTCTTCTGGAAAATGTCCTACAAAGAAATACTCATTCATAGTAACATTTTTATAGCCTACTGCCCTTTTTCCTACCTCTAGCTCTTCAACCTTATCAACAAGTAAGAAAGGATATCTATGAGGTATAATCTCTTGAATTTCCTTAATTCCTAGTGCCATACATTTTCCCTCCTCTATAGCTTAGCTACTTTAAATAGTGGTTGACCGTACTCTACCATTTGCTCATTTTCTACTAATATATCTAGTATTTCAAAGTTATCTTCTGCCTCTATCTCATTCATAAGCTTCATAGCTTCAATGATACATATTGTGTCACCTTTATTAACTCTTTTACCTACCTTTACAAAAGGCTCTTCCTTTGGTGATGAAGAAGCATAAAAAGTTCCTACTATAGGTGATTTAATAGTCAATGCAGTTCCATCTGTTTTTACATTATCAACTACTTCTACCTTTGTATCTACGCTTGCTTTTTCAAAGCTAACTTCTTTCATAACATCATTTGTGTTTACTGCAGTATCTATATTCTTTACAGGATTAGTGCTCTCGATTTGAACCTTTTCTACTTTGCCCATCTTTATTCTGATTCCTTCAGCTTCAATTTCAAAAGAAGTCAAATTAGAATCGCTTACTGTCTTAATAAGCTCCTGAATACTTTTATAATCCATCTTACTACCTCTCATCCCATTTCTTTAAAAGTATTGTTGAATTATGTCCTCCAAAACCTAGTGAATTAGACATAGCATATTTTACTTCCTGCTCTCTTCCCTTGTTTGGAACATAATCTAAATCACATTCTTCATCAGGTATCTTATATCCGATAGTTGCTGGCACAAAGCCTTCACTTGCTGATTTTGCACAAATAATAGCTTCAATAGCTCCCGCTGCTCCTAATAAATGTCCAGTCATAGATTTTGTAGAGCTTACTGGAATTTTATAAGCAGCTTCTCCAAAAACAGTCTTAATAGCAGCTGTTTCAAACTTATCATTATATGGAGTACTAGTTCCATGAGCATTAATATATGATACTTCAGAAGGTTCTATTCCTGCATCATTTATAGCTTGTTTCATAGCTCTAGCTCCACCTTCTCCATCTGGTGCAGGTGATGTCATATGATAAGCATCACAAGTAGCTCCATATCCTACAACCTCAGCGTATATCTTTGCATTTCTCTTTAAAGCATGTTCAAGAGATTCAAGAACTAATATTCCAGATCCTTCTCCCATAACAAAACCATCTCTATCCTTATCAAAAGGAATAGATGCTCTAGCTGGATCTTCACTTGTACTTAAAGCTGTAAGAGACATAAAGCCTGCTAATGATAAAGGGGTAATTGAAGCTTCAGCTCCTCCTGCAATAATTATATCTGAACTTCCACTTCTTATGTTGTGGAAAGCTTCTCCCACTGCATGAGTACCTGTAGCACAAGCAGTAGTTAAGGATAAACAAATTCCCTTTGCTCCAAATTTAATAGCCACGTTTCCTGCAGCCATATTGCTTATTATCATTGGAATAAAGAATGGAGTTATTCTATTTGGACCTTTTTCTAAAAGCTTAATATGTTGTTCTTCAATAGTGGCAATACCACCAATTCCTGAACCAACAATAACACCAAATCTTTCTTGATCTATAGCATTCAAATCAAGTCCTGAATCTTTTACTGCTTCTTCTGCAGCAACCATTGCAAATTGAGAAAACTTATCCATTCTTCTAGCTTCTCTTTTATCCATAAGTTTGTTTGCATCAAAATCTTTTACCTCAGCTGCAATTTTAACCTTATATTCACTTGCATCAAAAAGTGTTATTTTATCTATTCCACACTTACCTTCTTTTACGCTATTCCAAAAAGTATTTACATCATTTCCTATAGGAGTTACAGCTCCTATACCAGTTATAACTACTCTGTTTTTCATTTTTATTTACCTCCCCTAAATGTGCATGCCTCCATCAACACTAATAACTTGACCTGTTATATAGTTTGACATATCAGAAGCTAAAAATGCTACAGTATTGGCTATATCTACCGGTTCTCCTAATCTATTAAGTGGTATGCTAGCTTTAATATTCTCCTTAACCTTATCTCCAAGAACCTCTGTCATGTCTGTTTCTATAAAACCTGGTGCTACAGCATTTACTGTTATACCTCTGCTTGCTATCTCTTTAGCTACAGACTTTGTAATTCCAATTATTCCAGCCTTTGCTGCTGCATAGTTCACTTGACCTGCATTTCCAGACAATCCTACTACTGATGAAATATTGATTATCCTTCCACTCTTTTGCTTAATCATTATAGGCACTGTATGTCTTATGCAATTAAATGCTCCTTTAAGATTCACTTCTATAACCTTGTCAAAGTCTTCTTCCTTCATTCTCATAATAAGAGTATCCTTAGTTATTCCAGCATTATTAACAAGTATATCTATGGAACCTAGATTTTCCTTCGCTGCATCAACTATTTTTTTAGCTTCTTCAAAGCTGCTTACATCTCCTTGAACAACTACAGCCTTTACTCCTATTGCTTCTATTTCCTTAGCTACCTCTTGAACTGAATTTATATCACTTCTATAGTTTAACACTAAGTTGCATCCAAGTTCAGCTAGCTTCAAAGCAATTGCTCTTCCTATTCCTCTGCTAGCTCCTGTAACTATTGCATTTTTGCCTTTTAAATTAATTATATCCATCAAAATCCTCCTATAAACTGTTGACACTAAATACTAAGCTTCCTTTAAAGCTTCAACCACAGTATTTAAAGAGCTCATATCTTCTACGTTAAATATTTTCACATTCTTATCTATTTTTTTAATAAAGCCGCTCAAAGCCTTACCTGGCCCAATTTCAACAAATGTATTTATTCCATCTTTTATCATGTTTTCTATAATATCTTCCCATAAAACTGAGCTCATTACTTGCTTTCTTAATAATTCTTTTATAGCTTCTTTATTTTCTATATAGTTCCCAGTAACATTTGTTAATACTGGTACTTTCATATCATTAAGCTCAATGCTTTCAAGTTCCTTATAAAGTTTCTCTCCTGCTTCTTTTAGCATAGAAGTGTGGAAAGGAGCACTTACTGCTAAAAGCATTGTTCTTTTAGCTCCTAATTCCTTTGCCTTACTACAAGCAGCTTTAACAGCTTCTATTTCCCCGGCAATAACTATTTGTGAAGGACAATTATAGTTTGCCACCTCAACTATTCCAGTTTCTTTACCAAATTCACAGGCTTCCTTTACTTTTTCTCTATCTAAGCCCATAACTGCAGCCATAGTTCCTACTCCCTGTGGTACAGCCTCTTGCATAAATCTTCCTCTTTTTTTAACTAGCTGCACTGCATCTTTAAATGAAAATACTCCACTATACACTAAAGCTGAATATTCTCCAAGGCTAAGACCAGCTACAGCTTCCGCCTTGATTCCGTTTAATTCTAGTGCCTTTAAGGCTACAATACTTGTAGTCACAATTGCTGGTTGAGTATTCTCAGTCTTATCTAATTCTTCTTTACTACCTTCAAAGCATAACCCACTTATAGAGAAACCTAGAGCCTCATCTGCTTCTTTGAATATTTCTCTACAGTCTTCTATATTATCATAAAACTCCTTGCCCATTCCAACATATTGGGCTCCCTGTCCTGCAAATACAAATCCTATCTTATTCATTGTAACCCTCCAGCTTAGTTAATATAAAAAACTAATTAATCAAATAATTGAATTTTAGTGTTTTTCATTATACTATCAGCTTCACTAAACATTTCTTCTATTATTTCTTTACAGCTTTGCTCTTTTTTCACCAAGCCTGCTATTTGTCCTGCCATTACTGATCCCATTTCAACATCGCCGTCTACAACCGCTCTTGGAAGTGCTCCTTTTCCTAGTTCCTCAAACTTTTCAAGATCAACACCCTCTTTTTCAAGAATAGCATATTCTCTTGTAAGTTTATTTCTTAAAACTCTAACTGGATGTCCTGTAGGTCTTCCTGTAACCACTGTATCTATATCCTTAGCTCTAAGAACTCTATCCTTATAATTTTGGTGAACAGTACATTCATTAGCTACTAAAAATCTTGTTCCAACTTGAACTCCTGAAGCTCCTAGCATAAAGGCTGCTGCTACTCCTCTTCCATCTCCTACTCCTCCAGCTGCAATTACAGGTATATTTACCGCATCTACAACTTGTGGAATAAGAGTCATAGTTGTAAGCTCTCCTATATGACCTCCTGCTTCAGTTCCTTCTGCGATTATTGCATCCGCTCCGCTTCTTTCCATTCTCTTTGCTAGAGCAACAGAAGCAACTACTGGTATTACAGTAATTCCATGTGCTTTCCACATTTCCATGTACTTACCTGGGCTTCCTGCTCCTGTAGTAACTACTTTAACTCCTTCTTCACATACTAGCTTTGCTACTTCGTCAGCATTGCTGCTTAAAAGCATTATATTAACTCCAAAAGGTTTATCTGTTAGTTTTTTAGCTTTTCTTATTTCTTCTTTAATGTGTTCTACTGGGGCATTAGCTGCTGCAATAATTCCGAGTCCTCCAGCATTTGATACAGCTGCAGCTAGAGAGCTGTCAGCTATCCAAGCCATTCCCCCTTGAATGATGGGATATTTAATTCCTAATTTCTTGAATATAGAAATGTTACGCATATTACCCTCCCTATAAAATGAGACTGCCGGTATAAAAGCAGTCTCGTTTATTTAAATACCTTATTATTCAACCTTTGAACTTATGTAATCAACTAAGTTCCCGATAGTTTTAATTCCTTCTAAATCTTCATTAGATATTTCTAAATCAAATTCTTCTTCAAGTTCCATAGCTATTTCAAAAATATCTAGAGAATCAACACCTAAATCTTCTTGAAACTTAGAGTCTAATTGTACTTCTGCTTCATTGATTCCTAAGTGTTCTGCTATTACCTTTCTTACCTTTTCAAATATCATGATAAATCCTCCTAAAATTTAAATTTTATTATAAAATTAAGCTTTAAATAGCTAACTCCACTCAATTAATTGTGCACCGAAGGTAAGCCCTCCGCCAAATCCTACTAGAATTATTTTATCCCCACTTGATAGCAAACCTTTTTTATTAACTTCATCTAAAGCTATAGGAATACTTGCACCAGAAGTATTTCCATATCTGTCTAAATTTATATAGAATTTTGAATTGTCAACCTTAAGCTTTTTAGCAACAAACTCAATTATCTTAGCATTTGCTTGATGAGGAATGATATATTTTATATCTTCAAGAGTATAAGGAGTATCCTTTAATACTTCCTCAATGCACTTAATTACTATTTTTGTTGCAAATTTAAATATTTCTCTTCCGTTCATTGAAACAAAGTTTTTAGTATCATTATTAGATTTACAGTAAGGATTATTTAGCTGCACCGCAGGTAACACAAGATGTTCTCCTCCAGTACCATCAGAACCTGTATATAAACTTATTATCCCTTGCTTGTCACTTCTTTGAAGTACAGCAGCTCCTGCTCCATCTCCAAATAATATGCAGGTGTTTCTATCTTCCCAATTTAGTATTTTAGATAGAGTTTCTGCCCCTATAACTAAAGCTGTTTTTATCTGTCCTGTCTTTATAAACTGAGTAGCTATGCTAACAGCATAAATAAATCCTGTACAAGCTGCACTAACATCAAAGCAAGTAGCATTTTTCGCTTCTAACTCCTTTTGAACCATGCAAGCTGTTGATGGAATAAAATTATCTGGTGTTGCTGTGGCTACTATAATTAATTCTATATCCTCAGGACTTATACCAGCATCCTTTATTGCTCTTCTAGCTGCCTCTACTGATAGCATTGAGGTTTCTTCCCCTGTTGAAACTCTTCTTTCCCTTATTCCTGTTCTTTCTACTATCCATTCATCATTAGTATCTACAAGCTTTGATATATCTTTATTTTTAACAACATTATCTGGAGCATAGCTTCCAGTTCCTAGTATTCTCACTTCAAACATAATATTATTCCTTCTCACTTTGATTTTTTATTAAATATTTCTTTGTGAAGAATGCATTTAGTTTACTTAGCGCAGTAGTTAATATTTTTTCTTCATCCTCCGATAAATCTTCAATAGTTGCTGCAATCATGTCAGAATGAAATTTTTCATGTACTCTATAAGCCAATTTGCCTTTTCTAGTAAGTATAATTTTTACAACCCTTCTGTCATCTTCACATCTCTGCCTTTGCACATAACCTTTTTTAACCAAATTATTTATGGCCGTTGTAAGTGTTCCCACAGTAATTCCTAAATCGGCGGCCACCTCTGACATGGTTCTTGGATTATACATTCCAATGGTGTCAATAGTATGAACCTCTGTTACTGAAAGGTCATTTAATTTCCCAGACTTCAAGGCTGATTGCTCTATAGTTAAAATGTCATTAAAGGTGTCTACTAGTAATTCATTTAGAACAGCTTTTATAGACTTTCCCACCATATCACACTCTTTCCGTCCATTGATTACTCAATAATATATACTTCGATAATCAAATATTTTGATAATCAAAGTATATATTATATTTAATAGTCTGTCAACGTGAAGTTAATCTTTTTTGTAATATACCCAAAATTTAGTAAAATATATTATTAATATGATTTTTATTTAATAATTTTATTTTATTGTATATAATATACAGTGATTAAGAGTATATTTGATTTAGTTATTCATTGAGATAAACTCTACATTTTGTTATAATTAATAATTAAAGCTACTATATATAGTGTTATGTAACTTAGAAAGGGTGGGGTTTAATGAGCACTTTCATGTTTAAATACAAAAATAGTGAATTCACTCCTGTAAGTAATATATTTATAGATAAATTTATGTCAAAAGCAAGAGGAGAATATATTAAGGTATATCTTCTTGGTCTTAGATACTGTCTTGCTGGTGAGCTCGGTGCTAACTCTTTTAGCCTTGCAAACACCTTAAACTTACTTGAAAGCGATATTATGAATGCTTGGGATTATTGGAATGAAGAAGGAGTTATTAAAATAACTGAAATAGATTCCTTGGGCAATTATTCTATAGAATTTTTAGATCTTAATTCAACCTTAGAGGAACCTAAGGAAGATATTAATCTTTTATCAGAGCTAAAAAATAGCTCGATTAAAGATATGATGGAAGATATAGAAAAACTTCTAGGTAGACCTTTATCCAGCAAAGAAATTACCTTATACTTAAGCTGGCAAAAGGATTTTAATTTTTCTCCAGAATTAATACTTCTACTAATTCAATATAGTGCATCTAAGGGTAAAACCGATTATAGATACATGGAACGGATAGCAATTTCTTGGCATGATGCTAAAATAAAAAGTATCGATGAGGCACAAACCTTTATAAAAGCAAGAGAGGATAAATGGCTAAATATGAAAAAGATACTAAAGTATTTAGGCATTCAAAACATGGATATAATGAAACCTCAAGAACAGATGATTGAAAAATGGCTTGATATATACAATTTCCCACTTGAGATGATATATAAAGCTTGTGATATCTGCTTTGAAAGAATAAATAAATGCGACTTTAAGTATATTGACGGAATCTTAAATAGCTGGTTTAGAAACAATATACAAACTCTTAAAGATGTTGAAACGAAATCTAAAACTAAACCTAAATCAGGTTTTAATAAAAACAGTAATTACATAAATTATAACAATAATTCCTCATCTAATACCTTTACTAATCGTAAGCAAGGTTCTTATAATATAGATGAAATAGAAAGAAAACTATTAGGATGGGATAATAATGATTAAGGGGTACAAAGCTCAAATATTAAATATATATGAAAAAATTAGAGAAGAAGAGTTAAACCTTTCAAAAGAAAGAAGGAAGGAAATCATCGAAAAACTTCCTGATGTTATAGAGATTGAAAAGCAAATAAGTAGATTATCAATTGAATTATCCCTGTCCTCTTTTAAGCCAATAAAAAATAGAGATTTATATATTAGTAAACTTAGAGAGGAAATAAACGACTTGAGAATAAAAAGATCTGAACTCCTTGTATGTAATGGATATCCTATGGATTACTTGAATCTTCATTATAGATGTACTAAATGTAAAGATACTGGTTTCATAGGAACTACTCCTTGCAGCTGTTATAAGGAAAAACTTGCTGAAATCTACTATAATAGTTCTGACCTTAAATCAGTATTAGAAAGAGAAAGTTTTGATAACTTCAATTTCGATTTATTTTCTAAGGAACGCAGTGATAATTACCCTTCTAGCCCTAGAAAGAATTTAGAGAACATAGTAGAAAATTGCATGATTTTTATAAACTCTTTTCAATCTAATAAGGATAATATTCTTTTTTATGGAACTCCTGGCACAGGTAAAACCTTTTTAACTCATTGCATTGCTAAAGCACTATTAGATAGCGGTTTTTTAGTGGTCTATAGAACTGCTAATAGTTTGATAAATGACCTTAGAAAAATAAGATTA
Organism: Clostridium homopropionicum DSM 5847; assembly: GCF_001263795.1. Lineage (GTDB taxonomy): Bacteria > Bacillota > Clostridia > Clostridiales > Clostridiaceae > Clostridium_H > Clostridium_H homopropionicum. The sequence goes on from NZ_LHUR01000029.1 coordinate 34,000, forward strand.
GAGCATGATAGTAATCTTGAGGATTTATTACTCAATTGTGATCTTTTGATTATTGATGACTTAGGTACTGAACAAATTACTAATTTTACTCTCACTGAGCTGTTTAACTTAATTAATGAGAAATTACTACGAGAAAAGAAGATGTTAATTTCAACAAACTTCACTTTAGATGAAATATTAAAAACTTATTCTGATAGAATAACTTCAAGACTTCTTGGCAACTTTACTGTTCATAACTTTTATGGTAATGACATAAGGATAAAGAACAATTTAGATAAAAAGAATATAGCTCTTAAGTGATTTATAGTAAAAAGAAAAAAACTTTAAGATAGGTAAAGGTGATTCACCATGATAGATGAACAAATAGAAGTAGAAAAAATTATTGAGTATTATAAAAGAGAAATAGATAGTAATAATGAACAAATAGAAACTATAATTAATAATTTCTTAAATAGAATAGATTGCTCCGTAATAACCCTTGCTGTGGACTATGCTATATTAAAGAATAAAAAAGAAGCAAGTTTTATTATAGATACTTTAAATCAATGGATAAGATTCGGTCTTACTACTACTGATAAGGTTAAAGACCACTTAGGCTTATCTTCAACCTCTTCTAACAGTCTAAGCAACTCTGAGGAAGCCTATTGTATGATAGAAGATATTGAAAAAGATGAGATCATAAGATCGCTTAAAAAGAAAATAGGCAATAGGATAGGCATAGAAAAGGAACTTTTAGATCTATTTAAAGAAGTAGAACCTAAAGTAGTGACCTTGTGTATAGATTATTGTAGTAAAAATAAAAAAGCTAGTTTACCTTCTTTTATGAAAACAATAAATGAATGGAAAGCGGCTGGATTAACTACATCAGAAAAAGTAGAGATTTTTTTACATGATAACAATATAAACCTAAACTACACTTCTAAGAACATAAAGCCTAATAATGTGGTGGATAGCAAAAACAAGAAAACAGGATTAAAAGTTTCTAAATCCGATTTTGGAAAAGTTAATACTATGGAAGACAGGTTTAATGGCAAAATTATTAAAGAGGTTGTTAAAAAAACAGTATTTAATGAAGATTCTTTTAATCAAATAGAATATTATTATAGAAAATACTTTAATGACGATAATAATGAAGTAGCAAATATCAGAGAATTCTGCAGTGAAATAGATAATAGTATTATTTTCAGGTCCCTAGTGTATGCTAAAAGCATAAACAAGAATAATTATAAATACTTAGAAAGCTTTGTACATAGACTAAAAGAGAAAAATATATTTACTCTACAGGAACTTAATAATTATTTAAATTAGTTCCTGACAAAAGAAAAAAACCTTAGATTAAATTCTAAGGTTTTTTTGGTGCTGGCATCAGGAATTGAACCCGAAACCTACTGATTACAAGTCAGTTGCTCTACCTATTGAGCTATGCCAGCGTATTATGGCGACCCAGAAGGGGCTCGAACCCTCGACCTCCGGCGTGACAGGCCGGCACTCTAACCAACTGAGCCACTGGGCCACAATTTTAAAATTTGTGGTGGGCACAACAGGGCTCGAACCTGTGACCCTCTGCTTGTAAGGCAGATGCTCTCCCAGCTGAGCTATGCGCCCACAAATTTAATGGTGACTCCTAGGGGAATCGAACCCCTGTTACCACCGTGAAAGGGTGGTGTCTTGACCGCTTGACCAAGGAGCCTTATATTTTATTGGTGCTGGCATCAGGAATTGAACCCGAAACCTACTGATTACAAGTCAGTTGCTCTACCTATTGAGCTATGCCAGCATATTATGGCGACCCAGAAGGGGCTCGAACCCTCGACCTCCGGCGTGACAGGCCGGCACTCTAACCAACTGAGCCACTGGGCCACAATTTTAAAATTTATGGTGGGCACAACAGGGCTCGAACCTGTGACCCTCTGCTTGTAAGGCAGATGCTCTCCCAGCTGAGCTATGCGCCCATAAATTTAATGGTGACTCCTAGGGGAATCGAACCCCTGTTACCACCGTGAAAGGGTGGTGTCTTGACCGCTTGACCAAGGAGCCTTATTATATTCTGCCTTGCGTAAAGTGGCTATGCTTTCACACCCGACGAAGAATATAATACAATAAATTTAATATAGTGTCAACACATTTTGTACATTTTTTTATTTTATTTAATCTATTTGAGAAATTTCGCACACTTATTTTGAAATTTATCTAGTATATAGATAATCTACTTATTATCGAAATCATATCCTATAGTTTCCATAATTATTAAGGCAGTATCTTCAATAGCTCTTTTAGTTACATCTATAACTTTGCATCCTAGTCTTCTCATAACCTTATCAGCAAATTCTAATTCTTCTAATATTCTTTCTCCATTGGCATACTCAATTTCCTTAAAGGCAGTCTTTATCTTTATCAATCTATGTTTTCTTATTTCCATAAGCTGTATAGGATCTATAGTTAATCCTACGATTTTTTTCTGTCTATTTCAAACAAATCATCTGGCAAAGGTATTTCCGGCATTAAAGGTATATTTAAGGCCTTAATTCCTTTATTAGCTAAATACATGCACAGTGGGGTTTTAGAAGTTCTCGAAAGACCTATCAGTACTACATCTGCATTTTTTAATCCATTATAGCTTTTGCTGTCATCGTATTGAATTGCAAACTCCATAGCTTCTATTCTTCTAAAATAGTCATCATCCATTTTCCAAACTGCTCCCGGTTTGTAATCCGGATGTTTTCCTATCATTCTAGAAATTGTACTTATGCATGGTCCTAGAATATTTATTATGTTAATTCCTCTTTGAATACATCTTTCAACAAGAAATTCTCTAACATCCACTAATACAATGGTGCTTACAATTAAAATATTTTTAGGGTCTTTATCTTTTAAATTATTCATAAATTCTATAACGTCTTCGGTGCTTTTTATATATGGAACCCTTTGAACCTGAATATCTCCATTAAACTGGTTAGCAGAAGCTTTTGCTACAAGTCCTGCAGTTTCACCTATGGAATCTGATACAGCGTATATTATTAGCATAATAATCTCCCCCTGTTTTTAGGCAAATTTAAAATACCTTATGATAAAATCATAAGTGTCTTTTATCCATATTACAACATATTGTTTATTAAATATTTAATTTTTATGTGTTTTTATGTGGTAAAATAGAATGAAATAAAAATTTATCTTTATAAGTCAAAGGAGAGATTATTTTGATGCATGAACTCATAGTAGTCGGTGGAGGAGCATCTGGCATTGCAGCAGCGATTACAGCTAAAAATCTTGGAATTGACGTGGCAATACTTGAGGGAAACAGTAGAATTGGCAAAAAACTTCTTACCACAGGTAATGGAAGATGTAATATTGCTAATGAATGTACTGATCATAGCAGATACCATAGTGAAACTCCTAATTTTTTTGAACCAATCCTAAATTCCTTTAATCTTTTAGAAACTAAGAACTTCTTCAATGAACTGGGATTGCCCTTAGTTACCTTAGAAGATGGTAAAATGTATCCTATGTCTCTTCAAGCTTCTTCAGTTGTTGACATTTTAAAAGCTTCTTTAGAGGAAAAGGAAATTCCCATTTATTTAGACACCAAAGTAACTGATATTAAAAAAGAAAAAAAAGGCTTTACTATATCATCTAATTCACCAGAAAAATATTTTTGTCATAAGCTTATAATATCCTGTGGAGGAAAATCTGCACCAAATACAGGTTCTGATGGCTCTGGATATTCTCTTGCAAAAAAACTCGGACATAGCATTGTAACTCCAATGCCTGCTCTAGTTCAGTTAAAATTAAATTATACAAAACTAAAAGCCTTATCAGGAGTTAAATTTGAAGGTTCCTGTGATATTTTAACAGATGGAAAAACAGCTAAAAAAGAATCTGGAGAGATTTTATTTACGGATTACGGAATATCCGGTCCCCCTATTCTTCAATTGAGCAGAATAGCTTCAAAGGCACTTTCAAAGGGATCAAAGGTAACTTTAAAAGTGGATATTATAAATAACATGAGCTTTCCAGAATTAAAACTCTTCTTAGAAAATCACTGGGGAACCTTTGGATACAGAAGTATCTACGATTCTTTTATTGGAATTATAAATAAAAAGCTTATTCCTATAATTTTAAAGGAAGCCTTCATTAATAACATACATAAATGCTGCTGGGAACTAAGCTGGAAAGAAAAAGAAGCTATTTATTCTCTTCTAAAAGAATGGGAATTTACTGTTATAGACACAAATGGATTTGCAAACTCTCAGGTAACCGCTGGCGGAGTAAACTCCTCAGAATTGGACCCCAATACTCTTCAGTCAAAGCTAATTCCTAATCTCTATTTTACTGGTGAAATAATAGATGTAGATGGTGATTGCGGCGGTTTTAATCTTCAATGGGCATGGTCCTCTGGAGTAACAGCAGGAAAACATGCAGCTGAAAATAGATAATGCAAAAAATAGATCAGAGATTAGCTTTAATCAGCTAATCTCTTTATTACTTTCTATCAGCATTTATTTTTTTGCCATACAGTTTCTCCCAAAGTAATTCCAACTTCATCCTGATTAACGATTTTATGAAGAAAAACTACCTTATCATCACTAAATACTGAATCAGTTTCTATTTTGATACTTTCTCCATATTTAGTTTCCTTTTTATATATAATTTTTATGTTCTTTAAAGTATAATTTAACACTATGTCTAATGGTACACTTTCAATAAGCCATGCTGCATATTTTTCATTATTAACATGACCATTTGTGTCTATGTCACTATATCTTGTCTTAAACTCAACAACATTTTCTATTTTGGATAACTTTTTCATATCTTCAATTTTAATTATTTCATTATTTTCTCTTATTCCATATGCTTCTAACAAGTCTTCGATGACTCTTATAGGTTTTCTCTCCTTAATATCAATCAAAAGCCATATAGAATTAGCCTTCGCTAGTACATTCCCCTCATAGTCCCTTATTTCAAACTTTCTGTAGGCGTAAAATTTATTGGCTCCACAGGGTTCTGTTCTCACTATTATTTTTTCACCATATGAAGGATATTTTTCTATATGTATGTCCCATTTATAAAGAATCCAAGCCATATTATTTTTTATCATATAATCTATTCCAATACCTAAGGTTTCACTTTGGTAGGTAGCTATATCATTAAAATAATCTATTAAGCTTGTCATAAGGGCTTTTTTTCTATAATCTACTTCATAATAATGTATTTCATATTCTTTTTCTGTTATTTTTCTTACCATTATTAATACCTCTTTAAAATTTAACTGCTATGTTTTCTAATACCTTTGCAGTTTGATTTATTTCATTTATAGCTGCTGTAATTTCCTCTAAAGCAGCAGCCTGTTCTTGGAAATTTTCATTAACTTTGCCTACATCACCAGTAACAGTAGCTACAGATTTTTGAATTTCTTTTATTACGTTCTCAATTTTCTTTATAGATTGACTGCTTGAGCTTGATAACTTTCTTATCTCTTGAGCAACTACACTAAATCCTCTACCAGCATCTCCAGCTCTAGAAGCTTCTATAGCAGCATTTAGACCCAAAAGATTTGTTTGATTGGCTACATTCCTTATAAACTCCAGAACAGAATCTGTATCTCTAGTCCTATCATTGGTATGATTCATATTATTTAAAATGTTTTCACTTGATTTTCCCGATTCTTGAATACCAGCTGATATGTTGCTTATTGCAGAAGTAATTTGATTTAAAGACTCAGACAAGTTCTTAGATAATTCAAATATCTCTTCTTGTTTCTTTAGACTTTTAGCAATTGCAATATTACCTACTATTTTGCCTTGATCATCTGATATTGGGATAGCTATGGTTTTTATTGGAACTCCATAAACTTCCTTTGGAACAACAGCATTAATAACCTTCTTTTCATGAATTGCCCTATAAGACCCACTGCCTGGAGATAGCTTGTCTCCCGTTTTTCCCTTCATTGGAATGTTAGTATCATTAACAAGCTTTAAACAATATTCGGTATTATTGATTCCAAATATTGTATCATCCTCTAAAATAATTTTTAATTGTGGAATAAGCTTATTAAATGCATCCATTGTTTCGTTTTGTTCAATAGCTGTAATCATACAGAACCTCTAAACCCCCTATAAATTTATTTCCCTACTAATATTTATTATTCCACATAATAATTATATACTATTTATAAAAATAAACCTATATTTTATATAATTTTCTTTAATTAGGAATAGAAGAAAAATGCGATGCATTTTTAAAATTGACAATGCACAATGGACAATTGACAATGAAGGATGTTTTGCTAAGGCAAAACTAGATTTTATATTGCAGCAAAGCTGCAATTATTAAAATTGGTAATTAAGCTCTGCTTAATTACTTCCTTCATTGTCCATTGTCAATTTTCAATTGTCAATTTATAGGAATTTTACGTCGTAAAATTCCTAATTTAAGACAAAAAAATAAAACTGCCTCTATGTAACTGCAGTTTTATTTTTAACTTGATATTTAAAATATCAAGATTATAGGTCTTTATTTAAAGCTTCTAATAACTTTTCAATATCCATTCCGTGAACCATAGCTGCTTCTGCTAAAGTTTCGCCTTGTGCTGAAGGACAGCCTACGCATCCCATTCCAAAGCTCATAAGTATAGCTGGGCTACTTGGAAAATTTCTTACTATTTCACCAATAGTCATATCCTTAGTTATCTTCATAATTTTCACCTCACTTTATTATCTGTTGATATTATACCATAATTGTCGGAATTAATAAAGAATATTCAATAATAGAGTTTATAATATTATTTACAAGAAACTTCTTATCTAATCCTTCAAATTTATTTTTTCCAGTAAATAATATAGAATTTTTTTACGCTTAGTTATTACCTGTGCTTCACAATTCATGCCTATCTTTAGTTCTCCTTTTTCACCTTTGTAGCTATATAGAGGTCTATTTTCAATTTCAGATTCTACTAAATAATAACTTATTCCTGACTGCTGATCTACTCTAGAGTCTGTACCTATTTTTGTAATTACACCACTTAGTTCACCATATTCTTTGTATGGTAGTGCTTCAAAGTGATATTTTACGCTATCTCCCAATTTAATACTTGCAATATCTTTATTTGATAAGTATAGCTGAACCTTAAATTGAGAATTATCTTCTGGAACAATTGTTGCTATTTGTGTACCTGGTTGCAGCAACTCTGCTACATTTATTTCATTAATTATATGGATAGTTCCATCAATAGGCGCTCGTACAACACAATCTTCTAAATTTAGGTTAGCTACTTTAAGATTTTTTTCTATTTCACTTACTTTTTCTTTATTCGCTTTAATATTCTCATCAAGCTGAACTATGTTATCTGTTTCATACTTTGACAAGGTTATATTAGAAAGTTCAAGTGCTAAAGCGTTCATTTCAGGATCATACTTATTTTTCTCTAAATTAAAATATAGATTCTCTAGACTTTTTTTGCTTTCGTCAATTTCTTTATTAATGTTTAAGTCTCCAGAATTTGTATACTTCTGCAGCTCAATTTCAGCGATTTCTAAAAGAAGTTGAGTACTTTTAATCTCTCTTTGAATATTAGTAATTACTGTATTCCTTTTATCTATTAACTTTTTTACTAAGCTTTCCCCCTGGTTTATTGCAGCGTCTAATTTTCTAATATTATTTTGATAATCTATAAATTTATAATAATATTCACTATTTTGAGCTGTAAAAAGGTTTGTGTTTTCATTTATTGATTTCTCTAAGTTTCTTAAATTATATATAGTATTTGATACATAGTTTATTTTACTGCTACTTGAATTAGATGTAGCTTGCAGCTGTCTAATTAAATCTTCATTATCTTTTACACTCTCATATAGATTTAAAAGATAATCGTTTTTATACTTTAAAACATCCGTTTGAGCATTTTGATATGCATATAGCTTATTATTAACAACTACAATTGTATCTGAATTAGTAGAATAATTCTTATCTAATATTGCAGCATCTAATTTTTTCTGATATATATCCACATTATATTTGTAATCTAAATATTGCTTAGCGTAAATTGAATCATTATTTCCAAATAGATTAGTATTTTGAATAGCACATTGCTTCAAAATATTTAAATTGTCTAAATTTTCTTCTGCCTTCTGAATATCGTTTGCACTTGCACCAGCAGTATTATTTAAGACATTTAAAGCGGCTGTGGCCTCCTCTATACTTTTTTCAACACTTATTAAATATTGATTTTTATATTGTTCTAATTGTAATAGCGCTGATTGTACTGCATTATCTTTACTAGTAGCATTTGTTGAGCTATAGCTTGATGTTGCATTATCAAATTCTCTCTTAGCTTGCTCTTCAACCTTTTTTAGTTTATCTAAATTGTATGAATAACTAACATACTGATTGTAATATTTGTCATTTTGCGTTGAAAAGAGATTATTATTCTCTTTAACAGATCTAATTAAAAGATTAAAATTTGCAATATTATCATTTGCAGTACTTATTTTTCTTGAAACCTCACCAGAGTTTATGCTTAATTCTGCAAGATTCGCTGAGTTTTCGTTTATAGTATTTTGAATATTTATCATGTATTGATTTTTATATTTTTCTAGTTCAAGCTTTGATAGCATTAAGGAAACATTAGCATCATCAAGTTCATTTTGAACATCCACAGCACTTTGCTTTTCTTTTTCCTTAACATTTTCTAAAGCTATTTTTCTCTGCTCAATATCATTCTGAATCTTTTGAATGGATATCTTATAATCATCGTAACGATTAGAAAATAAACTATCTTGTCCCAAAAATGTATTTACATTTTTATTTATTGCTTCCTTAAGTTTTGTAAGCTTATTAATACTTTCCTCAGCTTTATTTATTTGACTTTCTAAGTTTTTTGCATTTAAGGATTTTTCATTTTTGCTTTGTTTTAGTTGTAATTCAGTTTGCATAGATTCTAAGCTAATTTTTTTAGAATCTATTTCAAACTTTTTATATTTATAGTAAAATTCTTTTTCTTCCTGTAACTCTAAATTAAATAGATTTTTTTTATCAAAAATACTTTGTTTAAATTTTTCTAAGTTTTTTAATTCTGTATTTAATTTTGAAAATTCAGTATCTAGTGTATTTTTTTCAACATTTAGATTACCATAGTCAATAGTATAAAGAATATCCCCCTTAGATACCTTTTTTCCTTCTTCAAGATAACTTGCAGAAACATTTCCTCCCACTTTATTGACAATTGAACTAATCTTTTCATTAGGTCGTACACTTCCTTTAGATTTTACCACTATATCAATTTTGCCAAAGTATGACCAAATTATAGCAATGGATAGAATTGCAATTAATATATAAGCAAAAATACTTGTGAATCTATAAGGTCTTGCTTCAAGAATTTCTCTACTATCAGTAATATCCCCTAAATTTTGTACTATCTCTCTCATGCTAAAATCACCTCTTTTGCACTTACTGCTTCATAGTTATCTGGAAGTTGATCTCTCCACAATTGAAAGTACCTGCCTTGCTCTTTCATCAAAGAGTTATGTGTACCATATTCTACTATTTTCCCTTTTTCCAAGACACATATTTTATCACATCTCATTATGGTACTAAGTCTATGAGCAATAATTATAGTAGTAATATTTTTACTTAAATCATACATGGTTTTTTCTATTGCTTTCTCTGTTATAGAATCTAAGCTGCTTGTAGCTTCATCCATAATAAGTATTTCAGGAGTTCTTAATATAGCTCTAGCAATGGCTAGCCTTTGTTTCTGACCACCTGAAAAATTAGAACCATTTTCCTCAACTAATGTATCATACCTTAGAGGAAGAGAATTTATAAAGTCATGAATTTTAGCTTTTTTACAGGCTTCGATTATTGCTTCTAACTCTAAAGAGGGATTCCCTAGCGAAAGATTTTCAGTTATAGTACCACTAAATAGAAATATATCTTGAGATATACATGCAATTTTATCTCTTAGAATTTCTATGTTTATATCCTTAACATTGTATCCGTTGATTAAAACTTCACCCTTTTCACACTGATAATAGTTCATTAGTAGCTTGGATAAGGTTGTTTTACCTGAGCCACTTTCCCCTACAAGGGCTAGTTTTTCTCCGGGCGCTATTGAAAGACTAATATTCTCTAATATAAGCTGTCTAGTTCCATATCTAAAATCTACATTTTTAAATTCTATTTGTCCAACTAATGAAGAAGGCTTTATCTTCTTGTCCTCATTTGGTGCTTTTTCAAGGCCTAAATCTAAAATTTCTCCTAGTCTGTCAGCTGCAACTATTGCCGTTTGCAGTTGAGTTTGAAGATTTATTAAGTTTTCAATTGGATCTAAAAAATATGCTAATAAAGAGTTAAAGGCTAATAATTCACCTACAGATAGCCTTCCTTCCATGCATTCATAAGCTCCTATCCAAAGTATTGCTATTCCGAATATTGATTTTACTGTCCCCTTTATGGAAGCTTGTACATTGTTTATAAGGCCGTTTTTAAAAACACTTTTTATAAGTTTAATAAATCTTTTTTCTGTTTCAAAATTTACTTCTCTTTCAGCATTGAAAGCTTTAATTGTCTCTATCCCATTTAAAGATTCCACTAAGTAAGAAGTAATTTTTGAATTATCTTCCATAGTCTCTCTATTTACATCTTTGATTGCTTTATTAAAAGAAAAAACTATAATTGCATATAATACCACTGGAATTAAAGTAATTCCAAATAATAAATGATTTTGTGTATATAAAATTACTGCTCCTGCTATTGCCATTAAAGTGTCTATCATGATACTTAAAGTGGCTCCTGAAATTGCTTCTCTTATTTTTGTAGCATCATTAAATCTAGATACTATTTCTCCAACCTTTCTAGTACCAAAAAAGTTCATAGGTAATCCGATAACATGTTCATAATATCCGAGCATCAATGGGATATCTATCTTCTGAGCTAAGTACATAAGAAGTTGAGTCCTAAAGGCATTTAATAGTATTTTAAATATATTTAATGCAATAACACCAATTGAAAGAATATGTAGTGTTTTTTTTAAGCTATATTGCAAGATATCATCTACCAGTACTTTAAAATAAAAGGATCCTAAAATACCAAGCAAAGTAAAAATTAAAGAGGTAAAAAATATATTTATAAGTAAGCCTTTTTGAGGCTTTAGCAATCCTAAAAATCTAGAAAATAAGCCTTTTGTCTCATCTCCTTTTTTAAACTTAGCAGAAGGTACTAAAAGTATTAAAACCCCAGTCCATATTTTAAAGAAATCTTCTGGCTTATATTTAACTATTCCCTTCCCTGGATCTGCAATAAGTAATTCCTCTTTATTGATTCTATGTATAACCACATAATGTAACAAGTTTCCTTCCATTACAACATGAGCTATAGCAGGAAGTGGAAACTGTGAAAATATATCATCTGGCTTTGAAGCCTTCACTCCCTTTGCAGTAAAGCCTAAGCTCTCAGCTGCTTTAATAACTCCATAGGCACTTGTACCAAGTTTATCTGTACCTGCAACTTCTCTTATCTTAGATATTGGTATACTTAATCCATATTGCTTAGATATAGTTGCCAAGCATGCTGCTCCACAATCTTTGAGATCATGTTGCTTTATACATGTATACTTTTTAAATGGATTTTTCATGTTTTCCTCCTAAGTATGTGTATATTAATTTAAATTTTTTAAAATTTTTACATAAATTTATTTTACACTATTTACAAAAAAAAAATAAAGATGTTATTATATTACATATGAAAATTTTGTTAACATTTATATGCAATTGTAAAATTATACACATAAAGGCAGGTGTTTTGAATGATTTTAGAAAAACAAGAGTTAAAATTAAGTAATTTAATATCCCTAAGAAAAAAAATGACCCAACAAGAAATGGTTTTAGAAATGAAAAAGCTTGGAGAGTACATAAAAGAACAAGGTTCTGAAAAAAATGGTCCTGTGCTAACAGCTACTTTTGGAATTGAACAAAGAGGCTTTGAACAAATTCTGGACATAGAAATACTTATACCTTTAAATAAAGAAATTGAAGCAATTAATACTTATAAACTAAAAAAAGAATTTTTCTTAACAAATGCATTAAAAATAACACATATTGGCAATCCTGTACTGTTGCAAAATACTTATAATGAGTTAAATGAGTATATACAAGAAAAATGTGTACAACCTATAACAGCTGCTTATAATGTTACACTAAAAGATATTGTAGATTCGTCAAAGATGGATGAAGCTGTAATTGATATTTACATTGGATTGAATCCAAACAAACTTTAGGTAATAACTTCTTTAGGGCCCGAGGAAGTTTATTATAAAATTATATAATTCAATTTTAGGAGGTTTAAATTATGGAATTAATTTTAGATTCTCGTTTTGATTCGTTAAGTTTCACTGAACTAAACGAAATCAATGGTGGAGTAAACGGGTGGCAAGTTGCTGCTATAACTGTTGGTGCTGTGGCATTTGCATTTGCACCAGTAATAGGCGCTGCAGTATTTGCAGGTGGCGGTCTTGCATCTGCTGGATTAGGTGCTGCTTTTGGTGCTGCAGCAGGTGGGGCTACAATTATTGATGAAGCTTTAAAATGGTAATGAGGAGGATTTAATTATGAGTGCTACTTTATTAACTTATTCTAATGATTTTGAATGTTTGAATGACTATGAGCTACAGTTCACTAATGGAGGAACTGTCTTTGGAGCTATCGCAGGAATCTGCACTTCTGCAGCTGGTGCATGTGCTATAGTTGGTGGAGCTTATGCTCTACAAGGTGCTGCTGCTGGTGCTACTTTAGGACCTATTGGTGCTATTGCTGGTGGTGTTATAGGAGTTATTGCTGGAGCAATGATTACGTATAATAACATTTAGTTAGTATTTAATTATGAATAAAAAATTAAGTTTAGGTGTTTTAATAATAGGTATCTGGTTCATATTTATTGGTGTCATAAAAATAATTAATAGCGAGCTAAGAAACATTTCTACCAGTTACCACCTTTCCTCATTATTAATTATGCTTGCTGGAGTCATTCTAGTAGTTTCTTCGTTTAAGATGCCTAAAAACTAGACTAACCCAGAAATAGTACAATACTTATTTATTACCTATTCACAACGTAGTTTACAATTACGTAACATTATAAACTGCGTTGTGAATCAACTTTATTATATGGTATAAATAGTATTATTAGAATACATAAAATCTAACTTATTGTAAATTACGAGATGAGCTAGATTTAAAATACAACTTTAAGGAGGTACAATATCATGAAACATAAGTGGTTTATAGCATCTAATATATTCTCTATATTAGCTGGCTTCTTTTTCTTGCTTTCCTATTTTATTGACAATACTAATGTACTTTATTGTATATCTGGTATTTTATTTTTAATTGGAGGTACACTAGGTTTGCATATATCTATAAAAGCATTAAAGACTACTAAAAGTAACTCAAATAAGTCCTAATCCCATTAGTGCTATTTCCTCAATATAATAGACATACTAAAACTCGTTATATTTGATTCTTTCTTATAATAGCTTGTTATTTTTTAATATACTTACTTTTTAGCTAACTTACTATAAAATTCTTCATGGATTAGGTAACCAATAGAATCATGTATTCTTTGCCTATTATAAAATATTTGAGCATACTCAAATACAGCTGACCAGTATTACTACAAGTTTTAAAGTTTTTTACATAGAGTACTTCAATTCGTAATTTGAGTGCAGTCCTCCAACCATGCTATACTAAAGCCAAGTTTGGATCAAGAAGTTTCCTAGCTTATGTTGAGCAGCCAGCATACAACTAAATAAACTCAATTAAGAAAAATACACCAAAATATTTACCAGAGTATATTATAACGGACTTTTGCTTATCTTCTTTATAATTCTTAATAATTCCTGGGAGGGACTTGCCTAAATATTTACTTCCCTCCTTCATGTTTTTAAATATCTGAAAATATATATAGACAATAAGTGTCATGACTTTATGAAAAATAATAAGAAAACGGATACTCTCCAGCACTCCACTAAGGTACCAGGCACATCTCCCAAAATGTAGATTTTGTTTAACTGACTAAAGAAAAAGTTCACAGTAATCTGTTCCACCTATTACTATGAACTTTAATATATCATTTATTATTTAAATTACAAATCGCCAACCTCTATTGTTTGATTTCTCTTAGGTCCAACTGATACTATAGATACTTTTGTTCCTGTGAATTCTTCTATTCTCTTTAAATACTTTTTAGCGTTCTCAGGTAACTCCTCGTAGCTTCTAGCATTTTGTATACTATCATCCCAACCATCAAGTTCTTCGTATATTGGCTCACATTTAGCTAAGTCTTCTAGTGAAGCTGGGAAATAATCTATAACCTTACCTTCAAATTTATATCCTGTACAAACTTTAATTTTTTCTATTCCAGCAAGAGTATCTATTTTAGTAACAACAAAGCTTGTAAGACCTGAAATTCTAGCTGTGCTCTTTAATATTACAAGATCAAGCCATCCACATCTTCTAGCTCTTCCTGTTGTCACTCCGTATTCATGGCCTTTTTCTCTTAAGTATTCTCCCATTTCATCTTCTAATTCAGTTGGGAATGGTCCTTTTCCTACTCTTGTAGTATAAGCCTTAGCGATACCGACTGCTCCAGTTATTACAGTAGGCCCTATACCAGCTCCTGTACAAACTCCTCCAGCAATTGTATTTGAAGAAGTTACGTATGGATATGTACCATAATCTATATCAAGTAATGATCCTTGTGCCCCTTCAAATAATACGTTTTTGTTATCCTTTATTTCCTTATAAATTCTTACAGATATGTCTGTAACAAAAGGTTTTATTCTCTCTGCGTAAGCTAAATATTCGCTATATACTGCAGTAAAATCCAGCGTTTCCCCTCCATAAAGACTGATTATAGCATTTTTGTCTTCAATGTTTTGCTTTAGTTTTCTTTCTAAAACCTCTTTATTAATTAAGTCGCATATTCTGATTCCGCTTCTTTCAACCTTATCTGTATAACATGGTCCTATTCCTTTTCCTGTAGTTCCAATATCATCCTTGCCTCTTGCTTTTTCCTTTAAGCCATCAAGTATTCTATGGTAAGGCATTATTACTTGCGCTCTATCGCTTATTATAAGCTTATTTGGAATTACTTTAACCCCTAATTCTTCCAAGTAATTAATTTCATCAAATAGAGCTTTTGGATCAATTACAACTCCATTACCTATTACATTTAACTTATCATCGTATAATATGCCTGAAGGTATTAAATGCAACTTATATTCCTTGTCTCCAACTATTACAGTATGTCCAGCATTATTTCCTCCTTGGAATCTGACAACCACCTCAGCTTTTTCAGCAAGGTAATCTGTCATTTTTCCCTTTCCTTCATCGCCCCACTGGGCACCTAGCACTATAAATGCTGCCATGAAATTTCCTCTCTTTCATTATAAAATATTACTTTACAAAATTTATTTTGAAGATTTATCTACTATGTCCCTTGCAACTATTACACCAGTAACTGAAGCTTGCATAAGTCCTCTAGTCATTCCTGCTCCGTCACCAATAGTGTATAGATTTTCAATTTCAGTTTCAAACTTATTGTTTGTTTCAAATTTACTTGAATAGAACTTTACTTCAACTCCATATAATAATGTGTTTTTGCTATAAAGTCCTGGAGCAATCTTATCGAAAGCTTTTAAAGATTCAATAATTGAAGTTAAATGTCTTTGAGGAAGCACGAAGCTTAAATCTCCTGGAACTGCTGATTTTAATGTAGGTCTTGTAGTAGATTTCTTTAACCTAGCCTCATCAGTTCTTCTTCCATTTAATAAGTCTCCTAATCTTTGAACCATTATTGGTCCACCTGTTAACATATTTCCAAGCTGTGCAATATACTTACCATAATCTATTGGTTGATTAAAAGGCTCTGTAAAACTTGTAGAAACAAGCATTGCAAAATTAGTATTCTCAGTTCTTAATTCTGCCTGTGAATAGCTATGCCCATTTACTACAGCAATTTCATCATCATAATGCTCTTCTGACACTACTCCACCTGGATTCATGCAGAAGGTTCTTACTTTATTATCAAAAGTATCAGAGTAATAAACAAGCTTTGCTTCATATAAGTCTTTAGTTAAGTGATCCATAATAGAATTAGGAACTTCTACTCTAACACCAATATCTACAGCGTTATTTTTAGTGCTTATGTTGTGTTTTTTTGCCTCTTTAGAAAGCCATTCTGCTCCTCCACGTCCTGGAGCTACTACAACATATTTTCCCCTAACTTCTAATTCACCTTGTTTATTCTTAAAAACTATTCCAACAGCTTTTTTATCTTCAACAATTAACTCTTTTGCTTCACTTAACTCACAAAAATCTGTTTTTGTATTATTTATTAAATGGAGGTACATGCCTTTTAGAACATCATAAGCTAGCTCAGTTCCAAGATGTCTAACTGGGCATTCTACTAATCTAATATTATGCTTACTTGCTTCGTATTTAATTTCTTCTACTCTTTCATTATTTAATCCATGTACTGTTTCATTTGCTCCAAAGCTTAAGTATATCTTGTCACAGTAATTGATTAACTCCTGAGATTCTTCTTCAGAATAATATTCTAAAATTCTTCCACCTACCTCTGGGCTAAGAGAAAGCTTCCCATCTGAAAAAGCTCCAGCTCCTGACCATCCAAAGGTAATTCCGCATGGATTACAGTTTACACATTTTCCTGTATCTCTTGCTGGGCACTTTCTTTTTTCAATACTTCTTCCTTTATCTATTATCAAAACATCTAATTCTGGATTCAACTTTGTAACTTCTAGAGCAGTAAAAATACCTGCTGGGCCTGCTCCAATTATTATGACATCATAAATATTTTTCAATATTCATCCCCTCCCTATACATAGTATCAAAGCTCTATTATTTAGTCAATATTGAATACGAATTATTAAATGATGTTTCTGTTAAACATTCGTATCGTATCAAATTATACAATTTCCATTTTTATTTGTTCATGTTTTTTGCTTTATCTACACATTTTTCCATAGCCTCTATAACTGCTGCTCTCATTCCGCCTTTTTCAAGAACAAATACAGCTTCAATAGTAGTACCTCCAGGTGAACAAACATCATCCTTTAAGCTTCCAGGATGTTTACCTGTCTCTAATACCATTTTTGCTGAACCGTAAACTGCCTGAGCTGCCATTTTGTATGCTTTATCTCTTGGAAGCCCCTTTAAAACAGCTCCATCTGCTAAAGCTTCAATGAACATAAAAACATATGCTGGAGAAGAGCCTGTAAGTGCAGTAACAGTGTCCATGTGTACTTCTTCAATTACTTCAACCTTACTGAAGCACTTAAATATCTTTTTTATTTCTTCTAATTCTTCATTTGTTACATTTTTGTTAGGACATAAAGCACTCATACCTTCTCCTACCAAAGCTGGAGTATTAGGCATTACTCTTACTATCTTTCTTTCCTTACTTCCTAAAAAGCTTTCAGAATTCTCTATGGTTATACCTGCAGCTATAGTTACAATTATAGTATTTTCATTTATGCTTTCTTTTATTTCACTTATTACATCTTTATATTTATTTGGCTTTACAGATAAGAAAAGTATATCTGAATTCTTTACTACATCAATATTATTCTTTCCTATTAATATATTAGTTTCCTCTTTAATCTTTTCTAGCTTAGCTTTATCTGGATCGCCAGCAATTATGTTTTTTCCTTCAATTAAATTAGATTTCACTATCCCCTTGATCATTGCACTTGCCATGTTTCCACAGCCGATAAATCCTATTTTCATATCATATAGCCCCCTATTAAATTGAATTCAATATTACTTTTGTGATATAATTTGTTAAATTAACAATATACTTATTATACACCTTTTACCCTAAAAATAATTAATTTATTGTCTAATTTAATAGAAAAAGGGGGCAAAACTGTTTAACAGTTGATAAAAACATGAATAATTCTAGACTTGAATACTTAAAAAACGTAAAAAGGATTGTAGTTAAGGTTGGTTCTTCTACTTTAACACATTCAACCGGGCTGCTTAACTTAAGCAGAATTGAAAATTTAGTAAGGCAGTTTTCAGATGCTCATAATCGTGGAATTGAGGTCATACTAGTATCATCTGGGGCTATAGCAACTGGTGTAGGTAAGCTTGGGCTTAAAGAAAAACCCAAAACCATTCCCGAAAAGCAAGCTTGTGCTGCTGTTGGTCAAGGAATTTTACTTCATATGTATGAAAAACTTTTTTCTGAATATGGAAAAATCGTTGCCCAAATACTTCTCACTAGAGAAGATATATCTCATAGAATGAGATATTTAAATGCAACTAATACCTTTTATGCTCTACTTGAACAAGGGGTTATACCTATAGTAAACGAGAATGATGCTATTGTGGTAGATGAAATAAAATTCGGAGATAATGATACTTTATCTGCTATGGTTGCTAGTCTTGTAAATGCAGATTTACTAATATTACTTACTGATATAGATGGACTATATGATTCTAATCCAAAATTAAATCCAGAGGCAAAATTTATTAGTCATGTAAAAGAAATTACCGAGGAAATAATCGCCTCAGCTGGTGATGCTGGCAGTTCCCTTGGAACTGGTGGAATGATAACTAAAATTCATGCGGCTAAAATAGCAACTTCTTCAGCTTCCTCAATGATCATAGTTAATGGGGATGCTCCTAATGTAATTAAAGAAATACTAGATGGTAAAGAGATAGGTACATTCTTTGAAGCACAAAACAGGCCCCTAAAGGCTAAAAAACACTGGATGGCATTTGGAACAAAGCCAAATGGAAATATAATTATTGATAATGGTGCTGAAAAAGCATTATTAAAATCTCATAAGAGTCTTCTGCCAAAAGGAATACTTTCTGTTCAAGGTACTTTTTCTGAAGGCTCGGTAGTATCTATTTTAAATTCCAAGGAAGAAGAAATTGCTCACGGTATAACAAATTATAATTCTTCTGAAATAGATGCTATAAAAGGTTTGAATTCTTGTGACATAGAAAAAAAGCTGGGCTATAAAAATTATGATGTGGTAATACACACAAATAATATGGTAATATTAAATTAGGAGGAAATTTCATATTATGGATATAAAGGAATATGTTATCGAAAAAGCAAGTCTTGCAAAAACTGCAGCTAGAAAAATGGCTATATTAAATACTGACACTAAAAATAATGCACTACTGGCAATGGCTGATGCATTAATAAGTAATATGGACACTATTATTGAAGCTAATGGTGTTGATATGTCCTTTGGAAAAGAAAAAGGCTTATCCGATTCTCTACTAGATAGACTTATGCTAGATAAAAAAAGAATTGAAGCCATGGCTCAAGGTCTAAGAGACGTAGCTTCTTTGGATGATCCAATTGGAGAAGCTCTTAGAATGTGGAAAAGACCTAACAATTTAAAAATAGCTCAAGTTAGAGTTCCTTTAGGTGTTATAGGAATAATATATGAAGCTAGACCTAATGTAACTGTAGATGCTGCTGCTCTTTGCATTAAATCAGGAAATGCAGTTATTCTAAGAGGTGGCTCTGAAGCTATAAACTCAAATAAAACAGTTGCAAGAATAATTTCAGAAGCTGGAGAAAAAGCCGGTCTACCACAGGGTGCAGTTAGTCTTATAGAAAATACAGATAGAGATGCTGTAAATGTAATGTTAAAGCTTAATAAATATATTGATGTAATTATTCCAAGAGGTGGAGCAGGCCTTATTAACACTGTTGTGCAAAATTCAACTGTACCTGTAATTGAAACAGGAGTTGGAAACTGCCACTTATATGTTGATGACTCTGCAGATTTAGCAAGAGCTATAGATATTACTGTAAATGCTAAAACTCAAAGACCTGCTGTTTGTAACACAATAGAAACCTTATTAGTTCATAAGGATGTAGCTGAAAAATTCCTTCCTGAAGTTGCAAAGGTTCTAGGATCACTTGGTGTAGAGTTAAGAGGCTGCCAAGTTACTCAAAGCATAATAACCTGCAAAGCTGCTACTGAGGAAGATTATGAAACAGAGTTCCTAGACTTAATCCTAGCAGTTAAAGTAGTAGATTCTCTAGATGATGCTATAGAGCATATATATAGATACAGCTCTAAGCACTCTGAATCAATACTTACAAATAATTATGCCAATTCTCAAAGATTCTTAAATGAAGTGGATGCTGCCGCTGTATATGTAAATGCTTCAACTCGCTTTACTGATGGATCAGAATTTGGCTTTGGTGCAGAAATAGGTATAAGTACACAAAAATTGCACGCAAGAGGGCCAATGGGCTTAAAAGAACTTACTTCTTCGAAATATATAATATATGGAGAAGGTCAAGTTAGATAAATTTCATTTTAATTTTATGGGAGGTTTATGTTATGCCTTATCAATCTATCAACGGGGTAAATTTATTTTATGAACTTAAGGGGAATCTAGAAGCAGATGAAACCGTGGCTTTTTTTAACGGCGTTATGGCTTCTACAAGTAGCTGGGCTTTTCAAGTACCAGTATTCGAAAAATTGGGCTTTAAGATATTACTGCATGACTTTAAAGGTCAGCTTATGTCCGAAAAACCAAAAGGTCCTTACAGTTTCAAAGAACATGCTAAGGAAGCAAAAGAGCTAATGGATAGCTTAGGCATTAAAAAGGTACATATTGTAGGTACTTCTTATGGCGGAGAAGTTGCTATGAGATTTGCCATGGATTATCCTGAATATGTAAAGAGCATTTCAGTAATAGATTCTGTAAGTGAATTAGATGAGGTTTTAAAATATTTTGTTGAAGGTTGGAAAGCCCTTGCAGAGAGTAAGGATGGTGAAAAGTTCTTTTTTGGCATGATGCCTTCAATTTACGGGAATGACTTTATAAAAGAAAACTTGGCTATGCTAAAAGAAAGAGCCACTGCTTTAAAATCAGTATCTAAAGACTATTTTGAAGGACAAGTAATTCTTTATGAAACTTTTAGAGATGATGTTTATATGACTAATGAGCTAAACAAAATAAAATGCCCTGCTCTCATTGTTTGCGGAGAAGAGGATATTTTGAAACCTAGAAAATTCTCAAAGATAATGGCTGATAATATTTCTAATTCTGAATTTGCTATTATCCCAAGTTCCGGTCATGTTACTATTTTTGAAAAACCTAATGTATTAAATTCTATACTTTTAGGATTTATAATAAAAAATAAATAATCTATTTATGGAATTTATGATAATGGAAGCTAGCTACCTGGCTTCCATTAATAATTTAATATATTATCAACAACAATCTAAAACATATTCTTTTATTTAAGTATTGACAATAGTAGCATCATTATTGTAAACTATTTTTAGAGTACTGGTTTACAATAATATTCGAGGTGATTTACTTATGAAAATAACAACAAAAGATATGATTTTAGTTTCTTTATTTACTGCATTAACTGCCATTGGTGCCTTTATAAAAATTCCATTTACTCCGGCTCCTATTACCCTGCAATTTTTCTTCACAGCTCTAGCAGGAATACTTTTAGGTTCAAAGCTTGGTGCAGCTTCTCAAATTATATATGTTGCTCTTGGACTTGTAGGCGCTCCTGTGTTTACAAAACCTTCAGGACCTTCATATATATTTGAACCTACTTTTGGATATTTAATTGGTTTTATAATATCCGCTTATATAATTGGTAAAGTTGTAGAAACTTATAAAAGTTCTAACTTTCAAAATCTAATGCTTGCTTGCTTATTAGGGCTTTTAGCTATGTATTCTATTGGAGTACCATATTTATATATTATACTTAAATATATATCACATTCTTCTATAACCTTTATGGCAGCATTAAAAAGTGGTTTTATCTTATTTATTCCTGGAGATTTAGTGAAATGTATCGTTACTTCTATTATAGGAGTAAGGGTTGTACCTATTTTAAAAAATCAAATACTGAAAACTTACTAATTCAGCAAATTAGTTCTATTTTGCTAGAGTAACATATAAGGAGCATATATCTTTATGCTCCTTATATATACCCAAAAATTCCTCTAACAGAAACCTCTCCAGAGATTATTTCTTCTACCTTACCGTTTTCAAATTGAACTACTAGTTTTCCTTCATTAGTCAAATCTAAGGCCTTTGCTTTTACACTACTTCCCTTTTCAATTATTTTAATTTGATTACCTATTAAAGCGGAGTTTTCTTTGCATACCTTTATTGAACTTTCAATATTGCCATTATCTAAAAACTCTTCGTATAACTCTTCAAAATTATTTAATATATTTGCTACAAGTTCTTTTCTTTTTATATCATGTCCTTGCTCAATTTTAATTGAGGTAGCAACATTTCTAATGTCCTCTTGGAAATCTTCTTCCTCTGTATTAGCATTTATACCTATTCCTATTACTGCATAATTAACTCTATTTAATTCTGCACTCATCTCCGTTAATATTCCACAGAGCTTTTTCCCATTTAGAACTATATCATTAGGCCACTTAATAAGAGTTTTAATGCCCATTTGTAAAGCAGCTCTGCAAACAGCTGCAGCACCTATTTGAGTTACTTTTGCCATATGTATTGGATCCACTTCTGGTCTTAGTATTATAGACATCCATATGCCCTTATATTTTGGTGAAACCCAGTTTCGTCCAAGTCGTCCTCTACCCATAGTTTGCTCTTCACTAATAACTACAGTACCTTCCTTTTCTCCTTTAGCAGCTAATTTTTTAGCTTCATCATTAGTAGAGTCTATAGATTCTAAATATATAATTTTTCTACCCATAAATTTTGTTTTTAAATTCGGTGCTATTTCTTGAAAAGTCAATCTATCTGGAGAATTTGTTAGCTTATATCCCTTTCTAGATACAGATTCAATATTATAGCCCTCTTCCTTTAATCGCTTTATATATTTCCAAATAGCTGCCCTTGTAACTCCTAAGGCTTCACTTATTTTTTCTCCTGATACAAAACTATTTTCATTCTCTTTCAATAAGTTTATAATCTGCTCTTTCACAAAAACTTCCTCCTTATTCTTGAGTAAACAAGAGCGTCACCGCCCAAGCTCCTCTACAAAACCGTACGTGCCCTATTAAGGCATACGGCTTTTCACATCATATTTCAAATCATATATAGAATAAGCTAACGCTTATTGTCGGTTCTAATAGTGGAAAAGTTTTAAGTAGACCATTATAAAATGATTCTAGAGTATAACTCCTCTTTTGACTTCTTCTATTTAGCCATTTAAAGAGCAGATATTTAACTGTATTTTGATAACTTTTCACACTTCTTGTATTATCAGTTACACCATAATACTGGTAGTGCCCTCTAAGCTTAAGATTAATTTTCTTAATAAGCTCACATACGGGCATTATTC
>NZ_LHUR01000030.1 GCF_001263795.1 Clostridium homopropionicum DSM 5847
GCCCACGTGTTACTCACCCGTCCGCCGCTAGGTTTGTTCCGAAGAACTCCCCTCGCTCGACTTGCATGTGTTAGGCACGCCGCCAGCGTTCGTCCTGAGCCAGGATCAAACTCTCAATTTAAAAGTTTAATCTGTTCTCAAATTTATTGACTGGCATTTATTTACCTTAATTCTGTTTAATTTTCAAAGACCATTCATTTCGCCATCATCAGACAGCTTATTTAGTATATCAATTTTACTTTTGTTTGTCAATACTTTTTTTATTAATTTCTAATCTCTATTCTCTAATCTCTAATCTCTACTTTTGCAAAGTTTCTTCTAGCAACTAGCGATTGGTGATTAGAGATTATTTTGTGTCGCTCTCGCAACGACAAGTAGTATCTTATCAAAACTACTTTGTATTAGTAGAATTATTATTGTGCTTTACATCGAAATAAATCTTATTTTCTTTAAATTTATATGTATTCCTTTATTTTTCACATGCTGACACTCCAGGTAAAGTATATGCTAAATATTTCTTTATTTCTTAGTAAATCCTTTTATAATAACAAAGCTTATGCTTATTACAATAGTAGCTAAAATTCCTGCTTCAGGCCCAAAGCTTCCACCTGTTATAATGTTTTCTTTAATTGTATCAATATTATATATACCTATTGATTGAGTTGTTCCACTAACAGGGAATCCATAAATATTCCCTTGGAAATAATTCCAAGTAAAGTGATATCCTATAGGCATCCATAGATTTTTCGTCCTTATGTACATATATGATAATAATAGTCCAATGAAAAAAATATTTACTATCCCTAATATTTTTACATTAGGATTTCCTAAGTGAAGAAATGCAAATATTGTTGAAGAAATAACTGCTGCTAGGTATGGCATTCTCATCTGATATAGTGTAGTTTGTATATATCCCCTACACATTATCTCCTCACTTAAGGATACAACTATATATAGAATTATTCCCCAAAATACGTTAATTGTAAAATTAGGTTGAAGCAATGAATTCTCTAAAGTAGCGTTATTGGATATAAGTAAACAAAAAAATATAACTGTCATAGATGCAGCCCCAATAGCTGACCCCCATAAAAATTTTCTGTAATTTTCCTTTATTGATACTAATCCTATTTCTTTAAATTTTTTATTAGATAACTTTAAGAAAATAAATATAATAACTAATATACTAGCTAAGTCGAAGCTTTTACTTATGATCATCCATACAATATCTATTTGACTACTAAGCAGGTAATTTTGTGCTTCAGTATAATATTGTCCAAATATATTAAAATTACCCTCTGCCATAATTAAAGCAACAATAGTTAAAAGCATGGGAAAAGAAATTAATGTTATAAGAAAATAAAAAAAGAAAAACAAAATTATTTTAAAACCCGATCTTATCTCACTCTTATTATTAATAAATAAACTTCTCATTACATCCCTCCTTATACTCATATAGAATATATTAACATAAATATCAAAAAAATCAAAAGACTAAGAAAACTTAGCCTTTAATTTTACTAAATATTAATTTTATTATCCATAAGGTATCCTGTGCCTTTAAATAGTCCTATATATACTAAAATATTATATATTAGAGATGCTATATTTACATTTAGCTGAGAATTATTAATAGAAAACATAGCTTGATTATCAACATTTGAAGGTCCAATTAAACTTCCTTGTGAACCTTTTAGAAAATCTAATGAAAAATCTATTGTTTGCGGAAATATATTAATTAGTTTGTATTCTATATAAAATATTGCTGCATTCAATACTATAAATGTTATAAATCCTAATAGCTTACTCATTTTTTTACCTTTAAAAGCTACCTTTGTTAATGTTATAGAAAAATATATCATTAGAAGCAGCATTATTAAATTTACAAGCCCAAATAAAATTCCTAATGTAAATATTCCTTTAACATTGAAGTATAGGTTTATTCTTTCCAAAACATTTATATCAAACAACATCCCTATCAAAATTTTCAAGAATATAAAGAATATCAATCCAGCTACACTAAACCATAGAACTCCTGTAATAATTTTTGAACCTAAAATTTTATTTCCACTTACAGGTAGTGTAAAAGTTAAATATCCTGTATCTTCATATAGATCATTTCTAAAAGAGTTAATTACAAATATTAATGTAACTACCATAACAGTAATAGATATTACAGAAAAAAGTCCAATAATTGATTGCTCACTCCATTTATTTATTCTTGTTAATAATAGAACATTCAGTAATGCAATTATTATAAATAATCCTCCAAATAATTTATAGTTACCTTTAATTTCATATTTAATTAATCTTCCCATTATTCAAATACCTCCCTAAATAACTCCCTAAATAACTCATCAATAGACTTTCCCTTTTGAAGTCTTAAATCTTCCGCATTTCCAGAAAGCACTATCTCTCCATCCTTTATAAAGGCTACGTCATCGAATATTCTTTCAATATCTTTTACAAGATGTGTAGTTATTATCATTGAACTATCCTCATTATAATTCTTAATAATTGCATCCAGGATTTTTTCTCTTGCTACTGGATCAACTCCAGCTAGAGGTTCATCTAATATATATAGCTTAGCCTTTCTAGACAATACAAGAGTTAAATTTAACTTTTCCATCATACCTTTAGATAAAGATGTTACTTTGCTCTCTTCATCTAAATTCATAAATTCTAATAATTCCTTGCATCTTTTTTCATCAAAATCCTCATAAAAATCTTTAAAAAATTCTACTGCATCTTTTATCTTCATCCATTTAAAAAGATAATTTTTGTCTGGAAGGTATGAGACCATAGCTTTAGTTTTTACTCCTGGCTTAGCACCTTCAATAAATATCTCTCCACTACTTTGTCTTAATATTCCTGCAACTATTTTTATAAAAGTTGTTTTCCCACTTCCATTAGGTCCTAAGAAACCTAAAATCTTTCCTTTTTCTATGCTTAAGCTAATATCTTTTAACGCTTTCTTCGTAAAATAGTTTTTTGTTAGGTTTTTAGCCTCTAAAACTGAGCTCATGTCTATTCCTCCTCTTTTAAATTACCAGTAACCATTTCTATTATCTCATCATTAGTAAAACCTAAATTTTTCATTTCTTCTATGAATGTGTCCATTGCACCCTTTGCAGTATCTTTCTTTAATTTATATATTATCTTTTCATCTTCCGTTATAAATGTTCCCATTCCTCTTTGAGTATAAGCAAAGCCCCCTCTTTCAAGTTCTTTATATGCTCTTTGAATTGTATTAGGATTAACCTTATATTCTGCTGATAAATCTCTTACAGAAGCCAATTTGTCTCCTCCTTTTAATTGTTTAGAAATAATTTGCTTTTTAATTATATTCATTATTTGGATGTATATTGGAGTCTTATCATCAAATACAATACTCATATTCCACCTCCGTTATTTGCAACATTTGTTTTAAATCGCTATAATGTATTAGTGTACTACCAATATAATACACTAACACTCGCTTGTCAATATTATTTCCAAATTTTATTTAAATATTTTTATAAAAAATAAACGCAGAGCTTATATACTCTGCGTAGTTTAATTACTTATTTTTGTTTTTTAATAGTATGAAGTTAGTAGTACTTGTAGCTACTAATTTTCCTTCTTTATTATATGCCTCTCCACACATATGTACTATTGTTTTTCCCATTGATTTTATCCCAACGTTAACAATAAGCTCATCTCCCATAGTAATTGGTCTTTGATAAGTAGTACTTATATCTATAGTTGCAATAGCTTCCTCTTTACTTTCAAAATGACATAGGGCTCCAAATACATTGTCAAAGGCTGCAGTAATTAATCCTCCCTGCATTCCCCTAGCAGGATTTAAATATGTTTCCTTTACAGGAAATCCTATGGTTAAACTTTTTCCAGGGATATAATCTATAAACCTTGGATCCATACTGTGAAAGCAATTTGCTTTTCTTGCTTTTATTTGGTTATATAATTCTTTCTTTATAGCTTCAAGATCTATTTGTTCCTTCATAATGTTTCTCCTCTTTTATATTACCAGTTTTTCAAACAAATATAATTATAACATAAAAGGAAGAAACTTATTAATAGAAAATTAAACATTAATAATTTATTTTTAAATTCTGAATAAACTCCTTTGCCATATTGGCTTTTAAATTAATTTTATAGTATTCAAGTGCACTTTGTAGAGCATTCAATGTATATATTACTTTTTCCTTTGTTGCATTTTCTCCCATGTTCCCTATTCTTATAACTTTTCCCTCAAGAAAATCAAAAGAGCCTGCTATCATTAGATTAAATTCCTTTAATATATAATCAGTTAACTGCTTTGAGTTAATGCCTTCTGGAACTTCTATTACTGTTACAGTATTTGAATATCCATTTCTTGTGTATAAATTTAAGCCCGCCTTTGTAATGGCATTTCTTAAAGCATTTGCAATGCTTTCATGTCTCTGAAGTATTCTCTTGTCCTCTAAAATGTTATCTACAGCTTTCCTTAGCCCAACTATATCACTAATAGGAGGTGTGTAAGGAAACCATTTTTTCTCGTAATAATCCTTCCACACTAGTAAGTTACAGTAAAAAGATCCTATTGGAGTTTTCCTGTTCTCCATAGCACTGAAGGCTTCATCACTAATGCTTAAAAAACTAAGTCCAGTTGGCGCTGACAAACATTTTTGTGATGCTCCAAGAGCAACATCTATATTCCAGGAATCTACTTTTAACTCTTCTCCACCCATAGCTGAAACACTGTCAACTACTGTAAGAATTCCCTTCTCCTTTAACAATGGACAAATATCCTGAACAGGATTTAAAACACCAGATGGAGTATCACAGTGTACTATTGTAGCATACTTAAAATTACTATCCTTTTTAAGAAAGCTTTTTAATTCATCAATGTTTATTGCTTCTCTTCTATCACCTTTAAAATATATAGGCTCCCCACCATACATTTTAACAAAATCACCAAAGCCTTTTCCAAAAACCCCATTATCCAAAACTAATACCCTATCACCAGCTTCAGTAAGTGATGCGCAAGCTGCTTCAAGTCCTAATATACCTTCTCCGCTTAATATTCTTACGCTATTTTTTGTTTTTAAAAATTCTCCCACTTTATCACAAGTTTCTTTATAAAAATCATAAAACTCTAAATCCAGATCAGGATTTGTTGTTTCTATAGCTCTTGCAAGCCTTACATTTTCCCTAACTGAGGTTGGTCCAGGAGTCATAATCATAGGGATACTCATCAACATCGCCACCATTTCTATAAATTTTAATAATTATTATATCATCAAGAAAAATTTTTTTGCTAATGTATCGATACAATATATCAAATAGTAGGTTTTAATATATCATAAAAAAGTATATACTATATTTATTGCAATAATTTATTGTTTTATAAGGGAGGTTTTTAAAATAAATTCCTTAGAAGATTTGAAGTTAAAAATTAAAAATATATCGGAAAATTATAATCCTGAAGAAATTGGTGGATGGATTACCGGAGATGGTCCTGTGCCTTGTGATATCCTCTTTGTTGGTGAAGCACCTGGGAAAACAGAAGTTGAGCAAGGAAAGCCCTTCGTTGGAATGGCTGGGGAAACTTTTGAAGGTTACTTGAACTTAATAGGTCTCTCTCGTGATAAAGTTAGAATAACTAATACTTGTTTCTTTCGTCCAATAAAAAAGAAAGTTGGAAAAACCGGCAAAATATCAATAAGTAATAGACCTCCTAAAACTTCTGAGGTAAATCTTTTTAAAGAGGTATTAGATGAAGAAATATCACTAGTTAATCCTAAAATAATAATAACCTTAGGAAATGTTCCTCTAAAAAGACTTACAGAATTTCAGAGCATTGGAGAATGTCATGGGAAATTATTTTTTAACGAAACATTAAATAAAAACATTTTTCCTATGTATCACCCTTCTTCTCTAACCTATAATAGAGATCCTAATTTTAAAATTGCCTATGAAGAGGATTGGCTAAAACTAAAAGAAGCCTTGAAGACAATATAACTTCAAGGCTTATAATTATTAAATTAATATAGAACTTAAAAGCTTTATAGCATCATTAATATCCTTTAAGGCTATAATCTCCTCTGATGTATACATATATCTGCAAGGGATTCCTAGCATAGCAGTTATAATGCCTCCTACTTCCTTATGTATAACACCGCCCTCATTTTTTTCGTCGCTAAAGCTATACTGAAGCTTTATATTTTCCTTACCAGCGGTTTTTTCTATAATTTCTTTAGCAGCTTTATGAATTACTAAGCTTTTATCAAAAATAGATAAAACTGGCCCATTGCTAAGTTCTATATCTCCATTGCCGCATAGATAATCTTCCGCTTCTATTGAAGATAGTACTATTGCTTTATCTGGCTTAATATTAAAAGCTGCAGTTCTTGCACCTTTATATCCATTTTCTCCTGACACTGAAAAGACAAAGTATACCTCTTTATTAAGCTTACTTATATCTATTTTTCTAATAGTTTCAATTAAAATGTAGCAAGCTAATTTATTATGTAAATTTGCACCCATAAGTATTCCGTTGTTCTCTAGTAAATTACCTATTAACTCTCCTAAATGCCCTTTTTCAATTTGCCTTAAGGCTGTTTGACTGTTGCTTACTCCTAAATCAACGAAAAAATCATCCTTAGATGGATTACTCTTAAAAGAATCTAATCTTCCAAGAATTTTGTTATTAAATTTTACAAGGCTTCTTACTAACTTTTCCGGCTTAACACTACCTATAGGATAAACTCTAACAAAACCACTTTTCTCTACTTCTGTAACAATAAAGCCTGGATTATCCATATGAGTACAAAGCATTAGTTTTTCCTTTCCTGAACCAGCTTTAACGACTAAATTTCCTACTCTATCCTCTTCAATAACTGCATTTGTCTCCTTAGCCTTAAAAATTTCCTCTATCTCTTTTTTTATTTCCTCTCTTATATTGCTTTCACCACTGCATACCCCAAAAGAACTTAACAACCTTTGTATTAACTTATCCATGTATTTTATCCTCTCAATAAATATATATTATCTTTTCTTTGTAAGTAAATTTAATATTGAAAATCCTATAAAAGATACCATTAGCAAAACCATAAAAGAAAAAAATATTTTCTCCCCAATGGTGCCTATATTCTTTCCAATAATACCTGCTATAATAGATAAAATACCCATAATTATATTATAGATACCTACTGCACTACTGGCATATTTTTTATGTCCTTTATACATTAATCCACCTAGTAATGTTAGATATATTCCCGTTCCCATCATAAAATAAAATTCCCAAGTCTCCAAGATAATCCCCCCAATTATAAAGATTTTAAAAATTCATTTATTAAATTAAAAGCATTCTTATAATCCTCTAAACTACATACTCCTATTGATGTATTAGCATACTTGCAAGGTATAATAATTTCTGCTATTTCTGTTCCCTCAGCTGACATAGAATAAGAACCTAGTACGCCATTTTCAGTATTGCATTTCCCTATTTCATGAGGAATATTGTTTTTTACAGCAACAGCTTTCATATCCATAATTATATTAGGGCTTAGAACTTCTTCTTGACTCATCATAGAAATAATTGGCACTTTAGAGATTTCCATTTCTCTTTTGTTCTCCTTACTAATTTCACTTCCCTTTACTGCGATAACTAACTCTGGATTGATATTATAAGCTGAAACATATGATCCCCTGCCTTTTAGCTCTCCTTGTACAGAAAAAACTCCATAAAAATCACAATTATATTCTTCTTTTAATAATTCTAATAGAATGCTGCAGCCTAATCTGCTGCTAAGTGCTTTCCCTTTAAATAGTCCTTCCCCAAAGCTTTCAAACTGAGAAGTAAAAACTGCATATTCTCCTAAAGGTATAATTTTTTTAGCCTCTTCTTTAGAATTGGCACCTATATCTATGCATAATTGATTTACATCATATATTTTTTCTCTTTCGGCTTTTCCTTGAAGGTGTATTGGCTTAATTCCAATTACTCCGTTAATTTTGTCTTTCCCTATGTATACTGTCTTACAAGGTATTATTTCAGTATCTAGTGAGCCCAGTAGGTCAAATTTTAAAGTTCCGTCCTCATTATATCCAGTAATAATAAAACCTGGCTCATCCATAAAAACATCTACTACTACTCTTTTGCCATTACCTTTTTTGTGACCTATTATATTTCCCATTCTATCAACTACAATATCGTCTACATATTCTTCAATCTCTTTTTTAATTATATCTCTAACTTCTCCTTCATACCCTGAAGGAGCATTGGCATCACATAATTTTTTTAGAAGCATAAAATCTCCTCCAGTTCATTACTTTTAATACTTTTTATAAATGAGGCAATAAGTCTTCCTGTATTCTTAATATCCTCAGTGTTAATTACTTCTACTCTGGTATGTAAATATTTCGTAGGAATAGATATTAGTAATGCTGGTATTCCTGAACCAGTAATTTGAATATCCCAAGCATCAGTTCCTGTGTTACCTGGCTCAACTTCTACCCCGTAAGTAATTTTATATTCTCTCCCTACCTTCATAAGCCTTTGGTTTAACTTTGGATGCAAATTTGGTCCAACGCAAATAATAGGTCCATTTCCTAAAATATTTTCCCTATTTTTATCTCCCATAATACCACTATCGAAGGTTGTATCTATTGCTATACCTATATCTGGCATTATACTATAACTAATCATTTTTGCTCCCCTATGCCCTACTTCTTCCTGACAAGAGCATACAAAATAAATATCCAAATCATGTTTATGCTCTTTCAGTTCCTTGGCACATTCATATAAAGCAACAATTCCTGCCCTATCATCTGTAGTTTTACAGGAAACATTGTTATTTAACAGCTCCATAAATTCTCCTTTAAGTGTAACAAAATCTCCTAATTTAATCTTATCTTCTAAAAATTCTCTAGGGTATCCAGTATCAATAAATAAATTACCACCTTGTATAGATTTGCTTCCTGAATCATTAAGATCTCCTTGAATAATTCCAGTAATCTCTTCTTTTCCATGAATAACTACTTCTTGAGAAATTAATGCTTTTGGATCCACCCCAACTCCCTTGAATCTCAAAATACCATTATTGCATATTTCAGTTACAATCAAAAATATTTCATCTGCATGTGCGGAAAGCATTATACTTCCTTGTCCCTGTCCTTTTTTATGTATAACTATATTGTTCATCTTATCTATGTAAATATCTCCAAACCCCTTGAAAGCTTCTTTAATTATTGAATAGAGCATATATTCTCTTCCACTAGGTGCATGATCTAGGCATAATTCCTTTAGCAACTCTTTACTATCCATATTTTCCTCCCACAATTCACAAGTACACATTCCTAATTATACAATATAATCTTATAATTAAACCCTCATCAATAAATTATCCTAAAAATTTAATAAATATTTATTAATTGATGTATATTTTATTTATATATGTCAATACTGTAAATGAAAACTAAATAAAAAAAGCCGCGTTGCTAACTCCCCCCTGAATTACTTCGCGGCTTTTTTACTTTTTAATTAAAAATATTTTCATCTAGGCATGTAAATTTATACTGCTATTTCTCTAATGCTGCCACACCTTTTGCAATAGCTTTTGCAATTTTATCTTGATATCCTTGATCACTTAACATCTTATCCTCTTCACTATTTGATAAAAATCCCATCTCAACTAATATTACTGGAACTTTAGACCAATTAAAGCCTGTCATATCACTTCTTTCTATAACTCCCCTATCTTTCATACCAACTTCATTAATTAATGTTGCAAATATAGCTTGTCCAAAAGATTTACTTTGTTTGTAAATACCCTTTGTATTTTCATTATTAGATGGCACTAACATAGACGCTCCTCTAGCTGACTTATTGTCAGATGAATCTGCATGTATTCTAATAACTAATGCAGCTCCTGCTTCATTTCCTATTTCAGCTCGCTCTATATTACTAATGGTCTTGTTATTATCTGTCTTAGTCATTATAACTTTGAAGCCTTTTTGCTCTAAATAATTCTTTAATTTTAGCGCCACATTCATATTAATCTTATATTCAGGTGTTTTAGTACTTACTCCCTCAGCACCACCTGTTTGTTTGTATTTTAAAGTTTTAGAGTTTGGAGCCATAGGTTCTTTATCTAAATCAGCTTTTGCTGCATGACCTGGATCTAGTACTATGATTTTATTTGAAAGTTTGTATTCTATTTTAGGCATAGCAACCTTTTGCTCTAAGCTAGAACTTGCTTTAACTGTTTTGTTAACTTCTGTTTTTGTACTCTCTTTTTGATTGTTAGAATTATTTATCTCTTGCTTTTTTACCTGCTCCTCTTTTGTATCGCTTTGAGAAGTATCACTCTTAGTAGTTCCCACTAACTTTACATCTTTCTCTGAAGAAGCCCCGTTTCCACAAGCCGAAAATACTACAGACAGTAAAATACATAACAAAATTACTCTAATTTTTTTGTAGTTGTACATATTAATCATTACCTCCTTTGTTTATGTTAGCTAGAGGCGTTTCAAAATATATACTACTACTTGGAAATGCCATAGAAACATGTTCTTTTTCTAAAATATCCATAATTTTAAAGTTTACTTCTTCTTTTATCTGCAAATATTTATCCCAATCTGCAGTATTAGTAAAACAATTAATGACAATATCAAGACTACTTACCCCAAACTTATCAAAATTTACTAATATTCCTTCTTTAGCTATGTTTTCATCTTCCATTAGCATTTCTTTTATTTTATTAATACAATTTCTTAATTGTTCTTTTGAAGTTCCATAAGTAACTCCTATATTAAAATTTAATCTTCTAGTATCTCTTTTTGTCCAATTTATAATTGTGGAATTTGCTAAAGTTGAATTTGGCTCAGTTACTAGTCCCTTATCTGTAGCTCTAATCTTAGTACTTCTAAAGTTTATATCTTCAACTATTCCCTCAACATTTGAAGTTTTTATGTAATCACCTATAGAAAAAGGTTTATCTAATATTATTATTAATCCTCCAAAGACATTAGAAAGAGCATCTTTTGCTGCAAAGGCAAAAGCTAATCCTCCAATCCCAAGCCCAGCTATAAATCCATTTACATTATATCCCCATTCATCTAAAACAACGCTTATAGCTAATGCTACAATAGTAATTTTTAAAATTTTTGATAAGAATGGGAATACTATTTTATCAAGTTTAAAATTAAATTTGTCTGAAAGTTCTTCGTATAATAACGAATGTTCCTCAGTTAAGTTTAAACATCCCCAAGCTGCTAATATTATTAAGACTGAATTAATCATATGCTTTATTAATATACTTTGAGAAAAATCATAGTAGAAGCCCTTTCCAAAAAACAATATAGCTAAATAAAAACCTATTACTATAAAAACAGATCTAATTGGTTCTTGAAATGCTTCAATAATCTTTGTATTTAATTGTGTTTTTGTTTTTGAAGATATCTTTATTAGAATTTTTAGGATATATCGTGTAAATATTTTTCTAATAACCATAAATATTAAAAAAATACCCACACCAAAACCTATATATTTTAATGTATTTTCATTTAATCTGTTGCTTAGCAAAGAAAACTTATCTACAGTATTTTGAAAAACCTCCTGTACTCCGTCCATATTATCTCCTTCCTTTTAATATATTGAAATATTATATAATATCCTTATTATTCATTTTATTAAAATTTATAAATATACTCAATAATAATTATAAAAATAAAAAACGCACCTTATAATTAAGATGCGTTTTTGGTGATCCACCGGGGAATCGAACCCCGGACAACATGATTAAAAGTCATGTGCTCTACCGACTGAGCTAGTGAATCATATAACCCGGCGGCGACCTACTCTTCCACACCGTCACCAGTGCAGTACCATCGGCGCTTTGAAGCTTAACCTTCGTGTTCGGAATGGGAACGGGTGTTACCTTCAAGCCATAACCACCAGATAGCCAGACATCCAAAATCTTCGATTTTGTGATGGTCGGCTACTCATGAGCTTCTGCTCAAGAGTGTCATTAATCAGTACTCCTCAGCTCTGCTGAGTGAGTTTCCTTTGAAAGAACTTTGTTCTCTCAAAATTGCACAGTGAATTAATATTGATCAAGTCCTCGACCTATTAGTATTAGTCAGCTGAGTACATTACTGCACTTACACCTCTAACCTATCAACCTGATGGTCTTTCAGGGGTCTTACT
>NZ_LHUR01000031.1 GCF_001263795.1 Clostridium homopropionicum DSM 5847
ATCATTGGAAATAATGGTTAGGTTTTTAACTCCTTTTTTTATTAAACCATTAATTAATGTCTCTGGTGTACCAACCCCTAGAAATCCGCCTATCATTATGCTCATATTATCTTTAGCATATTCCAAGGCCTCTTCTATATTTTTTATTTTTTCCATATATCTATATCTCCATTTCAAGTAGTGCTGAACTAAGACTCTTGCCATGCTTGTCAATAGCTAATGATCTAGTTACACCTCCACCTAATGCTTTATCCATAACAAAATTTAAGGCTCCAAGGTTAGGAAGTTCATATCTTTTTACCTCTCCCATGACGATGTCTTTAAACCATTCTTTCACACGTTCAGGAGTTACTTTTTCTAGAAGTAATTGATAGTCTTCTTCTTTATATGCTATCAAAGATATATTCGATATATTACCTTTATCTCCAGTTCTTGAATGTGCTATTTCTTTTAGTTTCATATCACTATACCTCCTCATAAACAACTTCTATTTTAATATCATTACGTGGTACAAATATTGACGCAATAGAACCTATTTGTTTTACAGACTTCATAGCTCCACCACCACCGGATGGTCCATTAGTATAAAGAGCTTCTACCTCATTTGCTATTAATTCAGCATTTTTTCTATCCTTTGTTCTTCCTGATACTCTTAATCTAACTTCACTTAATTGAATTCTGTCATTTATCATAGAATCACTTATATAGTCTTTATATAAAGAGTTTAATCCAATATAATCTATCCTAAGTTCCTCTATATCTGCATCAATATAATCAAGTCTTTTTTTAACTATTTCTCCAGCTAACTTAGCTCTTTCATAAGCACCTGAACCTCCATAGCTGATCTCACCTTCACCAATAAAGCAGTCCATATATCCCACACTAACCTTTAAGGTCTCAGTCTTCTCTCTTCCAGTCGCTCCTTTAATAAGAACTCTATCTTTACCCACTTGTTCCATAGTAATCTTTGTAAAATCTGCTATTGCATCTGGAGTAATATATGCTGATGGATCATGAATTTCATAAATTATTTGTTCTTTACAAGTAGCAGTGCTAACTAATCCTCCTGTACCTTCAACTTTTGTTATAACAACATCTCCATTTTCACTAACTTCTGCTATTGGGAAGCCTACATTCCATGCATCTGGAACATCTTTATATCCAGGATCTGCAAAATATCCACCACATACTTGAGCAGCACATTCTAACAAGTGCCCTGTCATTATGCCCTTTCCAATTAAGTTATAATCATTAATATCCCATCCAAACTCATATATAATAGGAGCAAGGAATAAAGCAGGGTCTGCTACACGTCCTGTTACTATAATATCTGCACCATTTCTTAAGGCTTCTACAATTCCATCTACACCTAAATAAGCATTAGCTGAAACTATTTTACCTTCTAAAGTTTTTAACTTTTCTCCTAATTCTAAAATATTATAATTCATGTATTTATCTATAGAATCAAAGATATCATCTCCTAGCACTGCTGCTATTTTTAAACCTGTAATTCCTTTTTCTTCAGCTATTCTTTTTATGGCCCTAACTGCTGCATAAGGATTAGCAGCCCCCATATTAGTTATAATTTTTATATGCTTTTCTGAACATAATGGAAGCACGTTCTCCATACGGTTTTCTAAAAGATTATTATAACCTTTCTCTGGGTTTTTAAGTTTTTCTTCTTGAGCTATAGCTATAGTTCTTTCTGCTAAACATTCAAAAGCTATATAATCTAAATTTCCTTTCTCCATAAGCTCTACTGCTGGCTCTATCCTATCACCAGCATATCCAGCTCCTGATCCTATACGAATTGTTTTCATTTAGCAAACCTCCCTAAATAATTTTATTTTTATTTCTTTAGATAATATCTTGTTTTTATAATTTAATTGCTCCTACTATTAGTGCTACTATTAGCATTACAAGAGTAGTCGCGAATGCATATGGAATAGTTTTCTTTTGATGCTATCCAAGGTCAACTCCTGTAAGTCCTATAAGTAAAAATGTAGCGCCAGTTAATGGGCTTATAGGAAATCCTGTTGTCATTTGTCCTAGAATTGCTGCTCTACCTACATTTACACCAGAAACTCCAAAGGCATTAGCTGCTTCTGAAAGTACTGGAAGTATACCAAAGTAGAATGAATCTGGATCAAATAATAAGCTTGCTGGCATTGATATGACACCAGTAATAATTGCTATATATCTTCCTAAAGATTCAGGTATAATTGATACCATGACACTTGCCATTTCTTTTATCATTCCTGAATTTTGCATAATTCCTATGAATGCACCTGCTGCAAAAAGTATACTTGCCATCATAAGAGCTTCTTTTGCATGGGCATCAACTCTTTCTCTTTGGTCTTTCACACTTGGATAGTTAATCATCATAGAAATTGAGAAAGCTATCATAAATACAACAGTTGGTGGAAGCTTATCACTTATGAGTACAGCAATAGCTACTACAATAGTGATAATATTTACAATAAATAATTTAGGCCTAGCTAGCTTTGCCTTTTCTTCATCTACTTTTCTATCAACGTTTACATCAGTTGTATTTTCATGGCTAATTCTTGATTTTTCCATTTTACCTAGTCTATAATCTACAAATAGTACAAATATAATTCCTACAATAATAGGTATAAGAAGAGGATTAAATAATTCTGTAACAGATACCTTTAGTGATGTAGCTGCTCTTATTGTTGGTCCTCCCCATGGAAGAATGTTCATAACTCCAGCAGACAGTGCTACTACAGTTGCTAAAGTTGTCCTTCTCATTCCAAGAGCATCATATAAAGGAAGCATAGCTGGCACAGTAACTAGAAATGTAACTGCACCTGAACCATCTAAATGCACAAGCATAGCCAATATTCCAGTACCTATTGTGATTTTAACAGGGTCTTTACCTACCACTTTAAGGACCTTATTGATAATAGGGTCAAAGGTTCCAGCATCAGTTAGGATGCCAAAGAATAGTATAGCAAAAATAAACATTGTTCCTGTAGGTGCTATAGACTTAACTCCATCTGTAATAAACTTACCGATTTGAAATCCAGAACCGCCAATTAAAGCTGTTATTACTGGAATAACTATTAATGCTAATACCGGCGTAGCCTTTTTAGTCATGATAACTGCTAATAAGGCTATAATTGTAATAAATCCAAGTAATGCTAACATAAATAATACCTCCTTAAAATTTAAAGTTATAATTTTAACAATATTACTAGCAATCTCTATGCCAAGTTTAATCATTAAAAAAGATCTTTAAAATAGCTTATTTCCTGCTTTCTAGTCATAAATTATGTAGAAATGTATATTTACTTTCTAAATTTTTATAAATCTTTAACTATTATTATGAAATAAAATAAGAGGGATTATTTAATCCCTCTATGCTAATATGAATTCTAAAATATTAGAATCTTCATATCATAATTTCTAACATTTTAGAAATATCTTTGATATTATTTTTTAGTTTACTTTAATTTATTATATAAGGTAGCTAATGATATATCTAATGCTTCAGCTGCTTTTTTCTTTCCCTCTACAGTGTCTCCATAAATAAGAATAGCCTTTCTTATCTCGTTTGCCTCTGCTTCTCTTATAACTTCTTCAAGAGATTTTAATTTAACAAGATTTTTCTTTATTCCTTCCCTTTGAATTATCTTAGGAAGATTATCTGGCGTAATAATACAATCATCTGTCATATTTGAAGCAAACTCTATTGTATTCTTAAGTTCTCTAATATTACCAGGCCAAGGATAGCTTAATAGCATATTCATTGCATCATTAGTTATTTCTACATATCTCCTAGTTTTATTAGATAGTTCATTTATAAAATGCTTTACAAGAGGTTTTATATCCTCTTTTCTCTCTCTTAGAGGGGGAATGTTTATAGGGATTACTGCCACCCTGTAATATAAGTCTTCTCTAAATTTCCCTTCCGTTATCATATTTTCAAGCTTCTTATTTGTAGCTGCAATAATTCTAACATTTAAAGTTTTTTCTCTTAAGCCTCCTATAGGCCTTATAGTCCCCTCCTGCAGTACTCTCAAAAGTTTTGCCTGAAGTCCATACCCTATCTCAGATACTTCGTCTAAAAATAAGGTACCTCCGTCAGCTAATTCAAATAATCCTATTTTTCCACCCTTTCTTGCACCTGTGAAAGCTCCCTCTTCGTATCCAAAGATCTCACTTTCTAGCAAATTCCCTTCAAAAGATGCACAATTTACCGCAATAAAAGGTCCTTCCTTCCGATAACTTCCATTGTGTATTGAACTTGCATATAATTCTTTTCCTGTACCACTTTCTCCAGTAATAAGCACATTTGAATCAGTGATTGCTATCTTTTCAGCTAAGGATTTCATTTCAATAGAAATTTCATCCTTAGATATAATATTATCAAAATTGTATTTTGCTTGTTCAATGCTTTTTACTTGTCTTTTAAGCCTTTGAATTGTTATATTTGATTTATTTAATTCTTCTGTAAGTTTATACACATCGGTAATTTCGTTTAAAATTGATATTCCTCCAATTATTTGTCCATTCTCTATAATAGGAGCCATATTAACTACATATTCTATATTGCCCTCTTTTCTTTGTATTCTTAATTGCTTTTCTCCATTTCTTATTACATGAGGTAGCCTTGCCCCTGGTCTTATAGCTAACAAAGATTCCCCTATTATATCTTTGTCTTCTACTTTAGTTATTCTTGTATATGAAGGATTTATATATTTTACTATAAATTCTTTATCTGCTATTAAAACTCCGTCATAAAGAGAATCCAATATAATTTTTACCCAATTAGTAATTTCCATATTATCTCCTTTGGCATAATTCCTTTTTTACATTATAAATATTATACCACATTATATTTTTAGGGATTCCTTTATGACTATATACTGATATTTTTTATCCAAATATTCATATCCTCAAAAGTACCACATATATTACAATTATTTATTAATCTACCTGTAAATTTATAATTATGTTTACTTAATACAATATTAATTCCTGGATTTACTGCTCTACATAGACTATATAAAGTAATATATCCTTTCTTTTTTAGATCTAGTTCTAAGGAATAAATTATATTAGATAATATACCTTTGCCTCTATAATCTGAATAAGTAGCACAATCAGTTATTTCCGCATTTAAGTTATCTTTGTCCATATCTGCTGAAGCTATTCCAACTATTTTACCATTATAATCAGCCACTTTATATAAAACATTTCCATTCATAGTTTCCATTAAATATTCTTCATTATAAACTGGTGAAGGATAGGTTGAAAATACTGCAGAAAATAGTTTTACCATTTCCTTAATATCCTTTTCTTCTGCATCTCTTATAAAATATTCATTTTTATTACTATCATATGTGAAAGTATCTTTTAGTCCCAAACACTGCTGCACTAACAGCTCTTCTATATGAAGATTACTAGAAATTTTTCTTTTATTACTTAAAAAATATGACATACAAAATGCATCTTTCCCATTAAAATACCCATTAATTTCACCTTCCATTTTAAATCCTGCTTCTTTAAAAATTTCAATAGACTTCATACCACAATTGCAGATAACTTTGTCTAAATTTTCATCTACTGAAAAATCAATTATTTTTTTTAAAGTTTCAGATGAAATACTATCAATATCAATTATCTTTACGCGTCTATTTGGATAATCTACATATATTTTTGTGCAGTTTATCTTTGTATAATAGTTGTTATATAAATTACATTTATTTAGCTTCAAGAAATTCTTTCCTCCTTTTCATTCTGAAATTACTTTTAGGAGTTAAGCAAACTCTTTCATCTCTAAAGAGTTTTTCCAACCCTTTATACTCATGTTTTTCGAATTCATTACATATTCCACAATTTATGCATTCATGACTTTTATCAGCTGGTTCAGTATAAGTGCATAGTACACCTTCATAATTTCTAAGTATTAACTTCTCATTTGATTGTGAAACTAGATACTGAGGATTAATAGGTATTTTACCTCCACCACCGGGAGCATCAACAACAAAAGTGGGTACTGCAAATCCTGAAGTATGTCCACGTAAAAGTTCAATAATTTCTATTCCAACTGAAACTGGAGTTCTAAAATGTTCAATTCCTTCTGATAAATCACATTGATATATATAATATGGTCTTACTCTATTCATCACCAGCTTCTGAACAAGACTTTTCATAATATAAGGGCAGTCATTTATATTTTTTAACAGCACAGACTGATTTCCTAATGGAATACCAGCATCTGCTAACATTCTGCAAGCTCGCATTGAATCTTCAGTTATCTCTTTTGGATGATTAAAATGCGTATTAATCCACACCGGATGGTATTTTTTTATTATATTACAGAGATTATCAGTTATTCTTTGTGGCATGACAACTGGAGTCCTAGTTCCAATTCTTATAATCTGAACATGATCTATTTTCCTTAATTTTTGTAAAATAAATTCAAGTTTTTCATCTGAAACACACAATGCATCCCCGCCTGATATGAGTACATCCCTTACTTCCTTATGATCCTTTATATATTTAATGGCTTTTAACAAGTTGCTGGTAGATAACGACTTGTCTTCATGTCCTGCAAAACGTCTCCTTGTACAATGCCTGCAGTACATCGAACATTGTTCAGTAATAAGAAAAAGCACTCTATCTGGATACCTGTGTGTAAGTCCGGGGACAGGAGAATCAAAAGTTTCGTGCAGGGGATCAGAGCTATCATGTTTGGAAACTTTTGTTTCGTGAATGGTCATTATCGCTTGCCTCCTAATTGGGCAATTATAGTCATCTATATCAATTAAAGTTGCATAGTAAGGAGTTATTGCCATTTTTAATTTATTATGGCTAGCATTTAATCCATCTTTTTCTTCTTTAGTGAGATTTACAACTTGTTCTAATTGTTCTAGTGTCTTAATTCTATTAGCCATCTGCCATTCCCAACTATTCCACTGGCTTTCTGTAACATCTTTCCACATCTCTATTTCTTCATAATTTCTTTTCAATATAAAAACCTCTTTCTAAAATTAGAATTAACAAATTTTATCTACCACCATAGAATCACCTTCCATATCCACTGCTGCTATTTCTTCAATATTATTGAAGCTTTGTTTATTATCACTTTTATATAAGTCTTCAATAATTTTTGATAAACATAGCACATCTTTCATCTCATAAAATCCAATTTTATCTTGTATAAAATTCACTGCATGAATTGCACCTGCTGCAAAAACCTTTCGCGAATAGGATTCATGCGAAATTGTAATATTATCATTTTCTCCAACAATTAATACCTCATGTTTTCCAACTACACCGCCAGCACGTACAGAATTTATAGGAATTTTCTCTTGAGAAATATCTTTTCCTTGATATACTAATCCATCCTCAATTTCCTTACGTATCTTTAATGCTGTACCAGAAGGTATGTCTTTTTTATTTCTATGATGAATTTCAGAAATTTGAAAATCATAGGTATTTAATAGAACAGAAGCCAATTTGGTTAAAATCATCATCACATTCACTCCAAGAGTTATATTTGGAGCATACACTATTCCTATATTATTATTAACTGTTAAATTCTCTAATCTTTTTAATGCTAATTCTGAAAAACCAGTTGTCCCAATGACCATGTTAACCTTCATCTTTGATATTATTTCTGCATTTTTTAATGTAGCTTCTGGGCTAGAAAAATCAATTACAACATCTGGCTTACATCTCAATATAGATTCAACTAATTTGTTAGCTTCCTCTATTTTAATACCAGTATCATTGATTCCAATTACTTCGCCTAAATCCTTATGCTTTTTATTACTGCCAGGACTACATATAGCTGATACAATCTTCATATCACTTCGCTTGTACACTAACTTTGCAATTTCTTTTCCTGTCTTTCCAATGCCAATTAAACATACTCTTATCATGAT
The DNA here is from genome assembly GCF_001263795.1 of Clostridium homopropionicum DSM 5847. Taxonomy (GTDB): domain Bacteria; phylum Bacillota; class Clostridia; order Clostridiales; family Clostridiaceae; genus Clostridium_H; species Clostridium_H homopropionicum. The sequence continues at coordinate 7,920 of NZ_LHUR01000031.1, forward strand.
AATCCCCCTTAATTAATTATTATCAAAAAAATAATAAGCTGTAGAGAAGTCTCTACAGCTTATCAAATCCCATTATTAACATGCATACCAAAAAAAGTATGCTGTAAAGTATTGAAAAACAACTTCCCTTCAACGCTTACGAGATTAGCTGACGGATTCGGGTCGAAGAAATTAACCCTACTTATCATAACAATAAGATTCACCCCTAAAAATTGGTTCTCCCGCTCAAATTGATTCAGCGTAATTAATATTTATTATTTTTCCCATATAGTTACCATTTGTAATAAGCATATCATGTTAATATATATATGTCAACATATATATGTAATTATACATATTTCTATGTTGTGCTTAAACATCCTTTAATCAAGCAAAGTTGAAAAAGTGAGCAAGTATAAGTTTGCGTATTATATATTGACGCATATATATGTTAATGCTAGTATAATAAATTATAGGATTATACGATTAATGATTATATATGGAGATTACTTATGAAAAGAACACTTGCTTCAAAAGAATATTTAGTATCTAAAATAGAAGAATTGATATCCAAAAATGAGGGACCCTTTAGCTTGGTAGTAACTGATATCGACGACTTTACAAATATAAATAATTTATATGGTAATCGTATTGGTGATGAAGTAATAAAAAAACTTATTTCAATTTTAAATAACAATCTATCTTCTACAGATATTATTTGTAGAACTGGCGATGAATTTAATATTCTACTTGTAAAAAAAGGTGCCGAAAGAAGTTTTATGGAATTAGAAGAAATAAGGAGATATTTATCCGATAATACATTTACTTTAAGTGATGCTAAAGAAGAAAATATTTATTTTACTTTAAGCTTTGGAGTAGCAAGTTATCCAAGAGATGCTAAGAATGTAATTGAGCTTTTCAGAGTAGCTGATAGTGCTTTATTTAGAGCAAAAGAATTAGGTAAAAATAGAATATGTCTTTCAGAGGTAGAAAGCATGGTTCTAAAATCCAGCTACTTCACAAAAACTCAGCTTGACAGACTCTCTAGACTTTCTAAAGCAACTGATAGAACTGAAGCATTTCTGCTAAGAGAAGCTCTTGATGATTTATTTAAGAAGTATGGTAAGTAAATAAAGTGCTTGCCTCAAGGCAAGCCTCTTTACTTAATGCAAATATCTTAATATTAATTTTTTATCTTTAAGAACTGAAACAATATCTATTTCTGAATGAAAGAATATATATATTTAATCCATTCATCATAAACATCCTTTTCAGATTTAGAAAAAATCTCTTCGTAAGTTTTACTACCTCTAATCAAATCCAAAACTTTATCCCATCCATACTTATTATTTAGAAAATCAATATAGCTATAGGAATACTCATAGCCTCCTATATTACCAAATCTTTTTTCATTTTCACTTTTCATGTCCTCAAGTGTAGGTAATGAGCCATATTTTGCAAAATCTCTTCTTGGGGATTGATTAGATAAAAATGTTGCAACACCGTTATCATTCCAATATGAAAGCTTTGGATTTATTTGATAATTAATTGTATGCACTAGTTCATGGGTTGCAGCTCCAATGATACTCTCATAGTCGTGTCCTTCTATATTTTCAAAAGGTGATATAATTAAAATTTTATCCTCTCTATTATCTCCAATATACCATTTGGGTGCACCTAAAATAGTAATAAGCCCATATTTTCTAATCCAAAGGAATTTTTGACTTGAATACATATAAACTTCAGTTGGATTTGAGCTTTTAAATTGAAGCTTTTCACGTATTTCACCTGAAACCTTTTCTAAGGATTCAAAAATTTTTTCTGCTCCTTTTTCATCTCCTGCTCTGTAATAGACAATGACATTTTCTCCCTTTAACTCTTTTGCTCCAAAGGGTTTAAGTATAAAAACAGGTAAAGTCTGAACTACAGCTACAGATAAAATCAAGCACATTGAAATTATAAAAATTTCATACTTTCTATTCATATTGAGAGTTCTTTTTTTATAATTTTTCATAATATAATCCCCCTTAAAAGGATTTAATTCTTAAAAATCAGATTATCTCCTTTTTACCCTCCAATGATTATTAAGATTATATTCCCTTATTCAATTATATAAAATATATTCAGTCATTTCAAATCATTAACATAGTTACATATAAATTCATTATGCTATTGTATAATAATTTACTCCTTTACCGCCAATGCAAAATTTATATTTTCAAAAGCATGATAATCATCCTTTCTTCCTTTAAAATATTTCTCTTCAATTTCCATTGGACTAAGGTGTTCATATAAAAGAAAACCTGCCTTCTCTAAATCCGAAACTAGTTCCTTACAGGAAAAACAGCTTTTCATAGGCTCATTATTTTGCATAGCTGCAAATATCATATTTTTTACTCGTCTAGTTGTTTTTTTATCATCAAATATTTCTTCATCTGCATAATCAAAAATAATTGAACTGCCCTTTTGAGAAATACTTCCTATACTCCTTAATGTATTTAATATTTCTTCACGACTCAAATAATAAGTAACTCCAAGCCAACTATAAAAGCTTAACTTATTAGTATCAAAAGAGGATTTTTTTATTTTTTCTATAAAATTATCCTTTGAAAAATCAACTGGTATGAAATGTAGATTTTTAGGTATTTCCCATCCAGCCTTTTGGATTCGTTTTAACTTTAACTCTTGTGTAACAGGATGATCTAACTCAAAAACATTAATTTTATTTAATAATTCCTCATTACGAAAAGCAAAGGTGTCAAAACCTGCTCCTAATATAACATACTGCTTAACTCCATACTTTATAGCCAGCTTTAGCATATTTTCCGCATAACTGCTGCGTGATAGCGAAATAGGTGCTATCTGATTTTGAATAACCGCTCTTAAAGCTGATTCACTATCCTTACACAGCTCTGCTTTCTCTGGAGCAAAAAAGTTTACACCCGCCGCCAAATTATAACTGATACTTTCGTATTCTTCTTCAATAAGTTCTTTTGCAAGAAAATCATCAAAAATTTTAGGACTCTCATTTATAGAATGATATGCCCTGCCATAAGCTGTTATCAATGCTGTAACACTTGATTTGTTATTTTCCATAATATTACCCCCAAAAAATATTTTTTAAATATATATATTGACATAATTATATATTTATGATATAATAGTATTTTATAATATAGCAAATTATACAGCTAAATTATATTTATGTCAATACAGATAATGTAAAAAAAGCTTTAAATAATCTTTCAAGATTATTTAAAGCTTTTTAAGTTTCACTTTATTTTTTACTTATTATTCTTATAAAATTCCTCTAGCAGAGCATTTATAGCCATTACATACCCATATATTCCAAAGCCGCATATTTGACCTACACAAGCTGCCGCTGTAACTGATTTATGTCTAAATTCTTCTCTTTTATGAATATTGCTAATATGCACTTCTACTTTTGGTATTTCTATGGACATAAGTGCATCGAAAATTGCTATGCTATAATGGGTATAAGCACCTGGATTTATTACAATACCATCGTATTTTTCATATGCTCCTTGTATGAAGTTAATTATTTCTCCTTCAATATTACTTTGAACTATTTCAACCTCCACTGATAATTCTGAGGCTTTTTCTTTTATATACTTACACATATTTTCATAATTCATTGTTCCGTAAATGTGTTTTTCTCTTATGCCCAGCATATTTATATTGGGTCCATTTATTACTAGTATTTTCAAGAAACTCAGCTCCTTTCTTTTTATTCTTAGTCGCTAATCTCTAGTCCCTAGTCTCTAGTTAAATAAGAAAACTGCTTCGCATTTTTCTTATTTATTTGAATATAGAAATAATTTTATTAACGCACTCTTCTAAGCTTTGATTTTCAATCTGATAATCACAATACTTTTTATATAAACTATATCTCTCTTTATACAGTTCATAAAGCTTTGCAGTACCAGCCTTTAGCAACGGTCTAGTTTTGATATCAACATCATTTGCTATATCCTCAATAGGTCTATTTATAAAGAAAATCACTCCTGTTTTCTTCAGAGTTTCTATATTAGACGGTTTCTTAATAACTCCCCCACCTGTGGATATAACCTGAGGAAATATGTCTGATACTTTAGATACTGCTTTAGTTTCTAATTCTCTAAAGTATTCCTCACCCTTTTCAAAAATCTCAGGAATACTTTTTCCTTCACTTGTCACTATGTATTCATCTATATCGCAAAAAGGTATTTTTAATCTTTCGGACAGTTCTTTCCCAACTGTTGTTTTTCCACAGCCAGGCATACCTATTAAAACTATATTTTGATTATTCATTGGCATTTCCACCCTTAAAACAAACTATCTATCTCTTTGTATATTTTATCAACAATTTCTTCTTTGATTTTTACACAATTCCACAGTTCCTCTGCCTTAACAGCTTGCCCTACTAACATATACAAGCCATTTATTGCTTTTATGTTCTGCTCTTTTGCATATTTTATAAGCAGAGTCTCTCTTGGGTTATATATCAAATCTACTACAGCGTCAAAGCTTCCCACTTGTTCCTTTGATAGTGGTGAATTATCAACTTTTGGATACATTCCTACTGGAGTAGAATTTATAAGTATTCCACCATTTTTTATATCTTTAATTTCCTCATAAGAGATTACCTTAAAATCGTTAAATTTGCTTTTTCCTTCTGCTTTGTTTCTTGTGGCTAAGATTATATTCGAAGCCTTATTATCTAAAAGATACTGAATTACAGCCTTTGCAGCTCCACCGGTTCCAAGTACTATAGCTTCATTGCCTTCTACTTTGATGCCAAATTTATTCAGCATCATACCAAAGCCATAGTAATCTGTATTGTATCCTTTTGTTTTTCCATCCTTAAAACAAATAGTATTAACAGCTCCTATAGCCATAGCTTCCTCTGAAATCTCGTCTAAATGTTTCATTACATCAATCTTATAGGGAATAGTCACATTTATGCCATTAACCTTTAGAGCTTTAAAGCCTTCCACTGCTTCAAAAAGCTTTGTTTTGTCTACTTCAAACAGGTGGTAATAGCCTTCTAGCTGCAGTTCCTTGAATATCAAAGAATGAATTTGCGGTGAAAAGCTGTGGGTTAATTTTTCTCCCAAAAGTCCATATAAGCCTTTCATTATTTACACCTCACTTTACTATAATTAGTCATTTGTATTATGAGCCTTGTAATTTCCTAAAAGCTTAAAATCATAACTATTATCCCTAATAGCTCTTATTGCTTCTTTTACGTTTTTATCTTCAAGATTTCCTTCAAAATCAATATAGAAGAAATATTCAAAGGGTTTATCTAAAATTGGCCTTGATTCAATCTTAACCATACTTAAATTATTTTCAGTAAAGATACTTAAAATATTATAAAGGGCACCAGCTTTATGTGGAAGTGAAAGAATAATAGTAATTTTATCATAATCTTTTTCAAGTTCAAGATTTTTACCAATTATTATAAATTTAGTGTAATTACTTTTGTTATAATTAATATTAGTTTCTATAACCTCTAAACCATGCGCCTCTGCTGCTCTCTTACTTCCTATGGCTGCCTTTTCTTTATTATTTTCATTTTTTATCATTTCAGCACTGGCTGCAGTATTTCTATAAGGAATACATTCCCAATTTGGATGGCTTCTTAAAAATTCTCTACATTGCTGTAAGCCCTGAGGATGAGAATATACTTCCTTTATATCTTCAAGTTTTGTTCCTTTAAGTCCAATAAGATTATGATTTACCTTTAATATTCTCTCTCCAACAATGAAGAAACCATATTTTCTTATAAGATCATAAACCTCAGATATTCCCCCTGTTGATGAATTTTCAATAGGAAGAACTCCATAATCAATTTCATTGTTTTTTAAAGCTATAAATACATCTTCAAATTCACTGAAATTTTTAATAGTGACTTTATCCCCAAAATGTCCAATTAGTGCTTCTTCACCAAAGGCACCAGCTACTCCTTGAAAGCCTGCTGTAATATCTTCTCTTTTAGGAATACATGTTGCTTCGTTAGCTACAGTATATCCCAATTTACTTCCATGGCTTTCTTGAGAATATGTGTTATACTCAAAAATTTCCCTTGCCTGAAGCTTTCTGCTTATGCTCATTATGCTTTTTAAAAACTCTTCCTCTGGCTTTTCAAAAGCCCTGTTTTTAACTCTTTGAAGATTTTTGCTAATTACTTCTTCTTCTCTATTTTTATTTAAAATTGGAATATTGTTTTCTTTCTTATATTGGGCTACCTTTAAGACAGCCTCCATTCTCTTTTCAAATAACTCTACTAACTGCCTGTCTATGGAATCAATCTCTTTTCTTACATTTTCTAAAGCATCCATTAAGCTAACTCCTCCTATTTAATTAAAGCATTTCCAGTATTCCCATGGCAGCTACTGCCTCAACTACGGGAACTGCTCTTTGAACAATGCAAGGGTCATGTCTTCCGTGAATTTCTATTGTAGTATCTTTCTTTTCTTGAATATCCACGGTCTTTTGTTCTTTTACTATGGATGGAGTTGGTTTAAAAGCAGCACGAAATATTACTGGCATTCCGCTGGTTATTCCTCCTAAAATTCCTCCATTATTGTTTGTAAAAGTTTTAATCCTATCTTCTTCTATATAAAACTGGTCGTTAGCTTCAGAACCTTTCATTTTACTTATACTAAATCCAGCTCCAAATTCAACTCCCTTTACTGCAGGAATTGAAAATAAAAGAGAGCTTAAAATGCTTTCCACAGATCCAAAGAAGGGAGAGCCAATTCCAGTGGGAAGATTTAAAATAGCGCACTCCACAACTCCTCCTACTGAATCCCTATCTTCCCTAGCCAATAGTATTTCTTCCTGCATTTCTAAAGCTTTATCCTTATTAATTGTTGGGAATTCTATATGTGAGAGATTTTCTAAGAACTCGTTGTTTAATTCTATTTCATCAAAAAAATTATCCTCTATAGTTCTTATACTCTTAATATGACTTCCAATTATAATTCCCTTTTTCTTTAATATCTGCTTTGCTATGGCACCTGCAATAACTATTGGAGCAGTAATTCTTCCTGAAAAATGTCCTCCTCCTCTATAGTCATTAAAGCCGCTGTATTTTACAAAGCCAGTGTAATCTGCATGCCCTGGTCTCATTAAGTTTTTTGTCTTTTCATAGTCCTTTGAATGTTGATCACTGTTTCTTATTATGGCACAAAGAGGTGTGCCAGTAGTTTTACCATTGAAATACCCGCTTAGAATCTCAAATTCGTCCTTTTCCTGTCTTGCTGTTGAAAATTTATTTTTTCCAGGAGCTCTTCTTCTCATTTCCCTATTTATCTCTTCTATATCAAGTTCAACTCCCGAAGGCAGTCCATCAATAGTAATTCCAATTGCGTTCCCGTGAGACTCTCCAAATATGGAATATTTTATTTTATTGCCCCATACTCCACTCATTTATTACACCACCCAACTTTACAAAATCCTCCCAAAAATGAGGATATGATTTTTTAACTGCCTTACTGTCTGTAATAATTAAAGGTTCTTCGCACTTAATTGATGCAACTGCCATTGCCATAGCTATTCTATGGTCATTCCAGCTGTCTACAATTCCACCCTTTAAGCTTTTCTTTCCTTTTATAATAAGTCCATCAGAAGTTTCTTCTACTTCAGCCCCAACTTTATTAAGCTCTGTTGCCATAGCCTTTAATCTATCGCATTCTTTTATCCTTACTCTTTCCGCATTGATTATTCTAGTTGTTCCCTCACTTAGTGCAGCAAGCACTGATAGTACAGGTACTAAATCTGGACATTCAGATGCGTCAATCACTATTCCTTTAGTTTCTGAAGCTTTAACTTCAATATAATCTTCTTTAATATCTAAGTTTGCTCCCATTTTCTTAACTATCTCCAATATTGCCATGTCCCCTTGAAGGGAATTTATGTTTAAGTCTTTACACTTTATATTAGCTCCTAATATTCCTGCCACTATCCAAAAAGCCGCTTGTGAAAAATCTCCTTCTACCCTGTAATCTCTATTTAGATATCTTTGATTTCCTTTTATATAAAACTCTTTGTAATCTTTATTTTCTATTTCTACTTCAAACTTTTTCATGGAATCCATAGTTAAATCTACGTAGCCTTTGGATTCTAATTCAGTAGTAACTATTATTCTTGAATCACCATCTAAAAGTGGTAATGCAAACATAAGTCCTGTTATAAACTGAGAACTTACATTTCCTTTTACCTTGTATGTGTCTGGCTTTAGCTTCCCTTTCACCTTTAGAGGTAAATTTCCTGAATTATTCTCATAGCTTATACCCTGACTTTCAAATAATTCATAATAAATGTTCATAGGTCTTGAAACTAGTTTTCCTCTTCCCTTAAAGGTTACTTCTTCCCCAGTAAGCAATGCTAGTGGGATTAAAAATCTTATGGTAGAACCAGATTCTCTGCAATCTATAGTATCATCTACAACTCTAAGGTTTCTAGTGCCCTCAACTTTAAGAGCTTTAGTTATTTCATCTTTATTCCCCACTTTTTCTTCCACTTTAACCCCAAAGCTTTCCATTCCTTTAATAGTTGCCTTAATATCCTCAGAATAAATGATATTATCAATATTACTTATTCCTTCTGATAATCCTGCACATATTACTGCTCTATGGGCTAAACTCTTTGAAGGAGGAATATTTATCTCTCCCTTTAAGGGTGATGGGGTGATTTTTACATTATCCAAGCACTCTCATCTCCTTTTGTTTTATATAAAATCTGTAACCATTTCCTTTGGCAATTTGTGCAAATAGCTTTCTCCAATATCCTTAATTAGTACTAAGCTTATATGATTTCCCTTGCTCTTTTTGTCTAAAGCTATAGTCTTTAGTATTTTTTCTTTATCCTTAAGCTGTATTTCATATTGTAAGTTATACTTTTTCAAAATCTCTTTAATAAGTTCACTTGAGCCTTTCTTGGTTATGCTCATTTCTTCGCTTTTCTTTGTAATTGCATACATTCCTAATGCTACGGCTTCCCCATGAGTATAGGCTTCATAGTTAAAATATTTTTCTATAGCATGCCCTATGGTGTGACCAAAATTTAAAAGCATCCTGTCTCCGGTGTCTTTTTCATCTATTTCAACAATTTCTTTTTTTATACTGCAGCAGGTATAAATTATATAATCCATGTTTTGCATAAGTTCTTCTTTATTTTCATATGCTAAAAGGTTATTAAATAATTCCTTATCCTTTATACATCCGTATTTTATTACCTCTGCCATTCCATCATAAAAAAATCTTTCATCTAAAGTATTTAACATTTTTGGATCTATAAAAACTGCCTCAGGATGATAAAAGCTACCAACTAAATTTTTACCCTTAGGTAAATCCACTGCTACTTTGCCACCTATACTGCTGTCTATTTGTGCTAGAAGTGATGTAGGTATTTGAATAAAAGGAACTCCCCTTAATAAGGTTGCTGCCGCAAAACCTGTTAAATCTCCAATTACTCCTCCTCCAAGAGCAATTATTAAGTCTCCCCTAGTAATTTCAAAATCTAACAGTTCATCATAAACCCTAAGCAAAGTTTCAATTGATTTACTCTTTTCACCTGGTTCTAATACAACTTTTAACACTAAGAAGCCGTTATTTTCCAAGCTTGCCTTTACTTTTTCCCCATAAAAATTGTCAACATTTTTATCAGTTATTATTGCAACTTTTTTATTTTTGTATATGTTTTTAATCTCTGCCCCTATGTTAGAAATTAAACCCTCTTCTATGTAAATAGGATAAGATTTTTCTGTAAGGTTAACCCTAATTTCTCTCAACTAGGACATCTCCTCTCTCTTTTTACTTGCTCTACTTAAAATCTTATTTAGAGTTTCAATATCCTCATTTTCTATTGCATTCTTTAATTCTGCAATATTTTGCTGGAATTCATTAATTTCATTAATTAAGTTTTCTTTATTTCCTAAAAATAGCTCTGACCATAACTTTGTATTTATCCTAGCTATTCTTGTTAAATCTCTATAGCTATCTCCAGTAAACTTACCAGTGTCCAAGCCTGAATTATCACTATTAACTAAAGATACTGCTATTACATGAGGTAACTGACTTGTAAATCCAATGATTTTATCATGAATTTCTGGCTTTACCTTTTCTATATTTTTAAAGCCCATTTTTATTGCCATATTCTCGATAAGCTTAATATTCTGTTCTTTATTTCTATCGGTTGGAGTTATAATAAAATTTGCTCCTTTAAATATTTCTTTTGATGCATATTTAAGACCGCTGAATTCTCTGCCTGCCATTGGATGAGCAAAAACAAAGTCTATATCCTCTCTCAAAAGTCCATTAACTTCTTCTACAAACTGACTTTTAATCCCTGTTACATCAGTTATTACTGCGTTCATCTTAAAATAGTCCATATTATCCTTTATAAATTCTTTTACTAGCTTTGGGTAAACGCACATAATAACTAGATCTGATTCCATTAATGGTTCCTTTGGATCAGTATACCCTTTATCTATGACTTCCATAGCTTCTCCAAGTCTTAAAGATTCTTCACTTATGTCTACCCCATATATTTTTGAAGGCTTTAGTTCTTTTAACGCTAGGGCATATGAACCTCCAATAAGCCCTAGCCCAATAATAGTGATTTTAAAATCTGTATCCTCCATAGTTAACCCCCTAGAAATTTTTAGATGCTTCTTCCTACTGCCCCTGCAATTACTGATAAATTCTTCATTAATGAATCAAATTTTTCAGGCTTTAATGATTGTGCTCCATCACTTAATGCTTTTGCTGGATTATTGTGAACTTCTATCATAAGTCCATCTGCTCCTACAGCTACAGCTGCCTTAGCAAGAGATTCTACTAACCACCATAATCCTCCAGCATGACTTGGATCTATAACTACTGGTAAGTGGCTAAGCTTCTTTAATACTGGAACAGCACTTAAGTCTAAAGTATTTCTTGTGTATGTTTCAAAGGTTCTTATACCTCTTTCGCATAAAATTACATTTTCATTTCCTTCAGACATTATATATTCAGCTGACATTAAAAATTCTTCAAAGGTAGCTGATAATCCTCTTTTTAATAAAATAGGAGTTTTTGTTTTACCAAGTTCCTTTAGAAGATCAAAGTTTTGCATATTTCTTGCACCAACTTGTATAACATCAACATCTTCTACGAATTTCTCTACTAGGTAAGGTGACATTATTTCAGTTACTATCGGAAGTCCTGTAGCTTCTCTTGCTTTCTTCAATAGTCCTAAACCATCAAGTCCCATGCCTTGGAAGCTGTAAGGTGAAGTTCTTGGCTTAAAAGCCCCTCCTCTTAAAAATCCTGCCCCTGATTTTTTTACATCCTTAGCTAACTGAATTATTTGCTCTTCGCTTTCTACTGAACAAGGCCCTGCCATAACCGCAATTTTATCTCCACCAATAGTTTCATTCCCAACCTGAATAATTGAATTTAATGGATGAAAAAGTCTGTTAGCCTTCTTATATGGCTCTTGAACTTTAATTATCTTTTCTACTTCTTCATTGGCTTCGATTTGGCTAGCATCAATCTTACTTGTATCTCCAACTAAACCGATAATACAGTACTGTTCTCCATAAGATTCATGGATAGTAAGCCCCTTTTCTACAATGTCTTCCTTGATTCTTTCGATGCTTTCTTTTGATGCATTTGGCTTCATAATAATTATCATAAGAATAACCCCCAGTTTAAAATTTATTATAAAAAAAGAGAACCCTATAATGAGTCCTCTTTATTATTCACAAAAGTTTACAATTAATTTCGCTTAGTTAACTGTATAATAGTGTTAATTTGTATTTCTATTTAACTCATTAGAATTTGGAATTTTTAAATTTTCACAAGAAGAATAACCAGCGCTAAAATAAAAGCCCCAGTTGCTAAAATAAAAATAATATTCTCTTGTTATTCCCTTTCTAATAAGATTTTTCATAACTTTTCCTCCGAGTAATTTGCTTTATTCTCAAAACAAATTACTTTATATTTAGAATTTTATAATTAAAATAATCATCTAATGCTACTTTGTTATTGTGTTATATTATACCACGCTGAAATTTCATGTCAACAAAAAGTTCTATATCTTTTAAAATTTATTTTATTAACACATTTTATTCTCCATGAATATAATATATTAACTCCATGATATCTACATCTTAGACAAGCTACATGACTTAAGATACGGAGGTGACTTTAATGATAGGCTCATTTTTATTTCCTTTATTATTTCTAGGTGGTCTTAATAGAGGAGGATTTGGCTGCAAGCAAGGCTGTGGAAATTTTAACAGCTGCTGTAGACCACGCTGTACTCCTTGTTGTAATGAATGTTGCGACCCTTGCCATAGAAAGTGCTGCGACCCTTGTGATTCTTGCTGTTGTAAAAAACATCACAAGCATCATAAACACCACAAACATCACAAGTGTGAAGAGTACTGCTGCACATGCTATCCAGTAAAACAATGCTGCTGTAATAGATGTAATCAGTGCCCTCAACAAAATCAATGCTCTTTCTTTGATTGGTTCTGCTGCTAATAACTATTAAATTAAATATAAAAGCCTGAAAATCAATGATTTTCAGGCTTTTTCTTATTATACAATCATTCTTTCGCTCCACTTTCCACACCTATCTCCAAAACATCCTACAATAGCCCCATTATCTTTTATATCTACTACCTCACATCTATTAGGACAGCTCTTGCACTCAAAGCTGCTTGACACAAATTTAGCTTCTGCTACTTTAAAGCCTCTAAAGGCTGTCTTTCCTTTCTTTTTAACTGCCTCAGCTCCAATAATAGCTGCTCCAATAGCTCCCATAACACCATGATGTTCTGGAACAATTACCTTTAAACCAAGTGCCTCCTCAAAAGCCTTCTTTATTCCAACATTAGCTGCTACACCGCCTTGAAAAAATACCTTTTGCTGGATTTCCTTCCCCTTACCTACGTTATTTAAGTAGTTTCTAACTAAGGCCTCACATAAGCCTCTTATTATATCTGCCTCATTATATCCTAATTGTTGTTTATGAATCATATCTGATTCTGCAAAGACTGCACATCTTCCTGCAATTCTTACAGGTACATTAGATAGTAAAGCATACTCTCCAAACTTTTCTATAGGTATCTCTAATCTTTCTGCCTGCCTATCTAGAAAAGAACCTGTACCTGCAGCACAAACTGTGTTCATAGCAAAATCAGTTACAATTCCGTTTCTTAAGGTTATTATTTTTGAATCCTGTCCGCCAATTTCTATTATAGTCCTTACATCCTTATCCATTTGAAGAGCAGCAATTGCATGAGTTGTAATCTCATTTTTAATTGCATCTCCTCCCAAAAGTACAGATGCTATATGTCTTCCACTTCCTGTAGTACCTACAGAAACTATATCTGAGCTTTCATATTTATTTTTTAATATACTAATACCTTGTTGTACAGCTTTTATCGGTCTTCCTTTTGTTCGTAAATATATTTTTTCCACAACATTAAAATCCTTATCAATTAGCACTACGTCAGTGCTTACGGAACCAACATCAACACCCATGTGATACATTTTCTTGTCTCCTCTCAAGTAAATCTAAAAATGCTTCTATCCTTGTTACATATCCACCTTCGCCAGTCATTTCATCTACTACTAAACTCATAATAGGAAAATCCTTATCTCTCGATATTGAAGGAAGTATTGCTTTTGTTATTATTTCTGGCATACACCCCATCGGAAATATTTGAATGGCTCCATCTAAATTCTGTTTATGGGCAATCATTGCCTCTCCTATACATTCTCTAGCATGACCGCCTATGTAATAAGGTAAATATTCCTTTGAAGCCCTTCTAATATCTATTGAATTTAAATTTAATACTTTCATGGCAGCATCCTTAACCCACCAGCTTGGAGTTAATTTTCTTTTACTACATACTCCATAATCCATTAATTTATCTTCTATGTTTAAATTTGAAAAAGGATCAATTACAGTGTATATTTCACCAATAACTGCTACTTTAACTGGTTTTTTATTTTTATCAATTTTAACTTTCTCAATATTTTTTCTATAAGCCTCTAAAATTCTTATAGCCTCTACAGGATTATCTGTTTCGAAAACATCTCTTTTGCATTTGTTTAAGAGTTTTTTACACTCTCCTCTGTTTACCTCGTATCCAGCTAAGTAATGAGCTCTTTCCTCTATTTTATCGATGAGATTTATAGCTTTAATGGCCCTTAATGAAGCCATTACTTTTTCTCTACCACTTTTTTTGCTTCCAGAAGTAAGAATACCTAGCCTATTCATAAATTCACTTTTACCGATATCCTTAACATAATCCATTACGATAAATTGAAGATCATGCCCTAGCTTTTTTAAAATTTTCATTTGAAGCTCTGAGTACTCACCAAATCTGCAAGGTCCACAACTTCCAACTAAAAGAATAGTGTCTGCCCCCTGTTCTATACTCTGCACGAAATTCCCAATCATTATTTTAAAGGGAAGGCACATCTCCTCTGGTGAATGTTCAACTCCTATTTCTAGAGCAGCTTTATTATTCATTGGTGGAATAACATAGTCTATGCCCATACCATCAAAAAAAATTTTAGCTGCAATGTATACATTACCCATGTGCGGGAAGGTTATCTTCAACTATATTCCTCCTATCTATCATATCTATAAATGCTTCCAATCTAGTATTAATTCCAGCCTCACCTGTCTGTTCATCAATTTTTAATACAAGCATAGGGAAGTCCTTAATTCTATCTTTAATTAACTCTACTACTACGGAATCAATGCCGCAGGAAAAAGATGAAACATATATAATTCCGTCAATTTTATCCTGAGAATGTAGATAAGCCGCAGCACCATATGAATTTCTTGCAAAGCTCCAAAAAGGTCTTTTAAAAAGTCTATTAACTTCTTCATCTATATAATTTTCTTCCACAAACTCTTCAGTTATAACCCCAACACCAAATTTATGAAGCTTCTCTACCAAATTCATATTTATAAAATTGTCGTATAAATTATAGGGATGACCTAATAATACAATATTAGTTTTATAGCCTTCATCCTTTATACCACTCTTAAATTTTTTCTGTGCATTTAGAGCACTTATATATGCAGTATCAATAGAAAATATATTGTCTGTAATCATAAAGCCTAGTTTTCTAAACCAATTATAAAGACTTTTTTCAGAATTAATATATAGAGGTAATTCCGTTATCATAGGCATTTCAGTAATAGAGTTCTTGACCATTTCAGGAAGCCCACAAAATTTAGGGCAAATATATTCTCTATCCCTGATGCACATTATTCTAGGAACTATAATCAGTTCACATCTTCCCCTTAGGCTGGCAACATGACCGTGAAACACCTTAATAGGAAGACAAGCCTCATCTACTGCATATTTAACTCCCTCATTTAATATAGCTTTATTAGTATCATCAGATACTACAACATAAGCACCCAGTTCCTTTAAAAAAGTTTCAATAAATGGATAATACTTATAGTACAAAAGTCCTTTTGGAATTCCTACTTTCATGACAACCTCCTTTATGTTTCTACATTTACATATTATTGAGCAATCTCCATACTTTTATTCACAGTTACTATAAATTATTAAAATCTAAGGGGGCAGACCCCTGGGAATTACACCCAGGGGTCTGCCCCCTTCACTTATATTTGTTGAAATTTTATTCGATATCCTTCATCAATTATTTTAGCTTTTATAGCTTTTTCATTTATTTCATCATAATTATCTTTATCTAGAATATCTTGAATACTTAATTGTAAAAATTTGTCCTTCAAAATTGGTTCATAAGTTACAAATAACTCTTCTTCTATTCTCTTTTGAGTTTTATATTTTTCTTCATCGATTATGTGCTTCACTTCAATTCCTTCTTGCTCTAAAGCATAACCTAATAAAATACTCCTGTGGCAATTAAAAGGGTTCTTTTCTGAACACATAAGTGCTATTTTATGGCCCCTTCTTATTCCTTCTATTATTCTATTTATACCTTTCTTAAAAAGACTGCATCCAATGATATTATCAAATTCTTCTTTCCACTCTTTAGAAGAAAGATCTTTTCCTTTTCCCTGGTACCCTAATACATCCCCCATGTAAATATAATTAATTCCAGACTGTTTTATTTCTCTTTCTACAAATTCCTTATTGTATGAATTATAAAATTTATTTGATGAATAAGGTACACTTCTTATATCCATCACACAATCAATGCCGTATGTGGTTATAGTATTAATAAACTCCTCCAGCTTTCTTGTTGAATGTCCAATTGTATAACAAATCATTATTTAAGCCTCCATCTGTCAAAATTATTTACGCAATTCCTTGCTTATGAGATAAGATTTCCTTAAGTTTTTTTTCCGAAGCCTCCTCTTTATATTTTTCCACCTCAATTAAAATATTTTTAAATTGCCTCCATTTCCATGCAACACTAAAATTTTTATATTTCCCTAAGAGATTAAGTTTATCCTCATCACTAAGTAGCTTTTCTACTAACATAGGGCAATCCTCATAAAGACTTTCCATAATGCCTTCTAATTCTTTTATTAATGGACTTATTTCTTTTAATCTTTCTAGCTTTTTATAATATTTTTCTAATATAAATGTATTGCATGTATCTATGGCTCTTATTAAACCATCAAATTCATTTGCCTTTGAGATTGATTTCTTAATATTAAATATATAATTCTTAAGCTCTTCATATTCATTTAAATATTTAATATTTAATATACCTTTTCTTAAAGTTGAATAGGATTCTTTATTATACCAATCTATGTCTTTTAAAAAAGTAATTTTACTTATATGATTTTTTATTTTATCTACAACCTTTTTCTCCCAATTTACTATAATATCTAATTTATTAATTACTTCTTCTACATTAGACAAAGTCTCAAAGCTTAACTCATTTATCTCTATCCCCTTATATTCCATCATTGTATTGTTCCACATGTTTTTTAGACTTTCTTCAATAGAGCATTGTTCAACATAAAGCTTTACTATTCGAATTTGTTCTCTAGTTTCAACAGGTTTGTTGTCTATTAAGCATCCGTTCAATACACTTAAACATTCTTTATGAATTACTTTAAAAAGTTTATTTAGCTTACCCTTTTTTTCAAATTCCCTATAAACAGACTCAAGTTTATGATTTAAAACCGAAATTTCTATTTCTTTTGGGATTTCTACCTTAAAACCACTTATTTCTTTTCTAATACTAGTAATCTTTTTTATATAATAATTACACTTTAAAATTGTCTGCTGAAGTACTACCCTAGCAGTTTGTCCACCTTTAGAAATAATAAGTAAAATCTTTTCGAGCCAAGTACCTTCAATTTCTTCTAATAATTTATTAGCATTATCTAATAGCTCTATGATGTTTTCATAGTCATATTCAGAATTATAAGAAATACACCAATCCTTTAAAAAAATTTCATAGCTTTCGTAATTTATTCTCAGTTGATTATATCTTCTAACTATATACAAAAATTCTTTATATGTGGGCATATTGTAAAGAAGTGCCCCAACTTTGTAAAATGTATCTATTTCATCCCTATTTGTGTTACTCATAAGATAGATAAGCCTTGAAAACTTTGCATCTGTTATTGGAGGCTTTTTTAGTGTACCTATTTCATCTTTTATCCAAGAATACTGAGCTTCATTCTCCTTCAGCCATTGCTCAATAGTCGACAATTTATACATTTTGCCAAAATAATCTATGCATCCTTTTTCAATTTTCACAACTTCTTTAAATAATTTGTATCTATCCTCCATAGGGATACCCTCCTATGATATATTTTACATATTTTACCTTATTATGCATATTATTATACCATAATATTCCAAATAGTGGTATAAAAAAAATGTATGCCTTTTCGACATACATTTTTCCTCATTTAATTACTTAGTAGAATCTCTTTCAACAAGCTCATAAGGTAAAACAAATACTTTTTTCTCTACTTCTTCGTTATTTATCTTTTTAATAAGCATTCTAGTAGCAACTGAACCCATATCATATAATGGTTGTGCCACAGTTGTAAGTCTAGGATAGAAAAATTCAGCACCATGAGTATCATTAAAGCCTACTACGTCAATATCTTCTGGAACTCTAAGTCCATTATCTCTTATGGCATTTATAGCTCCCATTGCAATTTCATCATTTACACAAAATAACGCGTCAATATCTTTAGCTTTTGATAAAATTGTATTCATAGCTTCATAACCGTCTTCTGACTTTAATGCATATTTGCAAAAGAACACTAAGTCTTCATCATAAGGTATTCCATTTTTCTCAAGAGTAGCTTTATAAGCTTTATATCTAATTGCACTGGCATTTATAGCTTTTTTATCCGTACTAATATAAGCTATTCTTTTGTCCCCTTTGTTTATTAAATATTCTACTGCGTCTGTAGCTGCCTGCTTATTATCAATTACCACACTAGGGAACTCAGTCTCTCTACCATTAGTTTCAATTAAGACTATTGGCATATTACTAGAACTAATAGTTTTCATAACACTTTTTTCTAAAGAGTTACTCATATAAATAACTCCATCCACCATCTTTTCTCCAAGGACCCTTAGATATTCAATTTCTTTTTCAGTATCAAGGTCTGTATTACATAGCATGATATTGTACTGATAGATATTTGCGACATCCTCAGCTCCTCTAACTATTTCTGGATAAATTGGATTTGAAATATCAGGTATAATTATGCCTATTGTTTTTGTCTTTTGAGTTTTCAAACTTCTAGCAATTATATTTGGCCTATAATCAAGCTTTTCAATTGCTTCTAAAACCTTCTTTTTTGTTTCTTCATTTACTACATCCACATTATTCAAAACTCTTGAAACTGTTGCAATAGATACATTTGCTTCCCTAGCCACATCTTTTATGGAAGTTGCCATATTACCAACTCCTATTACGGTTATTTTTTTCATTTTCCTTATTATACAATATATATGTATTAGATTACAAGAAGAGTTTAAGCCAATGTAAATATTTACAATTTGAATTAAATTATTAAAACTCCATATAATATAAACAAAATTATTGAGCTTGAGGAGAAAATTATGAATGAAGGACTTATAGTATTGGTCAGAGGAATTATTTCTTTTTTTAGTTTATTAATATTTGCTCGAATTCTAGGTAAACAGCAAATAAGCCAGCTTACTTTTTTTGACTATATTTTAGGTATAACAATAGGCTCTACTGCCTCTACCTTAACTACCGACTTAACAAGTAGAGCTTGGCCTCATTGGGTTGGACTAATTACATGGGCCTCTTTATCTTTGCTACTTCAATACATTACTTTAAAATCAAAAAAAGCCTCTGATTATTTAGATGATGTACCTGCAGTAGTAATTATGGATGGAAAGATATTAGAGGATGCTATGAGAAAGTCAAAATACAGACTAGGCGAACTTCTAGAGCAGCTCAGAGATAAGGGCGTTTTCGACTTAACTCAAGTAGCTTTTGCAGTTTTAGAAAAAGATGGTCAATTGTCTATACTTAAGAAAGCAGAATATCAACCTGTTACACCTAAAGACATGAAGTTGTCTGTGTCAAAAGTAGCCCTTAGTTCAGAAATAATTTATGATGGACTAGTAATTGAGGAAAACTTAAAAAATATAAAAAAAGATATGAATTGGCTGCTATCCCAACTAAAAGCAAACAATATAAGTTCTCCTTCTGAGGTATTTGTTGCTAGCTTTACTCCACCTAATACCATTTATTTTGACTTGTATAAGGATCACATGCAATAGTTGTTATTTAACTCTTATAAAGGATGTGTAATTATGAAAAAATACTTTCCATACCTTTTACCAATATTAGGCTTATGCCTATTTATAGTAGTAATGTTCAGCGGTAAGTACTTGAAAGAGCCTCTAAAGTCCTCAGAAGATGTTATGGGGTTTGTCAAAACAGCTATGGAAGATACCGTAAATGAAAAATGGGATAATGTAAGCATAGACATAAATAACATAGAAAGAGCATGGAAAAAGATAGTCCCAAGAATACAATTTAGTGTTGAAAGAGATGAAATATACAATATAGGAATTAACATTGCAAGACTAAAAGGTGCTAATATGACTAAAGATAAATCAAGTATTCTAATGGAATTGAATGAGTTTATGGAAAACTGGGATGAGCTTACCAAATGAAAAAACATCTGACAATTATGCTATAAACATAATTATCAGATGTTTTTAATTACATAGTTTGTTTTTCTACTGCAACTTTTAAGTCTTCCCCGTTAATCTTCAACTCATTATATGGCTTATCTTCATTATAATCTACTGAAACTGCTAAGGTTTCGTTCTTAATATGGTCTTCATATTTTCTAATTACAGCTTCTAGCATTTCATTCCCAGCAACATAAAGTATTATTTTGTCTGCAACCTCAAAGCCACTTTCTTTTCTTAGGTTTTGAACCTTACTCAATATTTCACGAACAAAACCTTCTTCTTTAAGCTCCTCTGTAATAGTAGTTTCAAGTATTACTCCAACTTCCCCTTCTCCAGCAAAGGCAAAACCTTCAAGTCCTTGCATTGTTACAAGTAAGTTTTCTGAAGTAAGCTCAATTTGATCCTCTAGGCCTTCCACATCTATAAATACAGATTTGCCATTATTTATAGTTTGAGCAAGTTCCATTTGATTCTTAGCAGATATAGCTTTTCTTATTGCTGGAATAAATTTACCATATGCTTTTCCAAGCACTGGTAGGTTTGGTTTTATTTCAAAATTAACATACTTTGATAAATCTGCTCCAAACTCAATTTTCTTTATATTGAGCTCATCCTTAACTATATCACCATAATATTCAGGAAGAGATTTTGTGCTTACAAGCATTTCTGCTAACGGTTGTCTGTTCTTTATATTTGCACCATTTCTAGCACTACGTCCAAGCTTAACTATCTTATAAGCTAAATCCATTTGTCTTTCAAGTTCATTGTCTACAAGAGTTAAATCGTATTTTGGCCAAGTTCCTAGATGAATACTTTCTACTGCATTTTTATCTAAATTGAATACTAGATTTTGATAAATTTCTTCTGCAATAAATGGAACAAATGGTGCCGCAACTTGGATTACAGTTGTTAAAACTTTATAAAGAGTTGTATATGCTCCTATCTTCTCTTCAGTTAATTCTGTAGTCCAGAATCTTGATCTGTTACGTCTTACATACCAATTAGAAAGCTCATCTACAAAGTCTTCAAGTTCTAATGCAGCTTCTGTTATTTTGTAGTTATCTATATTTTCTTCTACCTTTTTAACTAAACTATTTAATTTAGATATTATCCATTTATCCATTACATTTTCAGAAACAAAGTTTTTGTATTCAAGTGGATTAAATTGATCTATTTCAGCATAAAGCACATAGAAAGAGTAAACATTCCATAAAGTGCTTAGGAACTTTCTCTGTGTTTCCTTTACATCCTCTTCTGAGAATCTTGTTGGAAGCCATGGTGCACTAGCAGTATAGAAATGCCATCTAGTAGCATCTGCTCCTTCATTGTTTAAAACATCAAATGGATCTACTACATTTCCCTTTGACTTTGACATTTTAAGTCCATGTTTATCTAATACGTGACCTAAAACTATACAATTTTCATAAGAACTTTTGTCAAATAAAGCAGTAGATATTGCAAGTAATGAATAGAACCATCCTCTTGTTTGGTCAACAGCTTCAGATATAAATTGTGCTGGATAAGTCTTATTAAATACTTCTTTATTTTCAAATGGATAATGGTGTTGAGCAAATGGCATTGAACCAGAGTCAAACCAACAGTCAATAACTTCGAGAGTTCTAGTCATTTCCTTTCCGCAGTGAGGGCAAGTAAGCTTAACTGCATCTATATATGGCTTGTGAAGCTCAATTCCTTCTGGAACATTAATTCCTTTTTTCTTAAGTTCTTCAATGCTTCCTATACACTCTCTATGACCACATTCACATTCCCAAATTGGTAGAGGTGTTCCCCAGTATCTATCTCTTGAGATACCCCAATCTACTACATTTTCTAGAAATTTACCCATTCTTCCGGTTCTTACGTTGTCTGGATACCAATTTATTTTATTATTATTTTCTAATAGTTTATCCCTAAGAGAAGTCATTCTTACAAACCAACTATCCTTTGGATAGTATAGAAGTGGTGTGTCACATCTCCAGCAGTGAGGATATGAGTGGGTGAACTTCTCTGATTTATATAGGTTTCCTGATTCTTTTAGATAATCTAGAATCTTAGGGTCAGCCTTTTTAACAAATAGACCCTTCCAAGGTTCAACTTCCTCAACAAACTTACCTTCTAAATCAACTAAATTTATTAGAGGTAAACCATATTTCTTTCCTGTTTGACTGTCATCTTCACCATAAGCTGGAGCAGTATGAACTATTCCAGTACCATCAGTTAAAGTTACATAGTCTCCATGAACTACATAGAAAGCCTTCTTTTCAGGAACATGGAATTTGAACAATTGCTCGTATTCAGTTCCAAGTAATTCTTCTCCCTTAAATTCTTTTACTATTTCGTATTCTCCGTCTAAAACCTTTGGTGCAAGTTCTTTTGCAAGTATAAGATTTTCTCCGTTTATTGAAACTTCAACATAATCATAAGCCTTATTTATAGTCAAAGCTACGTTACTAGGTAATGTCCAAGGAGTTGTTGTCCACGCAAGTATATATCTATTGCCTGAGTCTTTAATTTTAAATTTTACAAAAGCAGTAGCTTCCTTTACATCCTTATAGCCTTGAGCAACTTCATGAGACGATAGCCCTGTTCCACATCTTGGGCAATATGGAGAAACTCTATGTCCTTTATATAGGAGTCCCTTATCCCACATTTGCTTTAATGCCCACCAAACGGATTCTATATAGTCATTGTGATAAGTTACATATGGATTTTCCATGTCAACCCAGAATCCTAACTTCTCAGACATATCCTTCCAAAGGCTAGTATACTTAAATACACTTTCCTTACATTCTTTAACAAACTTTTCTACACCGTACTCTTCTATTTGAGGCTTACCTGAAATTCCAAGTTTCTTTTCTATCTCAAGCTCAACTGGAAGTCCATGGGTATCCCAACCAGCTTTTCTTAAAACCTTATAGCCTTTCATAACCTTGTATCTTGGTATCAAGTCCTTCATTACTCTTGTAAGCACATGGCCTACGTGAGGTTTACCATTAGCTGTTGGAGGTCCATCATAGAAAGTAAAATATTCGCCATCTTCATTTCTATTAAAACTTTTTTGTATAACGTCATTATCTTGCCAAAAGTCTGCTATTTTTCTTTCCATATCTACAAAATTAGTAGATGTCTCAACCTTCTTGTACATGCGTCTATCTCCTTTTATAATTTAAATATACAAAAAAGCTCCGCCCATAAGGACGCAGCTACATTAACCACCTATGTGTATAATTCTTCAAGTACATTCATACTCTATTTCTTAACGCGAAATAACGGATACACTTAATATGCCACCGGCACTTCAGTTTTCAACTCCCAGGTGATTTTCTTTAAATATTAGCTACAGGTTTCCCATCATCCCCCGCTCTCTTAAAGCAATCTATTTAAATACTCTTCCTGTTCACAGTAGTTTTTTGTTTAATAAATATCATATTCATAGTATAATCTCAATTTAAGCTATATTATATTACAATAGCTTTTTGTTGTCAATTTTCATTTATTATATAGAGAAAAAGATTGGTTTAACCAATCTTTTTCCATTTTAATATGTGAAATAATATGTTATATAATCTCCTAGCCCATGCCAGGTATGTTAACTTGATAAAAAAGGATAATATGGAATATAGTCTCCTAATCTCAATTAGGTATGTACTTACTCACTAACGATTTAATTTTATCACTATTGTCTAAGTATGGCAATAGTTTTTTAATACTTTTTTTATTCTTTGTTAAAATTATAGCATTATATCTTCATATTGTATTATATTTTTACAAATGAATTACAATTTAAGTGAAATTCTGAGTTTAGAATCTAATAAATCCATAAATTCTTTATTCAAAGTAGCAATGTGTCTTCCGAGTCTTGCTTTTGAAACTACCTTTATTTGTTCTGCCAGTACTGTTCCAGTTATATGATTTTTTTCTCCATCTTCAAGCTTGTAGTCACTTTCTCTAAGTTCGATATGTACAGCTATTTTTTTAGGTCTATTTGATATAGGGGCAATTATAGTTGTTGGAGCATTTTTGTTACCTGTATCATTCTGAATAATTATCACAGGTCTTATTTTATTTTCTTCTGAGCCAATGTTTTGCCCTAGCTCACAAGTCCATATTTCTCCACGCCTCGGAATTACCCTAATATCCTTTGAAATCATATCATTCATTTTTATTTGCTCTTTTACCCAAGAAACATAATTATGAATTCTCTTTATATTAAGTGCTTTTCTTTTTATAGGTTGTGTTTCTTTGTTTTCATTTAATTTATCCTTTATAATATTATTATATTCATCCACTAAATTTATAATGTCTTCAATACTCTCATTTATAAATTCTTTTAGCTCTTCCTTATTCATGTCATTTATGTTTTGCTTCATAAAGTATTCCCCCTCGCTACTACATTAAAATTGCGAACCCCCGTATTACTTATTTAAGATCTCTTTAACATCACTTGCAATAACAGAAATATATATTAATATTGAGGCTACCACAGGCCAATTCAGTATTTTAATTTTTTCTACACTTAAAGCTTCTTTTTTACAAGAGTAGTTATTCATTCTAGCTAGCTTTTGCATAAGCATGATAATGACTCCAATACATACAATCGCTATAGCTAACAATATAAAAAGGCTATTAACCAATTGTACAGTAGTTAAAGATGATAAACCAGCCTTTTGAACTAACTCAAGATTCTGTCCACTAGCTTCTGCCAACTTTATTCCTAATGCAGAAATCAAAACTTGAGTTCCATTTATTGTGAAATGACATATCATAGATGCATAAATGGAGTTTGTTATTCTCACAAGATATGCAAAAATAATACCTATAGCAAAAGCATATAGCAATTGATTTCCATCAAGATGAAGCATTCCGAAAAACATTCCGGTAATTATTGCAGCCTTGCTAATACTTATTTGATTATACCCAGATAATACTACTCCCCTCATGGTTATCTCTTCACAAATTGCAGGTGTTAATGCAATTACTGCTATTCTTATTAGCAAAGGTATATCATTCATAGCTGATACTACTTGACTTATTCTATTAGGAAATATGAATTGTGTTAAAAATGATAAAAACATCGCTACAGGTTGTGCTAAAATACCTATGCCTACAATAATAAGTATAGATTTAAAATTCAATCTATTCAACCTTAAAGTTTCTTTTATGGATTTTTTTGTTATAATAAAATATATTATAGTTGGAACTATAAGAAGTAGCAGTTGAGGCAAAACCAAATACAATGAAATTGGCATTTTTAGAGCCTGAAATATTGGTTTAAGTAATATTGGCGAAAATGCATATAAAAATAATAGAATAAATGCAAATAGATTGCTTTGATAAATATTTCTATCTTTCATGAATTAAGCTCCCACTTAAGTAATTATTTTTAAAAATATCGTAATATAAATATAATAAAGGAAGAGACTAAATATTACAACTAACTTTTGTCATAATTGCATCTCTTCCATTACTTTTTAATTTATATTTTCTATATACTCTTACTATTCTAAGGTTTTAAGTATTCCTCTTGCTATAGCTTCTGCATACTTTTGCTGATAATCTGAATTGTTCATAAGCTTCTCTTTATCTGGATTGCTTATAAAATCTAATTCTACTAGTACAGCAGGAGCATCAGTATATTTCACCACATATAGTCCACTTCCTTTAATTCCCCTATCTTTAGAATTAAGTTCACTGACCAATTCTTCTTGAATATTAGTTGCTAAAGGAATTCCTTTGGTACTGTCTCTATCATAGTAAGTTTCAGTCCCTGAAGTTGTTGGACTTCCATCAATACTATTTGTGTGTATTGATACA
Source organism: Clostridium homopropionicum DSM 5847 (assembly GCF_001263795.1). Lineage (GTDB taxonomy): Bacteria > Bacillota > Clostridia > Clostridiales > Clostridiaceae > Clostridium_H > Clostridium_H homopropionicum. Next base: position 33,898 of record NZ_LHUR01000031.1, read on the forward strand.
AAAAAATCTACATTAGCTTCATTTGCTATATCGCATCTCATTTGAAGCTCTTCATTTTTATTGTTTGGCCAAGGAACATTGTCACTGGTTCTTGTGAAAACTACATTTACTCCATTTTTAACTAAAATATCTCCTAGCTTTAATGCAACTGCTAAAGTAACATCTTTTTCTTTTGTTCCATTTGGTCCAACTGCTCCTGAATCGTAGCCGCCATGTCCTGCGTCTATAGCCACCTTATAATTTGTAGCATTCTTTGAAGAAACTATCAATGAAAGAGTTATTAGTTTATCATAGTTTTTTACCCTTCCCTTTATAGTTATTGTTCCAGCTTTACTTGTATCAACAGAATCTGTTTCCCAAATAACATCCTTTTGAACTGTCTTACCTTCGTTAGTTAAAGCTGCTACCTTAGTAGGCAAAGAGTACTTCTCTCCTTGATTTACTTTTACAGAAACATCTTTAACATCTTTTATAGTTTCATTTGAGCTATTATATCCTTCTAAAATACTTGAGGCTATTGCTTTTGCAATTTTATCTTGATATTCAGAGGTTTTTAATAGTGCTTCTTCATCTGGATTTGTAATAAAACCTGGATAAACCACTATTCCAGTTCCATTAAAGGCGTCTAAAATGTTAAACACTTTGGTTTTAACCCCTCTATTTACTCCACTAGTATAAGTGATTAAATTACTTTGAACATTTTCTGCAAAGGCCTTTCCAATATCATCACCAGTTTTATAATAAGTTTCTATTCCTTTAGTTGCTTGACTAGTATAGGAATTCATTTGAATTCTCACCAAAAGCTCAGCCCCTGATGCATTTGCCAGTTTAACTCTCTCGTCTATGTCTTTATCCTTACTCCAAGATACACTGTCTGTTTTTCTTGAGTAGGCAACATTTATTCCTTTGTCTTCAAGTATTTTACCAACCTTTAATCCAATGGCTAAATTAATATCCTTGGACTTTACTGCTGCTGGATCTGTTAGGTCTATTGTATTTGAAGCACCAGCTGAATCTATAAATACTTTACCAATGCTACCCTCATTAAAACTGCTGTCAGAAATTACTTTTACCTTCAAATTTACACTTTCACTATAACTAGCTACGGTTCCTTTATAATTAAAAGTTCCCTCTTTAGATGTATCAACAGAAGTCTTATCCCATTTAACACTAACCTTTGAATCTGTATTATCACTCATAACAGCCGTTACAGTAGTAGGAAGTGTATACTTTTCACCTTTGTAAAGAATTACTGATATATCTTGTATATCCTTTATATATGTTTGCATTTTAATATCTAGATAATTTAGCACAGCATTTGCTATAGCTTCTGCACTGTTATTTTTGTATTCTTCACTGTCTAATATTTGCTCTTCCTTTGGATTTGTTAAAAATCCTAGAGCTACATAAACTCCTGTAGCATTTACACTGCTCAAAGTCTTCAAGCTGCTTTCTACTATTCCTCTATTATAAAGTCCTGTTTTCGCTGGAAGCTGATTTTGTATATAAGAAGCAAGTTTTTTTGACTCTTGGTTACCACTTAAATAATAAGTTTCTGTTCCAGCTGCTGTAGAAGAAGAATAAGAATTACAGTGTATACTTATTAGTAAGTTTGCTTTTGCATCATTAACAATTTTACTTCTGGCTGCAACACTGTCTTCCTTGCTCCAAGATACGTTATCTCCTGTTCTTGTATAAACTACACTAACTCCATTTTGTTCAAGAATCTTACCTGCCTTTAATGCTACTTGAAGATTTACATCTTTTCCTTTGACACCTGCTTGTCCGATTTCAGAACCTATGTCATTTCCAGCACGACCAGCATCTAATGCTATTATATATCCTTTTGGAGAAGTTGGCTTAACAACCTTATTTTCTATAGTAAATTCCATTCTTGCTGGAGCTTTTATTTTGTTACCACTTTTACCTTTTAAAGTGTCCTTAACTACTAAAGAATAAGTTTGTCCTTCTTCATACTTAGTAACAGGTGCTACTGCTACAGTTCTGCTATCTATGTATGTTACCTTAACGGGTATCTCCTTATTATTTGAATCCAACACAGCTATACTGCTAGAATTAACTGTATCTTTATTAATATCCTCGTTAAATTTTATGTTCCAAACCTTATCTGAGGCAATTCCTACTTTTTTAGGTAAATCCTTATATGAAGCAGCAAAGACCTGTGAAGGCAACATTACTGATAATAACAAAAGAATAACAATCATTAATGTACTTTTTTTCTTCCTTATTATATTCAAATTACTTCCCTCCCAAAACCCTCGTTAACTATATTGTATTTTATATGGATAAATAATTCAAGAATTCTATAATGTTTTTTAATTACTATTAAAATTATAATTAAACCATATTTTATTATACATTAATTAATACGAATAAAAAATCTAATAGTACGGTATTTTACTTAATAATAACATTTTTTATAATTTTGTTATAAAATATCATTATAATAGGGAAGGATATTTTATAAATAGAAGAAAAATGCGATGCATTTTTCTTTAGTAACCAGTGACCAGTTGCCAGTAGAATTAATAAAACTGGTTACTGGGAATTGGTTACTGGTTACTAATCAACCTTTGTGTTATCATAAATATGAAAGGATGTGAAAATAATGGAAATAACTTGGCTTGGTCATTCTTCTTTCCTAATTGTAGATTCAAAGGGAAGAAAAATTTTAACTGACCCTTTTGATGAAACAGTAGGTTATAAAGTGTTTAACGATGAAGTAGACCTAGTTACTATAAGTCATAACCATTTTGACCACAACTATACTAATTTACTTAAAGGTAATCCAGAGATTATTAAAGAAATTGGATTATTTTATAAAGCTGATATTGCAGTGCAAGGAATTCCTTCTTATCATGATTCAGCTAAAGGAGCTAAAAGAGGTGAAAACATAATTTATACATTGATAGTTGATAATTACAAAATTTGTCACTTAGGAGATTTAGGTCACCTCTTATCAGAAGAAGATTTAAGAAAGTTAGGTGAAGTAGATATTCTATTAATTCCAGTAGGCGGTAATTACACCTTAGATGGTAAGGAAGCAGCTATTGTTGCAAAGGCAATAAATAGCAAATTAATAATTCCTATGCACTATAAAACTCCTTACGTAGGCTTTGATATTGATGGAGTAGAAAACTTTATAACAAATATGAAAAATGCAGAACGGGTAAAAAGCAATACCTTAAAAATAGAAGGTCCTTTAGAAGGATTAAATGTGATTAAGATACTTGATCCTCCAATGTAAGCTATAAGTGAAAAACCATAAACTAAGAAATATTTCTCAGTTTATGGTTTTAATATTATTATTGTATATCTTTATATTATAAAGTTTTAAATGAATGTTGCTTTTTCATTCATTTAAAACTTTCATTTAGTAGCTATAAAGACTATTTTAAAGATTGTTGAATTCATTATATGGAAACAACAATTTTTAAAATATATTTACTTCTTTAAGATTTATTATTCTTTGATTTCTTGAGCCGGTATATTTTAAGGCTCCCTCAACTAAATGCTTATTAAATTTACCATCTACAAGCACATCTAATTGTTTAAGGAGGTTTAACTTATACTCATCATTACTCTTTAAAATTTCTTCAATAGTATATCCTGTATAACACCAAATATCTAAATTTTCTTCTTTAATTTTTTTTGCAAGTTCCGTAAGCTCTTTGGCTTGTTCAAAGGGTTCCCCCCCTGAAAAAGTAACCCCACTAATCAATGGGATATTTCTCTTTATTCTTTCATTTATTTTTTCTAATTCTACATCATCCCCATATTGAAAAGATTGCATTTCTTTGTTTTGGCATCCTTCACAATTATGATTGCAGCCTGATAGGAACAATGTACTTCTTAAGCCTTTCCCATTTACCATTGTATTATCTAAAAAACCTGCTACCCTTAACTTCATAACTTTATTCTCCATTAAATTACATAAGTATTTACATGTTTATCATCATTATGAGATTTTCTATCAGCTCTTTCAGCAACTTTACCTGCTCCAAATCTTTCGTCTAAGGATAAATATCCTGTAACTCTAGATATTCCTTGAATATTTGTACTTCCGCATTTTGGGCAAGTTTTTTCAGCCGGCTCTAACTTAGTTCCACATTCTCTGCAATACTTCATGTGGAAATTAATTCCTATATAATTTATATTTGTGTTTTTATAAGCATAATCTATTAATGCTTTTACGGTTTCTGCTTCAGGATATCCATCCATTTCAATATAAGTTATATGTCCACCATTGCATAGTTTGTGGAATGGTGCTTCTAAATCAATCTTATCTTTTATAGATATATTATAATATACAGGAATATGGTAACTGTTAGTATAATAATCTTTATCTGTAACATCCTCTATTTTCCCAAAAACCTTCTGATCCTGGAGAATAAATCTTCCAGAAAGCCCTTCTGCCGGAGTAGCATAACAAGACCAGTTAAGTCTATCTATTTCTTTATATTTATCACAGAATTTTCTAATATATGTTACTATCTTAAGTCCAAGTTCATAAGCTTCTTGACTTTCACCATGATGCTTTCCTATTAAAGCTGTTAGAGTTTCAGCAAGACCAATAAATCCAATCCCCCAGGTTCCTTGCCTTAGTATCGGCTCAATGGAATCATTAGGAGCTAACTCTTCTGAACCCCTCATTAATTTTTCACCAGCTACAAAAGGTAAGTCCTTGACTTTTAAATTTTTTAGTGTGTCATATCTATGTAAAAGAGATTCTCTCGTCATTTCCATTCTATTTTCAAGCAGTGAGAAGAATTTAGTTAAATCTCCCTTTGCTAATATACCCAGTCTTGGAAGGTTAATAGTGGCTGGAGCTATGTTTCCTCTTCCACCAGGTCCAGGCTCTCCATTGATATTTGACATTATGTATGTTCTGCAGCCCATTGTAGCGGCTATTACTCCCTTATCGTAATATTCCTTATTGAAATCAGCATCTAAATTCATAAACATAGGGTTCATTCTCTTACTTGCTACTCTACAAGCAAGTTCATAAAGATAATAGTATGGATCACTAGGTTCTCTGTTTACCCCTTCTTTTACTCTAAATATTACATTAGGGAAAATAGGCTGCTCACCCTTACCTAGTCCCTTTTCATATTCTTCTAGGAAAGTTTTATCAATCATTGCAGCATCCTTATTTTGAGGTAACCCTAAATTAATAGAACTGAAAGGAACTTGACTACCTGCTCTTGAATGCATAGTATTTAGATTATATACTATCCCTTGCATAGATTGGCGAACTAGCTTTTCTAATTTTCTTTCAACTATTTCATCTAGATTTTCTATTTTTCCAAATATTTCTTCATATTCTCTTTTAATTTCTTTTCTTGACATATCCACAAAAGGCGCCATATCGTTATCAAAATTAACGTGGGACTGTCCCCCAAACATGTCATTTTGAGTACTTTGAAGTAATATACATGATAATTCTGCAGCAGATTCTATTCTTTTTGCTGGAAGTATTGTGCCATATCCAGTATTAAAACCTCTTGCTAGCACCTTACCCGTTTCAATGTTCAAGCAGTTAGTAGTTAAATTATAAGAATCTAAATCATGATAATAAATATCTCCATTTTCATGAAGCTTAGCAAGATATTTTGGCATCTTTCCAAGGTTATGCCATTTATTTGATTCACTAGCTATTCTTAAAAGCTTTGAACTAAAATTATTTCCTACATTAGCATTATCTCTATCTGTTTCAACACCTATTCTTTCAATAACCTTCATTAGATCTGATTTCTTATCTCTAATTCTTGTTCTTTCTTGTCTATAATTAGAGTAGGTTTTCCCTATTAATTCATGGCCATTTTGAGGCAATACTCTTTCTACGATGTTCTGTATATCTTCAACTGTAATTTCCTCGCAATTCATCCTTTCTATTTCTTGTATAACCTTTTCAGTAAGTTCAACAGCTTCACTATCTTTTAAATTAAAGGCTATCTCATCAGCAGATCCTTTGATAGCGTTAGTTATTTTAATAGCATTAAAAGATACTCTTCTGCCGTCTCTTTTTACTACATATAGCATACTATACACCCCTGACCACAATATATTGTACTTTTATATTGTACTTTGCTAATTATACTCCACTATTTTTTGGTTATCAATTAATCATTTTGCCATAATAAATTAATATTCCCTGTTTAGTCTATTTCTCTTCGAGTTGTTTCATTTTTTATACCTAGTTTCAATTTGACATGATTATATTGAATAGTATAATTTGCCACAAATTTAAAAAGTATGCAACAATATAGCTGCATACTTTTAAATAACTCAAATTGCCATTAAAATTAGTTATAATTTTATCTCTAATTTTATAAAAATCACTAGAACTTTAATATCTTTTACTCCAACAGTTTCTGTTCTCACACTGCTTTTATTGCTTACTAGCAATAGCTTTGTGTTATCTAGCCTTTTAATTTGCCTTATAACCCTCTGTCCATTGTATTCCACAAGACATATAGAATTATTCTCTATTTCATGGCTTAAATGACCAAAAGCAATATCGCCCTTAGCAATTCTAAAACCAGCCATATCATCATCCTGAATTTCAATAAATACTACCTTATCTTTCCCATAACCTTCTATTTTGTTATTGATAACAGGCATTTGCCTTAATTCTAAGGCTTTATTCAAATCATACCCATAAACCGGTACAGTCTTTAGTACTGAACTAAAAGCATCATTCCATACTTCATTTACTTTTTCTAAATTTTTCTTAGGCTCAACCTTTAATTCTTCCTTATATACTTCAGCCTCAAAGGACATAGTAATGTCATTTATGTCCTTATCTAATACCTTAGATATTTTATTCATAATATCTTCATTTATTACTTTTCGACCAAGCTCTACATCTTTTATAAAGCTCTCTGACACTCCTATTTTCTTTGCCAGTTGCTTCTCTGTCATGTTTGAGCCTAATCTAGCTTCTTTAATTTTAATTCCTACTCTGCTCATATCGATTGCCTCCGCATTGCCCCTAATTATTGAAATTAACTATTTTGTTTTTTCTGGTTCTGGGTACTCTACTCCAAAGTTTTCAATAGTTACACTTTCCATAACTTGATCTTCATAAGGTCTATCATTGTAATCTCTTTTTGAATTTACTATTTTGTCTACAGCCTCCATTCCTTCTGTAACCTTACCGAAGGATGCGTATTGTCTATCTAGATGTGGAGAATCTTCTACCATTATAAAGAATTGACTTCCTGCAGAATTAGGAGCCATTGTTCTTGCCATAGAAAGTACTCCTCTAGTATGCTTCAAATCATTTTTAAACCCATTAGCTGTAAACTCGCCTTTTATTGAGTAGCCTGGTCCTCCCATACCTGAACCTTGTGGATCTCCTCCTTGAATCATAAATCCTGGAATTACTCTATGAAAAATAACGCCATTATAAAATCCTTTTTTTACTAGACTTACAAAATTATTCACTGTATTTGGAGCTATTTCAGGATATAATTCAGCTTTAATCATATCTCCATTTTTCATTTTGATTGTTACAATTGGATTCATTAGTTTAATCTCCTCTCATGTGCTTATTTATTCTACAAACTATTTACTATGATAAACTAAATTATACCATAATATACATAGTTGTAGTAGAGAAGATGTTTGACATGGGGGATATAAGAAAAATGCGAGGCGCTTTCCTTTAGTAACCAGTGACCAGTGACCAGTTGCCAATAGGATTAATAAAACTGGTTACTGGGAATTTGTTACTGGTTACTAAGAATTTTACGTCGTAAAATTCTTCTATCACGAATTATAAATATCATCACTTGTCCAATTTATATTAATATCTAAATCAGAGACTTCTTTTTTTAATTTTATAGATAAACATCCTCCAGGCAGCATAATTAATGCTGAATCATTTAAAATATTGTATCTTTTATTTTGGTTTATGATATTTTTTACAAGTTCAATTTCTTCATTATTATTATTTTTTTCAATTCCATCAAATAAATTTAAATCTGCAAGCTTTTTATAGCCATTCATTTTAGATATTTTATTCATTTTATCAGTTTCCCCTTGCATCAAGGAAAGTTCATTATTACACTCCCTAATCATTACGTCTAAATTTTTTATAATGTAAATCTTTCTACTATCAGAAGGATTTTCTATAATAATGTAGTTAAAATTATCCCTTCCTTTAAAATTCAAACTTGAAACTACTCCAAAAGTTTTTTCATCTAAGGTTTCTTCTTTTTCCTTTTTAACAGTAAAAACCTTCATTTTATCACCTTACTCCTATGGTTTTAGGGCTTCCCCCCTATTATAATTTATTCCTTCACTGGTTATAGGTGATATTTTAAAACTAAAAATAGAAAAAGTATCTACAGTTCTTCCCGCAAATACTTTTTAAAAAAATTATTATACTCTTAACCTTCTAATAGTTTTTTTGATATCTTAATAATATATTCATCTTCTAGTGAGTTAAAAATTTGAACCTCTCCCATAGATTTTTTTTTGTTTCTAGTATTCTTCTCAGTAATCAATCTTTTTAATTGTGCTGCAGTCCCTAAACTTCCATCTATTACTTTAACCTTTTCTCCTAATACCTTATTAAGTTCTTCTTTAATAAACGGATAATGAGTACACCCAAGTACTACAGAAGATATTTCATTATATATTAAATGTGAAAACTTATCTTTTAGAAAATTATTTAATTCTTCTCCTTGAACTATACCTTTTTCTATGTACTCTACAAGTCCGGCACAAGGCAACGGTACAATTTCCGCCTTGTATTTATACTTCTCCATAAGACACGCAAATTTTTTTTCAGATAAAGTCATTGGAGTTGCCATTATTACAATTTTCCCTCCATCATTTATCTCAACAGCAGGCTTTAAAGCAGGCTCAATTCCTATTATAGGTATATTGCTATAATGCCTTCTTAAATCTTCAATAGCAACACTGGTTGCTGTATTACAAGCAACAACAATTGCTTTTACTTTATGTTTTATTAAAAATTCCACCGCTTGAAAACTTAAGGCTTTAACTTCTGCTACAGATTTTACTCCATAGGGTGCATTTTTAGAGTCTCCAAAATATATATAATCCTCATTTGGAAGTATTTTAATTGCTTCTTTTAATACACTTAAGCCACCTACACCCGAATCAAAAAAACCAATTGGCTTATCTTCCATAGAATCATTAGCATTTAAATATTCTTTATGCAAAATAGCCTTCACCTCCACTTGCTTAAAAGAATTTTGCAAAAACATTATAACATATAAATTAATAATTACATTATAATAATATTAATATATTTTACACACACTTATATTACTACAGAAAATACACACGAACAATGCAATGATATTTTTTAAAAATTTGTGGTATTTCCTGTATAAAAGTATTAAAATATTAGTTAATATACGTATAAACCTTTTCATCTTCTACAAAATCTTTATAATCTTATTGACAATTTATCAATTATATAATAGAATTTTTATATAATTTTTAATATATCACTTGTAAAATAACAAAATACAAAAAAATTATAATTTCTGACTATTAACATATTATTTTTATATCGAAAGGGGATTTTGTAATGAGCATGTTAATCGAAAATTTTGGTTCAAATTTATTCAGCGATGCAGTTATGAAGGAACGTCTTCCTAAAGCTACTTATAAAGCTTATAAAAAGGCAATAGAAAACGGGCTTGCTCTTGATTTAGATTCAGCAGATGTAATAGCTTCTGTAATGAAGGATTGGGCACTAGAAAAAGGAGCTACTCACTTTACTCACTGGTTTCAGCCATTAACTGAGACTACAGCAGAAAAACATGATTCTTTTATCTCTCCAACTGGAGATGGAAAAGCAATATTAGAGTTTTCTGGAAAAGAATTAATAAAAGGTGAACCTGATGCATCTTCTTTCCCTTCCGGTGGAATTAGAGCTACTTTTGAAGCTAGAGGTTATACTGCATGGGACATAACTTCTCCTGCCTTTGTAAAAGATGATTCTTTATATATACCAACAGCTTTTACTTCATATACAGGTGAAGCACTTGATAAAAAGACTCCTCTTCTTCGTTCTATGGAAGCTTTATCAAAACAGGCTGTTCGTGTTTTAAAAGCACTTGGAAATACTACCGTTAAAAAAGTTGTAACAACTGTAGGACCTGAACAAGAATACTTCTTAGTTGATAAAGAATTATTTAATAAACGTCCAGATTTAATATTCACTGGCAGAACTTTATTTGGTGCAAAACCTCCAAAGGGTCAAGAACTTGAGGATCATTATTTTGGAACAATAAAAGAAAGAGTTTCCGCTTACATGAAAGAACTTGACGAAGAACTTTGGAAACTTGGAGTTCCAGCTAAAACTAAACATAATGAAGTTGCTCCAGGACAATTCGAATTAGCTCCAATATTTGGTACAACAAATGTTGCAACAGATAACAATCAACTTACAATGGATATTATGAAAAAAGTTGCAGCAAGACATGGTTTAGTTTGCCTACTTCACGAAAAACCTTTTGCAGGCATAAACGGATCTGGTAAACATAATAACTGGTCAATGAGCACTGATGATGGTCACAACCTTCTTGATCCGGGCGAAACACCACATGAAAATACTCAATTTTTATTATTCTTAACTTCAGTTATAAAAGCCGTTGATGAATATTCAGATTTACTAAGATTTTCTGCTTCTAATGCTGGTAACGACCATCGTTTAGGTGCTAATGAAGCTCCTCCAGCAATTATATCTATATTCTTAGGTGAACAATTAGGAGATATAATAGAACAACTTGAAAACGGAACTGCTACTTCTTCAAAATCAGGTGGAAATCTATCTCTTGGTGCTTTATCACTTCCTGTACTTATAAAAGATGCTACTGACAGAAACAGAACATCACCATTTGCTTTTACAGGAAATAAATTTGAATTTAGAATGGTACCATCTTCAGGTAATATTGCTGGTGCTAACTCTGTTCTAAACACAGCTGTTGCAGAAATACTTTCTCAAGTTGCAGATAGATTAGAAAAAGCATCAGATGTAGATGCTGAAGTTCAAGCTATTCTTACTGAAATTGCTAAAAATCATAAGAAAATCATATTTAACGGAAATGGTTATTCAGATGAATGGGTAGTTGAAGCAGAAAAGAGAGGACTTCCAAATATAAAAACTACAGTTGAATCTATAAAGGCTTTAATTTCTGAAAAGAATATAGCTTTAATGGCAAAACATAATGTATTAAGTCCAACAGAAATGCATTCACGTTATGAAGTTTATCTTGAAAACTATTCTACAATTATAAATATAGAAGCTGAAACAGCACTTATAATGGCAAAACGTCAAATTTTACCTGCTGTTATTAAGTACCAAACTAGCTTAGCTGGATCTGTAGCTGCTGTTAAAGCTGCTGGAGTAGATGCTAAAGTTCAAACAGAATTACTTGCTGAAGTAGCTGAATTAACAGCTTCATTAAAGAGCAAAATAACTGCATTAGAAGTTTCATTAGAAAAAGTTCAAGGCTTAACAGGCGAGACTTATGATATCGCTCACTCTTACAAATTCGATGTATTTGAAAAAATGGGTGAATTAAGAGAAGTTGCTGATAAGCTTGAAACTATAGTTGATGCAGAATTCTGGCCATTGCCATCTTATGGTGAATTGCTATTTAATCTATAAAGCTAAAGTGTTAAGAGAACTTTATTTAGACTACACTAGAAATTTGTTAGATATATAACAACGTTAAACCCCATTTCATTTTATAAACATGATCCATTTTATTCTAAATAAAATGGAAGCCTAATTAATTATTATTAAGCAAAGAGTAAGGATAAATCCTTACTCTTTGCTTTGGTGCTTTTTAAAGCTATTTTAATATTATTCATTACGAAGTTTATACGTTTTCAATTTTAAATGCAATTTTATAGTAATAATTAATTATCTCACTTCTTTTAATCATACCTATAAAAACATGATCATCATCAATTACAGGCACAAAGTTCTGTTTTGCGGCTAATGAAATTAAATCTTCAATATCAGCTTGTATATTGACAGGTTTATTGTATATTTGTCTTGGGATCTCTTTTAATGTTACCTTGTCCAAATTATCAAAATTTAAGCTAGGTGTGCTTTTTAACTTCCAAAGTAAATCTCCCTGGGTTATTGTGCCTACATATCTCCCCTTCTCATCTATAATTGGAATAGCCATATATTTATGTTTCTCCATCTTATCCATTACTTGCTTCATAGTAGCTCTTACAGTTTCATATATAACGTCTTTTTTTGGTGTTAGAAAAAATGCTATGTTCATAGTGTATCTACCCTTTCTATACATCATACCTTCACTAAGAAGTGTCTCTAATAATAATTATAGAGGCGTATACTAAATTAGTCAAAAGTATTAAATTTAACTTTTCGTAAATAATCGGAAATTTCAGCATATTGATTTTTCTCATATTGACTGCAATTACTAAATAAACTATTATTAAGTTAGCATTATTAACAATTTTTATCATAGGGGGATTTTATTATGGATTTCAAAGATACATTCTCTAAAATAAGAAAGACTGCCATTGATACCGCTTCCACGGTAGCACACTCTGCTAAAGAAGGTTCTGCAGCTTTAGCAAAAAAATCTAGTGAACTAATTGAAATATCCAAACTTACCCTTTCAATCAACTCTGAAGAAGCAAAAATCAAAGAATTATATTCAGATATTGGTAAAAAAATATTTGAAAAACATGCAAGCGGTCATTATATTGATCCAGAATTAGTAGAAAACTGTAATGAAATAACTGCTCTAAATAGCAAACTTAAAGAACTAAAGGATAAGATTGAAGATATAAAAACTAATTCAAAAATAGACTCTGTAGAATTTGAAGAGGTTTCTTCTGAAGATATAGGAACTGCTGAAGCTAAAAATAACACGCAAGAATAGATTTCAAAAGTAATCTAAAAAGGTTTTTAGTAGTATTGCACTATTAAAAACCTTTATTATAGTTATTTATTCTAATTTATTCTAAAAAATATTTGAATTTATAAACCTCTCAGGTTTCTTTATACCAAGAACCTCATAAATAGTAGCTGATATGCCTGTATTTTTTATACTACTTTCATAGTTGTCCTTGTTAATTTTTTTTCCTACTGTCCAAACCGGCACTACTTTATCATTATCCTTTATACTATTAGAAGAACTTATTCTCTTTTCAGTGGTGACTATTACTTGATAGCCCCCTTCTATCCAAATAGGAATCATAAGCTCTAAAATATTATCTAGCTCAAATACTTTTTCTCGAAATTCTTGAGTATCTTCTCCGTATTTTAAAGACACATGCTCTATTCCCATAGAATGAACCAACAAAAGATTAGGATTATATTTCTTCCTTATATATTCAGAATCTGTGAAAACATCAGAATCTCTATAAGAATAGTTTCCATAGTAAGTAGCATATTGTATATTTGATGCTTCATCAATTTTTTCTTTATGCTCTTGCCACTTTAATTTTTCCTCATTATAAGCTTCACCGAACCAGTAATAGGCAGCTGCCCCTGTTTTTAAACCATTATCTCTAGTTATCTGAAAAATATTTTTAGCACTCTGCCTTCTAATGACTTGATTGTTTATCATTGCATTGACAAAAAGGTCAGTGCCTTCAAATACATCCTCATATAAAGGCTTTAATAAGGATGCTTTTTCTATGTCCAATTCGTAGAATCTAGCTTCACCCTTGTCCACTAGTTCATTCATATAATTCATTTTAGAGGTGGCAATTTCATAGCTTAAAGCTTGAATTATTAACAATATTACTTTGTTGTCCACAATTATAACACCTTTCTTTACACCAATTATCTTTAATCAATATACTATAAAAATATTTAAAATAAATGCTTCATTATCATATAGATTATATTATATCAGTATTTAAAAATTAATCACTAGTAATTCTATTTATTTTTTAAATTTTGTATTAAATTTCATAAAATTTCTATGTGAATATTTTAGAAATTTGCAAGTGAATTTTTTTCAATATGCAATTGCAATATTATTTTATCTAATGTATAATAGTTTTGTTCTTAATTTTTGCATACTATCAAGTATAAATATTGCAACGATTACATTTTGTATTTATGTGTTTTAAGGGGGATGGAACGTTATGTTAAGAAAATTCAAAAGAGTGCTTGTAGCAAACAGGGGTGAAATTGCTATAAGAATATTTAGAGCTTGTAATGAGCTAGGCATCAGAACAGTAGCTATATATTCTGAAGAGGATAAGTATGCTCTTTTTAGAACAAAGGCTGATGAAGCTTATTTAATAGGTAAAAATCTTGGACCTATAGAAGCATACCTAAATATTGATGAAATAATTCATCTTGCTCTTAAAAAAGGTGTGGATGCTATTCACCCTGGATATGGTTTCCTTTCAGAAAATCCAGAATTCGCAAGAAAATGCGAAGAAGCTGGTATTGAGTTTATAGGACCAACTGGAGACATGATGGAAAAGCTTGGGGACAAAATCAAATCTAAAATTGTTGCTCAAAGCGTTGGTGTTCCTACTATTCCTGGAGTTGAAAAGCCTGTTTCTTCTGAAGAAGAAGCTTTTGAATTTGCAAGAAGTTGTGGATATCCTATCATGTTAAAAGCTGCTGCTGGTGGCGGTGGACGTGGTATGAGAATTGTTAGAAGTGAAAATGAATTAATTTCTTCATTTAGAAGCGCAAAAAACGAAGCTAAAAAAGCTTTTGGTATAGATGATATATTTATAGAAAAATACTTAGAAAAACCAAAACATATAGAAGTTCAAGTTCTTGGAGATAAAAACGGAAATATTGTACATTTATATGAAAGAGATTGCTCAATTCAAAGACGTCATCAAAAGGTAATTGAATATGCTCCTGCATTTTCTCTATCTGAAGAGAAAAGAGAAGCAATATGTGCAGATGCATTAAAAATAGCTAAATCTGTAAATTACAGAAGTGCTGGTACATTAGAGTTCCTTGTAGATATGCACGGAAATCACTATTTTATAGAAATGAATCCAAGAATCCAAGTTGAGCACACTGTAACTGAAATGACTACTGGTATTGATATAGTTCAAAGCCAAATACTAGTTGCTATGGGTTACCCTCTATCTTGTCCAGAAATAGGAATAAATTCTCAAGATGATGTTAAGCCAAGAGGTTTTGCTATCCAATGTAGAATAACAACAGAAGATCCTGCAAATAATTTTGCTCCTGACACTGGTAAAATAGATGTTTATAGAACAGGTTCTGGTTTTGGTGTAAGACTTGACGGTGGAAATGGATTTACTGGTGCTGTGATCAGCCCATATTACGATAGCTTGCTTGTTAAAACTATTACTTGGGCAAGAACCTTCGACGATGCTATTAGAAAAGCTCTACGTTCAATGAAGGAATTAAAAATATCTGGTGTTAAAACCAATGTTGGCTTCTTAATAAATGTTTTAAATCACCCAGTTTTTGCTGAAGGTAATTGTACAACAGGATTTATCGAAGAACATGGGGAATTATTAGAGATTGCAATTAAACCTGATAGAGAATCTAACATTCTTAAGTTTATAGCTGATAAAGTAGTAAATGAAACTCACGGAGTTAAAAAGGACTTTGATGTTCCTGTAATTCCAAAGGTAGTTGTACCTGAAAACTTAACTGGAACAAAAACTATCCTTGATCAAAATGGCCCTGAAGGACTTGTAGCTTGGATTAAAGAACAACAAAAACTACTTCTTACTGATACTACAATGAGAGATGCTCATCAATCTCTAATGGCTACACGAGTAAGAACTATTGATATGCTTAAGATTGCTGAAGCTACTTCTGCTCTTGAGAAGGATTTATTTTCTCTTGAAATGTGGGGAGGCGCAACCTTTGACGTTGCTTACAGATTCTTAAAGGAATCCCCTTGGACCCGTCTTACAGAGCTAAGAAAGAAAATACCTAATGTACTATTCCAAATGCTTATAAGAGGAGCAAATGCAGTTGGATATAAAAATTACCCTGATAATGTAATCAGAGAGTTTATAGATGAATCTGCTCAATCAGGAATTGATGTATTTAGAATATTCGACTCTTTAAACTGGCTAAAGGGTATTGAGGTTGCATTAGATCAAGTTCTTAAAAATGATAAAGTTGCAGAAGCCTGCGTATGTTATACAGGAGATATATTAGACTCTACTAGAGATAAATATTCATTAGAATACTATGTAAAGAAAGCAAAAGAAATAGAAAAAATGGGAGCTCATATACTAGGAATTAAAGATATGTCTGCTCTTCTAAAACCTTATGCTGCTTATAAATTAATTAAAGCATTAAAACAAGAAATATCTATTCCAATTCACCTTCATACTCACGACACTACTGGAAATGGTGTTGCAACTGTTATAATGGCAGCTGAGGCTGGAGTTGATATTGTTGATACAGCTCTTAACAGTATGTCAGGACTTACAAGCCAACCTGCATTAAACTCAGTAGTTGCTGCTCTTGAAAATACTAAGAGGGCTACTGGAATAGATTTAGACGGAATTCAAATGCTTTCTGATTACTGGGCTGCAGTAAGACCTGTTTACGAAAAATTCGAATCAGGATTAAAATCTGGTTCTGCTGAAATCTATAAATATGAGATTCCTGGAGGTCAATATTCTAACCTTAAACCACAAGTTGAAAGCTTTGGCTTAGGTCACAGATTTGACGAAGTTAAGGAAACTTATAAAGAAGTTAATACTATGGTTGGAGATATAGTTAAAGTTACTCCTTCTTCTAAGATGGTTGGAGACCTTGCAATATTCATGGTTCAAAACAACTTAACTCAAGAAAATATAGTGGAAAAAGCAAGAGATATGGCCTTCCCTGATTCAGTAGTATCTTATTTCAAAGGTATGATGGGTCAACCTGAAGGCGGCTTCCCTGAAGAACTTCAAAAGATTGTATTAAAAGGAGAAGAACCTATCACTTGTAGACCTGGAGAACTTCTTCCTCCAGAAGACTTTGACTTTATTGCAAATGGCTTAAGAAAATACTTCGATATTGAACCAACTAGAAAAGAAATTTTAAGCTACGCTCTTTATCCAGATGTATACCAAGCTTACTTGAAATACGTTAAGGAAAATGGCGACCTAAGCAGAATGGGAAGCGATGTTTTCTTCCATGGTCTTGCAGAAGGAGAAACTGCTGAAATTGAAATCTCAGAAGGAAAAACAATGATTGTTAAACTTCTTGAAATTAGCAAATTAGATAATGAAGGCTGCAGAACTCTTAATTTTGAAGTAAACGGAAATAGACGTGAAATAAAAATAAAAGATAAAACTGCTGCTGCTTCAGTAAATCAAGGAACTGCTACACAAATGGCTGACCCTGACAATGCTTTGGAAGTTGGAGCAAGCATTCCTGGAACAGTTCTAAAAGTACTAGTTAAGGAAGGCGATGAAGTTAAGGAAAACGACAGCTTAATAGTAATTGAAGCTATGAAAATGGAAACAAACATCACTGCTTCTGCTAGCGGAACAGTTGAATCTATAATAGTTAAAGAAGGACAACAAGTTAAATCTGGAGAATTATTAGTAAAGCTTAAATAATTATAAAAAACCTCTTTAGAACTTAATCTAAGGAGGTTTCTTTATTATGCTATTCATTGATAAGATTTTTATTATCCTGGTACACTTCCATTTCCTTAAATCTTCCCTTGGACTTACGTAAAAATCTAAAGCTAACTACAGCAACTGCAAGCATAATTCCTTCTGTTATAAATACGTTTGGATTAAATCCTGCTAAATAATCAACTAAAGTATGTATTAATATAGCATCTATTAAATATTTTTTATTGTTCTTTAGTATCCCTTCAAGAACTATAATTGCAAGTGCTATTTGAAATACTATTACAAATATTCTTTCGAGACCTCCCAGTAAGAACATATAAGATGAGGTATTTATTAAGCTATCCTTTAGAGCAATAGCTTGTGCCTGAGGCATTTTATCCATAACTAAATTGAAACTTCCTAAATTAATTATTGAGCTAAACAATATATTGTTTATCATGGGTGCCCCTACTAATACCATGGCTTCAATACCAGCATGTCCTATACCAAAGGCAATTCCATTCTTCCAATTTAGCTTATTTTTCATGAAATATTTGTATCCTAAGTATCTTCCACCCTCTTCAAAAATTCCAGCTGTTATAGCTAGAAAAGCAATGTAGATTATTTTATTTGATTTTATTAAGCTTACAAATATTTCACTACCATTTAAATAGTTTATTAAAGGAAGCCTTAAAGACATTTGTGAAATGACAAAAACTGATGCACCCATTGCCAAAGCTAAAATAGATATTTTCTCTTTTTTTCGAAAATAAACAGCTAATGCAACTGGAAATACAAAACAGATGATAACAGTCACTATCATGAAAATCATTGATTGTTTACTTACCATTGTACTTCTCCTTAAATGTTTTATTTATATTAGTATAAAATAGTTTATATATTTTATAAAGCTTACAACGCAACTTTTTTATAAAATATGCTAGACTCGTAACTTAAGTTACCGTTTTTTTAGAGTTTTTCTTATAAACTACTATACATAAGGTACCAATCCTTGTATTAATGAAGGTTTATAAGATAATACTACTATAAACTGCTATTATAAATTTATAAAAGAGGTGTTTAATATGAGTAAATTTTTAGCTCCAATACATTCCTGGTTATTTAATAAAATAAAACTATATGAAAATCTTGAAAAGGACCTAATAAATGATTTTAAGGCTGATCCTAACATGAATATTAGTAACATATTATACGTATTAGATTCTAGCTTTGAAAAACCTTTAGGAGATGCTCCCCTAGAAGAAATTATTGATGTAAGCAACATACATGGATGGCTTCAAAACAGAATAAAGATTGCAGAAATTAGACATGCATTTTTAATTACAAATATCTTAAATGAACTCGGTGATAATGCATTAGAAAAAATAAAAGAAAGTTATATATCTCAAGGAAAAGCTTGTGGAAAAGAAGCATCTGAAAAATACAATGTAGCTACTCCTTTTGAATTATTCAACGCTTTAAATAACTATATATTAGAAGGAATGCCTTGCGACAGTGCAAATAGCATTTGCATAAATGAAGAAGATATATTAGAATGGAGAACTGTAAAAGATCTTCATAAAGACTATTGGGATGCTGTAAATGGCGATGCACAAGTTTTCTATGAACTTCGCAGAGCATGGATTTCTAGCTTTATAGAAGTAGCTAATCCTAAATTCAAATATACTTTTGAAGTAAAATTCTTAAATGAAGTAAAGTTATACTCTAATAATATAGTTTTGAAATAGTATATAATGGTGCCAGGCACCGGAGAAAGGAGAAAACTCTTTTAATTTCTCCTTTCTCCGGTGCCTGGCACCTTCTCTATTTAATATTTCTTAAAACTTCAAGTAAATAGTTATACATCCTTTCAGTTGATGAAATGCTAAGTCTTTCATCTGGTGTATGCACATCAAACATGTTTGGTCCAAAGGAAATCATATCTAAATCTCCAAGTATATCTTTTAATATACCACATTCAAGTCCTGCATGAATTGCAGTAATTTTTGGTTCTACACAATACATATCCTTATAAACCCTAGAAAATATATCTCTTATAGGAGAGTTAGCTTTGTACTCCCAAGCAGGATAATCAGAATCTACGGTCATTACTGCTTCAACAAGTTTTGATAAGTCCTGAATTTCTTTTACTATGCTTTCTTTTAGGCTGGTAATTGAACTTCTTATAGCACTATCAAAGGTAATTTCATCTTCTTTAGTAGTTACTACCCCTAGATTAGTAGAGCTTTGAACCAGCCCAGGAATATCCATGCTCATAGTTTTAATTCCTTGAGGCATCAAAACCAGTAAGTGGATAATCTTATCTGTTAGGGCTCTTGAGAAGGTTCTGCAACCCTTTTTATTTGCATCCTCCAATACAGCTTTTACTCCTGGGTCTGAAGCTCTAAGTTCATTTCTAAAGATTCTATCAAATTCTTCTACAATCATACTTAATTGATTTTTATTTTCCTCTTTAATTAAAATAATTGCCTCGGCTTCTCTTGGAATAGCGTTACTTTTAGCTCCTCCATTAATTTCAGAAATAAACATCTCCATCTTTTGGTTAATTTCGTATAATAAGCGGCCCATTAATTTATTTGAGTTCCCTCTTTCTTTATCGATATCCATTCCAGAATGTCCGCCCTTAAGACCTTTAATTATAATTTTAAAAGATATAAATCCTTCTTTTCTATTTTCAAGTTCCACTGTAAGGCTTACTTTATTTCTTATTCCACCCGCACAAGAAGATAGCAGTTCTCCTTCTTCCTCAGAATCTATATTAATTAAGATTTTTCCTGATAAGTTCTCTGCTTTTACGCCAGTAGCTCCACCCATTCCAGTTTCTTCTTCTGTAGTAATTAAAACTTCTAATGCAGGATGTTCTATATTATTGTTAACTAATATAGCCATGCAATAGGCTACTGCTATTCCATTATCTGCCCCTAGAGTTGTTCCTGCTGCTTTAATAAAATCTCCATCTATTTCTAGCTTTAAAGGATCCTTTTCAAAGTCATGAATTGTATCATTATTTTTTTCGCATACCATATCCATGTGACCTTGCAAAATTACTGTAGGAGCATTTTCATAACCAACAGTAGCTGGTTTTTTAATTATTATATTTAATGCTTCATCTTGTATAACCTCTAGGTTGTTTTCTTTTGCAAAGTTTAATAGGTAATCACTTATAGCCTTTTCATTTCCTGATCCCCTGGGTATATTACTTATTTCTTCAAAATACTTAAACACGAAATTTGGAGATAAATTTTTCAATAAATTTCCCAAATTACTCATCCTTTCTCGTTTCAACCATATATTATATAAGTAGTTTTATTTCTAATCTTAATTTTAGCATAGTAATAAGTTTTAATACAGGATTAAATACAATCTTATATTAATTCTTATACACATTTTTATTTAAGATTTATATTTTATTATATTACAATATATGTTTTTGGGGTGATTCCATGGATTATAGTTTTAATAAAGAAATTGAAGTTAAAGATGAGCTTCTAAAAAATAGTGAGGAGAGGTATAGGTTAGCTTTATTAGGTGCTAACGACGGTATTTGGGATTGGGATATTAAAAAAGGAGAATATCATAATTCAAAAAAATTTATGACACTTTTAGATTATCCAACAGAGGATACTATTTTTCTCAATAACTCTTGGCAAAATTTAATATATTATAAGGATTTAGAAAAAGTTCAATGGGCTTTAGATTTATATCTAAAACAACAAACTCCTAAATACAAATGTGAGTATCGAATTAAGAAAAAAGATGGTTCTTTCATATGGATATTAGATACAGGAGTGGCTATTTGGGATGAAAATGGAATTCCTATTCGAATGGCTGGATCACATACAGACATAACAAAGAGAAAAATGTGGGAAGAACATATAAACAAGTTAGCATTCTACGACACTATTACAGACCTCCCAAATAGAAGCTCTCTAAATATAGAATTAAAAAAACTTATGCTAGAGGAAGATAAATTTTCCCTAGTATTTATTGATATAGATAACTTTAAGTCTATAAATGAAGCCCATGGTCATTCTTTCGGAGACGAATTATTAAAAAAGGTTACTGAAAGGTTTAAGGTATTTTTAAATAATTCTCACAAGCTTTATAGATGGAGTGGAGATGAATTTATCTTTCTTATAACAAATATAAATTCATTAAAGGATATTCAGGAATTTATAATAAACATAAGAAAATTACTAAACACCAGTATTTTCATTAGGGGAAATGAATTATATATTACTGTTAGCATTGGTGCAAGTATTTTCCCAGATGATTCAAAAACTCCAGAGGAATTAATTCAAAATGCTGACATAGCAATGCACTACGCAAAGAGTATAAGAAAAAATAATTATAAAATTTATAATAAGCAGATATATATTCAAAACTTAAGCAAGCTTACATTAGAACAAGATTTACAGGATGCTGTAAAAAATAAGCATTTTAAAATTGCTTATCAACCACAGTATGATATAAAAACTGAAAGCATTAACGGAATGGAAGCCTTAGTTAGATGGGTGACTCCTGATAATAGGGTCATTTCTCCTGCGGATTTCATTCCTATTGCTGAAGAAACAGGCCTAATTATTCCAATAAGTGAATATGTTTTCGAAAAAGCCTGTATTCAGAATAAATTATGGCAAGATAAGGGCTATAGACCTATAAAGATTGCTGTTAATCTTTCAGCGAAACAGTTTGAAAGTAAAAATCTAGTAAGAAAAATCATTAAAATTCTAAAAAAAACTAATCTATCTCCAAAATATCTAGAACTGGAGGTAACAGAAAGCATGTCCATGAAAAACCCTCATCGTACAAGTCAACTTTTAGCTAGCATGAGAAAGCTTGGAATTTCTGTTGCATTAGATGATTTTGGTACTGGTTATTCTTCGTTAAATTATTTAAAAATGTTTCCTGTTAACAAAATTAAAATTGATAAATCTTTTATAGATAAGGTAACTGAAAACTCAAAGGAAAGCCATATTACAAAATCCCTAATAGCCCTAGCTCACGATTTAGATTTTAAGATTATTGCAGAAGGTATAGAAACCAAAGAACAGCTGCAGTATTTAAAAATAAATAATTGCGATGAAGGTCAAGGCTATTACTTTAATAAGCCTATGTATTCTAATGAAATGGAGGAGCTGCTAAAATATCATTCTCAGTAAAAAAATCTAATGGTTTTGTAATAAGATCACAAGACCATTAGATTTTATATTATCAGGTTCTATATTCTCCATTGATTTCTACATATTTATAAGTAAGATCACAACCCCAAGCTTTTGCACTGTATTCTCCATCTTTTAAATTAATATATATTATAATATATTCTTCTTTTAAAATATCGCTTGCCTTTACTTCATCAAATTCTATATTCATTCCGTCTTTAAATACTAGCATTTCTCCCTTAGAACTCTTAAAGCTTAGATCTACCTTATTAGGATCAAAATCTCCTCCAGAATAACCTATGGCACATATAACCCTTCCCCAGTTAGGATCACTTCCAAATAGAGCTGCCTTAACAAGATTTGAAGATACTACAGACATTGCACATAGTCTTGCACTTTCTTCAGTTACTGCATTTACTACCTGTACCTCTACTAATTTTGTAGCTCCCTCTCCATCTCTTGAAATCTTCTTAGAAAGTTCTACGTTAACATAATCTAAAGCTTCCTTAAATATTTTATAGTCTTCATTTTCCTCAGAAATTAATGGGTTTTCTGCTGTTCCATTTGCAAGAGCTAAAACCATATCGTTTGTACTTACATCTCCATCTACAGAAATCATATTATATGAATCCTTTATACTGCTTTTTAATGCTTTATCAAGCATTTCCTTGCTTATGTTAGCATCTGTAACTACAAAGCTTAGCATAGTTGCCATGTTAGGCTTTATCATACCTGAACCTTTTGCAGCTCCACTTAATGTAACCTTCTTTCCTCCAAGGTTAATTTCCACTGTAACTTCCTTAGAAACAGTATCTGTAGTCATTATTGCTTGTGCAGCATCTTTTCCACCATCTTCAGAAATTAATCCTGTAATTTCGTTTATTCCGTTCTCCATAACATCCATTGGAATAGAAACTCCTATTACCCCAGTAGATGCCTCTAAAACCTCTTCTGGCTTCAAACCTAATTTACCCGCTACCATTTCAGTTATCTTTTTTGCATCTTCATATCCCTTTTGGCCTGTACAAGCATTTGCTTGACCGCTGTTAACTATAATAGCTTGTGTATTGCTATTTTTTATATTTTCCATATTTAAAGTAACACAAGCAGCCTTTACTTTATTTGTAGTGAAAACCCCAGCAGAAACAGCTGGTTTTTCACTATATATTAGGGCTAAATCCTTTTTATTGCTCTTTTTAAAGCCAGCTATAATACCTGCTGCTTTAAAGCCTTTTACCCCATTAATAAAATTAGTATCTATTACATTCATTTATCAGTTCCTCCTTTAATTACATATAAATATATCTTGGTATTCTTTAATAACAATCTAGCTCCCACTTCTAGATTTGCATAGGTAAAACATCAATACCCTTATTTTCTTCTAATCCGAATATAACATTCATATTTTGTACTGCTTGCCCCGCTGCCCCTTTAATCAAATTGTCTATTGCTGATATAACAATGACTTTATTTGTTCTCTTATCTACTCTAAGTCCTATATCACATAGATTACTTCCTTTAACATTTCTGGTTTCAGGAATTTCTTTTATAATTCTTATAAATTGCTCTTTACCATAATATTTATTATAAATATCATATAGTTCTTCTTCACTTACAGCATTCTTTAGTTTTCCATAACAAGTAGAAAGTATTCCTCTATTCATAGGCACCAAGTGTGGTGTAAATACTAAAGAAATATCCTTTCCTGCAGCTATTGATAACTCTTGTTCAATTTCAGGAGTATGCCTATGAGTCGTTACTCCGTAAGCTTTTATTGACTCATTACATTCCCCAAATAAAGATGTTACTTTTAGGTCTCTTCCTGCTCCTGACACACCTGATTTAGCATCTATTATAATAGAATCAAGTTCAATTAAGTTTTCCTTAACTAAAGGATATAATCCTAATATACTAGCTGTAGTATAACATCCTGGGTTTGCTATAAGGTTACTATTTTTTATTTTATCTCTATATATTTCAACAAGTCCATAAACAGCATCTTCAAGTAAGTCTACTGCATTATGTTCTAATCCATACCATTCCTTATATATTTCTGGAGAATTCAATCTAAAATCTGCACCTAAGTCAATTACCTTGATTCCCTTTGCTAAAGCCTTTCTAGCTAAATCAAAGGATTTACCATGAGGAAGAGCTATGAAAAGTACATTTATCGTGCATAGTCTCTCTTCTGCTTCCTGAATCTTTATACATTTATTATCTACAAAACCTCTATAATTCGGATACACCTGTGAAAAAGAAATATTTTCATAACTATGAGAAGTTAAAAATTCTATGTTCACATCTGAATGATTATTCAAAAACCAAATAAGTTGTTGACCTGCATATCCAGTAGCTCCGACTACACCAACATTAATCATAACATCACCCCTTAAAAGTATATAGAAAATTATACAAAACATTTTATAAATATTCAATAGTTTTTATAATTATTCATAAATATTTATTTTAAACTTTTTTGGCTTCATTAAATTATATATTCTATTGCCTATGAAGTGCAATAAATTATTTTTGAATAATTTCCTAAAAGTATTGCATATTTATAATTGTGATGGTATAATTATTCAAAAGTTGGCTTATTACTTAGGTTGGCTAATATTGTGGCACCTAAGAATATTTTTTATAATAGAATAAAAACAGTTATCTTGAGGGGTGAATATAAGAAATGTCAAGAGATTATATAATGAATACTTATGGAAGATTTGATGTTAGCTTTGAAAAAGGTCTTGGGACTAGCATATATGATGAAAATGGCAAGGAATATTTAGATTTTGTATCAGGTATAGCTACCAATTGTTTAGGTCATTCACATCCTGTAATTGTAAAAGCTATACAGGAACAAAGTTCTAAGTTGATGCATATATCAAATTATTATTGGAACTCAAATGCTTTAAAGCTTGCAGAAAAATTGTGCACAAATAGTGATCATGAAAAAGCTTTTTTCTGTAATAGCGGTACAGAAGCTATAGAAGCTGCTTTAAAGCTTTCAAGAAAATATGGAAGAATGAATGGCTCTAGCAGTAAAAGCAAAATAATATATATGAATAACTCTTTTCATGGTAGAACTATGGGAGCATTATCTGTTACAGGTCAGGGAAAATATCAAGAAAACTTTGCACCTTTAATAGGAAATGTAGAATCTATTGATTTTAATGATATAGATGTTTTAAAGAACGCTTTTGATGAAGATGTTTGTGGAGTAATACTTGAACCTATACAAGGTGAAGGTGGCATAATCCCTGCAAATATAGATTTTCTTAAAGAAGCAAGATCTCTTTGTGACAAATACAATGCTTTACTAATCTTTGATGAGGTTCAGTGTGGAATAGGAAGAACCGGCAGCCTTTTTGCATACCAAAAACTAGGAGTAATTCCTGATGTAATATGCATGGCTAAGGCTCTAGGTGGTGGATTCCCAATTGGAGGAATTATTACTAATAGTAAATGCAGCTCTGCCTTTGTACCTGGGGATCATGGTACTACTTATGGCGGCAATCCTCTTGCTTGTGCTGTATCTTTTGCAGTACTTACAGAACTCATTGACGGTGGTGTAATATCCTCAGTTGATGAAAAAAGCAATTATATTTACGAAAAATTAAATGAATTAAAGAAAAAATATTCAGTTATAGATGACATCAGAGGTATTGGACTTTTAATTGGGGTTGCAGTTAACACAGACCCTAAAAACATAGTTAATGAATGCTTTAAGGAAGGTCTTTTAGTAGTAAGTGCAGGAAAGAATGTTATTCGTCTTCTTCCTCCTTTGAATGTTACTTTAAAAGAAATTGATTCAGCACTATGTATTTTTGAAAAAGTTTTATCTAAATTTTGCTAATTCCTTCTTAATCGATATTCCCCAATAAAGAGGCCTCCAATTTTGTTGGAGGCTTTCTCTATTACCAAAATATTAATTATTTATAAATTTATTTTTATTATTGATGAAGATAAAAATAATAGTGGTATAATATATATTGTTAATTTTATAGTATAAATAAGAAATATCTTAAAATATATGTCTGTATAATTGTTAGACTTAGGGTAAAAAATAATTAAAGGTGATATATATGTTTAAAAAAGAATCTTTAAATGGGAAATTCCCTAAAAAAATTTTTATATTATTTGAGGTCTTATTTACAGTAATTTCAGCCCCATTTATTTTGTATTATGGTCCTTTTGAAAATGTAAAGGCTACTGTAGTAGGTTCTGCAATGACAACATCTACTCACCAATGGATAGCAACAACATTTTTGTCTAGGAAGCGCATTGACGAAATCCTTAGCAAAAATACTATTAATAATGTAGTTCAATCTGATATTAGTCAGCTTAGAAAAGAAATTAACACCTCTATGTCTGATAATAATGAGATACAAAAGTATGTTATTGATGGAGATAAATTTAAGGCTCACCTTTTAGTAATTAAGAATCCTAAAAAAATACATGTTGGATATAGCGATAAATTAGGTAAAATAAATGAGACTACCAGTAGCATTGCTAAAAGATATAATGCAGTAGCTGCAATAAATGCAGGTGGCTTTTTGGCAAATAAAGATATGACTTCTCAAAAGGAAGAGGTAGGAACTCCAGGAGGAATAATCATATCTAAGGGCAATATAGTTCACAACAGCTTAAAAGATGATGAAAAGATTTGTATTGCTGGCATAACTAAAGATGGAGTTTTAGTTGTAGGAGATTATTCCCTTAATGAAATGAATAACTTAGAAGTTAGTG
Organism: Clostridium homopropionicum DSM 5847; assembly: GCF_001263795.1. Taxonomy (GTDB): domain Bacteria; phylum Bacillota; class Clostridia; order Clostridiales; family Clostridiaceae; genus Clostridium_H; species Clostridium_H homopropionicum. The sequence goes on from NZ_LHUR01000031.1 coordinate 61,416, forward strand.
AGGCCGTTTCTTTTGGTCCTTGCCTTATAGTAAATGGTGGTAAAACTATTACCTCCGGAGATGGCGGTTGGGGCACTGCTCCTAGAACAGCCATTGGTCAAAGAAAAGATGGAAGCATTTTGTTTTTAGTTGTAGATGGTAAATATATAGGTAGAGTTGCAGTAACCTTACGAGAGCTACAGGATATCTTATATCAATATGGAGCTTATAATGCTATAAATCTTGATGGTGGTTCCTCTTCTACTATGTATTATAATGGGGAAATAATAAGCAACCCTTATAAATCTACTGGAGAAAGACCTATCCAATCTATATTTTATGTAGAGCCTTAATATAATTAAAGCTAGTCAATGTTTTCTTTGACTAGCTTTAATTTCCTATCTATATCTATTAACTAATTCTCCTAAGTTAGAAGAATTGTCTCCTTCTCCTAAGGCACCAAATTTCCACTCATTTCCGTTTCTATATATTTCTCCTACAATTAATGCTGTTCTATTTGAATAGTCATCTGTTAAATTGTAGCGAAGCATTTCTTGTCTATTGCTTAAATTTACAACTCTAATAAAGGCATTCTTTATCATTCCAAAATGTTGTCTTCTTTTTATGCAGTCATAAATATTTACAACAAATATTAATCTTGCTATATCTTGAGGAACTTTTGAAAGTTCAATAACTATTTGTTCATCATCTCCATCTCCGTCTCCAGTAAGGTTGTCTCCCATATGTTGAACGCTTCCACTTTTATGTTTTAAGTTTCCAAAATAAACTATCTCTTCTTTTGATCTTACCTTTCCATTTGTATCTATCAAAAATACTGATGCATCACAATCTACATTTGGAGCTCCTCCTCCAAATAAGCTTCCAAGTAGTCCTTTTCCCCCTTGAGCTACAGGATCCCAACCTAAACCAACCATTATTCTAGATAATCCTTCATTATCCTTTGTAAGGCTTATCCTTTGACCCTTTTGTAAATTAACAGCCATTTTTTCCTCCTCCTAGTTGTTTTATACCTTTTTATAATATTTTAAAATCTTATTAAACATCTAAACCATAGTTTCTGCAAAGAGCAGCAAGTCCTCCTTGAAAACCACTTCCAACAGCACTAAATTTCCACTCGTCGTTATGTCTGTATAATTCACAAAAAACTAATGCTGTTTCAATAGAAAAGTCTTCTGATAAGTCATAACGCAATACTTCTTCTCCAGTTTCCTTATTTATTATTCTTACGAAAGCATTAGATACCTGTCCAAAATTTTGTCCTCTAGCTTGTGCTTCATGAATTGTTACTGTTATTGCTATTTTAGCAATATTTTCTGGTACTTTAGAGAAATCGATGATAATTTGTTCATCATCTCCATCTCCATCTCCTGTTCTATTATCCCCAGTATGAATAACCGAAGCACTTGGATGCTTTAAGTTATTATAAAATACAAAGTCTAAATCATTATTTACTCTTCCATTTTGCCCAATTAAAAAAGCAGAAGCATCTAAGTCAAAATCATATCCACCATCATAAAATTTTGTATCCCATCCAAGACCTATTATTGCTTCTTTTAATCCAGGAGCTTCCTTTGTTAAACTAATTTTCTGTCCTTTAGATAAGTTTATTGCCATTGAAAATCCTCCAATCTAATAATTCAATGTTTTATAATGGGTGATTTATTAGACATCTATACCAAAATTATTGCAAAGAGCAGCTAATCCTCCTTGGAAACCGCTTCCTATTGCATTAAACTTCCATTCGCCATTATGACGATATAATTCAGCAACAACTATAGCAGTTTCTATGCTATAATCCTCACTTAAATCATATCTGATAAGTTCTTCATTTGTATCTTCATTTACTATTCTAATAAAAGCATTTGATACTTGCCCAAAGTTCTGTCCTCTAGCTTGTGCTTCATGGATAGTAACTGTAAAATCTATTTTTTCAACATTTGAAGGAACTTTACTTAATTCTACTCTTATTTGTTCGTCATCTCCTGCTCCTTCACCTGTTCTGTTATCACCAAGATGAGTAACAGCTTTAGATGGATCTGTTAAATTATTATAAAATACAAAATCGTTATCAGAACCAACCTTGCCATTCCCTCCTAATAAGAAAGCAGCAGTATCTAAATCAAAGTCTTTTCCTCCATCGTATTTATTAGTGTCCCATCCAAGCCCAACTATTACCTTTGTTAAACCAGGATTAGTTTTTGTTAAATCCACTTTTTGACCTTTTGTTAAGCTAACTGCCATTACAATTACCTTCTTTCTTTAATTTTATTATTGGCTTTCTTCTAAATTCATATAATTAAGAAAGCATAATCCTTAAAAGTATTTAATTATAATTTTTCCCAATAAACACATTGTAATACTATTATATATTTACTCTATTTAAAAATCAAACTAGGACTCAAGCTAATTTTTCTACCATTTCTAGTATTTCCTCAGAGGCCTCTATGCCCATTTTGCTAGTCATGATTATGTTCCTTCTGTCAACTTTTTTAAAATCAAAAAGTTCCTTTAATTCTCCATGAGATGGACAAATAGAATGTTCTGAATTAATTAATATTGGATAATCTAAATATGAATCTCCTGCGGCTATAACTTTATTTCTTCCTTCCTTCTTTTTTATATAAGCTACTGCATCCCATTTGTTTACTGGCTCTGGAACTAAATATAGTTTTTTGCTTTGAAGAGATATGTTCCAACCTTTTTCTTTACTCCATTTTTCAAACTCTTCTAGCTGTCTTAAGTTAACATGGGCTTTATCCTCAAAATGAATACTATAGAATAAATTATCCCTTAAAACTATTTTTTTAATCCATTGAGTATTAAAAAAACTTTCCAAAAATTTTTCCTTTACAATATTGTGCCTCTCTACTATGGACAGTTTCTCTTCTATTATGCTTCTCCATTCCATATCTACTTTCCCATTTATTATGATGTTGCCGCCATTACTTACTACTGCATAGATAGGTTTTATTTTTTCTTCCATAATAAATATTCTTTTATATTGCTCTATGGTTCTGGTGGTAACAGGTATAAATAAAATTCTTTCTTTAATCCTTATGAGTTTTTCTATAGTCTTAGTTCTCATGAAACTAAGTTCCTTGTCTTCGTACCTTTCTACTAGTTCTATATTTCTATCTTTCTCCTCAATTAACTTTCTTGAATAAATCAGTGTTCTATCTAAATCAGAGGCAAAAATCAATCCATGTTCCCCCTTATTTTTGACTTGATAAGTCCACAACAGGAATAAGTCATATTCTTATAAATCTCTACTGGTACCTGCTTATCCTTTGCTAAGATTAAAATATGCTTAAGGTTAGGGTTGTCCACGTCATTAATAAGTATTTTCCAAGGAACCCGCCTTAACAAAACTCTCGTAGTTTCCCCTACCCCAGGTTTAATTAAATTAATGTCTCCTATATTATACTTGTCCTTTATTTCCTTTACTTCTTTAATTCCTTGATTGTACACATTTTTATCTATAGTACATAATTTACTCATTTCTATATGGATACTTGGAAAGATTTTCGATATTGCATCTATAAATAAATTAGATAAATCTCTCTCTAACCACTCCCTATAAAACTTAGCACCGTGGAAATCATTATCTGATATTAAATCAGCTCTTAATACAGTTCTGCTTATTAGTCCTGATACCGTTGAATTTAAGCAAGCAGAAGGAATTAAAAAATCCTCTCTTGTTCCATAAAGCTCTACACAATAAGCCGGATCAGCTAGCACAGCTAATTTATCACTAATTTTGATTCCGTATTTTTTTTGAAATTCATCCAAAGCTTCTTTTAAAACTCCATTTATGGCACCTTTACCTGTCCATCCATCTACAAATTGAATACCCTCTTCATTATGATGATTCAATATATACTTTACAGCATTAACATCAATTCCTTTGCCTCTTATGATTGAAATACTGTAGTGAGGAATATTCATTTTATATTTAAATTTTAAGTATCTTTTTATTAAAATACCAATAGGCGTTCCTGCCCTAGCTAGAGAAACTATAACAGTCTCCTCGCCTTTTTCTTTAAATATTAATTCTCCAACTTGTGCTACAGCTCTAGCTACTTTTTCCTTAGAATCCTGAAGAGTTTTATAGAATATGTCCATATATTCTTCATTTGGAAAATACTCTATAGGAAGCATTTCAGAATAGTGTCCCCCATTTTGAATTATTTTTTCTCTCTGTTCATTATCCTGTTCATTAATATGATTAGATATATCCTTTAAAAGAAATACTACATCTTCCTCTGAATAGCTTCCTAGTTTTTCTGGTTCTTTTATGTGCTGAAACCTCATTAAAACACTCCTCTTCTTTAGCCTCTTAGAAATAAATAAAGTTTATTTTAAAAATCCCCAGTGAGTAAAATAATTTTATAAGCTCTTCCTTACTTTCTTCTCCAATCTCTCTTTCTGTAATAAATAAAACTTCATTATACATTCCACTGCCAACATTATATATGTAGTTAGTTACCCCCTTATCAAAAGGACTTTTAAATCTAGCCGCATGTTTCACCCCATATTCTTCACTGGAACTTGCGTAAATTGGGCTTCTAGTAGTGGATTGATATTTTGCTCCTTCAATTTTGCTTGCTATTAGCATTGGTATGTACATAAATTCTTCTGTTCCTAGAACTATTAGCTTCTTATCCAATACTCCCAATTGCTTTACTACATCACATGCATAACTATCTATTTCTGTAAGATCCTTTTCTGTAATTCCAAATCGTCCGGTTAAATCTATATACTTATGGGTAACTGATTCTCCAGTAGTCAATTTTCTAGTTAAATTTCTGCTCTTCCCAAAGCTAAATTTATGATTTTTTGCTAAAGTTCTCAACTTGTATTCTTCTTTTATCTTCTCATTTTCATAAAAAATTTCTAATCCATCTATAGATGGGCTATCACATATAGCTTCTCCATCAAGTAGGGACACTTCTTTAATAACTACGCCTAGTTCATTCTCTAATTTCTTATATTCTTCAACATGTTCTTTTCTTCTCCAATCCAAAATAGAAACGACTACATATTCTTTATTCTTAAATTTATTATTTATTGCTCTAATAAGATTTAGTGCTGTTTTACCTGTAGTTATTTCATCATCTACCAGTACTATTCTCTTATATTCACTTAATATATCATTTTTTAATGGATAGCAAAAATGACTTGTTGCATGTGAATGCTCTTCTTCAAAGTTAAAAACAGACGTGTATTCATGGATTTCATCTCTAGTAGTGTGTATATAATAGATATTGTCTCCCTTAAATTGAGAAAAAACACTATTTCCAAGGGCAGTTGCAGTTTCTGCAAAGCCTATAAATAAGGTTGGAATATTCATTTCCATTAAATTATCCTCTGCATAATTAAAGGCCTTATGAATGTATTTATCTTCACTTAAAGCTTTTGCTATTAGTTCAGTTTTGTAGCCTCGTCCCCGATTTTCTTCCCTATTCTCAACTTTTTCATTAATTAGAAAGCCTAATAATTTTCCTGTTAGTAGCGCTCGCTTGGGGTCAACTGGTATGTGTTTCCCGAGAAGCTTGCTTACAAATAAAAATGCCCTTTTTTTGTTATTTCTAGCTGCAAATAAAAACAAATCCTTTATTTGAAAGTTATACGGATTATCCAAAATCTCTACGTCTACTGCAATTTGATTCAGAATTTTTAGGGTTTTTTTCATATTTTCCTCCCATTAAAATAAGTCAACACAATTTAATTCTTCATTAAACACTCCATATATATAAGCTCTTTTCAATATCTTCTTTGCCCAGTTATTATGGGGATTTTCTTCATTCATTTTGTTGTTATACCGGCTCTTATAGGCTCCTCTTATTTCAGCTCCTAAAATTGCTGAAGCATCCTCATATTCTTCCTTTGTAACTACATAAAGTGCATTAACTATTGGAATATGTGTAGGGTGAATTATTGTTTTACCAATTAATCCATTAGCCTTGTCCAATACAACTTCCTTAATAAGTCCATCAATACATTTTTCAAGATAATATTCTCTCTTTTTTAAGCCACCTTGTCCTAAATGTTCAAAAAATGGTTTTTCTCTTAATTGAGGCTTCAATATTCTGTTATCAGGATTTCCATTAAAATATTCCCATACAGGGCCTGAAATGACGTATTCTTCTTCTGCTCTTCCAAATATATTTATAATATCTGATATGCAATCTCTTATGACTCCAATATCATATATACTATTCTCCATTTGACGTCTTATAGAATATAAACCTAGTAGGTCCGTCCCTCCAATTCTAATGTTTAACACCACGTCCTTACTTTGATCAATGATTTGCTTAATTCTTATAAGCTCTTCTATTCTTGTTTCTTTATAGGCTACTCCTTTAGTCTCTAAAATTGGCATAGCATATAATTTTAATTCTCTTTCTTCATTAAATTTACTAAGAATGTCCATAAATTCTCGTCCATTATCTGAATTAAATTTTGGAAAACAAAATCCTGTAATGCTGCTAAAAAGCTGTTTCTTTTCTAAAAGCTTATTAAATTGTTCTGTATTTCGCACTCTTATAAAAATTAAAGGCAATTCAGCTTCTTTATATTTCTTTGATTCTAAAGCTTTATTCATTTCTGTTAATACTTTTGCTATGTTTTCCTCTGCCTCTTGAACCTTGTCCTCTGGAATGGAATCTTCAAGACAAAGAACAATTGATGTAAGTCTTTTATATTTATTATCTAATATTATATCAGATATTCCTTCTTTTATGGCTGGTATATATAAGGTAGCTCCTAAAGCAAAGGATAGATATTCTTTCGGAGTAGCTTTTGTAATCTCTGATGGCTCTTTGAAAAAAATCCTCTTTCGATCCTTTGGAGATAGGTCATTAAAAAATATCATTTTATTCCTCCCAAGTACTTTTTATTAAATATATAATAATTTCTAAAAACATACCATAAGCTTTAAAAGTAAAAAATCGGCATTCTATCTATAATTATATATTAAAAGATAGTTTACCGATAATTAATTATTTATAAATTTTAAGTAAATTTTACAGTAATTACTTTTCAAATTATGACTATATACCATAATATCCATAATTTTTCAGAAAAATATTCTTAAACTTTATTTCCTCAGTTAAAATAACATTCTATACATTTTTTTCTACAATTATTGACAGAATAATAATAATATAGTATATTGAAACTACACCAACTAAGTGCACTTTATTCTAATAGGAGAGTCATTATGAAAATAACCCAAGAAGTGGATTACGCTCTAAGAGTTGTTTTATATCTATGTAAACTTGGATATGGGAAAAAGGTCGAAGCTAAAATTATATCTGAAAGTGAAAATATTCCCTTAAGGTTTCTATTAAAGCTACTTAGAAAGCTAAAAATGGCTGGAATAGTTGAATCTTATAGAGGAATAAATGGAGGATATGCTCTAAATAAGCTGCCAGAGGATATTTCATTTAAAGATGTAATCATTGCTATAGACGGGCCAATTTATATGAACAGGTGTATTTTTGATCCTAGTCACTGTAATCTAAATAGAAGTACTCGCTGTGAAATACATTCTGCTTTAAACTCAGTACAAAATAACCTGTTAAAACAACTACAGTCAGTAAATTTTAGAGACTTAATATCCAAATAGATACTTATGAATATATGGGAGATAATCCCTTATATTTTACATACAAAGTATACCTTTTGTGTACAGATTATTCTTTTATCATTTTTCATATATAATAATTGCCAAAAATAAAAGTGCAGGGACCGTCCCTGCACTTTTATCTATATAATACCCACATAATACCCATATTATTTCTTTTATAAATTATGAACCTTTGCATAATATTCATTAAAACATTTTTCTCTCTGATGAAAACTATTATTCTCTATAATAATACCAACTAAATTTCCTGGTGTTCCAACACTCTCATAGGGTATTTTGCCAACTTCTACAACTTCCTCTACCTCTGCTAATACTATGTCAGCTGCAGATGCCATTATAGGATTTGCTCCTTTTAATGTATGTTTATATTGAATATTTCCAGCTCTGTCAGCTCTATAACCCTTAATTATTGCTACATCCGCCTTTAATGGCTGATATAATAAATAATCCTTATCATCTATTGTAATTGTGGCTCTACCTTCCCCAATTTCAGTTTCAAGTCCATTTTCGGTTACAATTGCTCCAAGTCCTGCTCCTGTTGCTCTTATTCTTTCTATTAAAGTTTTGATTGGATTAATCTCAACTTCTAAAGTGCCCTCTTTATATTGTTTTAAAATCTCTGGATTGCTTCCAATATGTGAACATATCAGTTTTTTAATTTGTCTATTTTTGATAAGCTTCCCAATATTGTTACTTCCTCCTGGGAAAGATGCTACTGTTTGTATAAGCGTTAAGTCTTTTACTCCAGATCTTGAAAGTCCTTCAATCATTTTAAGTGGAGCACCTACATCTAAAAAACCTCCTATCATTATACTCATGCCATTTTTTATCTGACTTACTGCCTCTTGATACGTTTGAATAGAAGCCATATTATACACCCCCAAAATAACTATAAACTATTGATAATTGCAGATTAAAAAACTATTATTCCGTATCCTTCTTATAAAAAATGTAGATTAAATTTTTCTTCTCATATTTATATGCACTTTGTATGCCAACTTATCATGAATTTTGAAACCCTTAAAAAGGGCGACTTCAGATGAAAACGCTTTCTAATTTTTTAGATATAAAGTGTGCTAATTTTAATAACTTGTACTAATTTTTGAATACTAACACAACATTTGAAGATTTAGCACACTTTTTTTAAAAATTAGCACACTTTCTTAGTTACTTACTATTTAAAATATTGAAATATTCTAATTTTAAATTATGGAATGATATTTGCTAAATATATGCTTAGGTAAAAATAAGGAGGATTTTTACCTATATCGAAATAATAAAATCATTTATTAGAAAGGGGAATTTTATAATGGAATATCAAGTAGAAAGAAGATTTAAAAACCCTATTATTAGCGGTATTGTGGCAACAATTATTGCATTGTTAATTGCCTGCATTGGCTGGCCAATATGGGGACTAATCGCAAAAGCATTCATAAGTAATTTAGCAAGTGTAGGCCTGGCACAAGTAGATGCTAAAGCAGCAAGTCAGTATATTAAAGATTTTACAGAAGGAACTTTCTTCTGGATGTCAATCAACTCTTGGGTTTGGTTTACTCTTATATTTGGCAACTACGGAAAATATGCAAAAACTAAAAAACAACCTATTGCTGGACTAAGATACACTATTTTAGCATTCTTAGCTGGTGCATTAGGAATGATCGTTCTCATTGGCTTTATTGGAATCTGGTGGAAACCATTTAACTTAGCAACACTTTTTATGCCTAAGACTGCTGAAGAAGTTTTACTAGCTACAGAAGGATGGGCTGCAGGTAACTTCTATGCTGTACCAGTACTTATTTGTCAAATCCCTATTGTATCAATTTTTGGTAAGTGGCCTTTTGCTGGAAAGGTATCCGCTCCTTGGGATGGCTTCGGAGCTATGATGACTACTACAGCTATTGCAATAGTAGTTTGGCTTGCAATGGTTATCCCTAGCTTCTTAAAGTTCCAATTAGGTGCTGGAGAAGCTGCAACTATTACTCCAATGGGATCATGGCCATCAGTATTAGCATTCTGTCAAATTTTTATATTTCTTTTCTTATTTCCTGCAATAGGTGGAGAACAATATCCTTATAAGTTATTTACAGAAAAGCAACCTTGGAAAGGCTTAATTGGAATTATAATTGCATGGGCAGGAGCATTAGGAATAAGAGCCCTTTTAAGAATAGTACTTGCACCTTTAGATCTTCTTAACGGACAACCAGTAGATCTTGTTATTACTTCATTAGTTTTATCAATTATTACTACAGCACTTTTATGGCATCATCAATTTTTCGATTATCCTGGCGAAGATTTAGTAAAGAGTTCAGCATCAAGATCCTTAATAAGACTTGCAATTGTAGTAGTGCTTGGAACAATTATGGGATTAATCTGGATGAAGACCTATAAACTACTTCCATTCGGAGCAAACAATATGGGACTTGGATATGCAACACTAGGCTTAATTGCTGGACAATTTGTATTTATGATGCCGTTCTTATACTTAAATACTTTCTTTGATAAATGGCCTTTAATAAAGCAAATTAAAAAGTAATTCATTTTATCAATAAATAGTAGTCTTATAAACAGCAGATGATTTTCTTTACACACAAAAATGCCACCAGCTAAGCTGATGGCATTTTAATTCTTACATTCCTTCTTATATATAGTCCCCACATATTTTTTAGCAACCCCAAATACTTCTTATCTCTATACTATTCCCCCAAATGATCCGCAATAGTTCTAAAACTATCTTCATATTAAGCTAACCACTTATCTCAACATGCCATATCCCTGTATAAGCATTTTATATGCTTAATGTATGTTTATAAGTACTATAAAACTCCATGTTCCGTTCATGGAGTTTTATAGTGTAGGTTTCAAATTTTTTAGGTAAAAGGTAATTTTATTTTTTAATATAATTTCTTATTTTCAAAGTCTCATATAAATACACATCTTATAAATACAAGACTCTATTTTCTTATGATTACTAAATATCCATTTCCTTAACATCACTTGGAATTATTAAATCTGCATCAGTACATTTTACAACATCTTCAACAGTTAATCCTGGCGCTACTTCCTTTAATACTAAGCCCTTATCTGTAACTTCCATAACAGCTTTTTCTGTTACTATAAGATCAACACACTTTGCAGCAGATAAAGGCAAAGAACATTTCTTTAGAACCTTTGAGTTACCTTTTTTGTCAGTATGATTTAATGCAGCTACTACCCGCTTTGCTCCTACTAGAAGGTCCATAGCACCTCCCATACCTGGTGCAAAAGCTCCTGGTATCTTCCAGTTAGCTATATTTCCTTCTTGGTCAACTTCCAAAGCACCTAAAGCAGTTATATCAACATGTCCACCTCTTATTATTGCAAAGGAAAGATCCATCTCAAATGTTGATGCTCCTGGCAATAACGTAATTGGTGCACCACCAGCGTTTGCTACATCTGGATCAGACTCTCCTCTTTTAGGAGTTGCTCCAAATCTCAAAGCACCATTTTCAGTCTGTAGTGTCATTGACATTCCTTCTGGTAAATAATTTGCTGCCATAGTAGGCATACCGAATCCTAAATTAGCAACCATTCCATCTTTAAATTCTTTTGCTATTCTTCTTGCAATTATCTCTCTACTATCCATTTTATTAACCTCCCTTATTTCATTTTCTTAGTTCTTACCCATAGATCTTCAAAATATTTCTTTCTTTCCTCATGAGAATCACCTTGAACTATTATGTCTACTAGAATTCCAGGTGTACCAACATTATCATATGGTATTTCACCAACTTCTACAATTTCATCCACTTCAGCTATTACTAAATCAGCTGCAAGTGCCATGATTGTATTTGTTCCTTTAGTTGTCCCATTATATACAATGTTTCCAAGCTTGTCAGCTTTACAACCTTTGATTATTGCAACATCTGCCTTTAATGGTGGGAATACTAAGTATTCTTTTCCATCTACTACAAGTTTATCTCTGCCATTTTCAACTTCAGTTCCAAGTCCAGTTGGAGTTACAACAGCGCCAAGTCCAGCTCCACCGGCTCTTATACATTCTACTACAGTACCCATTGGCATGAACTCTACTTCTAATGTACCTGCATTATATTGTTCTTGAATTTCAGGGCAAGTTCCAATATGTGAACCTACGAATTTTTTTACTTGTTTATTTTTTACAAGTTTACCAATGTCATGAGTTTCTCCTGGATGAGCTGATACAGCTTGAATAAGTGTAAGATCTTTAACATTAGTATTTGCTAATGCGTCGATCATCTTTAAAGGAGCTCCTACACCTAAAAAACCTGCTGTCATGATTTTCATACCATCTTTAATATTCTTTACTGCTTCTTCTACTGTCTGAATATTAGCCATTTTTAATACACCTCCGAAAAAATTTTTACACTATGGGTAAATTTACTATTGGAATAGATTCAATAGGAACCCTCACCCTTTTAAATTGAATTTTGACAGTCCTTTATTGAATTTCTATTCCCTCTACCTGATATACTTATATGCACTTTGCATGCCAACTTTTTCATTTACCTTCGAAGGCTCATTTTTCTTAGCTTAACCTTTAATTGACTATTTCTCCGTTTAATTTAAACTGTTCTAGTTTTTTTTAAAAGTGTGCTATTTTTTGAATAATCACCTGGTTTTACTTTTACAATTAGTCTTAATGTCTTCATTATTTAAAACAAAATAAAAATATCTAGATATTTAACGGTATAAACCGTCTCTTATCTAGATATTCTTATTTATAAATTATATTTTTTCATTTTATAATATAAGTTACTTCTTGAAATTCCAAGAGCGTCTGCAACCTTAATTTTATTTCCACCATAATTTTTCATAGCTTTAATAATTCTATCTTTTTCTACTTCGTCTGTAAGCGATTTTAAATCATCTTTATCAACGTTAATCTTAGTATCTACTTGATTCAATATAAAATATTCTCTTAAATCTTTATCAGTTAAACTGCCTTCTGAAAAACTTATTACCATTTGAAGTACATTTAAAAGTTCTCTTACATTTCCAAGCCAATTATAATCCATTAATGCTTTTATGAATGATGGTTCAACAGATGGGATCTCCTTTCCCATTTCTCCAGCAAGTTCCTCAATAATAGGCTCTATTAAAATAGGTATGTCCTCCTTACGCTCTCTTAAAGGTGGAACAGTAATTGGTATAACATGTAATCTAAAAAATAAGTCCTGTCTAAATTTATTTTGTTTTACTAGTTCAAATAGATTTGCGTGAGTGGCAGCAATAATTCTTACATCAATAGGTATTGGGTAGGAACCACCTATTCTTTCAATTTCTCTTTCTTGAAGAACTCTAAGAATTTTTGCCTGAAGTTCTAAAGGCATATCTCCAATTTCATCTAAAAATATCGTCCCATTATTTGCTTGCAGGAATTTACCCTTTGAACCTCCTTTTAAAGCTCCGGTAAAAGCTCCTTCTTCATATCCAAAAAGCTCGGATTCCAATAAATTACTCGGTATAGCAGCACAGTTAATTCTAACGAAAGGTTGGTGTCTTCTGCTACTCAGGGCTGTGATGGAATGCGCTACCAATTCCTTTCCTGTGCCTGTTTCACCCATAATCAAAACAGTGGCATTAGTTTTTGCAGCTGCTAGTATTCTCTTTTTCAAAAGTATGATTTGCTTACTTTCTCCAAGAATATTATCAATATTATATTTTGTTACGTATTTAGAATTATTTTTACCAGATGCAGGAAGCATTCTTTCTGAATCAATATCCAAATTATTTATTATGGTCCTAAGATTTAAAAAGCCAACTACATTTTTATTGCTATTTATTACTGGTAATACATAGGCATCTGACCTTATTTTTTTTATATCTCTAATATCACTATTTTCTTCAATAGCTTCAATTCTTATTACCAGTCCTTCTATAGTACAATTGTCTCCTTCTGCCAGGCATCTAACTAATGCTCTAGGATCAATTATACCAATATATTTTCCTGCTAAATCTAAGGCTGCAATAAACGTTCTATTGTTATCTGTCATCTTTTTCACTACAGTTATTACTGCATCTCCAAGGGAGCACACTTCAAAAGAAGTATGCATAATTTGTTTTATCTTCATTGCAATCCCCCCTTTGATAAAACAGAAATCATGAAATCCCTTTTATGATGGTAATCTTTTATCGTCATTAATCTTAAACATATTAGCTTGGTTATCTAGTTCCATAGCTATATTGTCTAAAATTTCTCCTGATGAGGAAATATTTTGTAGTAACAGCTTTAGTTTTTCAACTTCTACTTTTAAATTTGCCATCTTGTTCTCATAATTGCTTTGTATATTTAATATATCTGCATCTTTTGGTTGCTTGTCATTTGAAAAACAATCAAAAGCTATATTTTCAAGCTCATCTAGTTGAAGCTTAATATTTTCTAGACTTTCATATTTTTTATCAACTATTATATCTTCCATATCTACTCTTAGCTTATTTACCCATTGAAGTATACCCTCTAAATAATGATCCTTAAGTTCCATGTCTACAGCTTTGGAATCGCCTGGTTCAAAGAACATAGGTTTATAGCTTTGAATTGCTTCAACTCCACGTTCAATTCCAGTTAGTGAATCCATGGATTTAGAAATATCTACTTTAAGTATTTTAGAAGCTTCTTTTAAATTATTAGAATTAAACAATATCTTTCCAATGAGGATTGAAATATTATGAAGCATGTTATTAAAGGTAGTATTTAAAACTCCAAATTCATCATTATTAACATATCCTAATTTTGGTGATAAATCTCCTTCTTGAGTTTCCTTCATAACACCCACAAGTTCTTCTAGAGGTTTAGAGAAAGATTTTGATAATGCATAGGCTATTAAAAGAGCGACACCGATAACAGCAAGTAAAGTAAATAGAAATACTTTGTAAAGTTTTGTTCTATTCGCAAATATCTCTGCCACATTTCCTCCAGTAATAATATACCAGTCCCAAGGTTCATAATATGTATAATAAGCTATTTTATTCTGTCCATTAAAATTGTATCTAATTTTTCCTTCTTTGTTTTTGATAATTTCCTTTATCCATGGGTAGTCCATTACATTTTGTCCATTCATATATGGATGAATTACTGTGTTCCCTACAGAATCCATTATGAAAACGTATCCACTATCTCCTATAGATATTTTCTTTATAGCATCAATAATTTCGTATTCTTTTTCACGTCTTCCAAGAACAAATACTCCAATAAGCTTTCCTTTTTTATCTAGTATAGGTCTATAGATAGTTGCCTGCCAAATTCCTTCAACGCTTGCTCTACCTAGAAACTGCTGTCCATTTATTATTTTATTATAAACTGGTCCGGAATTAAGAATAGTTCCTACTATTCTAGAACCATCGTCTTTTCTTACATTTGTACTTACTCTTACAAATTCATTGTTGTGAAGCATAAATATAGTGGCCTGCAGATTTTCCTCACCACTTAATTCATCCACTAGAGTATGATCATTGGTTATTACTTGATCTCCTATGTACCATGTAGGCATACGATGCCCTGCTATATCAACCATATGATCATAGTCAAAACGACTTTCTCCAAGAGAAGATAATTTATAAGTAAATGCTGCTGCTCCGCTTTCAAGCCATAAGGATACAATTTTATCCTGTGTACTAACCATATTCTTAATACCAGTATTTATACTTGTAATCTTCTCTTCTGTTTGTTTAGAGATTTCATTTGAAATAGAATAGTAGCTAATTCCCCCAATTAAAATTAGTGGTATAACTGCAACTATTAAAAAGCATGTGAATAGCCGTGTCTTAATTGTAAACCGCATTAGACCCTCCCCCTTTGTTTAAGTATTTATAGATAAATTATACTTTGTCTAGGTCCATTTTAATAGATGTATTTTTTGTATAATAATTATTTGCAGCTATATATTATATAACAGTTCTTGTGAATATCAAAAACAATATTTACCTTCTATTTACTTTGCTTATATAATTGTACGTTTTAGTAATAAATTAAGTATCCCATTTAAACTGTTGATAGTGATAATATGATTCTTGTATAATATAAAGTGTATAAATAGATTAGTAATATGCTTAGATATTTAAGGTGAAAGTAGGCATGATGATAAATGATAAGTGTTAGAAAACATATAAATTCCTCACTTAAAACTTCTAACAATGTCTTTCAAGATATATTTACTCCCATAAATCAAAGGCTTGGCTTCATTAATGGTCCTAGCCCTATTGTTCCTATCTATTTTTATAGATTTGTGGGTATGGGAAATAATGAGGCAAGCTATTACGAAGAATTAAGAAATTTAGATGAAAATTTATTATATTTTAATAATCTATATTTTAAATTTATTTCTGAGATTCCTCTAGATAACGATCCTTCTTTAGTTGATAAAATACAATTTGTATGGAATCGCAGTCACTTAGATCCTTTTGATAATAGCAAAATAGAAATCTTAATTTCTCTTTTAGCAGGTAATGGATGTTTCCCTTTGGCAAATAATTCTTTACTTTCCTCATCCATTGAGGAATCCTTCAGCAATACTTTAAGCCTCTATATTAAGAAAGAACCAAATGTAAATCTAACTAAAGTAAAAAACTTTACTTTAAAACTTGTAAATTGGATAAATGTATTTCTTCCAAAATTGCTTAAGGATTTTAATCTTAAGGTAGAAAACGGTGTAGATATAATAAATCCAAAGATACTCTATTTAGGGGATATAAAAAAGCATGAAGTATATTTTCTAATTTTCTTATCAAGAATAGGTTGTGATGTTTTATATATAAACTCTCCAAATGATGGGGACTTTTCTATAATCGATAAAGAATGTTGCTATTCCAATTGTAAGGTAGCAGGCACCGGAGTATTGGGAAATCTAAATATTGACAAGCTAAACCTCCGGTGCCTAAACCTCCGGTGCCTGCCACCGGAGAAATCAGAGAAGTCTGAGAAATCACAAAAGGATTTTTCTTCTCCATTAGTACTTGAGAATGCTATTAAATCTATATATAAGACTTCTAATGATATATTAAAGGATTTTATACTCCCGTTAAACAAAAGAAGTGGTTTTGTTGGGAAACCTATGCCTTTAATTCCAGTTTACTTTTATAGATATATTGGAATCAAAGCATCAGAAGAAGAATATTATAATGATTTATACAAACTGAATTTACAATTACAAAAATATGGACCCTTATACTTGAAATTTACTAATGACATTCCTGTAGAAACTAATGCTGAATTGATTATTAAAACATCAGAAATTTGGAGGACTGTCCCCGAAAAACCTGCTAAAAACGCTATTGTTAATATGCTAATAGACTGCAAAGTCTTTCCAGACCTTAGGGAAGAAATTATTAATTCCTCAATTATAAATAGTTTTTCTAAAATATTAGAGCTCTATATAGCAAAAGAATTAGGAGTCAACAACTCTAAAATTAAAAACTTCACTTTGAAGATTCTTATTTGGCTATATAAATATATACCTAATTTATTTAAAAAGTTTGATTACCTTAAAAACTCCAATGATGAAATATTCAATCCAAAAATTTTATATTATGGAGATATAAAAAAACATGAAGCATACTTTTTAATTTTTCTTTCTTTAATGGGCTGCGATATATTATATATAAATTCAAAAGAGGATAAAATCTTTGAGGAAATTGACAAGGAAGAGACTTTTTCAAGATTGCTTTCGTTACCACAAGTATCTGAACTAAAAGAGTTTCCTTCCGAGGAAATCATTGTACGACATGAAACCGCTGCCTTTAAAGCTCATAGAGAAATTGGTGATATTCTATATGATGAAAATGACGGTATTTATAGACCTTGGCAATTTGAAGCATATAAAACTCATCCTCTTACTTTAAAAACTACTTATGATGAATTAAAACTTCTTTGGAAAGAGGAAGCTAGAATGCGTCCAGGATTTAAAGTAGAAGCAGGAACAGTTTATATTCCAAATCTCTTTGCAAAAATAAGCGGTACTTTTAATGATTTAAACCAATATTGGAATGACTTTAAAGATTTTAAGAATGTAGAAGATTTATTATTTATTTCTGATATACCTTATATTTTAGATAATAATTACTCAAGATATGATTTATACAGCTTAGAATATTGCTTTAAGAACGGAATGGTTGATAAAGAAAGTCTATTAAGTAACAGACTTTATAAGTTTTCTTATTTAAAAACCCCTCTTCAGAATGGTATAATAGATAAGATAAATCAACTACTAAAATTATCTATATTTAAGAATAAAATGGAAACGGAATTTAAGCTTAAAATTCTTATGACTGTTCTATCATTAAATGAAAATATATTAAAACTAATTCAAAAATTTGATTATCCATTTAAAATACCTAAAATTTTAATTTATGATAATGATAAAGATATTTTTAGTGATTCAGATTCAATTGTTGTAGCTTTTCTAAGCTTAATGGGCTTTGATATAGCAATATTCACTCCTACAGGCTATAACAATATTGAGCAAAAGATTCAAGATACCTACTACGACACACACAAGCTAGAGAATGTTAATTTTGATCTTCAGATACCTAATTTAAATTCTATTCGCAAAAATAAAGAAAAGTCCGGTTCATTCTGGTCTAATCTTTTTAAATAAGAGGGAGGAAATTTCTATGCTTAATAATACTAATCAAATTAATGATTTGCAGTATGACGGTGTAAATCTAGAAAAGGAAACTAATGAAATAGCCTTAAAAATTAAAAATTCTCCTGAGGTTATTGCACTTGCAAAGCAGCTAGATGTATCTAATGTAGACTCTGTAATGGTCTTTGGTCAAGATACAGCTTCAGAAATCTCTGGCTTTGCTGACCAGATTTTGCATACAATCGAAACTACATTTGTAGAAGATTCAGGCGTATTATTGGTTCAATTGAATAAGATTATGGATAAATTCGATTCTAAGGATTTTGAAGAAAAAAAAGAAGGATTTTTAGCTAGATTTATGAAAAAAGCTAAGGATTCTATAGAAGCCCTATTCCAAAAATATCACACTATGGGCGGAGAAATCGATAAGGTTTATGTTCAATTAAAAAAATATGAATCTGAAATAAACATTTCAAATAATAATCTTGAAGAAATGTTTCATAAAAACATGGACTATTATGAAATGTTGGAAAAGTATATTTGTGCTGGTAACTTGGTTATAGATAATTTTAAGAGCAATATACTTCCTAATTTGCAAAATAAAGCTGCAACTTCTATGGAGCAAATTGACCAGATTAATTTGTCAAACGCTATGCAAGTTTTAGAAATGCTAGAACAAAGAGTATATGATTTAGAACTTGCTAAAAATGTAGCACTTCAAACGATGCCTCAAATAAAGCTTATACAAAAGGGAAATTATAATCTAGTTAGAAAAATAAATTCAGCATTTATAGTAACCATCCCAATATTTAAGCAATGTTTAACTCAAGCTATTACGCTTAAGAGGCAAGCAGTTCAAGCAAAAGCAATGGCCGCTTTAGATGAAAAAACAAATGAACTACTCCTTAGAAATGCTCAAAATACTGCTCTGCAATCTAAACTTACAGCTCAACTTGCTTCCGGGAGTTCTATACAAATAGAAACCTTGGAAAAAACATGGCAGACTATAGTTCAAGGAATTGAAGAGACGAAACGAATAGAAAATGAAGCAAGACAGAAAAGAGAAGATGGCACAAGAAGACTTCACGCCATACAAAAAGATTTCGAAAGTAGAATTAGAAAATAATTTTAGTATAAATATCATTTAAAATAAAAGGTGCTTAGTAAATATCCTAAGCGCCTTTCTTATTGAGTATAAGTTATTCAGTAATAGTTGCTTTAACTATCTGATGAAACTTATTTAAATCACTTTGAATTTTGTCTAAGTTTGTATGTTTTGTTACTAGTACTGTATAATAGCACTTTTTAAATAAATCTCTGCTTTCATCTTTACCTATGGCATAACATACATCCTCTATTTTCAAATGTTTATTCCAAAAATATCTACATACATCTGAGTTTAAATTTCCTTTGTTGTAGTATTGGATTTCTATAGTGATCAGCTTAATTTTATCAAAAAAATTTTCCTCGATTCTTTTCATGCATACTACTACAACAAATACCCCTATAGTAGCTGTAAAACTTACAAAATAATAGCCTAATCCAACCGCGAGTCCAATGCAGGCTGTTACCCATATGCTTGCAGCGGTAGTTAAGCCTTTTACGGATCCTCTAGTTCGAATAATTGTTCCTACGCCTAAGAATCCCACTCCTGATATTACCTGTGCCCCAAGTCTTCCCATATCACTACCAAGCATACCAGTGAGCTTAGGATATCTTGTTACAAAGCTAAGGGTATCTTCAATTATTTTCAACTGAATTATAGAGACTACCGCAGCACCAACACAAACTAAAATATGTGTCCTAAGCCCTGCTGGTCTGTTTTTGGATTCCCTTTCATAACCTATAATTCCACCTATCAGTATTGCAGTACATATTTTAAACAATATCTCATAGTTGCTCATAAATAATACCTAACTCCTTTATTAATTTTATGGGAATAATAAAAATATTATAGTCAAAAATACATAATAAATAAATATTAAGGAGATTTTTATATGGTAGGTAAAATTATAGATATAAATAGCACTGAAGCATTCATTTTATTAAATGATGGAAATACAATCGCCATTAGCTTATCAAGTTTGCCTAACAATTCGAAAATAGGTGCTTCTATAAATGTAAATTCTATTTCCTCTGAAAAGTTAATGAACAATTGTAAAATTCCAAACAATTTTTTTATTTAATTTAACTATAATTGACCACTAGCCTAAAGCCTTCATAAAATTATTTATAAGCTCATTATATTCTTGAGAATTCCTAATAAAGCTTTCCATTTCACCTTTTTCTAAGCTTTCAGCCATGTCAACATTTATTGGCATTTCTGCAAGAAGCTTTGCTCCTAAGTAGCTTGCATGTTCTTCACCAGTTTTTTTGCTAAATACTCTTATTTTCTCTCCACAGCTTCCACATTTTATATAGGACATGTTTTCTACTACACCTAATAGATATATATTCATTTTCTCTATCATTGATACAACCTTCTTAACTATCATGGATACCATATCTTGAGGAGTAGATACTACTACCATACCAGTGATTGGCATACTTTGCATAATTGTTAAGGCTATATCCCCAGTTCCTGGAGGCATATCTATGAGCAAATAATCAAGTTCTCCCCACACAGTATCTTCATACATCTGGTTTAGGACTCCTGTAATTAGAGGTCCTCTCCATATTACCGGCTGATCTTCACTCTCTATAAGTAAGTTTAATGACATTACCTTGATTCCACTTTCAGTTTCTACTGGTACCAGTTGTGGTTGATCTTCATTTCCTTCTACTATAATCATTTCTGATCTTTTTTCATTTATACCAAGAATTCTTGGCATAGATGGTCCGGTAATATCAGCATCTAAAACTCCAACTTTAAATCCTTTTTTTGAAAGCTCTACCGCTAATATTCCTGTGACTGTCGACTTTCCAACCCCGCCTTTGCCGCTTATTACTCCTATTATATTTTTAATGTTTCCATATTTAGCAAACATTCTTGAACAGTCTTTTTCATTACTGTTGCAGCTATCTTTACTTGAACAACTATCACAATTACTCATGTCTTTTCCTCCTATATCGTTAAATATTACATTATAATTATAATTTACATTATACACTATAATTATATCTAAAAAATAAAAAACCATAGAAAAAAATCTATGGTTAAAAATTCTCCGGTTCCTTATCTTTTGTAAAACTAAATCTCCAAGAGCCTAATTCGTAATTATTTATAAAGTAATATTTATTTTCTTTTTTAGTGCTTTTATCGTAAAAAGTTATTATACATTTATATATATCAGTTTTATAGCCTTGTGTTTCTATATCCATTGTAATATCGTATTTATTTCTATCGTCATTTTGTATTATTTCACTTTTGCTATCAAGATTCCCAGAAAAATCTTTCAAATCCATACTTAAGATAAATTTTGCTACCTCTTCATCATTTATGTCTATACCTATAGTTTTTTTATCACCTGCAGATTTTCTATAATCTTTTACGGCCTTAAGCATTGATTGATAGTAAACATTATTGAATTCCTTTGGAATTCTTATATTCCAAAAATTTTTAATTATATCATCATCAAGCCTTTTAGAAACAATATATACTTTATCTTCACTATAAAGGTTTCCTGCATCTTTTTTGTCTAACCCTGCTACATAGCTGAATTTATGTACCTGCTTTACCCCTTCGTGAAACTCTAAAATATAATCTGGATCTAGAGTAATTTTATTATCCACTGGTTTTGAAGAAGAGAGTATATCATATAGATCTTTTATAGCATCTTTATCTGTTACTATAAAAGTAAACCCTTTATCTCTTTTATTTTGAATTACGACTTTACTTATCTTACCATCCCTTATGTAATCAAAATCTTTATTTTTAATTCCAAGACTTACTGCTGCATCGTCTATTCTCCCACAACCTGAAAAAATTGTACTAAACACAACAATGCAAATAAAAACTAACCAATAATTTTTTCTAGACACAAGCTTTCCTCCTAGGTTTTCTATACTATTCTATTAAATTATAATACTTTAGCTTGTATATGTAAATCAGTTATAATAGGCCATTTATTTACTTTAGAGATGCGGTTTTAACTATACTATCAAATAGTGCCACCATATCCTCTTTAAAATCTTTACTTTTCATAAAAAATGAAAACCTTAAGAACCCTTTAGGTTCCTTAATAAAGTATTCATAGGCAACATAATCTGTATCATTTGATTCCATAACATATTTTACTAAATAACCCACTTTATTATCTAACTTTAATGGTAAAGCACTGTAATTTTTTATTATATTTTGTTTTTCTGACACTTCTTTACTTTTATCTAAAAAACTCTTCAAATCCTGCTGTTCTCTCCATACTTGTACAAATCCATTTATAGTTAAATCTTTTGAGGTAAAGTCTTTATGATAAACTATTTCGTTCCCCGAAAAAATTCTGTCACTAGTACTCCATTCCTCTGGAAGCTTATACTTTAGTGATCCTCCCAGTCCGGTATACTCTTTCAATTGTCTTATATTATTTTGCATAAAACTTACTGTTTTCAAATGTCCTTTTAACATTTCACCAGTACCAAATAAAACACCCATTAAAAGCATCAGTGTAAAAAATACCTCTAGCTTTCTTTTATTCATTATTATTATTTTCATATTATTCCTCCATTGCTTAAATAAACTTTATATACTATATGAAATTTGTTCAAAAAATAGAATCTCAACTAACTACTTAAAATTAAGCAGTTAGTTGAGATTTTATTTTTTAACTGGAACTACTATTCTTGAATTTTTAAAATCATAGAACATTAGCCAATATCCATCATCACTCTTTTTATCATCTTTATATACCCATGTAACAAAACCTGTATTCCCACCATAAGGCTGATCTAAAAATCTTCTTGTTCCTGGTATTGCATAAACTAAATATTTGACCCGTCCCTTTAAATCTAGCTTATATCCAAATAAATAATGCCCACCTTTTCTTATATATGGTTGATAATTAAACATAGGATAATAAACCATTGTATATTTATTAAAGTGCATATATGGTCTCACGTTCATAAGTTTCTCATAAGGAACCTTATGCCACTTACATTTTCCTACTTCTTTACATATCTCCTTTACTTCCTCAAAGCCCTCTGAAATATCCTCAAAAAATTCCTCTAAATCCTCTTCATCATCTTCATCATCTTCATGAGAATACTCATATTCATGTTTATGATCATGTTTATGCTCACATTTATCATCATGATCATGTTCGTGTTCATATTCTTCTTCATGTTCACACTCATGGTGATGCTCATGATCATGCTTGTGGTGATCCTCATCTTTATTGCGGTTCTCATCTTTTTCTTCTATTTGCTGTTTCTCAATCGGATTTAATGCTTCCTCAAGCTTCTCATCTATTGAAGCCTTAATTTCTTCTTCTACAACTTTAGTTACTTTTTCATCTTCTCTATTTTCTATATTCAAATCAGGGACAGTGCTCTCATCTTTTTCTATGTTCTTTGCATTCTCAATATCACTTTCATATTTATCAAATATGTTATCTTTTTCTTTCTGACTTTTTAATTCAACTTCTTTTTCTTTTGCTTCACTTACTTGCCTTTTTACATTTTCCTGATTCTCAATTACTGCATAGCTTTTCCAATCCTCTAATTTACTTCCGCTTACAAACCCTGAAAGTATTCCATGAACACTTGAATCCTCTAAACTAACAATGGCAGCTCCTTTTATGCTTTCCATAGGTATGTTACTACTTGCAATATCCTCAGCACTGTATTCGCAAGAAACCTCAGCTCTGCCATAGTCATCTATATTTATTGTTCCAAGCTTTAAAAGTCTCTTATCAGCCTTTCTATCACAAATAAGAACCATGTAATAAGGATTTTTACTCCTTTTTAAATTTTGAACATAATATGAAACCTTGCATTTATCATTTTTTCTTTCTACCTTTGCATATCCAGTTGGAAACTTACTGCTATCCGTTGAATATCCTTTTTCATCTTCTTGTAATATAATAAAGTATCTACTATAACTTTTTTTAGTTGCCACCGGTTTTCCCCCCATACAACTTAATAAATCTTCTAGAATTTTTTCATTATTATAATATATGTTCATTTTTCAAAAAATGAACAAAATTTTTTAAAAACCAGAAATCTTTACTTTTTATATAATAAAAAAGGCCTAGCAAATTATTTAAAATAATCTGCTAAACCTTTTTAAACATATATATGCTATCGGCAAGTGCTGCGAATTCCTCAATAGAAAGAGTTTCTCCTCTTCTTCCAGGATTTATTTTCACCGCCTTAAAAGCTTCATCAATTTTATCAGAATCAATTACTCCAAGGCTTTTCACTGCATTTTTTAATGTTTTTCTTCTCATATTGAAGGATTGTCTTGCTACCTTAAAAAATAACTCTTCATCTTTAACCTCTACTTTAGGCTTATCTAATCTATCTAACCTAATTACAGTAGATTCTACCTTAGGCTGTGGTATAAATGAAGTAGGAGGTACCTTTCTCAAAATCTTTGTATTACAATAATATTGAACTAAAATTGACAGAGATCCATAGTCTTTTCCTCCCGGTTCTGCTGCTATCCTTTCTGCTACTTCTTTTTGAATCATTATTGTTAAGGATTTAAATTTATAACTTCCTTTTAGTAGTTTTGCTATTATAGGTGTAGTTACGTAATATGGAAGATTTGCAACCACCTTAACACTTTCTTCTGTACCAATAATTTCATTAAAATCTACCTTCAACGCATCCTTATGTATAAGCTGAAAATTATCAAAATCCTTCAGTTCTTCATTTAATATTGATATTAAATCATAATCTAATTCTATAGCACATACTCTTTTAGCCTTTTTAAGCAGTTCTCTTGTTAGAGTTCCAACCCCTGGTCCTATTTCAATAATTAAGTCCTCTTGACCAACTTCTGCACCACTAACTATATCCTCTAATACTGTATCATCTATTAGAAAATTCTGTCCTAAGCTTTTGGTAAATTTAAAATTATATTTTTTTACAACATCTCTAGTTGTCAGTTTCTGCATTACTTATCTCCTCATTTACTTTTTTTATAGCCTCAATAAATTCTTCTTTACTTATGCCATAGTTATTTAACCTAGTTATAAATTGTGCAGAATTGCAATATCCTATTCCAAGTTTACTTCCTAAGGTCTCTCGCCTTTGCTTCGCTTCTTTGCTCCCAGTTAAATTAAAGAAAAATAAATCTTCTGCAGCAAATACTGTTCTCTTCTCTTTAACTTCACATTTAGCATTTTCAAGAGCTTTTATTATGGCTTCTGGAGATGCATTTTCTACTCCAATATCCTCATCCTTTAATCCTTCTTGCTTTGTTATATAGGCATGTTTTACACCTTTTACTCTTTTAGATATTATTCTTCTTATCTTTTCTCCAGCAAAATCCGGATCAGTGAAGACAATAACTCCCTGCCTCTTTTGTGCTTCTTTTATTCTTTCTATTACTTCTGCATTTATTCCAAAGCCTCCAACAGCTATTATTTCCGCATCTACAGCTCTTTTAACAGCAGTTATATCGTCTCTTCCTTCAACTACAATTACTTCCTTTATCATCATTAAAATAAAAGCCTCCAAATAAATTTACCAAATGCCATACATTATATTTTTAACCATATATATTATTATGTCAAGTATATAGTGAAAAATCTATTCTATTTACATTACATAAAAAAATAGAGCGAAATCGCTCTATTTTATCACGTAAACATCTACGTATTTAACTCCCCACTTGTATACATGGCTGTCTGAACTAAAGTATAAATCTATTTTATTTCCTTTAATAGCACCGCCAATATCTTCGGCAATAGCATAGCCATATCCATCAATATATAATTTTGTTCCAAGTGGGATAACTGAAGGATCTACAGCAACAGTACTGTATCCTTCTGGATTTCTTTTTACTCTTGTCCCAGATGCGGTAATGCCAAAATACTTATCCCCAGGTTGTTTACCTGTATCCTTATAACTTTCAGTATAGGCAGTAGCTTTCATCCTGTATTTCGCAGAATAGCTTATGCTACCTCCACGTGAAAGCGCCATAGTTTTTAATGTACCCATAACAATTACTTTACTTGTTGGCTTTTTAGTTACCTTCTCTTGGACAACAGTCCTTGATACTTCTTTTCCATCTTGATAAACTATCTTTATAGATACTTCTTTTTCTCCCGCTGTTCCTTCTTGAACAACCTTCCTTTGTCCCTCTTTTAAGTCAGGGTCTTTTTTTACTTCAGTTGCAAATTGAATTGGTTCCATTTTCTTTTCGATTTTAGTATTAAATCTAGTTACAACGATTTTAAGACCACTTTTAATTAGCTCTCCTTTAGATGGAGAAACTTTGTCCTGTTCTCCTAGTTTTACCCCTTCCTCATTTAACATTTGTTCAACATTATCTGAGTTAGTTAAAACCGTCTTTTCTTGACCGTCCATTACTAGTTGAACATTAACAGCCTTTTCTACTTTTATAGTATCTCCCGATTTTATTTTTGAATTAATATTCGGTTCTACTATATCCTTAGGACCTAGTGTTACATTATTTTTACTCAATATGTCTTTTACCTTGCTTTTATATGTCATTACGCTGATTTCTTGACCATCAACTAAGATGTTTACGCTTTTTTCCATACTGAGTACTCCAATTGTTGTAGCACAGGTTACTACAAGTATAAGTACTCCAAGAAGCGCAACTTTAGGTCCACTAGAGAAGTAGGCTTTTATGCTGTCTTTGATTTTGTCTAACATAAATAAACCTCCTCGACAAAAGTGCATTAACCATTATACCCTCTAAAGTAATTTTCGTCAAATTCAGTTTCTTTTGTCCACTTAAAAAGTAAATAAAATACACCCTTTACATTGTTTTATCTTTTTCAAATTTTTGTTTTGTAGAAATATTTAATTAATATTTTTACGGTTATTTTAAATTATTTCCACATAGTATCTTTTTATTCTTGTTCTTCATAAAATGTTCATGGTGAATTCTATTTTCATTTTCTTCAAAAGTTTTTACTTATATTTTACACTAGAATTTTATTTTTAGCAAGTTTTTAGCATTATTAATGGTTATATATTCCAATTCATGTACTGGAATGCCTTTTATTTCGGATATTTTGTCTATTATATACTTTATATATTCAGATCTATTTCTCTTACCTCTATAAGGAGTAGGAGCCATATAAGGACAGTCAGTTTCCACTAAAAGCCTATCTAACGGAATCTCTTTTACTACCTCTAAAGCTTTTTTAGCATTTTTAAATGTAACAACCCCTGTAAATCCAATGTAATAACCAAGTTTTAAACATTCTCTTGCAAATTCCACACTACCAGAAAAGCAGTGTAACACCCCTGTAACCTCTGGAAATTCTTTTATAATGTCTAAGGTATCCTTATGTGCTTCTCTATCGTGAATTACTACGGGCAAATTCAATTCTCTTGCTAGCTCCATTTGTTTTCTAAATGCTGATTTTTGGACATCTTTTGGAGGATTTTCTTCCCAATAATAATCAAGCCCTATTTCACCAATTGCTTTTACCTTAGGGTTACTTGCCATATTCTTTATTTCTTCATAAGCTTCTTCAGTAAGTTCATCAGCATTTTCAGGATGTATTCCTACAGCTGCATAGAAAATAGGGTTTTCCATTGCAAGTTTAAGAGATGTCCTTGCCCCATCAAGAGATGCACCACAATTTAAAACTCCAACTATTCCATTTTCCATTAATTCTTTAAGCACTTCTTCTCTATCTTCATTAAAGCTATCATCATCATAATGAGCATGTGAGTCAAATATCATATCTGTTCCTCCAAATATCTAATATTTTTTAATGTTTTCATTCATAGAGTTAGGATTTTGCTGCGTAAACATTAAAAAGAAATCACTAGTCTCTAGTCGCTAATCACTAATAAATTAAAAACTATCTCTCATCGCAACAACCTAGTGACTAGAGATTAGGAATTAGCGACTAAGAATTTTACGTCGTAAAATTCTATATGGCTGCTATAATTGAGGAACCAAGTCCCATTATAAATCCAAGAAGAGCTCCCAGCCAAGTTATAGCATTAAGCTCTCTACTAGAAATCTCTAAAATTAATTTTTCTGCAAAAGAAACTTCAAAAGAGCTTATTTTTTCCTCAACAATTTTACTAATATCAAAAGCCCCAATAAATTCTTTAGCTCTTGTATTTAAAAATCTTTCAAAAATATCTTCGGCTATATTTGAAGATATTCTAGATATTTTTTCCTCTTTCCCCCTAGATAAGTCTGATATATTTAAATTAAATAGCTTTTCTATAGCATTGTTTGTATGTTCAACTATCTTTTCTTCTATCTCTTTACTGTTGACCATATAATCTATTTTTCTTCCCATATAGTCTACAACAATATTCTCTAAATTTATATTAGCCTTTTTAAATACTTCCTCTAATGTTTCTTCTTGATTAAATTTCCCTTCTAAAAATGCCGTTATATCCTCTATTAATTTATCTGTAATTAACCTATCAGATATAACATCACTTAAGTATTTAGCATTATTATTCTTAGTTTCTTCTGAAAGACTTAAAAGTACATCTGATAATTTATTTTGCATTATTTTATCTATTAATTCATTTATAAATAGTGCAATCTCCTTCTGAGTTTCTTCCTTATCTAAGTAACCCTCTAAAGCTGGCAAAACCTTGCTATATATTGTTTCTGGATTTAAAAACATAGCTATAACTGAGCTAACATTATTACTTATAAGATCTGCTAAAGCACTCTTAAGCTTCTTTTGAGTTTTCTCGTCCCTAAGCATACTTTTTATAGACATAGCTATTTCATGATTTTTGCTGTAAACATATACTTTTATAGTACCAATAAATCCATCAGGTATAACCTCATTTAAGGCTTTATCCATATCTTCTAATTCTGATAACTTGTTTTTAATCAGTTTTTCTATATTTCCTTTAAACTCCTCTGAAGTCTTAAAGTCCTTTGCTCTATCTACTAAAGTATTCTTTAAATCCTTGTAATAACTGCTTTCCAATATTACCTTAGGACTTTTAGAAAGCTCTTTTTTAATTTCATTTAAAATAAGTGCCTCAACTGCTTCTTTAAATTTATTTCTTCTTATAGAAGCTAATAATAAGTTTGTTACCTTACTCTTTAAGTATTCCTTAAATTTCCTAAAATTAGTGCCTAATATTTTAATACCTTGCTCCATTATAGTTAAGTTACTGTTCATTATTTCAATAGCTTTTTCTTCTACCCATCTTTTGAATTTCTCATCTAAACCATTATTTCGCAAAGCATCAAACATAGTATCCTGCGTTAACAGGTGATTCCCAATCGCTTCACCTGTGCTTTTTGCAAGCCTGCTTTGCTCCTTAGGAATTAGCCCTGGAGTAAAAGGTACTTTAATGCCAAAAATTCTTTTTTCAGTATGAGGACGAAACAACATTTTTATTGCTAGCCAGTTTGTTATGTAGCCGATAATTGCACCAACTATAGCTGAAAACAAAAATTTTGCGTATAGCATACTATTTTTACACTCCCTTTTCCTATTTTAGAATTTTATTTGCTTATTTCAATATATTACATTGTTATTCTAAATTCAACAACATTAATTGTTTCCAAGTAGGGATAAAGTAATCTAATCTAAAGAAAAATAATAAAAATATATACTTTTAGGAGGAATCATAGATGAAGTTCTTTTTAATTATTTCATTATTTTCAACATTAAGTTTCACCAATCCTTATTTATTGATTCGTAATAGTCCTTCTTCTTACAGTAATTACTTATCTGCCTTCACTATAATATTTAAATCTGCCCCTAAAATAATTTCAAAGGAAATATATTCAAAAGATGATTTATTAGAAGTAAAGCTAAAAATACCTCAGATTGAAAATATTAATCTATTTGAAAAAATTAATGCTGAACTTCTAAATGATGCCATAAGCTTCAAAAACGAAGTAGAATCAATAGCTAAAGAAAACTCACAAGAAGCTAAAAAATATGGACTTCCCAACACTCCTTATGCAGCCTTTTCTGATTATAAAGTGAATTTGAATAAAAATAATATACTTAGTTTATATATAGATTACTATCAGTTTACTGGTGGTGCTCATGGTTCCACTGTAAGAAAATGCTACAATTATGATCTTAATACCGGTGAAAGATTACGTCTAAATGATTTATTTAAAGCTAATACATCTTATAAAGAAATAATTAATAAAGAAATAGAGAATCAAATTAATAAAAACAAAGGAATTTACTTTCCTGAATATTTTAAAGGCATATCAGATAATCAGTGTTTTTCAATTGATAAGGATAACCTTATTATTTATTTTCAGCAATATGATATTGCTCCTTACGCTGCAGGAATTCCTGAATTTAAGATATCTCTTTCTAAATTTAATCTTGATTTTACAAGGTAAAAATATAGGACTGTCCCCGTAAAAAATCCGGGGACAGTCCCATATTTCTACTCAAATAAAAAAGCCTAGAGATTATTTGTAATATCTCTAAGCTTCTTTGTTTATAATAAGTATTATTTTACAATGCTTCCTGTTGATAATTCTCCTGGATTTACTGCAAAAAGTTTATCTTTATCATCAGAAGCAGCAAGAATCATGCCCTGTGATAATTCACCTTTTAATTTTACTGGTTTCAAGTTTGCAACTAAAACTACATACTTTCCAACTAGTTCTTCTGGTTTATAATATTTTGCAATTCCAGAAATAACCTGTCTCTCTTCTCCTCCTAAATCCACTTTTAGCTTTAAAAGCTTATCTGCTTTTTTAACAGGTTCGCAAGCAAGTACTTTTACAACTCTTAAATCAATCTTTTCAAAGTCTTCTATTGTTATTTCTGACTTTATAGGCTTCATTTCAGTATTTTTTACTGCAGCTTCCTTCTTTTGATTCTCTTGTAATTTTGCAAGCTCTTCTAGTTTCTTTTCTACATCTATTCTAGGGAATATTACTTCTCCTTCTCCAACCTTTGTTCCAGCTTCAGTTCCATCAAATGAAACTAAACTGTCCCAAGTTGTTTTGCTTGCATTTAACTGTCTATTAATTTTTTCACTTGTTTCTGGTAAAAACGCTGAAAGCATTACAGATATTATTCTAAGGCTTTCAATTAGGTTATATAGAACAGTTCCAAGTCTTTCTTTTTTATCTTCAGCCTTTGCAAGAACCCATGGCATTGTTTCATCAATATATTTGTTGCTTCTTCTAACTACTGCCCAAATCTCATCTAAAGCTTCTGGAAGTTTTAATGCATCCATTCTTCCTTCAACCTTAGTAGGTGCTTCAAGAGCAACTTTGATTAATTCTTCATCTATTGCTTCCTTTGCATTAGGTGCTTGAATTATTCCATCAAAATATTTATGAACCATAGCAATAGTTCTATTTACAAGATTTCCAAGATCGTTAGCTAAATCTGAATTTGTCTTCTTAATAAATATTTCACTTGTATATAATCCATCTTGTCCAAATGGTATTTCATGTAGCAGATAATATCTTACTGCATCAGTTCCAAAATGTTTAACTAGAGTTACTGGATCTACCACATTTCCCTTTGATTTTGACATCTTGCCGCCGTCAACTAATAACCATCCATGCCCAAATACTTGCTTTGGAAGCGGCTGTCCTAAAGCCATAAGCATAATTGGCCAGTAAATTGTGTGGAATCTCAAAATATCCTTTCCGACAAGGTGAACATTTGCAGGCCAAAATTTCTTGTATAATTCATCATTACTATTCTGGAATCCAAGAGCAGTTGCGTAATTTGCAAGAGCATCTATCCAAACATATATAACATGCTTTTCATCAAAGGTTACAGGTATTCCCCAATTGAAAGAAGTTCTTGATACGCATAAATCTTGTAGACCTGGTCTCAAAAAGTTGTTCAACATTTCATTCTTTCTTGATTCAGGTTGAATAAATTCCGGATGATTTTCTATATACTCTATAAGACTATCTGCATATTTTGACATTTTAAAGAAATAAGCTTCTTCTTTTGTCTTTTCTACTGGTCTTCCACAATCAGGACACTTTCCGTCAACAAGCTGAGTTTCTGTCCAGAAAGATTCGCAAGGAGTACAATAAAGCCCTTCATATTCACTTTTGTATATATCTCCTTGATCATATAATTGCTTAAATATCTTTTGAACTGCTTCTATATGATAGTCTTCAGTAGTTCTTATAAATTTATCGTAGCTTACATTCATCATTTTCCACAATTCTTTAATACCAGCTACTATTTCGTCTACATATTCTATTGGTGTAATGCCCTTTCCTTCAGCCAATCTTTGAATCTTTTGTCCGTGCTCATCTGTTCCTGTTAGAAAAAAAGTTTCATATCCTGTAAGTCTCTTAAATCTTGCTATAGCATCTGCTGCTACAGTTGTATAAGTATTGCCAATATGAAGATTGGCTGATGGATAATAAATTGGTGTAGTAATGTAATAAGTTTTTTTATTCACCTTAATTCCTCCTTTTTCAGTTGAGAATATTTATACTCAACTCTTTTATTCCCATTTTTAAAATATAAAGTTAAAATAAAAAACCTCTAAGCAAGTAATTTATCTTGCTTAGAGGCGTAGTTTACGCGTTACCACTCTAATTTGTTTTTCCCTCACAGAAAAAACCTCAAAAAGTGACTCCTTGATTGCATAATCAATTTTATCACCTTGCAGTATAACGGCTGCTTCCGTGCTATCCTAAAATATTCAGATAGCCCGCTCCAAGACCATGTTCATAAATTTCCATGTCACCAGCTTTCACCTACTCTGGCTCTCTTTTTGACACTTTCATTTACTACTCTTCTTTTCAATGCATTTACTACTGTAAATCCTCACTAAAATATTATGACAAATCTCCTAATATGTCAATATTATTATCTAGCATCAAAATAATTATTCCATTTTTCTCGTTCTCTTTCAGTTTTATATTTTTCATGCATTAGAACGCTTCCAAGGGCAATTGCTACAGATCCAGCCACTCCCATTGCTACTATAAGTCTTGAAGTAAAGTGTCGTGACTTTTGAAGTTGACTGTCCCTATGGATGTTACTAAGTTGGGCAAAAATTCTATATATATCTCTTCTCTCTTCTTGTGATATGTCGTCTCTTTTAATTACCTCAGCAAGAATTTCTTTCACTCTGTCAAGTGACTCATTATTTTTCATATGTATTTCTTTTTCATTATCTAAGGCAGTTATTAGATGCTTTATCTCTTGATTTAAGGCAAAAGTCGCAAGGGCCATTTCTCCACTTGTAGTATACGCATATATAATTCTGTTTAAAATTTGAGCTACTGGCTCAGTTAAATTTTCAGCTTTATTAATTCCTTGGGATTTTCCAAATATACTTAATTTTTTGAAAGCCATATTTACACCTCTTTTATAAAAGCTTTTTTCAAATATCATCTATACTATAATTATAAACATAAATTCACCTTTTAATCTATTATATTATTTCGTTATTCATAATGCAATGAAATAAGCCTAGTGTCGAATAGATTAAAATATTAACCCTTATGTTACTTTTTAATTACTTATAATAGGTTATAATTATCTTATTATGTTATGGAATTATAGAAGTTGAAATAGCTTCTATCTTAAAAATCTTGGAGGTACCTTTATGAATAATAAAGTTTTAATCATAGAAGATCAGGAATCCATTAGAAAGTTTATAAAGCTGGCTTTAGAGAAGCAATCTTTTAAAGTTGTACAAGCTTCTTCAGGAGAAGAAGGAATTGAAAAAGTAATTTCAGAAAGTCCCCAAGTGGTTGTTCTAGATATCATGCTTCCTGGAATTGATGGCTTTAAAGTTTGCGAAATCTTAAGAAAAGAGTATCCTAACATTGGAATAATAATGTTGACAGCTCTGGGACAGGACATTGATAAAATCAAAGGGCTAGAATTTGGAGCAGATGATTATATGGTCAAACCTTTTAATCCTTTAGAATTATCTGCCCGAATTAACTCAATTATAAGGCGAATGACTCTGGTTTCAGATAGTACTTCTAATATACTAACTTCCGGGCCATTTAAAATCGACTTAGATTCTAAAATTGCTTACAAAAATGATGAAATATTAAATCTTACTCCAAAAGAATTTTTTCTTTTAAAAGTATTTATAGAGAATATGAACAAGGCTTTAAGTAGAGATAAATTGTTAGATTTAGTGTGGGGTTATAATTTTGTAGGAGACCCAAAGATAGTGGATGTTAATGTACGACGTCTTAGAAATAAGTTAGAGGATTCACCTTCTTCCCCTTGCTATTTGGAAACCGTTTGGGGAATGGGATACAGGTGGAAGGAGGATTAGCTTGAAATCTATAAGAAAAAAAATAATCTCTAGCTATCTGCTTGTAATTTTTTTAACTATTCTTATATGTGAGATATTGTTAATTACTTCTGTTCAAAAATATTACTACAATAATGCTAAAGATTTATTATCTAATCAAATAAAATTATCTGCTGATTTTTATAATACTTATTTATCTTCAACTGGGCTAAGAGAAAATGTTGCAAATGATGTAGATGTGTTTTGGAAAAATACTACTTCTGAGGTACAAATTATAGATACATCCGGGAAAATTCTCATGGATTCAATAGGTCACTATGATTTTCAGCTGATTAATTCACCTGACTTCACTGAAGCCTTGTCTGGAGAAATGGGAATTTTTTTCTATAAACCCCAAGGCTCAAGTGAAACCCTTCTATCTGTAGCCCTTCCATTGAAAAATGGTACAGAAAATGAAGGTGTCTTAAGGTTTATTACATCTTTAAAATATGTAGATAAAAGTATTAACTTGATTTCATTATACTTAATATTAATTGGTGCCTTCGTAATTATATTATCTGGAATGGTAAGCTTACTTATAGCTAATAAAATAACTAGCCCAATAGAAAAAATAACCCTCGGTGCGAAAGAAATGGCTTCTGGAAACTTTAAAGATAAGATCACTTTAGCTTCTAAAGATGAATTAGGGAAACTTGCAAATACATTAAATTATATGTCTGAAGAGATATTAAAAAATGAAAACTTGAAAAATGAATTTATTGCGTCAGTCTCTCATGAGCTTAGGACACCACTTACTTCAATTAAAGGCTGGGCAATTGCATTAAGTTTATGTACTCCTGAAGATAAGGAGCAATTTCAAGATGGTTTAAGCATAATAGAACAGGAATCTGATAGATTAACTTTATTGGTTGATGAACTTTTAGACTTCTCAAAGCTAATATCCGGTAAAATTGTTCTAAACAAAGATTATATAGATCTAAAAGATTTATTAGACAATACCGAAAAACAGCTTTTACCTAGAGCACAAAGAGAAAACATACGGCTTTCAGTTAATCATTGCAACCCCGTTCCCTATATCTTAGCCGATGGCAATAGACTAAAACAGTTATTTATGAATATATTAGATAATTCATTAAAGTTTACATCCTCTGGTGGTGAAGTAAAAATTACTACAGAAGTTGAAAAAAATATGGTAAAAATAATTATTCAAGATACAGGCTGTGGAATACCTGAAGAGGATTTACCAAAGGTCACAGAAAAGTTCTACAAGGGTAAAAACGTGAAGTCTAATAATGGCATTGGATTGTCCATTTGCAAAGAAATTGTTTCTTTGCATAAGGGCAGCCTTCATATAAAAAGTGAAGTAAATGTTGGTACAGAGATTATAGTGAAACTTCCAATTGAAGTTTAATAATTTGTAGTAATTTTAATAACTTTGTTACCTTTTGCAACTTATTATTTTGTAATATGTTATAGGAGGCTTATATATATGAGCTATTATAAAAAAATTATATTAATTATTGGGTTCACCATGATTAGCTTTTTATTGTGCAGCTGTACCCCTAAAGATATTTCTGACACAGTTAAAATCTCCTCACCTGATAATTATGAAATGCCCTTAACTGGGGATTGGGTCGTAAGTAAGCAATATAATAAAAATTTAGAATCAGGAAATAGTGTAACTCCTGAAACTGAAGCATCCGTTGGAAAAATTGTATCTATAAATAAAAATGATATAGTTTTATTTGACAAAGAATGCTTTAATCCAGAATTTAAAATAAAAACAGTAGACAGTAAAAGCTATTTAGTGAGCAAATTTGAAATTAATCCAGAAGCTTTAGATATTTCACAATCAGAAATTCAAATAGTTACTGTAACTCAGAAGGATAATTTTTTTGCTTCTTTTATAATGCTTGATAAGGACAATATTATCACTTATATAGACGGGTTTTTCTATCACTTGGTGCCAAAGCTTAATGAAGATAAAAATAATAACCAAGCAAACAAAAAAGAATCTAATATAAAGAGTGCATCTCAAAGCAATAAAGTGCAAGATAGGATAATAAATAGCGAAAAATTATTGTATTCATCTGAAATACAGAAGCAGCTTAGTTCAGGCATACTCCTTGGTTTAAAGTCCTATGAAAGTAAAGGAAACAACATTGAAATCCCTGTATATAGGACTCTCTGGATCAATCTAGGAGCTTACTCTGAAAAACCATCTATCGATGTGATTCCTCGCTTAATAGTTCCACGAAAAAGTGGGTTTTGGTTTGTAGATGTTGAAAATAAATTGAAAAGTTCTCACGTCGAAAGTTCAATTTTTGTTTATCCTATAAACAAAAATATTCAACAAAAATCTCAAGAAAGTGGTATAATTAATGGTGGTCAAGCCTACACGGGAGTTGATATTTTCTTTATTGGCAACGATTATATCTCCCTGGAGCTTAATGGAAGTAAATTTAATTCTAATGCTAATAATTCTAACACAAGTTTTCTTAGACTCTATGCTTTGGATACTATAAACTCAAAAAATAGTTCGCCAATTATTATATCCAATCTCCTTGGCGAAGATGCCATCAAAGCATTAAATCAAGGTGCGGCTGCATATTTAACCTCACTTAATTTTAACGAAAGGCAAAAGATGGAGCAAATTCCTAGTAATTATAGCTTTGGAATAATTAGGAGGAATGGAAAGTGGGTACTTCGCGGAAGATTGAATGAGCTTGACATTTTGTCAGAAAAATCCTCTGAAAATAGTAATCTTGGGGATTTTGATATTCCAATAATCCTTACTAAGGATATTGTAGCTTATGATTCCTTGTATCCATCTTGGAGCATTATTAAAGAAATGGTTCCAGAGGCTGTCGATGCTTATTCTTCACCAAATAGGCATTATGTAATTGTAATCACCAAGACTTCCTTAATTGTATATAATGTTACGGATGGGCGTTTAGGATCATCACCTTTGTTAACCTTTAATCTTAATTCGAAAGAAAATATCATAATGTCTCAATGGTCTACTGGTAGCTATGTGAGAACTTGGGATGAACAAATGAAAAAATTAATTAAACAGTAGACGTACTAATCTAGCTGTTCTAAGGGATGGGGTAAAATTGAGAAAAACACATAAAAGAGGAAACATCAAAAATATAATAATTGTGATAATAAGTTTTATGTTTCTATTTTCTATAGGCTTTGTAGCTGGGACTAAACTCCTTAATAAATCAAGCTCTACAGAAAATAATACCTTGACTAAAGATAACCAAGCTCTTCAAGGAAATAGAGATTCCGTTTTAAAAAATGTGGACAATGCTGGCGAAATAACGTCTCCTGACAAGAGCCAAACTAATACTGAAAATGCAAATAATACTACCAAAACCACGAACCCATCTTCTGAAGGTACTACTTCAACAAATAAAAACGGGGATAAAAGCGGGGACAGTGCTACAAAAAAGGAAGCATTTTTGACTTTTGATGATGGTCCAACTACGAATATAACTCCTAAAATTTTAAAAATATTAGATGACTATAATATAAAAGCAACTTTCTTTGTAGTAGGCCAAAATGCTGAAAATTACCCTGAATTGGTGAGAGAGGAAAGAGATAAGGGACATAGCATTGCTAATCATACTTATTCTCATGATTACAAATACATTTATGCTAGTACAAGCAATTTTATAAAAGATATTGAAAAAAACAATCAAGTATTAACTTCTATTTTAGGAGAATATAATAGTAAAATCATTAGATTCCCAGGAGGCTCCTTTGGAAGTAAAAGAGCTCCTTATAGGGAAGCTGTAAAAAAAGCTGGTTATACTTACGTTGATTGGAACGCTTTAAATGGAGATGCAGAAAAACTTAATGTTCCTGCTGATAAGCTGTTAGAGAATATAAAATCTACTGTTGGGAATCAAAATCATTTAGTAATTTTAATGCATGACTCTTCAACTAAAGCAACCACAGTAGAAGCTCTTCCAAAAATTATAGACTATTTAAAGAGTAAGGGATATGAGTTTAAAGCTATGTAAATACTAGCTTTAACACAATAATATAAATTTATAATAATATCCATGATATTTATTAAAAAATCTAAAGACCTAATGCTATAATTGAAGCATCAGGTCTTTTAAATTATTATATCCAAAAATGTTAGTAAAGTTTATTACTAATATAAATAAATTATTCTCGTTCTATCTCTAACATTATTTTATCTACAAAATTTTTATAATTAATTAAACTTGCATATAACTTTATATCTATCTTTGTAGAACTTTTACTTTTGTCTAAATATTTTCTAATTAATTCAACTAAAACTCCATTAAGACTATTTAAATTTTCATTTCTATAATTAATATTATTCAAATACTTTAATTTTTCCTTTATATCTTCCAATACTCCTAAAGTTTCTTCATTAAATATACTTAAATTTATATTTTTTATTTCTTGAAGAATATCTATTGTTTCTGATATTGTTTTTTCCAATATAGTCTTTTTTCTGCCACTTATAAATCTTACCATTTTCGATATCATAAATATCCTTTCTATACAACACTTATGTTAGTCATTCAAAGCATCATATTTTTTCTTAATCTCTTTAATATCTTCCCAAAATAATGCCTTTTTGCTTTCATCTCTAAATAGTGCAGCTGGATGGAATGTAGCCATGATTTGAACACCTTTTCTCTCAAACCATTTTCCTCTATCTCTTGTTATTTTAAAGTCTTCTCCTATTATATATTTAGAAGAAACTGCTCCTAAGCATATTATAATCTTTGGCTTAATTAGGGCTACTTGATTTCTAAGGTAAGGTAAGCAGGCTTGTGCCTCATCTTCCTTAGGAGTTCTGTTGTTTTCAGGTCTGCATTTACATACATTGGCTATATAAAAATCTTCTCCTCTTATCAGATTTACTGCTTTCAAAGCCTTCTCTAAGAGTTGACCAGCCCTACCAACAAATGGCCTTCCTGACTTATCCTCATCTGCTCCTGGTGCCTCTCCTACAAATAAAAGCTTTGCCTTTGGATTCCCCTCGCCAAAAACCATATTTATTCTATTATTACCTAGTTCACATCTTTTGCACTGGCAACACTGATTATACAATTCCCTCCACTGAAGCATAAAATTCACCTCTCAGCCTATTTCTTTCTTAAATAATAGCACAAAATATTGGGACTGTCCCTTAATTTATCTCAAAAAATAAGAAACCTTTCACTTTATAAATCTGAAAGATTTCTTATCCTTTGTCCGTAATTTTAAGAAGGTTTATGAGGTTTATGGGACTGTCCCTATACTTTACCTCCCTATACTTTACCTATACTTTAAACACTTTTATTGCATCATATAATTCTTGTACCATTGTGTTAAGTTTTCCTATTGATGCTGCTAACTCTTGCATTGATGCTGCCTGCTCTTCTGTAGCTGCAGAAACTTCTTCAGAAGAAGCTGCAGTTTCTTCTGATACAGCAGAAACACTTTGAATATCATTAATTACAGTTTCCTTGTCATTATTCATATTACCTAAGGATGTTGTCATATTTTCAATCATTGAAGCTATATTAACAATATTTTTTGAGATATTCTCAAAGGTTTCACCTGTTTCGTTAACAGACTCAGTTTGCTCCTTTACAGCCTTTTTAACATTTGAAACAATGTTTACTGCATCATTTGTCTTATCTTGAATATCCATTACAATTCCTTCTATTTGTTTTGCAGAGTCTGCAGATTGTTCAGCAAGCTTTCTTACTTCTTCAGCTACTACTGCAAATCCTTTACCTGCCTCTCCAGCCCTAGCAGCTTCTATTGCAGCATTTAAA
This sequence comes from Clostridium homopropionicum DSM 5847, assembly GCF_001263795.1. GTDB lineage: Bacteria > Bacillota > Clostridia > Clostridiales > Clostridiaceae > Clostridium_H > Clostridium_H homopropionicum. The sequence goes on from NZ_LHUR01000031.1 coordinate 101,804, forward strand.
GCTAGTAAATTCGTTTGTTCAGCAATGTTACTTATTGCTTCTATTATTGCTCCTATATTGGAAGAGCTTGTCTTAAGTTGATCCATAATTTGTGATACTTTTTCAACTTCTTTATCATTTTCATCTGTTTTATCAAATAAGGTCTTTACAATATTTTTGGAATTAGCATTAATTTTTAATATATCATCAGCATTTAATTTCATCTTCTCAGAAAATTCGTTAAGCTTTTCTATTTCATTACCAACCATAGTCATTTTGTCTACTACAGTTTCAACGTTTTCTGATTGATGAGAAGAGCCTTGAGCTATTTGCTGAACTGTCTTTGCTACCTCATCAATTGATAAAGTGTAACTTTCTGAAGTCTCAACTAAGGTATCTGCCGTTGATGATACAGTTCCTATGGAATCTTCAATTTTCTTTACAAGCTCTCTAATCTTTTCTGCCATAGAATTAAAGCTATTAGCCAATTTACCAAGCTCATCTTTTGATTTAACATCACAATGTATAGTCAGATCTCCATTTGCAGCTTCCTCCATTAGAGACACAATTTTAACTATTGGTTTAGTTATGCTTCTTGATATAATAGCACCTAAACTAATTGAAGCAAAAATAGCTACTAGAAAAATTATCGTGCTTGTCTTTAGCATAGCTGAGACAGCTTCATTCATATCACTAGTATTACGTGTTGTAGACAATACCCAATTTACATCAGGCACAACAGCGTAAGATTGAACCTTAGATTCTCCATTATACAAATATTCTTCTACAGCGCTCTCGACTTTTTCATTTCTCTTAATCTTTTCAATTACAGCAAGAATTACTGAGCTTTGTGTAGGCTTTGTAATATTTTCCTTGACAGGATGAGCTAATACCATTCCAGTAGAATCTACTAAATAAGCATAACCTGTTTTACCTATCTTTATTTTATCCAAGTGCTTAGTAAACAAGTCTACATATACAGAGTTTACCATAACACTAATTACTTTTCCCGTTTCATCCTTCACAGGAGAAGCAAAAGTTATAATTGCTCTGCCATCTACTTTAGAAATAATAGTATTACTAATAGTAGTTTGCCCAAGCATTGCTTTTTTAAAGTAATCCCTTTCTTTTATATTTATCTTCAAAGTCTTAGGATTACTATCTGCAAAAATAATTCCATTAGAATCCGCTACAAATAAATGTTCATGTAGTTCTATTTTACCGAACCTATCCTTTAAAAAATTATTTGCTTTTATACTTTCTGCATATCCCTTTGTAAAAAACCCTTCAGTAGGATCATTTTGTCTAACTTTTGAAACATCAATTATTTGGCTGCTAGATGCAAGTAGCTCTGATTGACTTTTTTCTCCAATAATTAATGCATATATAGTTTGACTTTCTTGAGAACTTACATTTAATAAAGCTTGTCTGTTTTGGCCATTTATTGTTCTTGAAGCAATCATATAGGATAATAAACTTGTAATTGCTAAAGTAATAATTACCAAAGCAGAAATCATTATAGGAAGTTTTTTCCTAATAGTCATATTTTCCCCCTCCATTAGCGTACATGCTTTAAATTTCATAACCTACTTTGTAAATTTTTCGTTAAAATTAACATAATATAATTTATCGAATTTTGATTAAAAATCTTTAGTTTTTATTAAATTAATATACAGCATTAATAATTATAATCAAAGTTTTAAAGGTTTATCAAGGTTTTCTTGTATGTTTATGGTGATTAATGAAAAATTTTTTATGCAATCTTTAAATTATCGGTCGAATATTGATATTAAATTCTTAATTATTATAGTCTTACAAAATATATTACCTTGTGTAATACTTCCAAATACAATACTATATATAATGTATCTTTAATATTATATTTTCTGTTTTTTAAGGGGATCTAGAATTATGTTATACAATGTAAAGGTAATTAAAAATGTCTTAAAATTAGCTCTTCCTGCTGTGGGAGAAATGATTTTGTATATGACCATATGGGTTTTTGATACTATGATGGTTGGGAAGTACGGAGGTCAAACTGCGGTTAGTTCTGTAGGTTTAAGCTCTGAAATTCTATATACTTTTGTAAATATGCTTATATCAGTTGGTATCTCTGTTGGAATTACTTCCTTAGTGGCAAGACGATATGGAGCAAAAGAATTATCTTCAGCTGAAGAATATGCTACTATCGGTTTTTTTATAGGCGTTATCATAGCCTTAATTTTATCAATATCAATGTTCACGTTTTCTAGACAAATATTAATTTTCGGTGGAGCTAAGCTAGATGTAATCGGTCTAGGAGTTATGTACATGAGGATTGTATCCCTAGGACTATTCTTTAATATGCTGACAAGTATGATGAATGCTGTATTAAGAGGTTATGGGAATACTAAAACTCCATTAATTATATCTTTTATAATAAATATTATTAATATTGCTTTAGACTGGGTACTTATCTTTGGAAGACTAGGATTCCCTGAACTTGGAATTAAAGGAGCTGCAATAGCCACTGCTACTGCACATATTTGTGGATTTATCTTTGCCATAACTTACATGAAAAGCAAATCAAAAATAAAGATTAAACCAAAATATATAATATATCTTAATAAAAGAAAGTTAACAAATATACTAACCCTCTCAATACCTTCTTCCTTACAAGAGGGTGCATTTAGCATAAGTCGTCTTATAAGCACATTCATGATTATGCATATTGGACAAACTGCATTTGCTGCGAACCAAATAACGACGACCATTGAATCCATCTCATTTATGCCTGGCTGGGGATTTGGAATTGCAGCAACAACTTTAGTAGGCCACAAAATTGGAGAAAAAAACATTAGAGAAGCTAAAGTATATTCTTATACCTGTGCTGCTCTAGGAACTGTATTTATGGGTATATGTGCTATTACGTTTCTAATAGCTCCTAATTTTTTAATATCTTTATTTATTAAAGAAACTGAGAAAGAAGTTATTCGTTTAGGAGCCTTTTGCCTTATGGTAGCTTCTGTTGAACAAATACCAATGGCAATTTCATTAATTTTGAATGGCTCTTTAAAAGGTGCTGGAGATACAAAAACACCTTTTATTATATCTTTAATATCCAGTTGGGGCATACGTCTGCCTTTAATGTTTTTGTTTATATATATCCTTAAGGTTTCGGTAATTTATGTTTGGTGGATTACTTCTATTCAGTGGATATTTGAAGGAATTTTAATGATAATACTATTTAATAAAAAGTTTAAGTCTTTTGAAAAAAGCTAGGGACAGTCCCATAAATTTAAATTATGGGACTGTCCCTGATTTTCTCTTTATCTTATGCTTCTATTCAAGCACTTTTATTCCTTCAAAATCTGGTTTTAACAAATGAACTTGCCAATTATCTTGAAGTTTACTTAGGAATGTCTTCATATTTTCACAAAATTCCATATCGTCACCCTTTACCATTGCAATAAGTGTAGATCCTGACCCACTTATTACTTCTGCTAAAGAACCATACTTTTTAGCTGCTGCAAATACCTCGTCTATATCTCTTATTAAATTTTTTCTGTAATTTTGATGAATTTTATCTTGTACACTTACTCTTAACTTTTCATAGTTACCATTATTCATTGAATTTACTAACATTGCTGCTCTTGAAACATTAAATACACATTCTTCTCTTGAATAATCTTTAGGTAGCACTGTTCTGGCATCTTCAGTGCTAAGTTTATAGTCCGGTATCATAACAAATAGTCTTAAATCATCAGGTACATTCACCTTAGAATATAGTACTGTCCCCTCATTTACTAATGAAATGGTCATTCCACCTACTACTGCTGGGACAATATTATCAGGGTGTCCCTCAACCTTTACTGCTTCATTTATTATATCTTCTTCAGTTAAAATTCCTCCCATTACAACATTTGCAGCAAAAATACCTGCTACTATACATGTTGCACTGCTACCAAGACCTCTAGATATAGGAACATCACATTTTGTTAAATTTAATCTGATTCCGTTGCACTTGTGATTATATTTATTAAGAGTATCTATAAAGCTTGTATAAATTAAGTTATCTTCTAAAGCTATAGGTGATGGTTGTCCATTTTGCAAAAATTCAATTTTCCCGTCTATTTGTTCCAAAGTAATTTCATTATATATATTCAAAGCCATACCAAAACTATCAAATCCAGGTCCAATATTTGCAGTAGTTCCAGGCACCCTAAATCTTATCATAGAATTACACTCCCTCATTAGTATATAATTATTTGCATATTAATAACTTTATTATTACATTTTAAAAATGAATTTATAATACGTACTTTTAAAATTCTTGTCCTCTATTTACGTACGTGTGTATTTTATCAATAGATTTTCATAATAATAACATAGAATTTTAATATTTTCAATAAATTTATGGGTATAACGACGGATAAAAAACCTGAGAAATTATTACCACGCTCTTTATACAAAATGTTCATAAAAATATAGCCGCAGGCATTTGTCATTACCAGCAGCTATTTATAAAACTTTCACTATAAATAGAGATGCAATTTTTAAAGATTACTGTAAAGTTTAGATGCATTACTCTTTAAAAATTTGTACAAAATTAAATCAACTACTCCGTATAGTGCAACCAAAAGTATAGCTGTATTAACTAAATTAAACTTGAAAAAGTACACAAAGAAAACAGTAATCCCTGAGAATACCAAGCATGGAATCAATGTAATTAATACATTTAAATTTTGTTTTACTGCCTTTTGTTCACTATCCCATTGTAATTTAGGATTATTCAAATCAATTATTATTCCAACAAAGTTACTAAATAAAATAGCAATTAAACCTATAATGGCAATTAATATAATTAAAATCATAGGCAGTTTAATTATTATTAATGTTACAAGTATTAACATTATCATGCTAATAGTACCCATAATAAATCCAGTAAACACCTTTGCCATGATTTGAGTAATATAATTTATAGGTACATACTTACTAAAGTAAATATGACTACCTTCTCTAGATATAGCAGTAGCAGTAATTCCATTAACCGAAGAAACAAAAACTATAAAAACAGTTACTATTGCTAATCCCAAAGGATACATAGAAGGATTACTTATGGCTTTTAAGAACATCTCTATTTCTTTACCATTTCCTACGTTGGTGAACATAGGAATGAGTAAAAATATAGGCCATAAGAAGTTCAAAATTACACAATTAATAAAATATGCAGGTGTTCTAAATAAAAGCTTAATTTCTTTTAATACATATGCCTTAAATACAGAATTCTGAGAAGTAGCTTTAGCAAACTGTTCACCACTTAGTACTATTCTCTTCGTCGATGTTTGAGAAATCCCTATTACTCCCTTGAAATATAAGATATTTCCTAAAATAATGAAGATAACCACTGCTATTGCAGTTATCAAAACAAATATTATCAAATTAAAAAGCCCTTGCAAATTCCCACATTCTAGTACTGCAATAGTTGCAAACTTCGAACTTGGAAATAGCCTAGATGTTGCATTTATTAAAGAATTGTTCCCTTCCATTACCAACCTCTGCATTTGACTCGGATCTGATAAAGTTTTAGCAGCATTTTGTACAACTATATTAGCACCTATACCTATGACAATGGCAATAACTCCTCCTATTAACTTGAATCGATCCTTATTTTTTGCAATATTAGAAAACCTCATTATTACCATAACTAATATTGCAGCTGCAATTAGAGGTATTATTGGAATTGTAATATAAATAATAATATTATACAAATAATATAAAATTGATGCATTACTCTTAATTCCATATGAAATTATAATAGGTAAAAAAATTACTAATTGAGTTATATACTCATAAACTACAACTACTGCTAGTTTTGCCCCTAATATCTGAGATGCTTTAAAAGGTAAAGGTAATAAATTTTCAATATCCATTGAAAAATAAAATGTTCCGATAATATAAAAAATTCCAAGAAAAAAAATTACAGCACAAGATAAGGAAAAGCCCATATCTAAAATAAGTCCTTCTTGACCGATAGTTTTCAATACTTCATAAAACTTTTCAACGAATGCGCCTATTAAAATCGCAACCGGAATAAAGCAAGCTATTAATAATATTATAAGTAAAAAATTTTTTATCTTATTAGTTCCTTGTCCAAAGGACTCTCCGCTAGTTTTTAATAAAGCCTTAGTTAAAGCTACAAATCTACTCATTTTTAGTCATCTCCAAAAACATTTTTTCTAGTGACTCGTTGCCTTTAGCATGATCTCTAAGCTCATCCAAAGTACCACTAAATAATATTTTACCATTATTGATTATGGCAACTTTGTCACAAATTTTTTCTGCAACTTCAAGAACATGAGTTGAAAAAAATACCGTTTTCCCACTTTCAGCATGTTCTCTCATCATCTCTTTTAAAGTATATGATGATTTTGGATCAAGTCCAGTCATAGGTTCATCTAATATCCAAACAGATGGGTCGTGTATTAGAACTCCCATTATTACTATCTTCTGCCTCATCCCATGAGAATAGCTTTGAATTTGATCCCCTAAAGCAGAGCTCATTTCAAATCTATCAGCTAGGATTTCTATTTTATTCTTTCTAATCTCCTTTGGCACATTGTAAATATCTGCCATAAAATTCAGATATTCAATTCCTTTTAATCTTAAAAACATATCAGGGTTATCTGGTACAAATCCAAACTGTTCTTTCGCCTTAAGTGGGTTTTCTTTTATATCAATACCATTAATTTTAATGCTGCCTGAATCAGAATTTAATATACCGGTTATCATTTTTATTGTAGTTGTTTTTCCTGCTCCATTTGGTCCTAAAAAGCCAAATATTTTCCCATCTTCAACATTCAAACTTATGTTGTCTACAGCATTAACTTTATTATTGTAGCTTTTTACAACATTTGTAATCTCTATCATAGCCTTCTCCTTACTCCTTACCTAAAGTTATTATTTTTTTATTATTTCATATTTTCCTATCTAATACGCACAAGCCTATTATTTAGTTCAATAAATTTTTTAAAATAAGGGGACAGTCCTGAATTTTTAGAATTCAGGACTGTCCCCTTATTTTTATTTAAACATAATCCTTGCAATAGTAACTGCAGCTAAAACTGCTGTCATATCAGCCAAGACAGCTGCCCATAAAGTATGTCTTATTTTTTTTACATTAATAGCACCAAAATACACAGTAAGTGTATAAAAAATGGTCTCAGTAGAACCAATAATGATAGATGCTACTAATCCTATGTAAGAATCTGGGCCATATTGGTTTAATATATCCATATAAACACCTTGAGCCCCGCTTCCAGACAAAGGTTTTACCATTACTAAAGGTACAATTTCAGGAGGAAGCCCAATGAACTTTACTATTGGTTTTATGGCATTAATGAAATATCCTAAGGCTCCTGACTCCTTAAATGCAGCGATTGATATAAGCATAGCAAGTAAATAAGGATATATATTAAAACAAACCTTAAGACCTTCTATGGCACCTTCTACAAAACACTCATATACTTTCACCTTTTTATACATTCCATAGATTACTATTGAAGCTATTAATAAAGGAATAATTGATGCAACTAAATATTTCAACTTAAAACCTCCAATTAGAAAATTATATATTATATAAATTGAATTTTATAAATGTATTACATAACTAAAAAAATTTTTCAAGTATTTTGCAATATATAATACCCATAATTGCTGCGATTCCTGTTGCTAAAATAGCTGGGATAATAATTACTGCTGGATTATTAGATCCACAAGCCACTCTCATTGAAATTATTGATGTAGGAATAAGTTGTATACATGTGGCATTGAGCACTAAAAAAAGAGCCATATCATTTGTTGCAGTATCTTTCTTTGTATTTAACTTTTGGAGTTCTTCCATTGCTTTGATTCCAAATGGAGTTGCTGCATTAGATAATCCGAGCATATTTGAAGATATATTTAATATCATGCTGCCCATTGCATCTTTGTTCTTTTGTCCATCTTTAAACAAAAATTTTAATACTGGATTTAATAATTTTGCAAACTTTTCTACTAATCCAGATTCTTGTCCAATTTTCATAACTCCGCCCCAAAGGCACATCATTCCTATAAATCCTATAATCAGCTTCACTGATGATTCTGTAGAATCTAATATAGCTTTGGACACAATTTCACCTTTCCCAGTAATAATTCCAAATCCTATTCCAAAAATTAACAGAAAAAACCAAATAAAATTAATCATATATATCACCCCGAAAATTTTCTATACCTGTTAATATATATGCCCATTGAATATTTTATATGGCTATAATAATAAAATCGAAAAAAATCGGGGACAGACCCACACATTTCCCTTGATTAATTTTAATAGGAAATGTCAATAATCATAAAAAATATTGCCCATTAGTAATCATTTTTAATTGTAATGGAGGTTATAATATGCCAAGAACTGCTAGACAGAGATCAAGTAGTGGAATTTATCATGTTATGATGAGAAGCATCAGTGATATTAAGCTTTTTAGAAATGTTATTGATAAGGAAGTCTTTCTAAAGTTCTTAAAAAAATATAAAGAATCATTTTTGTTCAATATTTATAGTTATTGTATTATGGATACCCATGTTCACTTAGTAATAAATTCAAACGGAGCTGATGTTAGTAAATTTATGCATAATATAAATCAATGTTATGCCCAATATTACAATAAAAAATATAATAGAACTGGTCATGTTTTTGGAGATAGATTTAAAAGTACAGTAGCTACTAGCGACATTTCAGTTTTATCCATGACCGCCTATGTTCACAATAATCCTAAAGATATTAAAGGTTATAGAAATTGCGTAGAAAATTATAATTATTCAAGTTTTAACATATATCTAGGTAGGTGTACTGACAAATATAATTTAATAGATAGAAATTTTATCTTAAGTTATTTTCACTCAGATCCAATTCTTGCAGCTAAACATTATTATTCCTTTGTTAAATCAAGGCAGAGCTGTGATTTCACTGACTTAGAAATAACAAATCCTGCTTTATTGAGTTCAAATAAAGCTGCATCAGAGAGAACATATACTAAGCCTATAATTAGAAATATCCATCCTAAAAAGATAATTGAGTTTATAAGTAAATATACTAATTTTGATAAATCTATTATTAATATTAAATACAGAAGTGCTTCATCAGAATTTAGATCATTGTGTGCATTTTTTATGAGATTATTTTGCAACTATAATAGTGATAAAATCCAAAAGGCTTTGGGAAATAACATTTCCTTGTCTTCAATTCCGCTTTTGTGTAACAAAGGATATTCTCTTATCAAAGATAATATTTCATATCATAATATAATTGATGATTTTGTAAATTCATCTTCGTATGAAGCTATATAAAAAAATTAACCCCCTATTAAATAATAAGGAGTTAATAAAAATTGGACATACTATATTTTTTAAAATTGTTTAAGTAGATTTGCCATCTCTATTGCAGTTACAGCAGCATCATATCCTTTGTTTCCTGCTTTAGTTCCAGCTCTCTCTATTGCTTGCTCAATAGTATCTGTTGTAAGAACTCCAAAAACAATTGGAATCTCAGTTTCTAAAGAAGTATTTGCAATTCCTTTTGAAACTTCACTAGAAACATAATCAAAGTGTGGTGTTGATCCCTTGATAACAGCACCTAAGCATAGTACTGCATCATACTTTTTAGATTTAGCCATCTTTTTAGCTGCTAAAGGAATTTCAAAAGCTCCTGGAACCCATAGAATTTCTATGTCCTCATCATTAGCACCATGTCTTTTTAATCCATCTAAAGCACCAGTAAGCAACTTACCTCCAATGAACTCATTAAATCTTCCAACTACTATACCAAATTTTAATCCTTCTGATATTAACTTACCTTCATATATTTTCATTTTATTTCCTCCTTAATATTATCATTATTTATTTAATCTTATTGAAATTTAAAATGTGTCCCATTCTTTCTTTCTTTGTATTTAGATAAAATCTATTATTTTCATTAGATTCTATTTCAATTGGAACTCTTTCAACTATTTCAATACCATATCCTGAAATACCAGATATTTTTTTAGGATTATTTGTCATAAGCTTTACTTTGTTTACCCCAAGATCTTTTAAAATTTGTGCTCCTATTCCATAGTCTCTTAAGTCTTCTGGGAATCCCAATGCTAAGTTAGCTTCAACTGTATCCATGCCTTTATCTTGAAGATGGTAAGCCTTAATTTTGTTTATAAGACCTATTCCACGTCCTTCTTGTCTCATATATAAAAGTATTCCTCTTCCTGCTTTTTCAATAGATTTTAGAGCTGCTGCCAGTTGTTCTCCGCAGTCACACCTTAAAGATCCTAGTACATCACCAGTTAAGCATTCAGAATGCACTCTGATAAGTACAGGTTCTCCATCAGATACGTCCCCCTTAACTAAAGCAATATGCTCCTTGCCAGTTAACTTATCATTGTATCCAATAATTTGGAATTCTCCGAATTTTGTAGGCATTTTTGCACTTCCGCTTCTCTCAACTAATGACTCTGTACTTCTTCTATATGCGATTAAATCTGCAATAGTAATTATTTTCAAATTATGAACTTTAACATATTCCATAAGTTCTGGAACTCTTGCCATAGTTCCATCTTCACTCATAATCTCGCAAATAACTCCTGCTGGGGACAGACCCGCAATTTTTGCAAGATCTACAGCAGCTTCAGTATGACCAGCACGTTTTAAAACTCCACCTTCACGAGCTTGTAGTGGAAATATATGCCCTGGTCTTTGGAAATCCAATGGCTTAGCATTTGGATCCATTGCTTTTTTTATAGTTAAGGCTCTATCATAAGCAGAAATTCCTGTACTGGTTTCTGTAGAATCAATTGAAACTGTGAATGCAGTGCCTTTTGAATCAGTATTTTTTTCTACCATTTGATCAAGTTCTAGCTGCGCAAGTCTTTCTCCAGTCATGGGCATACAAATTAGCCCTCTTCCAAACTTAGCCATGAAATTTATACTTTCAGGTGTTACTTTTTCTGCAGCCATAAGTAAATCACCCTCATTTTCTCTGTCCTCATCATCTACAACAACAATTATTTTTCCAGCTCTTATATCTTCTAACGCCTCTTCAATAGTATTGAATTTAAAGTTACTCATTTAAGTTTCCTCCTTTATAAAAATCCATTAATTTTTAGGAAATTCATATCAATATTGCTTTTAGTATTCTCTTCTTTATGCTCCCTCGCAGATAAAAATCTCTCAATATATTTACCAATCATGTCACATTCTAAATTAACCTTTTCACCAACAACTTTTTTTACAAGAATAGTTTCATCTTGAGTATGTGGAATTATAGATACCTTAAAAATTTTATCATCAATATACGCTACAGTAAGGCTAACTCCATCAATTGCAATTGACCCTTTGTTCACTATAAATTTTAATATTTCCGGGGACGCTCCTATACTTATCCAAATAGCATTATCTTCTCTTTTAAATTCTTTAATCTCACCTATTCCGTCTATATGCCCACTAACTAGATGCCCTCCAAGTCTATCTCCTAAAGACAAAGCTCTCTCTAGATTCACATTATCTCCTTTATGTAAATACACAAGATTACTTTTTCTCATTGTTTCAGCCATAACGTCAACCGCAAAGCTATTACTGCTAAATTCCGTAACTGTTAGACAAACCCCATTTGTGCAAATACTATCTCCTAGCTTCACATCCTGAAGAACTTTCTTTGCATTTATCCTGATTCTAGCTGATTTTTCTCCCATTGTTATTGATTCTATATTCCCTATTTCCTCTACAATCCCCGTAAACATGCTCTTCCCTCTCCTTTATAAATAACCTTCAACTACAATATCATCTTCAATTCTAGAAAGTATAATATTCTTTAGATATATTGCATCCTTTAAATCAGATATCCCCCTACCTCCAACAGGAGTTTTTGCCCCTGTCCCACCAATTATTTTCGGTGCTATAAAAGAAATTACTTTGTCAACAATTTCTGACTCCAAAGCAGAGTAATTTAGTTCTGATCCACCTTCTAGTAATATACTGTCTATGCCTTGCTTTCCTAGCTGAACCATAAGCTCATTTAAATTCACCTTATTATGTATACTAGGTACAACTAATACCTCAGCCCCTTTTGCCTCTAACTTCTCGATCTTCTTGCTATCAGCTAAATCGGTTGTAGCAATTATGGTCTTAGCTTCAGATTTCAAATTTAAAACTTTAGATTCTAGCGGTATTATGGCTCTTGTATCTACAATTATTCTTGTACTGTCCCTTCCTTTTGAATTTTTAAGTCTAGTAGTCAAGCTTGGGTCATCTTGTAGAACCGTCCCCACTCCTACCATTATTCCAGAAACTCTGTGTCGTATTTTATGAACATATTCTCTTGATGCTTCACCACTAATCCATTTAGAATCTCCAGTAACTGTTGATATTTTTCCATCTAAGGTCATCGCAGTTTTAAGAATACAAAAAGGCAATTTTGTAGTTATGTATTTAATGAATATCTCATTTAGCCTTTCTACTTCTGCAGAACATACACCTTGGATAACTTCAATACCATTTTCCTCAAGCAACTTTATCCCTCTACCGGATACCAACTCGTTTGGATCCTTCATCCCAATTACAACCTTTTTTATCCCCTTTTCTACAATGGCTTTGGCACATGGAGGAGTCTTTCCATAATGTGAACAAGGCTCAAGGGTTACATACATTGTAGATCCCTCTACACTTTCAGTAGCATTATTAAATGCATTAATTTCTGCATGAGGTCCACCGAAACACTTATGATAACCTTCACCTATAATTTCTCCATTTTTAACAATAACAGCACCTACTAAAGGATTTGGATAAGTATAACCTTCACCTAACTTTGATAATTCAATAGCTCTTCTCATATAAAATTTATCCATATTGTCACCTCCGAATAAATGGTTTTGTTAATTATTAATTTTGAAATCATAAAGATTATTAAAGTAAAACTAATTTGTCTAAATTTAAATGATTTTATACCTTTAGGGAATGATTATTAAGGAAATAGGAGCTTATAAATTAAATAGTCAAGAGAAAGGATTATTAATATTTGTGATGTTCCATTTTATCTGTTTTAAATCAAAAAAACCTGAAAATTAAAATAATAATTTTCAGGACAATATTAATGCATAAAAGTCGTAAAACTAAAAAGCATAACTTGCGAAACGCAAAAAAGCTTAATAGCATACAAATTTAATCCTATTCTCCCATCCAGACTTTACTGTCGGTTCTGGAATCAAACCAGATCTGCCATAATAACACTACTCTTTATGATATTACAGCTCGCGGACTATACCGCCGGTCGGGAATTTCACCCTGCCCTGAAAGACTTAAATTTAAAATATTTAATTGTTTACAACAAAAGATTATCATTTATTTTTTTTAATGTCAATGTTTTGTTTTTACATTATTAGATATTTTATTATATCTATTTTCAAAAATATAAAGAAAAGTAGCGTAAGAAAAAAAGAGGACAATCCCAACCAACCCATTAATTTAGGACTGTCCCCCCACTTCTCACTAATTATCCCCTATTATCTACAACATAACATAACAACTTGTAAACCCTAAATAAATATCCAATATAATCCTTATTACTGTATTGCAGATAAGATTTCCTTTTCATTTATATTTTCTTTAATAACCTTATCAGCTTTACCTTCCTTGATTATCACAACACATGGGAATTCTTTAACTCCCAATCTGTCAGCAATTCCAGTAGACTTATACACATCAATTTTATTAACTCTAATCTTGCCTTTATTATCTTTTTCAATCTTTTCAATCTCAGGTAAACATTCTATTCCCTTAGGGTCAATTGCATTGTATATATAAACAACACCTGGGATATCTGGCTTCATAATCTGCTCATTAAACGCTTCGCTTTCAGCTATATACTTCTCAGTTGCATAACCAGCTATAGCCCCGTCCCCTACAGCTGTTGCAACTTGCTTTAAAAACTTGTCCCTTACATCACCAGCAGCAAATACACCCGAAACGTTAGTCTCCATTCTTTCATTACTGATAACGTAACCATTTTTTGTTAATTCGACTTGTCCTTTATATATCTCAGTATTAGGTATATATCCGATAAATTCAAAACAAGCATCCACTTTAACAGGTATTTTTTCATTTGTTTTAACATTTTTTAAAACAACTGTTTCTAAACGCTCATTTCCTTTAAATTCATCCACAACCGTATTCCATAAAAATTCCATCTTTGGATTAGCTAATGCTTGCTCTTTAGCAATCTCGTTGCAATCCATTTTTCCTTCTTCGTGTATAACTGAGACATATACCTTATTTGCAAATTTTGTTAAGAACATACCTTCTTCTATAGCTGCGTCCCCACTACCTATTACTAAAACATCCTTGCCAGTATTAGCTGCTGCATCGCAGGTTGCACAAAAAGATATACCTTTATCAAATAGAAAGCTTTCTTCTCCTTTTGCTCCAGTAATTCTTGGTCTTCCTCCTGAAGCTATTATAACAACTTTAGCTTCATAATTTGTTCTAAAGGTTTCTACAACTTTTGTAGCTCCTTCTAGTTGCACTGATTTTACATCTGTAAGTTTGAATTTTACTCCAAATTTTTTTGCCTGTTGATGAAATAAATTCATAAGTCCTATTCCTGTTTGTCCTTCAGGAAATCCAGGGTAATTTTCTATTTCATTTGTATAAGTTGCAAGTCCTCCTACTAGTGCTTTTTCAATTAATAATGTGTTTAACCTTGCTCTTCCACAATAGATACCAGCTGTTAATCCTGCAGCCCCGCCACCTATAATAACTACATCATATTTTTCCACTTTTTTATCCATATCTATCCTCCCTACTTTACATAAAGAATTTAACTAATAACTTACTACCTACCATTGCTCCTAAAAATAAAAATATACCGAATACCCAACCTGATAATGAAAGTGACGCAATACCACTATATAATGCACCAATGTTACATCCAAAGCCTAATCTAGCTCCGTATCCCATTAATAATCCGCCTAATATTGCAGCAATAATTTGTTTTTTAGATTTTATTTTCTTAATTTTAAATTGAGAAGCAAGTAGTGTTGCCATTAAAGCTCCAAAAATTATTCCAATATTTCTTATAGAGCCTGGGTCATTTAAGAAGCCTGCATTCAATGTAGCTTGTGCACCTTCACTGCTGAAATAATACCACTTATCAACATTTCCACCTAATGCTCTATATATCCAAGCTCCCCAATTAGCAAAGGGTCCAGATACTCCCCATGGATTACCAGTTGCGGCAAGCGTAACTATTTGAAAAACAGATAACAATACAGCACCTACAACGTATGTCCATGGATTTTTAAACCAATTTATATAAAACTTATTTTTATTTAACTTTTTAAAATCCAAAGTTACACCTCCTTATAGGCTATTTAACTTTTTCAATAACAACTTCCCATTCTCCATCGTCAACTTCTTCTATTTCAACGTTATGACCTTCTTTTCTTGCCCATTCAGGTACATTTTTCATTGCACAGCTATGATCTATTTGAACTATTAATACATCTCCTACTGCTAATTCCTTTAACTTATTTTCAGTTTTTACTAATGGCACTGGGCAAGCTTCTCCTAAACAATCTAACATTACTTCTTTCATTTCATATTCCTCCTTGATATTATATTAACGTGTATTTATATAATCTTATATGATCCTACCTCTATTTTGTCTTTTCTATAACAACTTCCCATTCTCCATCGTCAACTTCTTCTATTTCAACATTATGTCCTTCTTTTCTAGCCCATTCAGGCACATTTTTCATAGCACAACTATGATCTATTTGAACTATTAATACATCTCCTACTGCTAATTCCTTTAACTTATTTTCAGTTTTTACTAATGGTACTGGACAAGCTTCTCCTAAACAATCTAACATTACTTCTTTCATTTTATATCCCCCTTACAAATTATCTAATTAACAATAATATTCATATCTATTCTTCTGATTCTTGATTCCTATTTTCCCATTTATCCGCCGCAATATATAAGGCTGCTATTACTAATAGCTGAATTGCCACTGCTCCAAACCATCCGAAAATATCCGGTAAAAACACAGCTTTACCTTTTAATATAAAATTAAGCTTCCACCATCCAAAATCATGAGCTCCCCATAAAGAACCTACAACGAAGAAAACTAATGACAATATCTGCATTGTAAATCCTTCTCCCACTCTCATTAATGTACCTGATGCGCATCCTCCTGCTATTACCATACCAATACCAAACATAAATGCTCCAACTACTGTTGAAAAACTTACAGGAACTACATAGCTCTGCCCAGGTATAGGAAGTCCTTTTATAAAAGCTCCATATTTTATGGCAGTAAATCCAATTGTAGTAATTGCAAAAGCAATAAGTACAGCTCTTGTTACAGAAGTACTTCCTGTTAAAGCAGGATCTCTCATAGAAGCAGTGAAACAAAATCTTGATTTTTGAAGAATAAACCCAAAGCAAGTACCTGTTATCCAAAATAATCCCAATGCAGGTGAATTATTGCCTAAAAAAATCCCAATGGCCAAAACTATTGCTACTGTTAAAATTCCATATGGAATTTGGCTCTTTTTGGGTTTTCTTGCTCTCGTTCTAGCTGAAGTTCCAGTTCTTCTTATGGAAGTTTCACTATTACCAACTTCTGTCATATAATCACACTCCTAAATAGAATTCGATATAATTTTAACAAACTCTTCATTTTTATTTTAGCATATACAAATAGCATTTATTATTTGAAATCGTTATACTATATAATAATTAATAATAACTAATATCCTGTTATAAGATTTTTTTATGACAAATCATATGTTATAATTATATTAAAATAAATATTGTTATATAAATAACTATTCATCCTTTCAAGCTTGGAAATTCCTGTTGTTTAAATAATATAAGAGGAAGGTGTTCTCCCATGCATATTGATTCTTTTAAATATTTTTATGAGGTTGCTAATACAAAAAGTATTTCAAAAGCAGCAAATAATGCTCATATCTCACAATCTGCTCTAAGTCAACAGATACAAAAACTTGAAGATTCTCTTGGTGAGCAACTTCTAATTCGCAGTAATAAAGGTGTAACCTTAACTGATCAAGGAATAATTGTAAAAAAACATGTTGAAACCTTAATAAAGACTTATAACAAGATGCTAGAAGATTTGAGGAATTTAGAAAATAAAAATAAAACTATAGAAATTGATTGTTGTTGGACTCTTTCTACATATGCGTTACCTTGTACACTATATAAGATGAAAAAGAAGTTTCCTAATCACAATTATAAAATAACTTCTGATTTTTCTGACGATATAGAAGAAAATGTAATTAACGATATTTACGACTTAGGATTTATCTACGGAAAGCCTAAAGATAATTCTTTAGAATATTTTAAAGCAGCTACAGATGACTTAATATTAGTAGCATCTTCTGATTTTAATATACCTGATGAAATCGAACTTAAAGACCTATCAAAGTATCCATTGATAATGCTAAACGATAAATTAGATATTTACGACTCCCTAAATGAACGTTTAAATATTATTGGACAAAGTTGTAAGAATCTTAATATATTATTTAGTCTTGATTCCACTGAATCTGTTAAATCTTCGTTGCTTCAAGGTTACGGACTAGCCTTTCTTCCTTATTTGTCCCTAAAAGCAGAATTATACAATAAACGCCTTAAAATTGTTAAGATAAAGGATTTTTCAATTAATTATGATGTATATCTTATTTACAAGAAAATTTCTTGTGAATCTAACTCAATTAAAGAGTTTATAGATTATTTTATAAAGATTGGTAAAAAAAGCTTTTGCTAAAGCTTAACTACTACTATTTCCCAAACACCATTAATAACTTCCTCAATATTGAAGTTTACCTTTTTTTTCTTTAGAAATTTTGATATTTCTTCAACAGTACAACCATGATCAGTTATAACCTTAAAGCTTTCATTAGCTTTAGCAACCTTTAATTGTTGTTGAGTTCTTATTACTGGTACAGGGCAAATTTCACCTAAACAATTAATTTCTTTCATAATCAGAACCTCACTTTTATAAAGATTTTTATACTGAATACTATAATAATATTTTAACATTATATTAATAATTATCAATAAATTGTATTAAATAAAGAAAACTCACAAATATGCTCTCATTCATAAATACTAGTACGATAGACGGTGATAATAATGAAAATTCCATATAACAGATTGTATTTTTCTGGAAATGAAATTCAATATATAAGTGATGCCATTGAAAAAGAATCTCTATGCGGAGACGGTTATTATACAAAGATAGTCACAAATTTTTTAGAAAAAAGTTTCTCTATTAATAAAGTATTAATGACTACTTCTGCAACTCACGCTTTAGAAATGGCATCAATGTTAATAGGCTTAAAATCTGGTGATGAGGTTCTTATGCCTTCTTTTACTTTCCCTTCTACAGCTAATTCTGTTATGCTGCAAGGAGCAAAACCAGTCTTTTGCGAAATAAATAAAGCCACCTTTAATATAGATGTAAATGATATTCAAGCAAAAATTACTCCAAGAACAAAAGCAATACTCCCAGTTCATTATGGTGGCATCAGCTGCGAAATGGATGAAATATTGGAAATAGCTAAGCTTTATCATCTCTATGTAATTGAAGATGCAGCACAAGGAGTAAACAGTAAATATAAAAATAAATACTTAGGTTCCCTAGGACACATAGGCTGTTACAGCTTTCACTCTACCAAAAACTATATATGTGGTGAAGGTGGAGCTTTAACAATTAACACCAATAATAAGGATATACTAGAACGTGCAGAAACCCTACGCCAAAAGGGTACCGATAGACATAAGTTTATTAAAGGAGATGTGGACAAATATTCCTGGGTAGATTTAGGTTCAAGTTACGTACCATCAGACATACTTATGGCTATTTTATACTCTCAATTAGAAAACCTTAACCTAATTAAAGAAAAAAGAAAGATAATTCATGAGTTTTATATAGATAAATTACAAAGACATGTAAACAGAGGATTTATTCAAGGACTAACTTATGTTCCTGAATATTCTTCACCCAATTATCATTTATTTTATATAGTTTTTTCAACTAAAGAAATCCGGGACAGTGCTCTAAAAGGTTTAAAAAAGTATAATATTAATGCACTAACTCATTTTGTCCCTCTACATTCTTCTCCTATGGGAATAAAGCTTGGATACACTCCAAATAGCCTTCCCTTAACGGAGAATTTGGCAAATTGCCTTCTTAGATTACCTATATATACTTCAATGACTTTAGAAGAAGCCACATTTGTAGTTGAATCTTTAAATAAAGTTATAAAGGAGCTTTAATATGAACAGTTCTATTTCTGTAATAATCCCTGTTTACAACAGTGAGAGTTCATTAAATTCTTTATATAATCTTCTTTCTACTGTTCTAAAAAGTACCTTTTCACGCTACGAAATTATCTTAGTTGATGATGGGAGCGTAGATAATAGCTATGAAGTAATGATGGATTTATTTAATAAATATGAGCATATAAAAATTATTAAGTTAAATGGTAATTTTGGACAACAAAATGCTTTGATGTGTGGCTTTCACTACGCCTCTTATGATTATGTTGTTACTATGGATGATGATCTACAGCACCCACCCACTGAAATACTAAAACTTTATGAGAAAATTCTTCAAGGTTATGATGTTGTTTATGGAATTCCTATAAAAAAACAACATTCCAAACATAGAAATTTAGGTACTAAAGCTACAGACATGCTGTTTAACTTAATAACTTCAAAGCCTAAAAGTCTTAAGGTTAGCAGTTTTAGAATTATTAGCAAAAAATTTATAAGCAAAATAATTGCAGACAAGTCTTCCTTTGTTTATATATCTGCAATAACCTTTAAGAATACAAATAAAGTTGCAAACGTGTATGTAAATCATAATCCTCGTAAATACGGCAAATCTAGCTATAGTTTTTTTAGGCTGATAAAACAATATTTAAAGCTTTTTATATATTATGCGCCTTTTTCTTTGTTAAAAATATTTAGATCCAATAAGCCTCAATATATTATTAATAACATACATCTGTAAAGGAGGATTTGAAGATGAAATTACTAATTTTAGGTGGTGGCCACTGTCAACTAAATGCTATACTGAAAGCTAAAAATCAGGGACACTCCCTAATTATTTCTGATTATTATGAAGATGCTCCTGGAAAATCCTTCTGTGATTATAAAGAGCTTATTAGCACCTTCGATGTAGATGGGAATATAGAAATTGGCAAAAAATACTCTATAGATGGCATATTAACATTAGGGACAGATCAGCCAGTTTATACAGCTTCAAAGGTACAGGAAGCCTTAAATCTTCCATTTTTAATAGATGCTAAAACAGCCAAGGCAGTAACAAATAAAAAAATAATGAAAACTATTTTTAAAGATACCTTTATTCCTACAACTAAATTTACATTTATCAAAAGAGATTTTGAAGATAAAGATATTGCCAATCTAAAATTCCCTGTAGTAATAAAGCCCTTAGATAGTCAAGGTCAGCGTGGAATTTATAAACTAAATTCCATTAAAGAAGTAAGAAATAATATTGATAAAACTTTAAGTTATTCTAGAGAAAATGAAATTTTAATCGAAGAATATTATGAAAATGATGAAATCACAGTAAGCGGATGGGTTGAGGAAAATAAAGTTTATGTATTAACAGTTACAGATAGAGTGACTTATAATAATTATCCTCTTATCGGAATTTGTACAGCCCACAATTTTCCTTCTAAGCACCTTTTTTCAAATTGCAATGAAATAATGGATATAACATGTAAGCTTGTACAATCCTTTAATATTCACAATGGTCCAATATATTTTCAAATGTTAGTTGGAAAAGAAGGTATAAAAGTAAATGAAATTGCCTGTAGAATTGGTGGTGCTTATGAAGATATATTTATTCCTTATTTAACAGGTATAGACATACTTGATATGCTTATTAAATCTTCCTTAGGTATAACATTGGATTTATCTAACATAAAAAAATATAATATCCTTGATAATAATAGAAAACTATCTGTACAGCTACTTTTTGCAAAGCCTGGTAAGATCAAAGCTATAGAGCTATTTGGAGAAGAAACCTTCGGGGACAGTCCTGAAATTAGTTCTTTATTTACACTAACTAATCCCCTTCCTGGAGTGAAAAAAATTCAACTAAACATTAAAAAAAATGATGAGATTGGAGAAATTATAAACGCTACCCAACGTATTGGGTATATGATAGTTGAGGGTAGTAGCAATAAAGAATTGAAAAAAAATTTATATTCAGCTTTTGATAATTTTAAGATTATTGATTCTTTAGAAAATAACTTATTAATTAATTTTCATAATTACATGTAATTCATATAAAATGCTTATAATTATATGTTACGTGCGGCACTTATATTACCTAAACTGAAAGAAGGAATATTCCATGACAAAAACATTCCAATTCAAATACAAAGCTTTATTATTTATCTTTTTGTGTTTTCTAAACTTTTCATTCTTATTAATGGCTTGTAGTAATAAAAATGAAGAAAAAGTTTCTACCAAATTGCGAATCGCTGAGCAATATGGCCTAGCTTATGCTCCATTACAAATAATGAAGGCTAATAAAATACTTGAAAAGAATTTGCCTGGTATAGAAATAAGTTGGCAACAAGTAAGTAATACAACTGCTATTAGAGAAGCTATGCTAAGCAATAAAATAGATGCTGGTTTTATGGCTATTCCACCTTTTCTAATTGGTCTTGATAAAGGGATGGAATGGAAGATAGCATCAGGATTATCCTATTCTCCAACTAAACTTATTACAAATAAAAATGATTTAAAATCTCTAGAAGACTTTACTAATGAAGATAAAATAGCACTTCCTCAGCCAGGAAGCGTTCAGCATATACTACTTTCTATGGCATGTGAAAAGCAATTTGGAGACTCTCATAAATTAGATAATTTAATTCTTACTCTGTCTCATCCTGATGCAATGAATTCATTACTTTCTGGAAATGGAGTATCAGCTCATTTCGCTTCTCCTCCCTATATTGGTGAAGAATTGAAAAATGATAAAATGCACATAGTTTTAGATGGCAGGGATGTAATGGAAGGTGATTTTACCTTTATTATTGGAGTCACTACCAAAGAGTTTTATACTAAAAATCCCAAGCTATACTCTGGATTTGTAAAATCCATCGATGAGGCTATTGATTTTATCAACAATAATACTAATAAGGCTGCTGAAATTTTAGCTCCTTCATACAATTTATCCAAAGAACAAACCTACAAACTTCTAACAGCTGATGGTAATAAATATAGCACTAAGGTAGAAGGCCTAGAAAAATTCAGCCAGTTTATGCTAAAGAACGAGTATATTTCTAAAACTTATACTCTTAAAGAGGTAATGTGGAATGATAATGAAAGCAAAAAGTAAATTTAAGAAGTTATTTAATAATAAAATTTCTATAAGGATATTCTGGATAATAATCTTCATACTAATTTGGGAAATACTTTATCTGAGCCACAACTTTTCTCCGCTTATATTCCCATCACTAGGAACTATACTCAAATCTATGTATTCTTACCTATTAAGCGGAGAGATAATAAAGGAGACCTTATATTCTTTAAATTTAATTTTTAAAGGCTTAGGCATAGGTATTGTATTTTCTGTTGTCTTTGCTTCACTATCCTTTGTATCTAAATTATTTGAGGGATTAGTGGATACCTTAACCGCTATAGCCCACCCTCTTCCCGGTATTGCCCTATTGCCGCTTATTATACTTTGGTTTGGTGCTAGTCCATTTGCTATAGTATTTATTATAATTCATTCTGTAGTATGGCCTCTCACATTAAATATCTACTCCGGCTTTAAATCAATACCTAAAGTATATAGACAAATTGCTCAAAACTATGAATTAAACCTGTTTCAGATAATCTATCATATATTGATACCTGCATCTTTTCCTTACTTCTTAGCTGGTTTAAAAATAAGCTGGGCAAGAGCGTGGAGAGCTTTAATTAGTGCTGAAATGATTTTTGGTGCTACTGGTGGAAATGGTGGCCTTGGTTGGTTTATATTTAAAAGAAGAGTTTTTATGGATACCCCTGGCATATTTGCTGGTATTATAATTATAGTGTTTATAGGTATTTTAGTTGAAAATCTAATTATTAATAATTTAGAAAAATATACAACTAGAAAATGGGGAATGAGCATATGATACTTGAGATTAATAATTTATCTAAAACCTTTAAAGGCTCCACTTATAAATCCTTAGTATTAGAAGATATAAATTTTAATGTAGATCAAGGAGACTTTTTATGTATCTTAGGACCTTCCGGATGTGGTAAATCTACTCTATTGAAACAAATTGCATGCTTCGATAAAGCAGATAGTGGAACAATACTTTTAAATAACAAAGCAGTAACTGTCCCAGAACTTAATCGAGTTATGGTTTTTCAAGAATTCGATCAACTTTTCCCCTGGAAAACTGCTATTGAAAATGTAGCATTTCCAATACGAATAAAGGATAAATCTATATCTAAAAAGGAAAGCTATGAAATTGCTAACAAATATCTTTCAATGGTTAAGCTTGATACCTATGGAAATTACTATCCTCATGAGCTCTCTGGGGGTATGAAGCAAAGGGTAGCTATTGCCCGTGCTCTTAGTATTAATCCTCAGATACTTTTAATGGATGAACCCTTTGGAAGCCTTGATGCACAGACCCGCACTACCCTTCAGGAAATGATAGTTGAAATATGGGAAAAAACTAACATAACAATCATATTTGTAACCCATGATATTCATGAAGCAATACTTCTTTCAACTAAGATTCTTGTAATGGATAAAAACCCCGGAAGAGCAAAAAAAATTATTGAAAATAATCTACCACGTCCTAGAATGCCTATGCAACCTGGTTTTTCTCGTATTTACGATGAAGTTTATAATCTTCTCTAGAAATAATTTGTAATTTATCTATAAGGTTCTTTTGACTTTATAGATTTTTATTTTCCAAGGCCTATCATTGATATATCTTACTATCCTCATGCCATAGATTTTATCTTCAAACTGATAGACAAGCTCACAATTTTCTTTTAAAAATTTGTTCATATCTTCATAGTAGCTTAAACTTCCATATAATCCATCCCATCTGGGTTTCTCTTTATAGATTACTTCCATTTCTTCAGGATAGATTATATACTCAATTTTATTCTTAGCTATATAGTCCTTGAATTCCATATTATTTTTCTTTAAAAAATCTAAATTTCTATAATCATAAAGTTTTCCGTTCTCGAAATAATAATCGCAATTTAGATTTGCTAAAACTACCTGATCCTTTTTTACTGCTTTAGATATCTCATTTAAATATCTATCATAACTGCTATCCATATATGGGATTATACTGGTAACTGAATTAAATAGCAAAATCACCGCTAATACAGTGAAGATAAGCCTTCTATACATTAATTTAGCGTCATTTATGAAATACACTATTAATAAATAGAAAAAAGGAAATTGAAAAACTACGCTTGTCTGATTGAACCTTCCAATAAGGATTATCCCTAGATTTATACCTATTATAGCTAAAATAATTGGTATAATTTTTTCTGCTTTAATGCTATTTTTCTTGTGAATGGATTTCATCAATTTTAGGACTGTCCCCACAAATGCTGCACCAAATATCCAGAATTGGAGCTTAATATTGGGAGTGTAATATGTTCCACTTATACCCTCGTAAAGCTTGTAATAAAAGTATTTAATCGTACTCAATTTAGTCATTATTGGATAATCTACACCAAATTCTTTTCCATAATTAAAATAATCAATAAAGAAATCTCTATTAAAGGATATACTTATTCCAATAAATATTAATGCAAAAATGCCTACTGTAATACCATATGAAATAAAATTTTTAAAACTTAAGTTTTTTGATGCAAAAATAATTGAATATAAATATATTAAAGCTATTGTTAGAGCAATAATAAAGCTATTTGGATGTATTCCAATACTTAAACCTATAATAATTCCAAGGACTATATCGCCTTTAATTCCTGCCCTGTCCCCCGAAGCTCCCCCAGAGGCCCCTGTATATTCCCCTCTAAATTCTATTGATAATCTTCTAGAAAAAAAATAATACAATCCAACTACTAAGAAAAATAAAATAACTATCTCCTGTCTTGCAAAATGTGAAGCATAAATATACTGAATATCAAAAGATAAAAGTACTACTGTAATATTGGCTTTTTCCTTGTCTTCAAAAATGTATTTACATATCTTATAATAAAAATATAAGGTTACTCCACTAAATAGCAAAGATATTAACCTTACAGAAAAAACTTTGTACCCAATAATCTTTATAAAAATTATTTGTAATCCTTGAAAAATTATCTTAATTGCATGGGGATATCTTGGATACAGATCAAAAAAAGATTCTGTTACAGAAAAGCTTTTGCTCTCCATGATGTTTCTTGATAATCCACTAGTCCAGCTTTCATCAGAATGTACAAAGGGAAATTTAGTTAAGAATAAAATGTTTACTGCAATATATAATATTATAAAAATTATAAGAAACTTGTCCTTTTTTATTTTGTTAATATATTTGCATATTATATTTATCATATAATCACTTATCTCCTTAAGTTAAAACATAGATACATACTCACTTTATGCGCACGCTTACTTGTATTCATTATTATAGCATACTGTTATTTATCATATATATTTATCTGTTTATTTGATTATTAAATGTTTTATTAGAAAATATTATACCTAAAGTAAAATGTTATGCAGTATAATATAGTTATAAAATTGTATATAATTTAACAATCTCTTCAAACTCTTTAAAACTCAATTTTATTTAAAGGATGGGAGGAAAAACATGATAAAGCAATTACAAAAAAAATACGTCTCTAGACTATTATCCTGCTTTATGATCCTTTCACTTATTTTTATTGCAAATGGATGTAGTTCTTCATATACTTCTGCTGAAAAAGTACATTATATTATTGAAGCCTCAGCTGCAATAAAAATGCTTAATAGTGAAAAAGTAATTCTTGTTGATGCACAAATACCTGATGATTATTCTAAAGAGCATATAAAAGGTGCAAGAAATATAGATAAGGATGAAGTTAATATTACTACTCCAGTTGCAGGTATGCTTGGTCCACAGGAGTTATTTGAAAAAATTATGAGTGAAAAAGGCATATCACCTGATTCTACAGTTTTAATATATGATAAAACTAATAATAGTCATTCTTCAAGGTTATGGTGGGCTATGAGAGCGTATGGTCATGAGGATGTAAAAGTTGTAAGTGGTGGATTAGAGGCCCTAAAAAAAGCTGGTGCTGAAGTAAGTACAGAAATCCCTTCAATCACCCCTACAAGATATACTGCTAAAGATTTAAATACTAGCATGATAGCAACAAAAGAAGATGTAATAGCTCAAGTAAATTCTCCTGATAAAAACACTATATTATTAGATGTTAGAACTCAAAAGGAGTACGATGAAGGTACAATTCCAGGTTCAAAGCTAATAAACTATGAAGATAATAATTACACTGATAAAACCTTTAAGTCAAGACAAGATATAAAAATAATGTATATTGAAAATAATATTAAGCCTGATAATAACATAATATTATTCTGTAAAACTTCTACTAGAGCAGCTGAAACTTACTTAGCTTTACTTGAAGCTGGATACAAAAACATTAAAATATATGATGGAGCATGGCTAGAATGGAGTGCTGATAAATCTTTACCAATTCAAATTAAGGATACAAAAAATACTGACTCAAATGCTGCTCCAGCAAATCAAGATAATTCTTAAACGCATATAAATTTATCCTATTTTAATTCATATGAATAGCTAAATATACTGTTATTTAGCTATTTTTTCTGCAATTATGCTATTTATTACACTATAATAAAATTACTACCTATAAATATTTCTTATGCAGTATAATGAAAACGATTTACTTAATCTATTAATTATGAGTTATAATTAAATAAAAGTGTTAAAAAAATAACAAATCTATAAGGGGGATTAATTCTATGAAAAAAAATAAACTTTTATCAAGCCTTCTAGCCTTAGCACTTGCTATATCCTTAGCTGGATGCGGAGCTAAAACCGAAACTGCAAAAACCACTGAAACCGGCACAAAGGTTGTACAGAATGATTCTTCAGCCGCTAAAACTTCTGACACTGTTACCACTGCTGTAAACAATTACTTTGCTAATATGCCTCAAGATGTTTACAAAATCCCTGAAAAAGATTTTATAGAAAAAGTAAAAGCAAATGAAAACATATTTATATTAGATATAAGACAAGCTGATGTTTATGCAAAAGGTCATATTAAAGGAGCAGTAAATCTTCCTTGGGGAACTACTATAAGTGATAATCTTGAATTATTGCCAAAGGATAAATCAATTATGGTTTACTGCTATACAGGACAAACTGCTGGTCAAACTGTTGCATTATTAAACATGGCAGGATTTAACGCAAAATCAGTAAATTTAGGTTGGGATCTAGGAATTTCAAAGGTTCCTGGAGTTGAAGCGGTTACTGAGACAAAAGAAAATAAAATTGCTGCAGATGCTAAAAAGGCAGAAATTAATGCAGATATAAAAAATGCTATTGTAAAATACTTTACTGGATTAAATGAAGTTAAGGGAACTAACTATGCAAATTACAAAATAAGTGAAGAAAATGCAAAAAAACTAGTTGATGCTAAAGACAACAGTGTAGTATTCTTATCAATTAGAAGTGCTGCTGACTATGCTAATGGACATATTTCAGGAGCTATAAATATCCCTTGGGGAAAAGGTATGCAAGCAAGTTTCAACACATTACCTAAAGATAAGAAAATAATAGTATATTGCTATACAGGACAAACAGCTGGTCAAACTGTTGCAGGATTGAAATTATTAGGTTATGACGCAGTATCTTTAAATGGTGGCATGGGAACAAAAGCAAATGCGCCAAGCGGTTGGGCTAATAAAGGTTTCCCTGTTGTAAAGTAATTTTATATTGTAAATTAATTGAATTTCTAAACCTCTATAGAATTAAATTTCTATAGAGGTTTTTTTATATTTTAGAGTATTTTATAGGACCGTCCCGGATTATTTTTCTTGAAATAACTTTTTTAAAGTGATACCATTAAGTGTGTTGATTTATTCTAGACTTTGGAGGATTAAAATGTTAATAAGAGATATTATGAAATATATTGAGAGCGAGTACGATATTATTAACTCTACTCCTTGTGAGGTTTGTGGTGGTTCATATATAGCTGAGTCCTTAGAAATTCATGTTATAGATAATATTCCTTACGACATATCTATGTGCGTTTGCGGAGAATGTGGACATGAAAAAGCCTTTAGATTCTTTGCTCCTTTTATAAATGATGAAGCCTTAGTAACTACAAAAAAGAAGTTAAATTAATAATATACACAAAACAATAAAGTCGGGGACAGTCCCCGACTTTATCATTTTTAAAAGATCTACTTAGAGTAAATTTCCACGATCTTAAGTATAACTTCTACTGCCTTTTCCATAGCAAAGCTTGGAATAAACTCGTATTTACCATGGAAATTGTGACCTCCAGTAAATATGTTTGGGGTAGGCAATCCCATAAAAGAAAGCCTTGCACCATCAGTACCACCTCTAATTGGAGTAACTTTTGGCACTACTCCAACCTGCTTCATTGCTTCAAAAGCATTATCTACTAAATGCTTCACAGGTTCTATTTTTCCCTTCATGTTATAATACTGATCCTTTATTTCTAAGATGACTGTCCTCGCACCATACTTGTTATTTAAATCATCTACTAACTTACTCATCATTGATTTTCTCTTTTCAAACTGATTCTTATCAAAATCCCTTATAATATATTGAAGCTTAGTTTCTTCTACTTCTCCTTTAAAGCCTGTAAGGTGATAAAACCCTTCATAGCCTTTAGTACATTCTGGAGTTTCCTTTTTGGGCAACATAGAAACAAATTCACTAGCTATTAGCATTGAATTTATTAATTTTCCAGTTGCATAGCCTGGATGAACATTTCTACCGATTACAGTTATTTTCGCTCCAGCAGCATTAAAGTTTTCGTATTCTAATTCCCCAATTGGGCCTCCATCAATGGTATAAGCAAAATCAGCGCCGAAGTCTTTAACATTAAAATGATCCGCTCCTTGCCCAATTTCCTCATCAGGAGTAAAGCCAATCTTTATAGTTCCGTGCTTAATTTCTGGATTATTTATTAGATATTCCATAGCTGTAATAATTTCTGCTATTCCAGCCTTATCATCTGCACCTAAAAGAGTAGTCCCATCTGTAGTTATTATCTCTTTACCTATATAATTTTTTACTTCTGGGAAATCTTCAACTTTCATAACTATATTTTCAGCTTCATTCAAAACAATATCATTGCCATCGTAATTTTTAATTATTTGTGGATTTACTCCCTTTCCGTTCATATCTGGAGATGTATCCATATGAGCTATAAAACCAATTACAGGTACCTGTTTATCTAAATTTGAAGGAAGTTCTGCCATTACGTATCCATTGTCATCTATGGTTACATTCTGCATTCCCATTTTTTCTAATTCCACAACTAACTCCCTTGCAAATACCTTTTGACCTTCTGAGCTTGGAGTAATTCCTGAATCTCCATCAGATTTAGTATCATACTTCACATATTTAAGGAATCTTTCAACTACAGCACTCATTATATATTCTCCCCCTATACTGTTTTCGATTAAAAATCATATAAATACCTTATCCACTTTGTTAAGGCCTTAATTAAAATAAATAAAGTACTATTTATATTATAATTTAATTTACATAATTTACAATGTAAATCCTTTTACTATTGTCTTAGTACATTCACTACGGTTTTTTCTGTATAGCTTATTGGAAAGGTTTGGCTTCCTAAGTTTGGATCATCAGAATAGAGTTTCATTTTTCCCGAAAATTGAGTTTGCATTTCAGCATTTTTTACTATTCCATTCTCCTCATTTAAATTTATTACACCTTTTTCAGTTCCTTTTATTTCTTCATAGGTTATTTTTAAATTATCAGTTATCTTTGGTTCAGCATCTTCTTTTCCTTTAATTTGTGAATCAACAGTAATTTCTGAAGTCCCATCAGCACTTTCTTTTAAATTGTATTTTCTTTCCGCTTCCACAGGAAATTGATCAGAAATTGATACTTTCTGCTGCCAGTTTTCCCCTACTTTTACTTTATTATTGGGATATACTGATGTTATTGTTTCTATGCTTTTGGTTATAACTTCTTCTCCAAATTTTGCCTTTATCACCTTCTTTATATCTTCTTTTTCTTTTTCATCTTTAATATTTAACTCCGTAAATACGTTATTTACAACATCATCCATACCAACTACCTGTTTAACTTTCCCGTACTCACCAATCTTAACATTAAAACTTTTACCTACAAAAGCTGCATACACTTTAGATAATTTATCCGAGGTCTCAGATGTTACCTGCTGACTATTTGCAGGTGTTTGTCCGTTTGGAGTAGTACTTTTAATATCAATAGAATCAAAGGTTACCTTAATATCTGCATTTTTATTTTTATCAACGTTAGTAACATTGCATAAAAATCCCATTTTGGACTTAGTTTCCAATTCCAAGCTATTATCTTTTATCTTCTGAGAAGTTTTTTCTTTTATATCTACTTCAACTTTATATAAATTGCCCTTTTTTAGTTTTAATGAAATATCTACAGACTTCTTCATACATCCACTTAGAAGAAGAATGCTGCAGATCAATATAATATATAACCCTATATTTTTCTTCATTTAGCCAACCTCCAATCACTTGTATTTTTTTCTATATACTCTAAAATTATAAATTTAAAAAATTTCGCATTTAACTTTCTACATATTCAAATTAAACCTTACATTATAGTGTTCCATTAATTTTAGAATTTTATAGAGTTTTATTTCGAAATGTAAAATAAAATGTTGAAATGATTAAGGAGCAGTGTTAGAATTAATTTACATTATTATTAATGTTTCCTATACTATTTTATTAATGGAGATAATTTCTATATGAATTTCAGAGGTAAGATAATTAAACACTTCTTTTTCATCTTTTTAGTTTACTTTTTCTTTAATTCTCATATAGCTTTTGCAAATACCACTGAAGAACCTGAAAAAAAAATTCTGATTTTAAATTCATATCATAAGGATGTAAAATGGTCAGATGATATAATAGCTGGTATAAAATCATCACTAAAAGCTTCCGATATAAAATTTGATATTCATGTTGAGTACATGGACACGAAAAAGTTCTATGGAGAAAATTATATTAAAAGTCTATATGAAATGTATAAAAACAAATATAAAAATAGTAAGTTCGATTCAATTATATCTATTGACAATGCTGCCTTTGATTTTTTAAGAGAATATTCAAAAGAGTTATTTCCAAATACTCCTATGGTTTTTTGCGGTGTTAATTACTTTAAAGACTCAATGCTTGAAAGCAACAGCTTATTTACTGGGGTAGTTGAAAATATACCTATAAAAGAAACTCTAGATTTAGCTCTTAATCTACATAAAAATACTAAAAATGTAATTATTATAGTCTCTAATTCTGTTACAGGAAAAGCAACTAAAAATGCTCTAAATGAGATTATTCCTTATTACGTAAAAGCATTTAACATTAATTTCACAATTACAGAAAACTTTAATTTGGTTAATGATAAAGAAGAATTAAAACAACACTCAAAAGACACTATTGCCTTATTACTTTCTGGCTATACCACGGACTATCAAGATAATATTATGACAGAAAGAGATGGAGATATAATATTAAATGATGTTCCCATACCCGTTTACGCAACTTGGGATTTTTTATTAAATCATGGAGTAATAGGTGGTAAAATATTATCTGGTAAATCTCATGGAGAAGTAGTTGGGCTTTTAACAAG
This sequence comes from Clostridium homopropionicum DSM 5847, assembly GCF_001263795.1. GTDB lineage: Bacteria > Bacillota > Clostridia > Clostridiales > Clostridiaceae > Clostridium_H > Clostridium_H homopropionicum. Next base: position 133,766 of record NZ_LHUR01000031.1, read on the forward strand.
CAGAGTTCTTATGGGCATAAATCCTTCTAATATACCCGTTGTAAAAAATAGTGAATCACAGTATGTTTTTGACTATAAACAGTTGCTAAAGTATTCAATAAAGTCAGCTTATTTACCTAAAAATAGTATCATCAATAATCTACCAATAAAATCTTATACTATTCCTACGCAATTAATATGGTTCTTTGTGATTCTTATTATAACGCTTTTGTCCTTCTTGATTCTTAACATTTCTGAAAGAAGAGATGCAAAAGCCGCTCTAATAGAGAGCGAAGAGAGGCTTCGTACATTAATTAACACTTTTCCTGCTTTAATATGTTTAAAGGATAGTAAGGGAAGATGGGTTGAAACAAATAAAGCTGCCATAGAATTTTTTAATTTGGACCCAGTATTGTGGAAAGGAAAAACTGATAAAGAACTGCTGGAATTAAATGATGTTTATATAGAAGGAATTTTAAAATATCAAAATTTTGATAACTTAGCATTAAAAAAAGCCCAGGTTACAAAGCATACAGAAGTATTTAAAAAAGATACTGAAGAAGAAAAGATTCTAGAAATTATAAAGATGCCAATAATAGATGCCAATAATAATAGTAACAGTTTGGTAGTTATTGGACAAGACATCACAAGCTTAGTAAAAGCACAGGAAAATAAAAGACTATTGAATGAATTAGTAGCCTATGAAAATTTAAGAACAGAATTTTTTGCAAATCTTTCCCATGAGTTAAGAACCCCGCTTAATGTAATCTTAAGCGCTCTTCAATATATAGAATTAATTCATGCAAATTATAATGAGCATCAACATAATAATTTTGAAAGTTATTCAAAATATACATCTATTATGAAGCAAAACTGCTATCGCTTAGTAAGAATAGTAAACAATTTAATTGATATTACTAAAATAGATTCAGGATATTTCGAGCTTGAATTAGAAAATTATAATATAGTAGAGGTAATAGAAGAAATTTCATTATCCGTTGCCTCTTATGCAGAAACTAATGGCTTAAGTCTAATCTTTGACACAGATGTAGAGGAAAAAATAATAGCTTGTGATGCAAATATGATTGAAAGAATTATATTAAATCTTATATCCAATGCAATTAAATTCACAGATTCTGGGGGACAGATCTCAATTAATGTATATGATTTATCTGATACCATTCAAATATCCGTTAAGGATACTGGTATTGGAATAGCAGAAGATAAACAGGCTTCAATTTTTGAAAGATTTATTCAAGTAGACAAGTCTCTATCTAGAAATAGGGAAGGCAGTGGTATAGGACTGTCCCTAGTAAAATCACTGGTAGAGCTTCATGGAGGAACAATCAAGCTAATAAGCGAGCTTAACAAAGGAAGTAGCTTTATAATAAGTTTACCAGTGTATGTTATTCCTGATAAAGAAATAAAGCTATATTCAGATACTGTAAATCATCTTTCTAGCGAAGAGAAAATAAACATAGAGTTTTCGGATATATACTAGCACTCATATTGATAAGCAAAACTATTAAAGCTAAAAATCTAGCCATCATTTGATGGCTAGATTTTTAGCTTTAATCAGAAATATATTTTTCAAATCATTATAGACATATAAAATCATCCTAGTAATAATAAAATCATAATACCTTTTAGCTATAAACTCTTTTTATATAAGGCAGTAAGTACTTAGAAGTTATTCCTACAAAGAATCCAGTTCCTATAGCAGCCACCATAAGTATAGGAAGATAAGTGACAATCATTGCATTTTGGATAACTAAAGCAGCAACTATTATTTGACCTATATTATGTGAAACAGCTCCAATCATACTTATACCAATTGTACTTACATTGTCTTGTCCAATCTTTTTTATAAAGTACATTGCAAAAAAACTTAAAAGCCCGCCGGCAATACTATATAAAAATGAGGATAGACTTCCACCAAAAAAAGTAGATAAAATAACTCTTAAAATTACAATTAATAATACTTCTTTAAAGCTAAACATATAAAGAGCTACTAAAGTAACAATGTTACTTAGACCTAGCTTTGCTCCTGGTGTTATAAACGGTAAGGGCAACATTCTTTCAAACATATAAAGAACCAATCCTTGTGCTACAAGTAAAGATATTAAAGTTATTTTTTTAGTTTTACTCATAATTCTCACCTCATTGTGATACTTCATCTACTTCATTTTCAGTACTCTGCCCCTTTATTTGAATAACCACCTTATGAGGCAAACAAACTAATACGCTCCCTACCTTGTCTTTAAATCCATCTTTAATACAAACCTTATCTGGGCAATCTGCATCTACTATTCTTACACCACCATTTTCTATTTGTACAATATTTTCTCCTAAATCAGTTTTTATATCTATTTCTTCTTTAAAGTTATTATCTTTTATTGAAACCTTCTTATAAAACTGCCCCTTAACATATATTTCTACATATTTGTTATTATAGTCTTTATTAAAAGCAAACTTAAAGATAATCCCTAAGACTATGGCAATGATAACAAAAAAAGCTACTATTATTTTGTCTAGTTTTTTCATGTTTTCCTCCATTTCTAGTATAACTATTTTAATAGTCATTATTACATAATATAATATTATCATCTATGAGATACTTATTCAAATAGTACTTTTATATATTGTAAAAATTGACTTTTATTCTACAGGATAGTAGAATTGAATAGTATAATTAAACTTTTTGCAGCAATAAATAATTTAATGTGGAGGCATGTAATGTTTAAATTTAAAAAAAGTATATTTTTCCTCATATTATTAATTATTATATCTATTACATACACAGGCTGCTCAAAAAAGCAAGCAGAACCTACTTCTGTTGAGCCAATTTCAAAAGAAGGAGTTCTTCTTGGAACTATTTGTAAAGTAACTATTTATGATGAAAGCTCAAGAGATGTTCTTGAAAAAGCTTTTAAAAGAATTAGTGAAATTGAAGATAAGATGAGCATAAATAAAGATACCAGTGAACTTATTAATGTAAATTCTAAATCTGGAAAAGAATATGTTAAGGTTTCAAGCGACACCTTTGATGTTATAAAGAAAAGTTTATATTATTCAGAATTATCCAAGGGGAAATTTGATATTTCCATAGGACCAATAGTAAAACTTTGGAACATTGGTACAGATCAAGCTAGGGTTCCTTCTGATGCAGAAATTAAAGCAAAACTTCCTTTAGTAAATTATAAAAACATTCTTCTTGATGAGAAGAACGAAAAGGTAATGCTCAGGGAACCAGGAATGATTATAGACTTAGGTGCTATAGCAAAAGGTTATGCTGCTGATGAGGTGGAAAAAGTACTTCTAGAAAATGGAGTGAAGCATGCTCTAATTAATCTTGGCGGAAATATTTATGCTATGGGTCCAAAGCCAGATAACACTAAATGGAGGCTTGGTATTCAGGATCCAGAAAGTACTAGAGGTGAATATCTAGGGATTATAGAAGTAGAAAATAAATCTGTTGTAACTTCAGGAATTTACGAAAGATACTTAGAACAAAATGGTAAAAGATACCATCATATTCTTGACACACATACAGGCTACCCTGTAAGTAATTCTCTAGTTAGCGTTTCAATTATTGCAGATAAATCTGTTGATGCTGACGGGCTTTCAACAAGTACTTTTGCTTTAGGTCTAGAGGAAGGCATGAAGCTTATTGAATCCCTTAAAAACGTAGATGCAATTTTTGTAACCTCTGACCACAAGGTTTACGTTTCTTCAGGTCTTAAAGGAAAACTTAACATTACGAATTCAAAATATATATTACAAAACTAAAATAATTTAGAACAAAACCCTAAAATATTCATTTAATGTTTTAGGGTTTTATTATTGCGGTTTTTTGGTAATTATTGTAATATTATCATATAGATGGATTATGTTCCCACGAACTTTAATTTATTAATTTGAATAAATTTTCTCCTTCAGTAATATTATTTAATAATGAACCTATAATTACAGAAATTCAAGTAAATTTTAAGGTAAATTAAGGGACTGTCCCTGAATGGTGGTGATGCAAATGCTAAAAAAAGAAATACTAGCTATGGTTTTGGCAGGTGGACAAGGTACTAGATTAAAGGTATTAACCATGAATAATGCAAAACCTGCCGTACCCTTTGGTGGAAAATACAGAATTATTGATTTTACCCTTAGTAACTGCTCAAATTCTGGAATAGACACCATAGGTGTTTTAACTCAATATCAACCTCATATATTAAATGCTCATATAGGTATTGGAACTCCTTGGGATCTTGACAGGAACAGCGGAGGTGTGACAATACTCCCTCCTCATATAAGAAATGATGGGGGCAACTGGTACATGGGAACAGCTGATGCGATCTTTCAAAACATAAACTTTATCGATAGATACGATCCTGAATACATCCTTGTGCTTTCTGGCGATCACATATATAAAATGGACTATTCTCAGATGCTGAAGTTTCATCGGGAAAAAAATTCTGATGCTACCATTGCTGTAATTGAAATTCCAATGGAAGAGGCAAGTCGTTTTGGAATTATGAACTCAGATGAATCCAATAAAATATTTGAGTTTGAAGAAAAACCCCAAAATCCTAAGAGCAATAAAGCTTCCATGGGAATTTATGTTTTTAATTGGAAAATTTTAAAAAAATTCCTAATTGAGGACTCTCGTGATGAAAATTCATGTCATGACTTTGGTAAGAACATAATCCCAAAACTTCTGAATTCCGGTTATAATCTCTATGCATTTCCATATAAAGGTTATTGGAAAGATGTAGGTACAATAGAAAGCCTTTGGGAAGCTAATATGGACTTACTTCACTCTGAAAATGAATTGAATATTCATGATAGGGATTGGAAAATATACTCAGTAACTCCAACTTTGCCTCCTCAATATATAGGAAATAGAGCAAAAGTTCTCAATTCCCTCATTGTTGAAGGTTGTTCTATTTTAGGAGCTGTAAAAAATTCAATTATATTTCCTGGTGTACAGGTTGGAGAAAATTCAATTATTGAAGATTCTGTAATAATGTCTAATACAAAAATCGGCAATGACGTTATTATAAAAAAAAGCATCATTGGAAGCCATACAATAGTCAGAAGTAATACTATCATTGGTAACTCTAAAGATATAACTGTAATTGGCGACTACGAAGAAGTGAAAATTAATTGTACAATTAAATAATTTAGGAGGATAGTGATATGCTAAAGGAATATATGGGCATTATAAGTCTTAATGAAGATAACTCTCATATAAAAAGCCTAACTAGTAGTAGACCCCTTGCAGCAATCCCCATTTTTGGAAGATATCGAATAATAGATTTCGTCCTTTCTAACATGGTTAATGCAGGAATAACTAACATTGGCATATATACTCAAGATAAATCTAGATCCTTACTTCACCATTTGCAATCAGGGAAGCCTTGGGATTTAAATCGTAAGATAAATGGATTATTTCTATTTAACTTTAATTTTTCTGATATTAAAACAAATGACATTTATCTTTTAAAGGATAATATAGATTATCTATATAGAAGTAAACAAAACAGTATTATATTTTCATCCTCAAATATGATATGCAACATTGATTATAAAAAAGCAATTGAATACCACGAGAAGGAAGGCTCTGATGTAACAATAATTTATAAAAAAGTCAATAATGCAGATTCCAGTTTTACAAACTGCAGCATCCTTAATTTAAGTTCAGACAATAAGGTAATAAGTGTTGGGAAAAACATAGGTGTTAATCCTATTTGTAATATATCAATGGACATGTTTATTATGAAAAAGAAACTTTTATTAGACATAATAAAAGAATGTGTTTCCACTGGCAGCTATAAATCTATTAAGCACTGTTTATATTCTAATAATTTAAATTTAAATATAAAAGCATATGCTTTTAATGGATACTTAGAATGCGTAAACTCCTCAAATTCATACTATAAGATTAATATGGATATGTTGAATCAAAAAACAAGCAGAGAGTTATTTTTCGGTACAGGACTTATATATACAAAAGGACAGGATGCCCCTCCAACTAAATATGCAGAAGGCTCTGCTGTATCAAACTCGTTAATTGCCAATGGTTGCATAATTGAAGGTTCTGTAAAAAACAGCATAATCTCAAGGAGAGTTGTAATTGGTAAGGGAGCAAAACTAGATGGATGCATAATACTTCAAAATTGTGAAATACGGGAAAATGCTAAGCTGACTAGGGTTATTATGGACAAAAACGTAGTTATAGAAAAAAACAAAGAATTAAAAGGAGATATTCAGTTCCCAGTAGTAATTGAGAAAAACTCCTATTATTACTCTCTGGCAAAACATGCATAAACTAAACTTATAATACTTTATACTTGGTAAGGCCTTTTGTGGATACATCTGTCCCCCATAAGAATGATTTATGCTGGGGGACAGTCCTCTTAACTAATTTAAAAATCATCAAGTTTATAAACCTAAATATAACAAATATAATCCTAGCAATATAACAACTACTCCTAATATAAGCTTCAAAATCATTCCTAGTGTTCTTGTTTTATTGGAAACACTTAGCTGTTCTACAAACCCCACAGAGGTTCCAGCTAGGAGTATTAAAAGGGAGTGTCCCATAGAATAAAGCAGAAGCATTAGGACTCCAACTAATATATTTCCCTTTTGAGCTACAAAAGCAAGAATAGCTGCAAGTACTGGAGTTGAACATGGAGAAGATAAGGCCCCACCCACAATTCCTAGAAAAAATGCCCCAAGAAAGCCTCCCCTTTTACTTGGTACTCTGCAGCTTTTTTCAGCCCCGTCCCCCAATACTCCTATAAGCTTTAGTCCTGCTATGAGCATAACTAAGCCCAAAATTATATACCACCACTTACCTGATAAGTTCATAAATTGTCCTATTACTGAAAAAACCACCCCTAAGACGGTAAAGGTTACGATTAAGCCTATAGAAAAAAATAAAGAATATTTAAAAGCTGTTTTCTTGTCCTTAACTCCTGCTTCTCCTACATAACCTACAATAAGAGGAAGAGTGGACAAAACGCAGGGACTAAATGAAGATACAATCCCTGCTAAAAAGGAAATTAGTAAAGCAAAATATATATTATTAGAAATTAAGTTCCCAAAATTACTAAGTAAATCCCCCATTACTTCACTCCCATTTGACTTAATATACTCACTATCTGAGCTTCTTCCAGTATTCCTTCATGCCTTATAACCTGCTGTCCCTCTTCATCTAAAACTATTATAGTGGGTACAACTCTAACAGAATAATCATTTGCTAGCTGCATTGCCTGCTTTTCAATGCTTTTATCATCTAGATAAACTACTCCTGTTATAATTTTATCGCCATATTTTTTATTTATACTCTCCATAATAGGATACATGGCTTTGCAAGCTGGACAAGTTGAAGTTGATAATTGCATAACCACTATCTTTTTTATTTCTCCATTCTTAACCTTCATAATTTCATCTACATTTTCAGTTATTTTTGAACTATTGTCTATTGTGTTCTTTGAGCTGAAATTTTTTACATAATAGATTCCCCCAATAGCTATTATCAGCAAAACTACAATACCTATTTTCATATACTTTTTCATGCATTAACCTCCCATTTAATCGATAAATTCTTAATTTCATAATATATCCTAGAGCTACTTTAATATATCTATATATTCGGATATTGTAATATATTATAGCATATAAATTCTATCAGGTAATTACAATTCAATTAAATTTTCAAATATTTTACTTTATTGTTAACCCTACAGGTAAAACTATAGTAAATATACTCCCTTCCCCTAGCTTGCTTTCTACTTTTATAGTGCCTCCGTGAGCTTCCACCATTGATTTTACTATGGTAAGTCCAATTCCGGTTCCGCCGGTTTCTCTTGTCCTTGATTTATCAGCTCTGTAAAAGCGTTCAAATATATGTGATAAATCCTTTTTAGCTATTCCTATGCCCTTATCTTGAACAGATATTACTATATTATCTTCTTTTTTATAGGCAGTAAGCACAACCTCTCCTTTTTCATTTGAATAATTAAAGGCATTAGAAAGCAAATTATAAATAATCTGCTTTATTTTATCCTTGTCCATGAAAACCTCTAAATCATCGTGTATATTTTCTATGAGAGTAAGCTTTTTTTTACTATAAAAAGGCTTATAAACCTCTACAACCTTTTTTAATTCAATTGATAAATTAAAACTTGATTTATTCAGCACTAGATTTGCCTGCTCCAGCTTTGCTATATCTTGAAGTCTCTCTACTAGCTTTGTAAGTCTAAGAATCTCTTCGTGACAGCTGTTAAGCTTTTCTCCTGTAGGCTGCCACACTCCATCTATAAATCCCTCTACATAGTTTAAAAGTGTAGTAAGCGGTGTTCTTAACTCATGAGCCATATCAGAGGTTAGCCTTTTTCTAAGTGCTTCCTGCATTTGAAGTCCCTCTGCTAGATAATTCATAGACTGTGATAACTCATTAAGCTCTAAAGTTGAGGTCTGTACCTTTGATCTTATATTAAAGTTTCCCCTCTTCATCTCATTAGCTATTTTATTTATTTGAACTAAAGGTGTTGTAATCTGTTTTGACAAAATCAAGCTCATAATAAGACCAAATAAAATGGCAAGTATCACTGAATACAATAATACGCTATTTAAATTCCCTCTAAATTCCATATCCTGTACTGTTGGATTATAATTTCCTAAATACCCTATACTTATGGTTCCTATAGCAGCATTATTTTTATAGAGCTGATGCTCCTCCTCCACATAATCACTTGTATTAAAATTATACATCTTCATCATTTGACTATGTTTCTTCATCATATTCCCCATAGTGCCCTTACCCATTAGGTAGCCATTACCGGAAGAATACAGGGTATTTCCCTTAATATCCTTTACCACTATATCAAAGCTTCCATCCTCCGCATATCTATTTAAGCTTTCTTTATCAATATTTATAATTCCCTTACTTTCATCATATGACTTTTCCACTAGCTTTATTATATTATCGGATTTTTCCTTTAGCTGATTTTCAAGATAAGAGTTAAAGCTCTTATCAATCATTTTATTTGCCATAATGCTAGTAATAATATATGACCCTACAATCACTATAAAAAAACTTAATAAGAGCTTTTTTAATAAAGATATATTCTTCATCTTTCCCCTCCAAACTTGTATCCTACACCATATATGCTAAGGATGTACTTACTTTCCTTTGGATTATCCTCTATCTTATGTCTGATATTTTTTATATGAGTATCTACAGTTCTATCGAAGCCTTCAAAATCTTTTCCAAAGGCCTTTTCTAAAAGTTGATCTCTTGTAAATACCTGACCTGGACTCGCAAGAAGTATATTCAAAAGCTTAAATTCGTTAGGAGTTAAGTTCACTATCTTGCCTTGCTTTTTAACTTGGAATTTTTTAATATCTACCTCTAAATCCCCATCGTTAAATACTAAAATATCCGCAAGAGGACTTTCACCTCTATAGCTTCTCCTTAAAAGAGCATTAATTCTTCCTACCAGCTCTCTTGCACTAAAAGGCTTAGTTAAATAATCATCTGCCCCAATAGCCAGCCCCTGTATTTTGTCTTCTTCCTCAGTTTTTGCAGTGAGCATTATAATTGGAACCTCCGAAAAGGTTCTTATTCTTCTGCAAACCTCTTCACCTGAAAGCTTTGGCAACATCAAATCAAGAACCACTAAATGGATCTTTTCTTTCTTAAATATATCTAAAGCAGCCTCCCCGTCCGTTGCTGTGTATACTTGAAAGCCATCCTTTTTTAAATAAGCCTCTACAATTTCTAATATTTTTATTTCATCATCCACAACTAATATGGTTTTAGCTTCCATCTCTCTACCACCTATTCAAAAGTTTAAAAGCATGCAGTTATTTAATTCTGCATGCTAATATATTAATTATACATTTATTTTACTATTTTAGTAAGGCTTCCTTTCTTTTTAAATAATCTTCTTCACTAATTTCACCATTAGCGAGCTTAATATTTAAAATGTTCAATGCCTCATTGTTTACACCATTATTTATTGTATTTTTAGTAATATTAGCATCTTTTTTAATATATTTAACAACTAAAAATACTAAGATAGCTATAACTATTAGGAAGAAAATTCCCATAATAAACATTCCTGCCCCCATTCCTCTACCAGGTCCAAAATCACCATAACCACCATAAGCTCCAAAGCATCTTGCGAATCCAAACATTCTCTTCACATCCCTTCTCTTGTTTTCTTATATTCAAATTATATTCTACAAATGTGAAGGAATTTTGTAGAAATTAAAAAGAACCTATAAAATTAATTATAGGCTCCTTTTATATATGTTAATGTGTGTGGTGGTAACTAAGTATTATTTATTTTTTTCTCTTACTTCTTTAGCTTTTTCAATTCTTTCTTTTACTTGTTCCTTCTTTTCTTTAATTTGCTCTCTAGCTTTTTCTATGCTTTCTTGCACTTTAGCATTTTCTTTCTCTTCAGTTACTTTTGTCTCTTGTGTTTCTTGACCAGCTTTAGTTTGTACAGTTTCTGTAGCTTTTACTTCTGTTTCTACTGTAGTATTATCTTCTTCTACAGTCTTATCTTCTGTATCCTTTGTATCCTTAACTTTTTCCTTGCTGTCTTTAACCTTCTTGTCAATTACGCCTTTTCCTACTCCATTGTTTGTCTTAGTAGCTTTAATTGCTTCTTTTGCTTCTTCTTTTGTTATAGTTCCAGCTTTAACTTCTTCTATAAGTTGTTTTTTCAATTCTATACTTAATTTTTTATTTTCTTTATTTACTGTTTTAGTAAGTACAAAAGCATCCTTTAAATCATTCTTTACTTCAAAGAATGTTGCCTTAACAGCCTTTAACTCTTCTTCTGCAGCTTTAACAGCAGCTTCATCTCCGCTTTGTTTTGCTTCTTCAACCTTTGCAGCAGCGACCTTTAGCTCTTCTTTTGCAGAATTTAATTCTAATCTTGTTGCAACCATTTGAATAATAGCATCTTTCTTAGCTGTCTGCAATTCTATTACATCTGCAATAGTAGCCTTTGCACTATCTGAAACCTTTTCTTGTATAGCTTTTAGCACTTCTATAGACTTCTCTTGTCTTGCAAGTAATCTTTCTTCTAATGCTTTTAAAGCTTCAGTCTTTTCTGCATCTATTTTTGTATCATCTTCTGAAACTGTAGTATCACCAGTTGTAGTAGTGCCTGTTGTTGTACCTGTAGTTGATGTTCCAGTAGTTGTAGTTGAATCTGTTGCAGTACCAGTAGTTGTACCTGTGGTAGTTCCAGTTGAAGGCTCTGTAGTGGTTCCAGTAGTACCTGTTGTTGCAGTTGAATCTGTAGCTGCAGTACCAGTTGTACCAGCTGTTGTATTATCTGCAGTAGCTGTTGCTAAATCTTGTCCTTCAGTAGCTGCTACTACATCTTGAAGAGCTGCATTAGCTTCCTGCATATTCTCACTGTATGCTTGTATTGCAGTATTAGCTAAATCTTCTTTACCTTCACTTGTCATAACTTCAGCTTCCCCAAGTCTTTCTTCTGCTACATCTGTAATTACTTCAACCTTCTTCTCATCATCAAAGGTTAATGCTATTTTCGCATCATCAATCGCTTTATCTACGCCATATAATATGCTGTCTGGAGTAATACCTGCAGCACTTGTTAAAGATGCCTCTCCTTCAGCAAATGCCATTCCTGTTATACTACTCATCACAACTAAAGTTGCTACAAAAATTCTCAATCTTTTCATTTATGTTACCTCCAATATTTTATATTATTTTATTATTTTTTACTTTATGTATTTTCCCTTTTCGCCTATATGTACGGAAAAGATTTTTGGTTTTGGGGGGTGGTGTGAAAAACTTTTTGATTTTTAATGTTTATAGGACTCTCTCTTAAGCCTATAATCGCTAATGCACAGGATATTGTTTGGGATAAAACTGTAGAAAAAGATAAGCCATGGACTATTAAATTTAATAAAGAAATAGTTTTTGACGAATCTACGAAAAAAGAAATATCCATAAAAGACAGCAAAGAAACAGCTATAAATATAAATATAACTCTAGGAGCAGATAATAAATCCATTTATGTAACACCAGAAACATCTTATATTGAAGGAGAAACTTATAAACTAATAATCAGCCCTAATATATATGACAAAAAGAACATAAAATTAAAAGAAGGCTCTAATATAACCTTTAAAATAAAAGAAGCTGCAAAAATCCAGACTGATTATACAGCTAAAGGCTATATTTATAGGAGACAATTTAAATTTGAAGAATCAAAGACAAACTTAAATAAAGGTGTCGTATTCACTCCGAAAAATGCTGCAGAATATTCTATTAGATCACTAACCTATATGCTATTAAGGCAGAATGACAAAGCAGAAACAGATATAGACAAGGTTATTGAAATGAATCCTAAAGCAACAGATGCTTAACTAGCTTAGGATATCTATATGAACTTAAAGGTGAATATGAAGATGCGCTGGGCTGCTATAATAAGGCTATAATAATTGATCCTAATCTAGGAGAATCCTATGAGTATAGAGGAACTTTTTATAATTCACTTGGTGCATATGAACAAGCTCTAAGCGATTTAACTAAATCATTACAGCTTGGAACCACTGAGGGAACTGCTTATTATACAAGAGGCTTAGTTTATAATAATTTAGGAGAATACACTAAAGCCATAGAAGATTTTACTAAATCCATAGAAGTAAACGAACAGTACTGGCAATCATATCTTAGAAGAGGTATATCTTATGTATATTTATCTCAGTACGATAAATCAATCAGTGATTTTACTAAGGCAATATCTTTAAACCCTAATGGTGAAGAATCCTATAGCGCAAGAGGTGCAGTATACTTTCGTTTAGGAAAATACGAGGAGTCAATAAAAGACTTTAAAGTTTCTACAAACATGTATACGAATTATTATGATTATTATTATCTTGGATCAGCTTATGCTGAACTAGGCCAATATGAAGATGCATTAGATACCTTTACTACAGCTCTAGAAATTGCAGATACCGATGAGACTATATCACTAGAATCTATTTCCACTGTCTTTAAGAAAAGAGGAGAAATGTATATATTATTAAATGATTTTGAGAGTGCCTTATATTTTGATGAAAATAATCAAGAAGCATTAGATTATTATAATTTCTTAACCGAAAAATTGAATATGTCCATATAAAAATAGCAAACTTAATAATTTTTATTTGGACTGTGGCAGATACCTAATATTTTAGAATCTTTATGGTTATAACCCCAAAAGTTGATGTAATAATTACTCTTTTGGGGTTATAATATTATATTTTAGTCCATGATGTTTTCTGATATTGAAATGAAACAATAGGCAAAAGACTGATAAAGAAATAGATTTTGTTGCTTGACAAAGGAATTCGGGCAGGATAACATTCGAAGAAAAGCGCAAACATATTGCAGATTTTCTACTTATGAGTGAATTTTAAGATATATATAAAATGTAAGTGATTAGGTTTTGATCTGCACGTTTATCCGATGTCTACCCGCCCTAAGACTCCCATTTAGAAAAGGAAACTCCTTCTCGTTCCTCGAATGAGTAAACGACCATCACCAAATCACAGATTTGGGATGTCTGTTTAACGTCGGCTACTACCCTGGATAACGATTTCTAAGTTTCAGTGGGAAAAAACACCCCCTGAAACTTAGAAATCTGTTTATACCACCCACTCTAAATGTGTAATTTTTATAGCCTCTAAAATTTATTACGCCTGCCGGCAATTACTGTTAAAACATGTTCCTAATACAAGTTTTTTAGTTTTTGTGATAAATATCTTTAAGTTGTTTCTCTACACATTATTTTATCATAAAGCATTAACCTCTCACGAGGTAAGTTCAAAGGCTGAAACTGTGGTTTCATAAAAGAATGGTAGTAACAGTTTTTTACTATTACTACCATTTTAGCATTGATTTAAGTTTTATTCAGCTATTGACTACAGAACTACTATTATGTGGTAAGTTACATTAAGCAAATCATATTGTAACAGTCAAATTATGTGTTTTTTTATTTCTTATGGTGTTTTGTAGCAAGATTACAATAAATTTTGCAGTGAAAATTTTTCTAATCAACTTCAAGATTGTGTTTCAAAGCATTTAAGTAAATCTCAACTTTCTCCAAATTTAATTCTTTACCTTCTTCATCAATTTCTTCAAGGCAATTCATAACACTTGCTATCGAATCACATTGTTCATCACAATACTCAAACCATCCTGAGAACCAAATTGTATTTACCCATTCAAGTATTGTATCCTTGGTTCTTAAACCATTTTTGTAACCTTCTAACAATCCTATCACATGTTCACTGCAAACCTTGACAGGAGTTTCTATAGATATTTTAGCCACATCTTTATGCATTGACTGATATAATTCTTCTCTTGAAATCTTAAGGTCTCTAAACTGCTCTAATTTAACTATATCTATATCCACTACACTTCCTCCTTTTTAATCTGAAGATTATTTATTTTTAGTATGCACAAGGTTTCCTGCTGGGTCAAAAGTATCCTTGTACACCTTGATAGTTGAGCCATCTGTTCCTATTTGTTTATAATAGATTGCCTTGGAGCCTGGGACATTCCCTGGTTTAGTCATCTTAACTAAATAATTCCCACTCTCTAACTGCTCAACAGTAAATTCCGTGTATGCATTAGAGCTTCCTTTAAAAAAGCTTTTAGCACTACTTTGAATTTCAGTTGGTAAACTTTCTACTGATTTCAATGCATCAGCCTTGCTTCCAACATTTAACAATAACTTATTAGCTTCAGCCGGCCCCCTAAGCTGTTGTGACATCATATAATCCAAAGGTATTGTTAAAGCATCAAAAGCAGCTATTATCATTATTCCAACCGATGCTGCATAAGCTAACTCATCTCCACGATCTCTATGGTTGTACATATATTCCCATTTAGGTCCCATTGTATTTACATATGTTTTAAATTCAACTGGCTTAATATTTTCACTGCGTGCTTTTATTATATATTGATTATATTGTTCACTTGTAGCGACGTTATAAAAGATATCACTACTAAAAGGAGTCCTTACCTGCTTTTCATATTCCCTCCAGTAGTCCCCATTCTTGCCCTTTTGAACCAAACGAGCAATTTCAGGGTCAATAGTTTGACCCGCACTCTTTGCTGCACTACTAACAGCATCTACGCTACAATCCTTATTATTCTTGGTTCTACCCTTACTTTCTGCTGCTTTTTTATTAACATAGCTATTAAAAGATCCCCAAGTTTCTGGTCCTACTATGCCATCTGATTGTAGTCCATTTGCTGTTTGATAGGATTTCATAGCTTTCTGAGTATAATACCCATAAACCCCATCTACTCCAGACGGTCCAAGGTCATAACCTAATTCATCTAATATGTTTTGAACCTTTACTACGGAATCACCTCGTGATCCATATTTTAGTAACGGTTGATTTTTAACTGATGAATTTGATTTTTCTCTAAGATAATCTTTCTTTATTTGATTATTAAAGTCAATATCATCGCTTAGGGATTCTGGTACATTTCCACTAGGATCCACGTTCATTACAGGATTATTTACAGCATAAGCATACCTATTCAACGTAAGTGGTTCATTGATTTCCCCTAGATAACTATCCCTAGTAATAAATCTTGCAGTTTCTGGGTTGTAGTATCTCGCTCTTAGGTATTGGAAGCCTGATTCTAAATCGTGGTACTCTCCATTATAGCCGTATGGGTTGTTAAGTAGTTTTGTATTAGGACTTAACTTTCCTCCTGACATTGGTTCTCCAAATGGGGTATACCTGTACTGGTCACTTACATTGCCTTTCGCATTCGTAAGCTGAGTTACACTTCCTCTTCCATCATACATGTAGTATAGTGGATTATTTGGTACTCCTTCTACTTCTACTAAGTCTCTTACAGATATTCTTTCTTCTCCGTAAGTGTAAACTCCTCTATAGACTCCATTTGCGTCTGAGGTCATTAGAGTTTGAGTGTATTCAGAGTTTATATCATTAACATAATTAGTTATTTCGTAAGCGTCGGGCTTAGTTAATACTGGATCTTCTCCGTGGTTCTTTGGATGGTCTGCTCTCTTGTACCAGCCAAGGTGTTTTCCCTTGTTGCCATCCTTTACTTTGTCTTTGTCCCAGCCTTTGTGACCTCCATTGTCATTATTCTTTTCTTTGTCTTTTCCATTGTCGTGTTCTTTGTCTTTTACATTTCCTTTATTGTCATTATCCTTACCGTTACCTTTGTCTGCATTGTCTACTTTTCCTTGACCATTTCCATTTCCGTTACCCTTATCTCCTCCATTGTTTCCGTTGCTATTGCCATTTCCGTTGTCGCTGCCGTTGCCATTGGCACTATTCCCATTGCTGCCGCTGTTGTTTCCATTATCATTTCCACCGCTGTTACTGTTTCCTGCGTTTGCATTACCGCTGTTTCCTCCAGCATTGCTGTTGTCACTGCCTCCACCGCCGTTGCCATTGCCTTGATTTCCTGGGGCTTGTGGTTTTGGTCCTTTTGTATGGGTTTCCTTAATCTCGTTTTTATTGTCCTGTGCTTTATCCTTGTTGTTTTCTTTTTGGATATCTGTATTTAGTGGGCTCTTTGATAAGAAGTACTCTCCAACGGTTTTATAGGTTCTGTTTCCGTCGCTGTCGTAGCCGAAGGTTTCTATTTTACCTTGGTGGTAAGTTATTTGTATTAGTCTTCCATCTTCATCGTAGTCATAGTATTCTATCTGGTTTTCTGGAAGTATTCTCTTTACCATGCTGCCGTTTGAGTCGTATTCATATTTTATTAGGTCATCATCGCTTTTTTCAGTTACAAGCTCATCCGCTTCGTTGTAGCTGTAGGTTACATTTTTTGAGTCATCTCCTCCAGTTATCTGCATTGCTGTTCTGTTTCCTGCTGCATCGTAGCCATAGGAGTATTTCTTTGTTACTCCGTCCTTTTCCTCTGTAAATTCTACGATTTCTTCAGCACTGTTGTATTTATAGTTTCGTGTATAGGTGCTGTCATCTTGAACTTGAATTTCTTTTATTATGTTTCCTGCTTTGTCATATTCATATTTAAAGCTGGATATTATTCCTCCATTTATGAAGGAGTTTTCTAGCTTTGTAAGTCTGTCTGCTTCGTCGTATGCATAGGTGGTTTTTGTTCCATTTGGAAGTATTGTTTCTATTCTTCTTCCTGCCTCATCATACTTGTAGAAGGTTCTCTTTCCTTCATAGTCCTCTACGTATGAAATTCTGTCCAGCTTATCATAGCCGTAAGTTACAAATTTTCCATCTGGATATATGGTTTTTGCTTTTCTTCCTAGCTCGTCGTATTCATAGCTTACTTCTTCTCCTGTTGGGAAGTTCACTCCTGTAAGTCTTTCCATGCTGTCATAAGCATAGCCTGTTTCTCCTTCTGCACCACTCATGTAGGTTCTGCTTCCCATTAGGTTGTATTCATAGCTTACTTTATTTTCTCCTTCTTTGCCGTCGCTTCCTATATGTGCTTTCCCTGTAACTCTGTTTAATATGTCGTAGCTGTAGTTTATCTTACTTCCATCTGGCTTTGTATAGCTTAGGAGATTTCCTGCTTTACTATACTGCATGCTTTCAGTTTCTCCAAGTGGATTTGTTATTGAAGTAAGTCTTCCTACCTTGTCATAGGAATATTTAGTTGTATTTCCATTGGCATTCTTAACTGCTGTCATGTTGCTTAAAGAGTCATAGCTGTAGCTTGTTTCGCTGCCTAGAGGGTCTGTTACCTTTGATAATCTGTTAAGTGGGTCATAGGTATAGACAGTTTCATATCCGTTTCCATCCTTTTTAGACACTAGGTTCCTGTTTCCATCATAATTGTAGGTAGTTGTATGTCCTAAAGGATTGCTTACCTTCTCCAGCTGATTTACAGCATTATAGCTATAGTTTGTGGTGTTCTTTAGTGGATTTGTTACTGAGGATAAAAGGTTATTTTTATTGTATTCATAGCTGGTAGTTTCACCTAGTGGATTAGTTTCTGTTTTTAGATTATTTGCTGGATCGTAGGTGTATTTATATTCCTTTTCTCCTGGTTTTACTACCTTTGTAACATTCCCTAAAACGTCATAATCTAAAGAGGTTACCTTTCCTTCTGGGTCAGTCAATTCAGTTACTCTGTCTAGTATGTCATATTTATATGCATAGACATTCCCATTTGGCTGCTTAACTTCTGCAAGGTTTCCTAAGTCATTGTATTTATAGGAAGTAATGTGCCCTGCTGTATTTTTTTCTGAAAGTACTCTATGCATTTTGTCATAGCTGTAATCTTTTATGTTTCCTTCATTATCCTGTTCCTTTACTAGATTTCCAAAGCTGTCGTATTGGAAGCTTCTAATGTACTCCATTGGGTCTGTTACAGAGGTTAGTCTGTGTACAGTATCGTAGGAGTATTTATACTGTGCTCCTGCTGCATCAATTTTAGCTAGAAGGTTGTCATTCAAGTCATAGTTAAATTGTGTTATAGCATTTAGGGCATCAGTTACCTTTGTAACCTTGCTGTGCTTGTTGTATTCATAAGCGGTTTTATTGCCTCTTGGGTCTATGATTCCAGTAGCTCTTCCTAGCTTATCATATTCATAGGTTGTATCGAAGCCTAGAGCATCTACGCTCTTTTGAAGTCTGTTTAAGGAATCATATAAATATTGAGTAGTCCCTCCCATTGGTTCTTGTACCTTAGAAAGATTTCCATTTGGATCATAATCTAAGGTGGTGGTATTTCCTCTTTCATCTATTACCTCTTTTATTCTGTTTAGAGGGTCGTAGGTGTATTTTTTGCTGCTGCCTTTTCCGTTTTTAACTTCTATTAGATTACTGTTTCCATCATAAAGGTAGTTTGTCTCTGTATTTAGAGGATCCTTTTCCTTTATAAGGTTTCCAATAGAATTGTATTCATAGGCATACTTTTTATCTCCCGGCTGGGTCTTGCTCTTTACTTTTCCTAGCCCATCATAGGTGAAGCTGGCTACCTTCCCTTCTGGGTCTGCTATACTTATAATCCTGTTTTTCTTGTCATATTGAAAGCTTGTGGTATTTCCATCCTTCTCTGTCTTTGAGGTTATGTTCCCTTCTAAGTCATAGGTATACTTAATGCTTCTATCTATTGTATCCTTCTCTTCAAGAAGCCTTCCAAAGGAATCATAAACATACTTTACTACATTTCCCATATTATCCTTTTCTTCTGTAGGATTATTTCTTATGTCATAGGTAAGTGTATTTACCACTCCTGCAGTATCAGTTAAGGAAATCAGCCTGTCCCCTTTGTCATAACTGAATACATAGGCATCTCCATAAGGATCAATTATTTTAGTGTTGTTTCCATTCTTGTCATATTCCATTGAAACTGTGCTGCCTTGCGGGTTTATAATTTTTACTGGAAGCCCTCTTCCGTTGTATTCATACTTTGTTTCATTTCCCAGAGGGTCTATTTCCTTTTCTTTATTGCCGGCAGCATCGTATTGATACTGGTAGATATTATTTAGAGCATCTTTTATACCAATAATTCTATCCAGCTGGTCATAATTGTAGGTGGTAATGTTACCCCTTGAATCTTTTTCACTTTCTAGATTTCCATTCTCATCGTATTTATAGGTGGTTTTGTTTCCTAGGGAATCTATTGCCTCACTAAGCTTTCCAATAGGGCTATAGCTATATTTAGTTAGGTTTCCCTCTTCATCCTTTTCTCCAGTCATTAAATTATTTTTGTCATACTCATAGGTTACTTCATAGCCTAATGGGTCCTTTGTTTTAGTTAAATTTCCGTTTTCGTCATACTCATATAGATAAGTTTTATTAAGGCTGTCACTTATCTTTTTAATTCTTCCTAGCTTGTCATATTCAATAGAGGTTTTCACTCCTGTTATGTCTGTATATTCACTTAAGTTATATAGTTCATCATACTTATAGGCTTTCACATTTCCATCTGGCAGTATGGACTTTAGTAGATTTCCCATAGGGTCATATTCATTTACCACCGTTTGCCCAAGGGAGCTTGTAATCTTTTCAGGCATATTTACATCATAGTTAAATTCATAGGTTGTTTTACTGCCTTGTGGATTAATAATTGAAGTTATGTTTCCAAGAGCATCCCTTTTATATTCAGTGACTCCGTTATCCTGATCAATTACCTTAACTAATCTATTCATGCTGTCATATTCATATTTTATTATTCCGCCCTTAGGATTCTTTTCTTCAATTTTGTTTCCATTTAAATCGTATTTAAAGCTTGTTATGTTTCCTAGAGGGTCTTGTACACTTTCCATATTATCTAGATTGTCATAGTTGAATAATACTGCATTGCCCTTTCCATCTACAATAGCAGTGTTGTTTCCGCTGCTGTCGTAGCCATATTCTGTGGTATTTCCGTCTGGTAAAAGCACATTCAGCCTTTCTCCATTTGGACTGTAGGCAATTCTAGTGAGCTTACCTAGGGGGTCTTCTATAGTTATTACCTTGCCAACAGAGTTGTAGTAATAATTACTGAAGTTTCCCCTTGGATCTGTAATCTTTACTAAATCCCCTCCCTGATATTCATAGGTTGTTGTTTTTCCTTCTGAATCCTTTGAGGAGATAAGTTGTCCCTTTTCGTTATAAGTGTATTCTGTAACAGCTCCTCCTGGTCTTGTTACCTTAATTAGATTTCTTTTTGAATTATAATCCATCAAGGTCACATTTCCCATTAGGTCAGTAGCTGAGGTCATATTTCCAAAGGAATCATAAGTAAATCTGTTTACTTTTCCATTCCAAAGAGTTTCCTTTGTCTTGTTTCCATTTGAATCATATTCATAGGTAGTGGTTCTTCCTAGTTTATCCTTAAAGGTTTTTACGTTATTTCCTGAGTCATAAGTATATTCTTCACTAGTTCTATCTGGATAAACAATTTTAGTCTTTCTAAATTGTGAATC
Organism: Clostridium homopropionicum DSM 5847; assembly: GCF_001263795.1. Taxonomy (GTDB): domain Bacteria; phylum Bacillota; class Clostridia; order Clostridiales; family Clostridiaceae; genus Clostridium_H; species Clostridium_H homopropionicum. Next base: position 154,687 of record NZ_LHUR01000031.1, read on the forward strand.
GTAGTAGTAAAGGGTTTTGTTGCCTTTTGCATCAGTGGTTTCGTTATATCCATTCAAGTATTTTATATAAATTATACTTCCCTTTGAATCCTCCTGCTGTACTACCCTGTTTTCATCATCATATATATTGTTTATTACTCTATTTCCCTTTGAATCGTAGAAGGAAATAAGCCTTCCCTTATCATCATAGTTGTAGCTTATTCTGCTTCCCTTGGCATTTGTGTAGGAAATAAGGTTGCCCATTGAGTCGTATTCGTAGGCTACAGAATTTCCATCTGGCATTGTGATGTCTGTAATTCTTCCCTCACTGTCGCAGCTTATCTGAAGCTCTTTTCCTGATGGGGATATAATCTTATTTAGGCTGTAATTTTCATCATATTGAAATTGAGTTTTATTTTCGTTTTTATCTTCTATTGCAGTTAGAAGACCTTGTCTCATGAAATAATAAGTGGTAGCATCTTTTTCTGCAATTTTATATCCATTTTCTAATTTAGTTAGAGTATAAATTTCACCTTCTGGAGCAGTATAGCTTCCATCGGAGTTCTTTGTGAAGTATACGATACTTCCATCTCCTCTATCAAAGCCTATGTCCCCATTAGACATGTAAGCTATATATTTATTAAGGTTAAAATCCCATCTCTGCCCAAAAGGTCCATTATATTCGCTGGCCTTTGAATTATAGGTTCTTGATATTTTAAAGTCTCCACCCATATCTGGTATAGATATATCATCAGCAGTATAATAATAATTTCCTGTAATCAGGTTAATTGGCTCAAACCCAAATTCACAGTGTTTTCCTCTTCCAATTAATAAGCTGTCAATTCTACGTTTATCACTATCGGTTAGATCTTTAGCATTATAAGGCACTCCTTGATTTTGCTTAGGATTTCTAATAAATATTATGCTTCCTTGAACCAGCAGGTCATCCTTCATGTTATTATCTTTCATGAAGGTGTCTTTATCTGTGATTCCATAGAAGGCTAAGACTCTTGGAAGTATATCCATAGATTTTACTTCATAAAGCTGGAAGCTGTCACTTTGTCCAATATCAATAATTTCTATCTTTGGAGGAGTTGGTTCTGCATGCTCCCCACCTTCTCCAGCTGGGGGCTCTTCCTCTTCTATTTCTATAGTTGCTTTTGCTGATATTCTATATAGCTTATTAGTACCAATCATTTCCTCAGTAAATGCTTTATCTGTTTGCCAGTTACTTTCTTTAACATTGTATGTTTGGGCATACTCTACTGGATTTAGATTTGGATAAATATAATCCTCATTGGCTATTACTTCTCCAGTAAAGTTTCCATTTGCTGGTTCAGTTTCATAATTAACTTTAGATTTTGGCTTAGAAAGTCCGTCAGCTGTTACTGCTACAAATCTAAGCAGTCCATCGTTGTTTGCTTGCACTATAGGCCTTAAATTGATTGTAGGCTTTACTTGATCATCAACTTGTCCACTCTTTTGTACTTCATACACTATTCTTGCGTATGGAGTTTGCTGCTTATTATAATATTCATTGGATCTATATACCTCACATTGAGCATTTTCATCCGTGTATTTAAGAACAACCCCATTATTAGCTAATCCGTTATACCATTGATTTACAAGGTTCTTTATATTCCATTCTACAGGGCCTATATTACCTGCTATTTTAGTAGAGGTTTCAAAGCTTGTTTCTTGAGGCTGAGTATTCCAAGTTATCTTTGATATATTATAGGATTGATTTACCCTATCAAGCTGAATAGTCCTTTCTGCAGAGCTATAGGCAGTGTATCTATACATAATTAAGGATGCACCTTTAACAACAGCACCTTCTGGTAATGCAGGTAAGTCAAATTTTACGAAGGTTCTATTTTTTCCTAAGAAGGTTTTCCTTTCTTTTAAATTCCCTGTGGCTTTTCCATCGTCATAGCCTATATAAGAATATGCATTATCCGTAATGGTATTTGGATGATTAGATTCAACACAGTTGTCAAGTAATGACCCTTTATATGAATATACAGTTGGATCTATCTTTACAGGATATGCCCTATCCTTAGCCTTAAGCCAATCCTTGTCTGCAGTAATTATTACTCTGTCATTTCCAAAAAATCTTTTATCCAAGCTTAACTTTAAGTTCATAGAGCTTTTGCCGTTAGCGTCTACCATTTCTGGAGCACTTATTTTCCAAAGGGGCTCTTTTTCTTTTTTATCGTAGGCAAAAATTACCCCTCCTTCTTCTTTTAAAGTAAGTCCCGAAGTTTCTATTTCAAAGTAAAATTCGTTTTTATTAACAAGGTGGTTTAATATTATGTCTTCCTTTACTCTAGAATTATCAACCGTATACTGATAATCAATTCCCTCTAATACATCACTATAAAGTATGCTGTTATCTGAAATTGAGCTTTTTGAAAAGTCTCCTTCCGTTGGGAGCATTTCAATATATGTATTATCTTTTTCTACTTTAATTGGGTTATTTTTTTCTATTTTAGAAGGAAAGCTTACATTAAATTCATTTGCCTTGTTTTTATATACAGTTCCCTTCTTATTTTTATCTTCAATTAAAGTATTATCTATTTCTTCTATTTCTCCCTTGGAGTTTTTAAAATGAATATTTTCAGTGAATACATAGGTAGAATATTTACCATTTTCCTCCTTAAAGGTCTTGCTATTTAAGGTTCTTTTTTCTTTTGCCTCCTGCTTTTCACTAAATTTTTCTTCATAAACCCATTTTGATTTTTTTGTAACAGGCTTTTTTGCCGGCTTCTCAGTCTTAGTTTCCTTAGTTTGTACTTCCTTTACCTTTTCCTTTGAAGCTAGTTCCTTTCCATAGTATTTACCATGTACCCCATTTCCACTGGCATCCTTTGCAAATGCCAAGGTCTGGCTAAATGAAGATATTATAAAAAGAATCACTATAAAAATACTTAAAAATCTTCCTCTAGTCTTTTTAACCATGAATTTACCCCCACATTTTTACATTTTAATCGATTTTTATATTTAATTTAACTTTCTATTAATTTCCTTATATTCGATATTTTTTACCTTTTTCCTTCTTATTTTTGAATTTTTTGTTACATTTTATTGTTTACTGTAAATACATGAATCTTAACCCATGGAATATATGGAAACATTTTATTCATACAGAACCCCGCAAAAACTACGATAAAATACGTATAAAATAATGACTAGTAAAGAGGTGAGGCAATGGATCCTATGTCGCCTATCTTAGAAAATAGAGATAGCTTTATTGAAAATAACAAAAACTTCATATACGGCGCGGCTTATAAAGTATGCAAGAGAAAGCTAGATTGGACTAATGACGAGGAGCTTAGTATATCACTTATTGCCTTTAACGATGCCTGTGATAAATACAGCGAAGAAAAGGGTAATTTTTTCAGCTTTGCCTCAGTTATTATTAAAAATGCCTTAATAGACTTTTTCAGAAAAGCCAACAATACACCCTATTTAACCTTTGATAATTCCTCAGAGGATAATAAAGAAGACTACATTGATTATAAAATTTCTATAGATAACTATCAGATAGAAACGGAAAATAAAAAAAGAGCAGAGGAGATAGCACTTTTTTCACAGGAGCTGGCAAATTATAAATTAAGCTTTAGTGCACTTGTGGAATCTTCTCCTTCTCACGTAGACACGAGAAATAATCTTTTAAATCTTGCAATTGCTTGTTCAAAGGATAATAACATATTGGATTATATAAAAAATAAAAAACTCCTTCCCATAGCTCAAATAGCTCTTCTAACTAACACTAAGAAGAAGTATTTAGAGAAATGGAGAAGATACTTATTAACCTTAATACTGATTCTTTCTACAGAAGAATATCCTTACATAAAATCATACTTGAACATAAAGGTAGGTGAAAATAATGATTAGCAAAACAGGCATAGTATTAGAAATAAAAAATAGGAAAGCCTGCATAATGACTCCCAGCGGAGAGTTTGCAGAGGTTAAAATTCTAGGGGACAGTCCCACAATTGGAAGTACTTATACTGGTGCTCTAGAACAAAAACTACCTTTATTTAAATATATAGCTGCAGCTGCTTGTTTTATTTTATTTATAACAACTGGATCAACCGCCTATGCTTATTACACTCCAGTTGCCTCAATAGTTGTAGATATTAACCCCTCCCTAGAACTTAAGGTAAATAAATGGAATAGAATTATAAAAGCAGCTGCATTAAATGAAGACGGGCAAAAGATGTTAGACTCATTGAGTATAAAAAATAAAACCATAGATGATGGTCTCAGCATGATTTTAGAAGAAGCAGAAAAGGAGAATTTCATAAATCCGTCTAATAAAACTGATATTAATGTATCCTTATCAATTAAAACCTTAGATAAAGCTTCAAAAAATAAGGAAACTATCGGGGACAGTCCTGAAAATTCTATTAGCTTACCTAAATTTGAAAGCAAGCTTAAGGAAAAGAATTTAAGTGGAGAAATAAACAATAAAGTAATAAACTCTGATAAAAATACAGATACAAATATTCCAAAAAATGATATAATAGATAAAGAAAAACAAGCTCCAAAGGTTAATACTGAGGATAAAAATAAAGAAAATAAAATTGATTCCAAAGAAAATAAAAATATACCAAAAGCAAAGGATTCCCAAATAGATAAAAAGGAATCTAAAGATAAATCATCTTCAAACTCAAAGGAAGAGTTTAAAACTCTTCCTGTATTGAACAATGGTGAAAAGAACTCTCAGCCTAATCCTCAAAATGACAGTAAGGGCACAGAAGCCCATGGGGCAAACGGTAAATCCAATAATTCAGATAACTCTAATAAAACAAATAAGGTTAAATAGGTGTATGAATGAAGCGAAAAACTGGTGTAGTGGTAAAAGTGGCCAAGGAGTATATTTGTGTTAGAACTGTAAAAGGAGAATTTTATAATCTAAAGCCTCAAGAGAATACTCCTAAAATTGGAGATATTTACTCTTCAATCTTAGCTACTCCAAAAAGACTTGCTGTAAGAAGGATAATTATTTTATCTTTAATTACAGTATTAATACTAGTTAGTATGAATATTTATAGATATTTTTCTTCCTCAGCATCAGTTGTAGTATCTATTCCTCCTACTATACAGCTTAAGATAAATAAATGGAATAAAGTTATATCCGTCACTCCTACCAGTACTCCTGGCCGTAATTTAGTAGAACGCTTAGACTTAAAGGGTGCTTCTTTAGAGAAGGCCATTCAATTGATACTGGAGGAGGCAAAAAACAAAAATATTATAAACAAGAACTATATTGAAGGAGAAGGCTCCTTAACTATATATATAACTAATAAAACCAAAAAACAGCAGGATATGAATTTAACAAATCTTAAAAATTATCTAAAGGATAGAAAAATAAAATATCTTATTAATAACGATGGACAAGATATGATTTCTGATTAAATATCATAAATATCTTGTCTTTTTTTCGAAACTTTGTCTCAAAAATGATAATTTATTTTAAATGCAGATTATTCAGTGAATAGCTTTAATTCTTATAATAATTTCACTGCTTTACTTTAAATTATTTATTATTCTCTTTTTATTTGTCTCAAAAATGATAATTATTAAGAAAGACTAAAGGATGAGTAATTCCTTTAGTCTTTTATATGGTGAGGAGTTTGGTAGAAATCAAATTAAATTATTTAAATATATTTCCACTAATAATTAGTTTTTGTATCTCATTTGTTCCTTCATAAATTTGAGTAATCTTAGCGTCTCTCATCATTCTTTCTACATGGTATTCCTTCATGTAGCCGTTTCCTCCAAGCATTTGTGCTGCTTCAACAGTTGCCTTCATAGCTGCATCTGTACAGGAAAGCTTAGCTTTTGCAGCTGGAATTGAATAAGGTCTTCCATTGTCTTTATCTGTAGCAGCTTTGTATAGTAAGTATTTTGCCTTTTCTATTTCTACTTCTAATTCAGCCATTTTGAATGCCAAGTATTGATTTTTAAATAACTGCTTTCCAAATTGAACTCTTTTCTTCATGTAATCTACTGCTATATCAAAAGCTCCTTCTGCTATTCCAAGACCTTGAGAGGCAACTCCAATTCTTCCTCCATCAAGGCTCTTCATTGCTAAAGCAAAGCCTTTTCCTTCTTCTCCGCCAAGTAAGTTTTCTTTCGGAACTCTTACATTTTCAAATATTATTTCAGATACTTGAGCAGCCTTTATTCCACATTTATCCTCTATTTTGCCTATTGAAAAACCTGGGTAATTTTTTTCAACTATAAAAGCTGAAAGTCCCTTTACTCCTTTACTTCTATCTGTCATCGCATATACTACGAAAATATCTGCTATAGGACCATTAGTTATAAAGCATTTCATACCGTTTAATATATAATATTCCCCATCTTTAACTGCCACAGTTTTAGCATTACTAGCGTCTGAACCTGCATTGGGCTCTGTTAAACCAAAAGCTCCAATAGTTTTACCAGATAATAAGTCTGGAATATACTTTTTCTTTTGTTCTTCAGTTCCCCCATTGTAAATTGAACCTGCACAAAGTGAAGTAGTTACTGAGAAAGCAATACCTAAGGATGCATGTACCTTTGATATCTCTTCAATTGCTATTGCATAAGAAAGATAATCAGCTCCTGTTCCGCCGTATTCTTTTGAATAAGGTAGTCCTAGGAATCCCATTTTTGCAAGCTTTTTATAAGCTTCCATAGGGAATTCGCTTTTTTCATCGTTTTCAATTGTAATTGGCAGTAACTCCTTTTGTGCAAACTCTCTTGCAGTGCTTTGAATAAATTGGTGATTCTGTGATAACATAAAATCCATAATTATTTCCCCCTAATTAAAATTAATTTATATATTTTTATATTTATATATCTTTATCTGTTTTTAAATTGTTTTTCTTTTCTCTTTTCTACGAAGGCACTCATTCCTTCTTTTTGATCTTCTGTTGAAAAACATTCCCCAAATAGCTCAGCCTCTAAAGAAATTGCAGTATCTATATCTATTTGCATTCCTCTGTTAATTGCTTGTTTACAAAGCTTAACTGCAATTGGAGCATTTCTTAGTATTTCTTCAGCCAGTTTTGTAACTTCTCCCATTAGAGCTTCTGGTTCAACGACTTTGTTTACAAGCCCTATTCTATAAGCCTCTTCAGCACCAATAATTCTTGAAGAATATATTAGTTCTTTTGCCATTGCCATTCCTACAAGTCTTGGCAGCCTTTGAGTTCCACCAAAACCAGGAGTTATTCCAAGTCCTACTTCTGGCTGACCAAACTTAGCCTTTGTTGAAGCAATTCTTATATCGCAAGCCATAGAAAGCTCGCAGCCTCCGCCTAAGGCAAAACCGTTAACAGCAGCTATTACAGGTTTCTCTAAGGTTTCAATAGCTCTAAATACTTTGTTACCAAGTATTCCAAACTTTCTTCCTTCGATTACACTCATATCTTTCATCTCAGATATGTCTGCACCTGCAACAAAAGCTTTATCTCCTGCACCGGTTATTATAACTGCTAACACTTCATCATCATTTGAAATTTCTTCAATTGCCTTATGTATTTCACTTAAGGTCTCAGAATTTAAAGCGTTTAAAGCAGCTGGTCTATTAATTGTTAAAAAACCAATGCCCTTCTCTTTTTTTAAGAGAACATTTTTAAAGTCCACATTAATCCCTCCTTGTATAAATTATCTTTATATATATATAATTATTTAGCATATATCATGCCAATTTTTATAATTTCCATATAATTAATTATAAATACCATAAAAATTAATCTATATTTGTTGTTTATTTAACTTTCTTAAAATTCCTGTTGGTTTTCCCATAGGAAGTAATACAAATCCTAAATGACTGTTAATTACATAACCCCCTACTCCGTAAAAACAAACTAAAGATACTATTAGCTCTGACCAAGCGGCCATTTGATGTGCAAAATGTGCTGCAATTCCAAAGCTTTCTAATGTTAAGCCTATCAATAAAAGATCAACAAGTATGAAAGCTATAAATAATTGTTTTGTTGCTTCTAAACTTGCAGCTGTTGCAAATAAAGAAAATATCAAATAACCAAGAAAGAAGAACCCCAATTGTTTCACATCGTACTGCTTTGCTAAAACTTCTCCAAACACCCCTGATTTAATCATCCAAGCTATAGCCATTGTCATCCAAAATAGACCAAAACAAGTAAATACATTAGCTCCAAAGCTTTTATTATGTTTTGAATCCATTATTCCAGCATAAAGTTGAGCTACTCCGCCTAAGAAAAAGGCTACAGGCACCAATACTCCAAGGCCGTTAGTCCATCCTAATTTTTGACTAGCTGCCACCAAAGTAACCATTGAAAGGCCAAATTGACCTATTGCCGTGGGATCAGAACTTATATGTTGAACCATTCTTATATCATTATTCCCCATAATTTACTCCCCTTAATTAAAATTATTTTTATATTCTTGTAGCAGCTCTCGCTAAGCATACTACCTTTTTATCTATCTATTAAAATAAGTTTATTTTCTTAGCTTCAAAAGTAAGCTGTTCTCTAAAGCTCGGATGTGCAATGCTTATAAGTGCCTTTGCTCTCTCTGATATAGACTTTCCTTTAAGCTTTGCCACTCCGTATTCTGTTACAATATTGTCAACTTCGTTACGAGAAGTAGTTACTATTGAACCTTCTGTTAAAGCTAATTTAATCTTTGATACTGTTCCACCCTTTGCAGTAGATTGCATTGATATTACTGATTTACCACCCTTTGAATTGCATGCTCCTCTTACAAAGTCAACTTGACCGCCTACTCCGCTGTATTGCTTTGGTCCAAGAGATTCTGAGCAAACCTGTCCAAATAAATCAACTTCTATACATGAATTTATAGATACAAAATTATCATGCTTTCCTATTGTAACTGGATCATTAACATAATCTACTGGATGGAATTCTACTCCTACATTATCATCTAAAAATTCATACATTCTCTTTGTTCCTAGTGCAAATGTGGTTACACTTTTACCTGCATGTATATTCTTCTTTGTGTTTGTAACTACACCAGCTTCTATTAAGTCAATCATGCTTTCAGTAAACATTTCTGTGTGTATTCCTAGATTCTTTTTATTTAATAAAGCTTGAGCTGCTGCATTAGGTATTCCACCTATTCCTAATTGGATAGTAGCTTCATCTGGAACTAACTCAGCAATGTAATTACCTATAGTCTTATCTACATCAGATATTTTTCCAACTGGTAACTGAGGCAGTGGTACATTACATTCACAGATAGCATCTACTTCTGAAATGTGAATAGCACTGTTTCCATGAGTTCTAGGCATATTTTCATTAACTTCTAGAAAGATTCTCTTTGCTTTTTTCTTTAAAGTAATACAAGTACTCACACTTAATCCAAAGCTAAAGTATCCATGTTCATCCATTGGAGATACAGTAGCATAAAATACTTCTGGTTCTATATATTCATCCCAAACTCTAGGTATTTGATAATAGAAGCTTGGTACAAATTCTGCTCTATTTTCCCACATAGCCTTTCTTGGATTGTTTGATGATACATATAGAGTTACATGATTAAATTTTCCGTCTAAAGCAGGATCCCATATTTTTTGTGGTCTTAAAGAAAGTATAGAACAATGTTTTATCCCCTTTAGATTTTCTTTTAGGGCTCTTTCAGCAATAGCTTCTGGTATAGCAAAGGCTTCACCGGCAGCTATGGGACTTGCACATACAGTATTGGAGTCTATTTGTTTTGCTATTTCTTCTGCTAAAGTCAATTTCTCCTTGTAAATGCTTTGCCACTTATTCATAATTAATCACTCCTTTTGAATTAATATATGGAATTCTAGAATTCTATGATGTATTAATACCTTGATAACCTATAAAGCAATTGCCGTGCCAAATATAAAAATCATTGATTTTCCATTCCTAAGCTCTATATTCTAATAAATGATAAAAATTTAAGTGTAGAAAAATTTCTACACCTAAACTAAATAAAACCATATGAATTTATATATTTCTGAACCAAAATCTTTGTAAATCCTTTATTTAATAAGTTTCAAAAGAAAATGTATAATTTTTTCTACACTTTATAATTCATTATACATATCTTTTCTATATAAACCTCTTCTAACTTATAAGGACTAAAATCCTCAATTAAATAATTACTAAATTATATTGAATATTTCACATTTATAAGTATTTATTTAGAAATAAATAAAAATTGGCATTATATATGCTATATATAAAGATTATTAATAGAAGTGTTTTTACCCAGATATCACTACTCATTAAGAAAAAACAAGGAGGATAACATGATTACAGAAATTTATTCTAACATTTATAAGCAGGAAATACCTTTACCTAAAAATCCATTAAAGGCAGTTAACAGTTACATAATAACCTCACCAGAAAGGAACTTGATAATTGATACTGGCTTTAATATTGAAGAATGCAAAAAAGCCTTTATGGAAGGCATTGAAGAACTGGCAATTGATTTCACAAAAACCGATTTACTTGTAACCCATCTGCATTCAGATCACTCTGGCCTTGCATCAGAATTGGAAAAGCAGGGAGTTAGAGTTTACGCAGGAAAGATAGACGGTAAAATGATTAATGACATGACTAATGGCACATATTGGGATAACTTTAATAGATATAAAAATATGTTCCATTTAAATCAAGATAATGTATCTGTTGACGATAATCCCGGATATAAATATGCGCTTAAAGAGCCTATTGAATTTACTCCCGTTGAAGAAGGTGATGTAATAAATATTGGAGAATACTCCTTCAATATAGTAGATATCCCAGGGCATACCCCCGGACATGTGGGCTTATACGAAAAAAATCACAAGCTATTCTTTTGTGGAGATCATATTTTAGACAAGATTACACCAAACATAGCCTTTTGGGGCTTTGAGAGAGACATATTAGAGGTATACTTCAATAGTTTAAAAAAGGTATATGAATATGATATTGACTTTCTTTTTACAGCTCACAGGAACATTATAATTGATTATAAAAGAAGAATTAATGAACTCTTAGCTCATCATGATCATCGCCTAAATGAAGTAAAAGAAATAATTAAAAATAATAAGAAAACAGTAAGAGATACAGCTGCAAATATGCATTGGGAATTAAGATATGATAAATGGGAAGACTTCCCTAAAGCTCAAAAGTGGTTTGCCTCAGCTGAAGCTGCGTCACATTTAGAGCATCTAGCTTGTATTGGAGAAGCTGAAAAGACAGAGGAAGATGGAATATTATATTATAAGCTAAAAAGTAATTAATAAAAATATATGGTTTATTTTAGATTACTATAGACTATTAGGGAAATACCAATAGCAATAAATCAATTAGTATTTCCCTAGTATTTATATTTCAACTGACCTGGAAAGCTTAATATTTAATCTTTCCATCTTTTTATATAATGTAGTTCTGTGCACTCCTAAGTCTTCAGCGGTTTTTGATATTTTATAGTTGTTTTCCATTAAAGTTTCTAAAATTATGTCTTTTTCTAATTCATTTAATATTAAATCTAAGGAATTATCCTTATTAGCTTTTGCTATATTAGGACAAGATGTAATTAAATTTGAAGGAAAATGCTTAACTCCTACAATATCCTTTTCGGCTAATACATAAGCACTTTCTATTACGTTTTTAAGTTCTCTTATATTTCCTTGCCATTTATGATTCAACAGTAATTCCTTTGCCCTTTGAGATATGGTGGTATCAGTTTTATATTTCTTGTTTAATTCGCTTAAGAAATGATTAATAAATAAAGCTATATCTTCCTTCCTTTGTCTTAGAGGAGGTATCCTAATATTTATTACATTTAATCTATAATAAAGATCTTCTCTGAATTTCTTCTCATTAACGAGCTTTCTTAAATCTTGGTGAGTTGCAGCTATGACTCTTACATCAATAGGTATTGGTTCATAACCGCCTATCCTCTCGATTTCTCCTTCCTGTAGTACTCTAAGAAGCTTTGCCTGCATATGAAGAGGCATATCTCCTATTTCATCTAAGAATATTGTTCCTTTATGTGCAAGCTGAAATTTACCTTTTTTCCCACCTTTCTTGGCTCCTGTGAAAGACCCCTCTTCATATCCAAATAACTCAGATTCTAAAAGTTCACCAGGAATTGCTGCACAATTTAATCTTATTAAAGGATTATTTTTTCTATCTGAAGCGTAGTGAATTCCGTTAGCAAAAACCTCCTTTCCTGTTCCTGTTTCTCCGTTAATTAACACAGATAAGTTACTCTTTGCAGCCTTTCTAGCTAGTTCTTTTGCCTCCATAAAAGAATCACTTTGTCCAAGTATAGAATTTAAATTATATTTGCTTTCTCCAAGCCTTTGTAGCTCGTCTTTATAATATTTCAATTCCTTATCTTGTTTTAATAAATCTTGTGATAGCTTCAGAGTGTGTATTCTAAATTTCACTTGTGCTACTGCTGCTATGACCTTTCCATTCTTCTTTACAGGTGCCCTGGTAACAAATAAAAATTTATCTCCCTTGTAGTGCTGTCCATGTACAAGTTCATGAATTGCATCTACTTCCTTAATACCCGATTTTGCAATTTCCGGCATTTTAGTATTCTTTATAAATTCGCGAATATGATGTCCAATAGCTTTTTCCTTTGTGGTTCCAATAAAAGCACAATAGGAATTATTTATATCTAATATTGTTCCATCAACATCAGTTACAACAAATCCGTCTTCTGTCATATCTAGAATTTCATTGAATATCAACTTGTAATGTTCTAGATCATTTATTTCTTTACTTATAGTACTCATAATATCACCCACTTATATCAAATTAGGTTTATGTTCACAGCCATTTTCAAGGTCTAGGCCCTAACTTCCTAATTTATATTACAGCATATATTGTGCCAAATCTCATAATAGTAAAAATCATAAAGAGCTGTCTGAAAAATAAATTTCAAACAGCTCTTTATGTTTTTTTTATTTAGACTATGTTTTATTTGTTTTAAATGAATGTTGGTTTTTACATTCATTTAAAACTTTCCATTAGTGCCCGAAGCTATTTTTAAGATTGTTGAGTTCATTATAATATAGAAATTACAATTCTTATTTAGAATAACTATAGAAGCGTTAAGAAATTTCATTTGTCTGAGCTGTGCGAGTTAATGAAATTTTAGCTGCTGTAGTTATTATAAACTTAGAATTGTTTTCTATATTATACGAAATCAACGATCTCTTAAAACATAGCATTTATTTAAAGCTAGGTATTTCAAATACTGGCTTTGCAGTTTTACATTGTTCTATTAAATCCTTTATTCTCTTAATCTGCTTTCTTGGCCACCCAATATCTGTAGCATACTGATGAGGATAAGTTGAATAATTTATATCCCACTTCATTTTATAAAGTGTGTTTTGCTTTTCTCCAACTCTGTTAATATAATTAGTTCCTATAAATTTAGCTCCCCCTAAAATTGCAGCATCAACGGTAAACCATCCTTGAGTGTAGGCATACTCAGAACCAAATCTATTCGGATCTTCATCATAAGCATGTACTCCAAAGGTATTGTATGTGGTTTTAGGTTCTACAGCTTTTCCATCTACAGAACTTACAAGAATTCCATTGGATAACACAGAAGTTCCATTGCCTGTTTCAAGTAGGGAATGAGATACTAGATATATAGGATTTATGTCGTTATCCTTTGCTGCCTTTAAGAATACATCTCCTTTTCCCTCTAAAACTCCTTTTCCTTTTAAAAGAATATTTAAATCATCAACACTAACCTCCATATAATTTAAAACTAAAAAGGAGTACTTTCCATAATCATCTAAATAGTTGTTTGGGTCCATATAATATCTAAGAAGACTATCATTAGCTTTCATAAAGCCTGTAGTTTCACTATAAACTGGACCACCTGCTTTAATTTGTGCACCTACAGCTTCTTCTAGGGTTTTGCTATAACTAATTTTAGTAATACTTGATGAAGTTGTTGTGGTGGTAGTTGCTGCATCTGCTAATATGTTTTTATCCAAAACTTTAAAATATGTTGAATAAAAATTATCAAAATCAGTATTTGTATCCTTGTACTTTCCTGATCTTCCACTTCCTTTAACATAAACTAAAAGCTTGTACTTGCCAAGTTCAAAACCATCTGTTTTTGTAAAGGTGTATGGATTTAAGCTTGATATAGCACTTGTATATCCTGATGTAAGCTCTGTATATACTCCACTCGTATAATAGTTTGAATTATCGTAGGTTTCATTAGGATAATTAAATAAAAATACCCTGTATTGAACATCTCCAGAAATGTTTGGAGTGATTACAAAGCTTGTCTTGTTTTTTTGTATAAGAGGCTTGTCTAAAATGTCTATTGACTTTATGCTCGGTAAAGCTGTATTGCTTGTTTCATCCTCAAACTGACTTGAGGTAGTAAAATTCATCTTAACAGGCATGGACAATTTCGCACCAGCTTTACTTTTTACATTTGTACTTATTTCTATAGCATAAGCAGCTCCTGGAATATATCCTCCAACCTGAGGATATATTACTATTGATTTACTATCATCTCCTGGATAAATAGAAACCTTCACTGGAAGTCCTTTACTATCCTTTACAATTATATTTGTACTATTAATAGTGCTTGCATCCAAGTCTAGATTAACCTTTACAGTAAATGGTTTTAATATACTTACCTGAGACTTTGAAGGCAGTTCCTTAAAATCAGAGGTTTCTGCAAAAGCAGTAGTACACATTGAGGTAAACATGGCTGCTGCCAATAAGAACTTAATTATATAAAGTTTTGCTTTCATATGTATACATCTCCTAATTAGTCTAATTATTTCCCAAATAATTATCGTCCACTTTATGTACTTTTTTAGTGGTAATTACTGTTAATTATATGAATCTATTTGTAATTTATTCATTATCTTGTAACCAAATTTAATAATTTATGGTATCATTGTATTATATCATATTGTAGTAGTTGAAGAATTTTACGACGTAAAATTCTTCAAAATTGACAATTGACAATGGACAATGGACAATGAAGGAAGTAATTAAGCAGAGCTTAATTACCAATTTTAATAATTGTAGCTTTGCTGCAATATAAAATCTAGTTTTGCCTTAGCAAAACATCCTTCATTGTCAATTGTCCATTGTGCATTGTCAATTTTAAAAATGCATCGCATTTTTCTTATATTACTACCTTCCCACTTATCTAAAACTTAATAAAATCTTAATATTTTATACATCCTTTTCTTAATCTATTTATATTACAATTAATAAATAAGTATATTATTCAGATTACTGGAGGATTAGGTATGAAAATCTTATTAACTACAGATACTTTTTATCCTATGGTAAATGGAGTTGTTATTTCAACCCTGAACCTATATAAGGAATTAAAGTCTATGGGACATGATGTTAAAATACTTGCTTTATCAGCAGACGGTAAAGAGAGAATTGATGGAGACATTTTTTATTTGAAATCCTTCAATTTAAGGCTTTATCCTGGTGCAAAAGTTAAAAGGTTTTTCAATACTGAAATAAGGCAGCAGATATTAAAGTGGAGACCAGATATTATTCACTCTCAAACAGAATTTACTACTATGATAGATGCTAAATTTATAGCTAGAATACTAAAGGTTCCTCATGTTCACACTTACCATACTATGTATGAGGATTATTTAGATTATATTTTTAATGGAAAAGTAATAACCCCTAAGGCAATGGGTCTGTTTATTAGGTTACTCCTTAATAGCATGGACGCTGTTATTGCTCCAACTAACAAGGTTAAAACAGCTCTATTAAATTATGGAGTAAAAAGGGATATTCATATAATACCAACAGGAATCGATTTAAACAAATTCCAAATATCCATGACAGAGGAAGAAAAAATAGACTTGAGAAAAAGATATAATATTGATAAAAAAGATAAAATACTTTTATATCTAGGAAGAATAGCTCAAGAAAAAAATATTGAAGAAATAATAGATGCTTATTCTAATTTAGCTTATAAAATAGACAACTTTAAGCTATTAATTGTAGGTGGCGGCCCTTATCTTCAAAATCTTAAGGAATTATCCTCAGTTAAAGCCTTAAAGAATAAAATTATTTTCACAGGCATGGTAAAGCCTGAAGAAGTATATAAATACTATAAAATATCTGATGCATTTGTTACTGCTTCCACCAGTGAAACTCAGGGCCTTACTTATATAGAAGCACTTTCTAGTGGCCTTCCTGTAATATGTAGATATGATCCTTGCATTGAAGGCGTAGTTGAACCTTATAAAAATGGATTAGTTTATAAAACTTCTAAAGAATTTGAAGAAGCTATAGAAAAATTATTTACAGATAAAGCCTTAAGACTTAAGATGGCAAAATACAGTGAAAGCTTCGCAGAAAAATTTTCTTCTAGAACCTTTGCGAGAAGAGTTGAACTTCTATATGCTGAAATTCTAAATAGCTATGTTTTATATTCCCATGGGCACTCAGCTTAATATGCAAAAATTTATGAAAATAAATAACATTAGAAAAGGCTTGCTTTTTATCACAAAAATAGCAAGTCTTTTTTGTTTAATTTACTGGGCTTAAAGAAAGTACTATTTGATAGTTTATGGCTGAATACCCATAAATTCAGTTATTCCCTCAACAACATACTTTAAGGAATTGGATTTTTATAACCTTTCTTAATTATATCCTCGTAGTTAGGGGGTAACACATAACTTTTTATATGTTCAAATTTTTCAATTTTGACATCTCCCGAACCTCCTACCGTAACAGTTATATAATCAAGCCCAACACTGTTATGTGGTCCTATATAAGAATTAACTTGAAGTTTTAATCTAAAAAAGAATGTTCGATATCCATTTGGTCTTTCGGCACTTAATACATCCACTGTGTACGGAGCAACCATCGGAGGCTGTATTAGGTACTTTGAGTAGTATTTATCAACTTCATTCTGAATATATGGCAACAGCAAAGATATAAAAATATCTTGATATAATTCTTCTCTTGATTGCTCTGGTGGCTGATACGGTATATCTGTTGAATATAATGTAGTAGCAGAAATAAATGTAGTAAATGTAAACTGAAATCCTAATATTAAGATACTTAGCATTACAATAGGTTTATTAGCCTTTCTCATTATCTCACCCTTTTCACTCATATTAATATTATTATTTCCGTTAATATTAAATTCTTACTGGAAAGTTAGCATAATGTTGAGGATAAATACCAATAAAAATAGCATTGATTGTGTTAATATCAATGCTATTTTTTCGTTTTGCACCTAAAAACGAAAGCCATCGTCTTTAAAAGTTCCTATAATATTTCCTTTAATTTTTTAATTGCCTCTATTGCCTTATCTCTCGGCCTTACCTCAACAATGAAAATAATCTCAATTCCTTTCATTTTGTCAAAGTGCCACTTAAAGTCTACATTTCCTTCTCCCACAATTTGATGATCGCTCTTTCCATTATGGTCATGTACATGGCAAGTTCTTATCCCGTCCACATGTTTTAAGAAAAATTTAACTTCATCATATTTATTTTCATAGGAATGTCCAATATCCCAAGTTAAAAATAAATCTTCTTCTTGAGCTAGCAATTCATCTAAAGTTTCTTGAACCAGCTTCTTTGGGAATCTTCCTGAATTCTCAACACATAGTTTAATTTTTCCTTTGGAATAGTGTATAAGCTCTAATAAACTTTCTCTTAATACTGCTTTATACTCATCATAGTAAAGCTCATCCATGTAAGTCTTTCTATCAGTTAAAGTAAAAGTTACAGCTGGTCCAACATGCATTGTAAGTCTAGTTGCCCCTATATCATGTCCAAAATCCATTACTTCTTTAAGTCTGCTAAGTCCAGCTTCCCTAATATTCTTTTGAAGCTGAAGAAGAGAAATATCCTCTGGTGCATGAAATGTAAGCTCTACCCCTCTTTCATTGCTATACTCTTTAATCTTTTTTCTTTCCTCTTCATCAAATTTCTCTGGGAAAAATATTGGCATATTTATATTAAGCTCTACGGCTTCTAGTTTATTTTCATAAGCATAATCTATTGTGTCAAAAATATCCTTTTCCCCAGCTGATGCTGCATATCCTATCTTCATATTTTTTGCCGTTACATAAAATCTACTAAAATCTAATATTTAGAGATTTATTCCTTATTCAATGCAACCTGTTTCGTCATAAGACTACTCCAGTTTGATATGTTGCTCCAAAGGCTTAAATTCCTGCGTAACGAACAGTACATATCAGCATTATCTTGTTAGTGATACTATACTGATTTCTCATATCTTGAAAGATTTATTGACGCATTTTTATCCCTATCAATCTTATGATTACATGATGAACATATAAAAACCCTATCTTTAAGTTTTAAATCTTTCTTTATTGCTCCACAACAAGAACAGGTTTTGCTTGAAGGATAAAACCTATGAGCTTTTACAAATTCAATGCCATTAAATTTACTTTTGTATTCTAAAATACTAATAAACTTATGGAAGCATTGTTCCTGTATAGCCTTTGATAAGTGTTTATTTTTAAGCATACCTTTTACATTTAAATCTTCAACAACTATTCTGCTTGGCTTGGTTTTCACTATTGCAGTTGTCGCTTGATGAATATGATTTAAACGTATATTGGAAAGCCTTCTTTGAATAATTTTTATTTCTCTTTCAATTTTTTTAATATTATTAGTTTTAGTAAATTTATAACGGTTTTCACCTTCCTTTCCCATTTGAATTTTTCCATCTTCATATTTCCTTGAAACTTGTTTCTGCTTTCTTTTTAACTTCTTTTTTAGTCTTTTAACTTCTTTAGTTTTATTAATATTTTTAAATGGCTTATCTATATTGCTGACTATGGCTAAATCTTTTAATCCGAGATCTACTCCAATTGATACATCTGTATTTTCTGATATAGGTTCTTCTTTCTCTATGCCTACAGATATATACCAAAACTTTCCGTCAAAACTTATTCTTGGATTAGCATATTTAACATTCATAGGTATTTGTTCTGATGTTTTAATCCAACCTACTTTTTCAATTAATACTACATTTTCTTTAACTTTAAGTTTTAATGTATCATTGTAGAATGATGGTTTAGATTTTCTTCTGCTTTTAAATCTTGGCTTATCTGATAATCCTTTAAAGAATTTTTTATAAGCATTACAAGCGTCTTTTACACCCTGTTTTGCCACATTATTAGATACTTCATTAAGCCAATTAAGTTCTGTTTTCTTTAAAATAGTTAATCCTTTTCTCAAATCTCCATCATTAATGAATTTACCACCATTTTTATAGTTTTCTTCTTGTATTGCAAGTGTCCAATTATAAATAAATCTTGCAGTACCAACAGATTGCCATAATTTTTGTTCCTGCTCTATATTAGGGATAATTCTAACTTTCTTCGCTAGTATCATTCTCTAACAACTCCTTAATCATTTTCTTTGCTTTATTGGCTCTTTTCCCTTGCAATCTACAACTAAAAACTGTAACAATTTGAATTAAATCTTCAACTAATTCATGTTCTTCTGTTTTTTTAGTATTATCTATAATTTCAATAGTAGCACCATACTTATTACACAGACTTTCTATGATTTCAAAACCAAATCTTAATAATCTATCTTTATATAGAATTACTATCTTTTCTACTTCTGAATTAGTTATCATATCTATTAGTTGATTTAATCCTTTTTTGTTATAGTTAATTCCACTTCCTATATCAGATATTATTTCAAATGAGTATCCTTTAGCAATCATATATGTCCTAACATTTTCTATTTGTCTTTCAAGGTCATCTTTTTGTTTATGGGAACTAACTCTGCAATAGCCAATTATTTTTTTATATTTCTTAATAAGTGGTACTTGTAAAACTTGATTAATTTGTTGTTCAGAATAATAACGGTATCCACCTTCTGTTGTGTGATGTGGTTTTAATTTTCCCTCGCTATCCCACAATCTTAAAGTTTGAATAACTTTTACCTACTAATTTTGAGAATTGACTAATTGTATAATATTTAATGCTATCACCTCTTTATATACATTATGATAACACCAAACTAACAATATGCTAATATATTTTAGTAGGTTTTAGTAGTTATTTAAAACTGTTAATCGCCCCCTAAAAACTAAAATGGATATTAAATTTATTTTAATATCTATAATAGATATATTATATACTAATTTACTATAGTTTAATATAACTTCAGTAAAAAAAATGGGAGTGCCCCACCCCTAGAGACACTCCCAGCCCATAAAACCCATTTAATTATTATATAAACCCGAACTTTAAAGCATTTCACTAAAACTTTGAACTCTTGTTTTAGTTTGTTCAAAGGATGTTGTTTCTAAGTCAATTTCTATATACAAGTTTTTAATTCCAGCTTCTTCAAACTCTCTATAGTATATTGGATAGTCAAATTCTTCAGGATCACAGAATTTCATCATGCAAATTACCACTGCATCTGCCTTATATTTATTTACCATATCTATAAGCAGTC
>NZ_LHUR01000032.1 GCF_001263795.1 Clostridium homopropionicum DSM 5847
AATTGCTTCTCGATTACAAAACAGGCATTACGGATACAAAAACTGCGTTTCGGTTACAAATATTTAGTTGTCGATTACAAAGGTGGCTTTTCATTTTACAAAGTGGCTTCTTGCTTTTCTATTAACCTTCATAAATTTTATTTAGAAATATTTCACATCAAGCAGTTGTAATATATACAAAAATAGTGTAAAATTACACTATAAAGATAATAGTACACTGAGATAGGAGATAATAAGTGAAGAAAGTATTTAAAACAATATGCATGATATTTATAAGTATTATATTTGTTTTTAATCTATCAAAGGTTCCTACATATTTAGAATTTAAAAGCTACCTAAAAACCAACTATCCAGCAAAAGACTTTAATGTTAGCTGGATTAAATATAATTTTATTTATGGTGGATCATTCTCAAAGGTAGTTTGCACAGCAGATAACACGACTTTCCAAATAAATAAAGGAAAAACTTATATAAGTGATAATTACTATTTAACTAAGAATACAAATGCAATGAATAAAATTCTAAGAGAAAACTTATATAGTGAAAATGAAGAATTAAATAGTTTAGTAAGATCAGTATATGGAAGTTCTAATAGTTTAAATCATGATCAGGTAAAAGACTACAAACAAATAGTAGATAGTATAGGTATAAGTTTTTATAGTGATAAAATTATAAATAAAAGGCATATAGCACAACTAATACATGAAGTAATTGAAGTTTACAAAAGAAATAATATTAAATTTAATCAGATATCAACAGACTTTGAAATGGATGGTCACGTATATTCAATAGTTTTAAAAGATGAGCAATTAGGCTATGATGTAAATGCGATAGTTTCAAGTATAAGGAATATAAAATAATGTGAGATTTATAACATATGAAGGAGCGAGGTGGTAACTTGAATAAGCTAACACAGGAAGAGTTGAATAGTATAGTTTCAAAGAAATTGAGACTAATAAGAAGTGAATATAATTTTTCTCAAGATAAAATGGCAGAAATACTTGGAATTTCTAAAAAAACTTTGATTCAAATTGAGAAAGACAGAACTGAGGCTTCCTGGACTCTTGTAGTAGCAGTATGTGGACTTTTTAGAGAAAGTGAAGTTCTGAAAATGGTTTTAGGAGAAGAGCCGATTGAAATGGTAGAAGCTATGATTTTTGACAATATAGATTCACCAAAGAATCTAACTGGAGGTGGAAAGGTTCTCTGGAAGGACATTTTAAGTGAAGGCAAATTTAAGATCCAAAAGAATATTATAAGCTCTCATTATAGAATAATTGATGGACATAACAGAAGGTGGTACAGCTCCTTTGATAAAGAGTATATATTTGAAAAATTTAATAATTTATTAGAAAGGGGAAGAGATAATGAAGAAGAAGTTGAGTAAGTCAACCTACAGATTTCTATTTAATGAGTTAAAAGGTCATAAAGAAAAGGGCATTATAACTCAGCAGCAAGTAGATGATATGATGACCTACTATGAGGAAGATGCAGGACTAAGCTTTATAAAAGTGCTAGTTACTATAGGTTCGATTTTAATAGGCCTTGGCATTATTAGCTTTATTGCTAGCAACTGGCAGGAGATAGGTAAATTTGCAAAAGTTTTAATTATAATCTTTGCTTTAGGTGCTTCTTTATTAAGTTCCTATAAGCTAGAGAAGGTTTATCCTAAGACTTCAAAAGCATTATTGTATTTAAGCACTTTAATATACGGAGCAGGAATATTTTTAATGGAGCAAACTTTCAACTATAGTACTGAGGTTACCCTAGGATTTTCTCTTTGGGTATTAGGTACCGTTGTAGCATCACTGCTATTCAAAGAAAAGTATATTTTTATATTTTCACACATTCTTTCAATAATATTTATTTCTGGAAGCTTTAATGAAAATATAGTAGTTATAAGTTTATTTTACGTTATAGTGTTTTATATAGGAAATAAGTATTTTAATCATTCAAAGCTAGTTACCTTCTTTAATAACTTAGTGGCTTTAGATTTTTGTTTATATTTCTTAAATCATTTAAATTTAGATGGAATATATATAGCTATAATTTTCTTTATACTAGGAAATCTAATGTATTATGTAAATCATAAATTAAATCCAGAAGTGTTTAATCTACAAGGTATTATTGTTACAGGAATAAGCGGAATTTTCTTAACTTATAAGGATATATGGCAGCAGCTGTCTTTTATTAAGAATGGGAACTATGTAGCTATAGGATTTGGTATCATTATAGTGTTGTATTTTCTATCATTAGTAAGAAAGGGAAGCTTAATTGCTCTGATTTTTACCTGTATAATAATTTTAAGGTACTACTTTGATACTTTATATGATTTTATGCCTAAATCTCTATTTTTTATCATTGGAGGATTCATTTTGCTAGGCTTTGGTTATTATTTTGAAAGGCTGAGAAAAAATGAAGGGGGTATAATCCATGAAAAGGATAGTTAAATCAAGAAAATTTAGATATTTAGCTGCGTTTATTACAATGGTTGTAGTTCTGCTATCTATGACAATACAGCCAATGCTTACAAAGTCTATGGGAACAGAAATATTGATTAAAACAAAGCCCTTGGATCCGACAGATGTTTTTAGAGGAGATTATGTTAGACTTAACTATGAAATAAATGAAATTCCTGATGAGAAACTTGATGAGGATATTCTAGAATACAAATCAACTAAGGATGAATATAATCCTTATGAAGATTTAAGAGGGAAAAATATTTATGTTACTCTAAAGAAAAATGGCAACTATTACGAATTAGATAAAGCAACCCTGAAGAAACCAAAGGAAGGCATTTATTTAAAGGCTAAATATTACCATAGTTTATTCTTACAAGAGGTGACAAACAAACCTAGTGGTATAGTTGTAAATTACAGGCTAGATAATTACTTTGTACCGGAGAATACTGGAAAAGAACTTGAGGAAAAGGCTTCAAAGGGTGAAATTTTGGCTAAAATTAAGGTTTATAAAGGATATGGCTTATTAACAGAGTTAGTAACTCAATAAATATAAAAGCTGTATTAGTCAATTGATATGATTAATATAGCTTTATTCATTTGTAATAATAATATATAATGGGTAATGGTTGGACATAATTAGCAGGCAGGTGATACAATGAAAAATAAATTGACAGAAGGCAAAATACTACCAACCTTAGTAAAATTAGCAATTCCTATAATGGGCACTTCTTTTGTTCAAATGGCTTATAATATGACAGATATGATTTACATTGGGAGACTAGGCAGTAGTGCTGTTGCCGGAATTGGTACTGCAGGATTTTTTACTTGGTTTGCCATGGCACTTATTCTTATATCCAGAGTAGGAGCTGAAATAGGAGTTTCTCAAGCTATAGGCAAAGATAATTTACATACTGCAAAAAAATACGCTGAAAATACTATTATTTTAAACGTAATTATTGGTATAGCATATGGTATAGTACTAATTTTATTTAGAAAACCTCTTATAGGTTTTTTTAATCTTAACAATGAAAATGTTATAAATGTTGCTATAGAATATCTAGTAATTATAGCTATTGGCATAAATTTTTACTTCATAAACCCTGTTTTTACTGGAATTTATAATGGTTCAGGAGACAGCAAAACACCTTTTAGATTTAATGTTATAGGGTTAGTGTGCAACATGATACTTGATCCAGTACTTATTTTTGGATTGGGACCGATTCCAGCTCTTGGAGTTAAAGGAGCAGCAATAGCAACGGTATTTTCTCAAGCAGTGGTGACAGTATTATTTTTGATATCTGCAAAACATTATGTTTTTATTAGGGATTTTTCTATTAAAGAATTTGATTTAGAATATGTAAAAAAAATATGTAAGGTAGGAATCCCCGTTGCTTTGCAGAATGGTATGTTCTGTATTTTTGCTATGGTTATTGCAAGAATTGTGGCAGGTTGGGGAGAAGTTCCAGTAGCAGTTCAAAAGGTAGGTTCGCAAATTGAAGCTATTTCTTGGATGACTGCAGGAGGTTTCCAGACAGCTATAGGCGCTTTTGTAGGACAAAACTATGGTGGAGGGAAATGGGATAGAATAGTTAAAGGCTATAAGGCTGCAATGTTGAGTGTAAGTATTATAGGGATTTTTGCAACTGTCTTATTGATATTCGCTGCAGCACCTATTTTTTCTTTTTTCATACCAGAGAAGGAAGCTTTACCCTATGGTGTAGCTTATCTGAGGATACTTGGGGTATCTCAGCTATTTATGTGTATAGAAATAGCTACTGCTGGGGCCTTTAATGGAATGGGAAAAACAATGCCGCCTTCTCTTATAAGTACTATATTTACAGGGCTTAGGATACCTGCAGCACTAATTTTATCTTCTCCGAGTATATTAGGATTAAATGGAGTATGGTGGAGCATAAGCATAAGCAGCATTATTAAGGGAATAGTCCTTACTGCTTGGTTTATAACATATTTGAAGTTAAAACCCGTAAATTTAAATATTCAAAATACAAATTAAGTTGACAGTAACCAGTAACCAATTCCCGGTAACCGGTTATAGATATTTTGCTTTAGCAAAATCACCTTTGATGTTTTCTGGTTACTGGCTACTTCTTTTAAGAAACTGTATACCAGCCTCTTGAGTGCATTGCATTAAATAGTGTTTCAGCATGCCCTTGTTCTTCCTGTTGAATATGTTGAAGCTGCTTTCTTATGTTAGGATCCATTGATTCTAAAACTGCAGTGTTATAGGAGCTGGTAACATGTTTTTCAGTTATCAAGGCATCATTTAATAGCTGTGCATCTGTAATTCCGATATCAGACTGCATATTGGATAAATCTCCTTGAGGTTTTGAATAGCTTTCAAAGATATTCTGCTTTGCTATTCCATTTTGAGTAAGTATTCCTTTAAGTGTAGTTGCATGCTCCATTTCTTTTGTTGCAAGATCACTGAAAACTTGCTTTAGCTGTGCATCAGAGGACATAGAAGCATATTGCTCATATTTCCTTATACAAAGATATTCAGCATTTAAATTGTCCTCGATTAAAGTTTTTTCCTTATTAGTAAGAGGCATAAATAAAACTCCTTTCAATACAAATTTAATACATACATAGTATTACCAAAGAAAACAAATTATATTTATAAATAATAAGTAATTGGAGGAATGAAAAATGATAGATCCAAGACAAAGTAAACTTGCAAGAAATCTAATAAACTATTCTTGCAGATTAAAAGAGGGGGAGAGGGTACTAATAGAGGCCTTTGACCCAGATTTAACCTTTGTAACAGAGCTAATTAAGGCAGCCTATGAAGCAAAAGCAATACCTTTTGTTACTGTAAAAAACAAGGCTGTAGACAGAGCAATTCTTATGAATTGCAGTGAAGAACAAATAAAAATGATGGCAAAATATGAAGCTACAAGGATGTCTGACATGGATGCTTACATAGGTGTAAGAGCTTCTATGAATACCAATGAACAATCAGATGTGCCTAGTGAAAAACTTACTATATATAATAAGTATTTCTGGAATGAAGTTCATGGAAAAATAAGAGTTCCAAAAACTAGGTGGGTTGTTTTAAGATACCCTACAGCTTCAATGGCACAAGGAGCTGACATGAGTACAGAAGCCTTTGAGGATTTTTATTTTAATGTATGTAATCTTAACTACGACAAAATGTCAAAAGCTATGGATAGTCTAGTTAAAGTCCTAGAAAAAACTGATAAAGTTCATATAGTAGGAAAAGATACGGACCTTACTTTTTCAATAAAAGGTCTTCCTGCTATAAAATGTGCAGGATCAGCTAATATTCCTGATGGGGAAGTATTTACGGCGCCAGTTAAAAACTCTGTAAATGGATATATAACCTACAATACACCTGCTGTACATGATGGATTTACATTTGAAAATATTAGGCTGGAATTTAAGGATGGTAAAATAGTAAAAGCTACAGCAAATGATACAGAAAGAATAAATAATATATTTGATACAGATGAAGGGTCAAGATATGTAGGAGAATTTGCTTTAGGAGTAAATCCATATATCCTTAAGCCAATGAAGGATACTTTATTTGATGAAAAAATTTCAGGTTCTATCCATTTTACACCAGGAGCTTCTTATGATGAATGTGATAATGGCAACAAATCTTCAGTTCACTGGGACTTAGTTTATATACAAAGACCTGAATATGGTGGAGGAGAAATATATTTTGATGATGTGTTAGTGAGAAAAGATGGATTGTTTGTTATTGACGAATTGAAGTGGTTAAATCCAGAGAATTTATTATAAAAAATGTGAGCAGACCCCTGGGATATGTTCCCATGGGTCTGCTCACATCATTTATTTAAATTCTTCCATTAATTTTTCAAAGGCTGGGATAGATCTTTCTATTATATCAAATTTTACGCAATAGGACATTCTGAAATATCCAGGACATCCAAAGCCGCTGCCAGGTACAAGAAGTAAGTTGTATTTCATTGCTCTATTAACAAATTCTACATCATCATCTATAAGTGCTTTAGGAAATAAGTAAAATGCACCTTCAGGTTTAACGCATTGGAATCCAATTCTAGTTAGATTTTCATATAAAAAGTTTCTTCTCTTTTCATAACCTGAAACATCTACCTTAGCTTCTAATGCATCTGCTACAACCTTTTGAAATAATCCAGGAGCATTAACGAAACCAAGAGTTCTGTTGCAGAAGGTTAAAGCATTAATAAGAGTGTCTACATCGTCAATATTACTGCTGGCTGCTATGTATCCTATTCTCTCTCCAGCAAGACCTAAGGATTTACTAAAGGAATTAACTATTATTGCATTTTTAAAAATAGAAAGTATATTAGGGACCTTAGCATTATCATAAACAATTTTGTTATATGGTTCATCAGATATTGTATAAATGCTTATACTTAAAGCTTTTTCTTTCTCAGTTATAATAGCATTAATTTTTTTTAGGGTTTCTTCTTTATAGATAACTCCAGTAGGATTGTTTGGATTATTTATAATTATAGCCTTTGTTTTAGAGTTAATACTTTTTTCAAAAGCTGCTAAGTCTGGTTCGAAATTTGTAGTATCAGGAGGAACTACTACGGTTTTTCCGCCACTATTATCTGCATAAGAATTGTATTCTACAAAGTAAGGTGCAAATACTATTACTTCTTCACCAGGATTTAAAAGAGATTTTAATACAACATTTAATCCGCCAGCTGCACCTACAGTCATTACAACATTATTTGATGTAAGTTGAACATCGCTTTCCTTTTGTAAAAGATCAGCAATCTTTTGTCTAACTTCTGGATACCCTGCATTGTTCATGTATTTGTGAAGACCTTCTTCTCCACTTAATATATGTTTTCTTAAGGATTCAATAACTTCAGCAGGAGGCTCTGCATATGGATTTCCAAGGCTGTAATCATAAACATTTTCTGCCCCAAATTGTTCTGCAAGCTTAGCACCCTGTTCAAACATCTGTCTTATCCAGGAAGAGTTACTTAAATTTTTTATTATTTTTTCTGAAAACATAAAACAAATCGCCCCTTTTTTAGTGTAATTGTAAAGTATATTAACTACTATTTTAGACTAAAAAAGTAATTAATGCTATAAAACTTTAATAAATAGCAATAATTATTAAATGAAAGCCTATATTTCTTTAATATTTTGAAGTTTTGTGATAGTATTATTCAAGTGATAAGGTTATAAATAATAACAAAGAAGGTATAAATTATGAAAAACTCAAATTTCAACAACTTTAATTTAAGCCATAAAATATTGGAAGCATTAAGTATGTTAGGATACGAAAAACCATCAGAAGTTCAAGAAAAGGTTATTCCTTATGCTCTTCAGGATAAAGATGTAATAGTAAAATCTGAAACTGGAAGTGGAAAAACTGCAGCTTTTGCAATTCCTATTTGTGAGAGGATTGACATAGAAAAGAAGAAGTCTCAAGCTTTAATTTTAACTCCAACTAGAGAACTAGCAATACAAGTAAAAGAGGATATAAATAATATAGGAAGACTTAAAAGAATACGGGCAATTGCTGTATTTGGAAAGCAACCTATCAGTGAACAGAAAAAAGAGTTAAAGCAAAGGGTACATGTAGTTGTAGGAACACCAGGTAGAACTTTAGATCATATAGAGAAAGGTAATGCTGACTTTGGGAATATAAAATATTTGATTATTGATGAAGCAGATAAAATGCTGAACATGGGTTTTATAGAACAGGTAGAAGGAGTGATAAAAAGGCTTCCAAAAGACAGAGTAACTATGTTATTTTCAGCAACTATTAGTGATGAAATAGAAGCCTTGTGCAATAATTACATGATTAATCCATATAGAATTGAGGTTAACCCACAAAAGCTAACAACTGAAAAAATAGAGGAAGTATATTATCAGGTGGAGTTTGATAAAAAGTTTAGTTTATTAAATAAAATAATCGCTTCAGAGCTGCCAGATAGCTGCATAATCTTTTGTAATACAAAAGATCAGGTAGATATAATAGCACAAAAGATGAATAGCAGAGGGTATTCCTGCAGCAAACTTCATGGGGGAATGGAGCAGAAGGATAGGACAGACACAATGCAAGCTTTTAAAAGAGGAGAATTTCAATTTCTAATAGCAACAGATGTGGCGGCAAGAGGAATTCATGTTGAGGAAATAACTCATGTAATAAATTATGATATTCCAGTAGAAAAAGAAAGCTATGTTCATAGGATAGGAAGAACCGGAAGAGCAGGTAGCAAGGGAAAGGCAATAAGCTTTGTATATCCACAGGAAATTAGATTATTTAATGAGATTGAGGAATACTTAGGAAATAAGATAGTAAAAAAAGATCCTCCTAGTGAGGAAGATGTTGAAAAGGGAAAGAGTATATTAAAAGATAAAATAAAGGCTAAACCTAAGCTTAAGCAAGATAAAACTGCAGGTTTAAATAAGAAAATTATGAAGCTTCATATAAATGCAGGGAAAAAGAAAAAGGTAAGAGCAGGAGATATTGTTGGTGCAATTACTAGCATTGAAGGCATTTCTTCAGAAGATATTGGGATTATAGATGTTCAAGATTCTTTCTCATATGTAGATATTCTTGGAGGGAAGGGTAAAATAGTTTTAGAAGCTTTAAAGGAAACTCCTATAAAGGGTAAATTGATCAAAGTGGAAAAAGCAAAAAAATAGTAATAAATAAAGTACAGTATCTAAAGTGATTCTAGATCTGTACTTATTTTTTTATAAAATATGGATAAAATAATATTAAATTATAGATAGGGAGTAATTAAATGAATACACCTTTAACAAACAGGCAAATTGCTTTCGTTGTTTACTGTACCATGGTAGGATTTGGAATTATCAATTTACCTAGGGATATGGCAGAAGCAGGTGGAACTGGTGGATGGATTCCCTTGGTTATTTTAACAGTAGTTTTTATGTTCAATGTTTATATTATAAGCTATTTAGGATATGTAAATCATGGTAAAACCTTGATAGAATATAGCGAAAAGCTAGTAGGTGAATTTCTTACCCGTATTATTAGTATTATTTATGGCATATACTTTTTTATGTTTTTTACATTCATAACTAGAATATATGCTGAGACAGTTAGAATGACAATGTTACCTAGAACTCCATCGTGGGTAATAACTTTTGTATTCTTTTTATTATTATATTATTCCTTAAGTAAAGGACTTAATGTAATTGTAAGAGTTTGTGAGATGTATGGATTCATTAATATTGTTGGAAACATTTTCATGAGTATAATAATTTTTACTCAGGGAGAAATCATAAATATAAGACCATTATTTGTAGAAGAAGATTTAATGCTATATCTATCGGGGACCTCCAAATTGATATTTGCTTTTCTTGGAGTAGAACTGCTTTTTATGATTCCTTTTAACAAAGAAAAAAACAGTAAAATATTTAAATATACTCCTGCAATCGTAGGAATTACAGGTGCTATGTATATACTTATAGGAGAATCGGCAATATCTATAGGCGGAATAGAACTAGTGACACTATATAAAGCTTCCGTATTTAATATTATAAGAGGGTTAGATGTATCTTATTTAGAAATATTTAGGAGACTTGACGGTATTTACGTAGTTGTTTGGTCATTAAATATAATATGCAGCCTGTCCTTATGGGGTTATGGAGTGCAGCAATGTATAAATAAAGGAATGAATATAAAAGAAAGTAAATTAGTCATAGCATTACTTGTTTTAGCAGCTTGCATTATTGCACAAATTCCTGAAAGTACAAATGATGTGGAAAAACTTCTTAAGTATAATGGGTATTTAGGATATATTACATCTTTATCTTTACCATTAATATTACTAATAATTACAAAGGTAAAAAAATATGATAAAAAGACAGTATAAAATAATTTCAATGGTGATATTATCTTCTTTACTGGTAGGATGCTGGGATTACGAAGATATAAATAAGAAAAATATTGCTCTTTCTGTAGGGATTGATGAGAAGGAGGGAATGATTCAACTAGTTGCTGAAAATGCTAAACTCAGTAGTGAAATAAGAGGCAAAAGCGAACAGTCTCAACTAACTCAGGATTATCAAAATCTCTCCCAAGGGAAAAACTTTGAAGACGTAAGAGGAGAACATGAGTATACTGTACCTCAAAGCAATTTTACTGGAGCAATGAGAGCAGTGGTTTTTAGCAAAAGCTATGCAGAAAAAGGAATTGAATCATATATAAATAGAATTAATTTCTTAATAGAATTAAGGAAATCTTTATTAGTTGTAATATGCAATGAGCCAGTGAAGGATTTTTTGAAAACAGAGATTAAAAATGATATAAATATAAGTTATGCTATAGAAGATACTATAAAAAAGTTAGCTAAAGATGGTAGAAGCCTTTTTGATACTGCTCAAGAGGTGCAGGCATATATTCAAAATAAGGATTTAGGATTTGTTATCCCATATGTAGGGATAAAAGATTATGCTGTAGAGTTTCAAGGGCTAGCAGTAATGAAGGATAGCAAGATGATCGGGCTAATTAATAAAAAAGAGATAGATGGATTTATATTTTTGCTGCTAAAAAATCCTATTATGAATAAAACAGTTTATAGTGATGGAGACGAAAAAAGGCAATATGCTTTTCAAGCAAAATTGAAAAAAAGAAAAGTTAAAACAAGTTACAAAGATAAAAAAATAAATATAGATGTGGATTTACAGATAAATTTTTCAATAAAGTATCAATACAAAATAGAGCCATTAAATAAAAACAAGATTAAAGAAGTAGAAAGTGAAGTCTCCCAGATGATCTATAAAGAGGTCATGTATGCTATAAATAAATCTCAAAAGGATTATAAATGTGATATATTTCAGTTTGGGAAATATTTCAAAGCAAATAATCCAAAGGATTATAGAAGAATAAATTGGAATGAGGAATATCCTGATGCAAATATTAATGTAAATGTTAATACTCATCTTACTAATGTAAATTTAAGAAATGTAGAACAATAAATAAAAGCTGAGGTAGTTAAGAAATGAGTAATAAAAATACAGATAAAATTCAAGAAATTATTAATAATATTTCTGGGGTATTACTTAGAAAATTGCAAGTGACGAATAAGGAAGTTTGGATTGCATTTATTCCTCAGATTTCTGATAGGGACAGCATCTCAAACAATATAATTAGGCCATTGTTATGTTATGATAAAACAGAAGAACTGACTTTGGATTTAATTTTAAACTCAGTCATTTATATTGATGATGTTTTTGAAGAAAATGATGAAAATAATATTGTTAATCATGTTTTAGAAGGTAAAGCTATTATTATTTTAACTGATAGTGATAAATTTATTGTGGCAAACACAATTAGTATAGAAAAGAGAGCAATTGAGAGCCCTCAGATTGAAACCAATATACGTTCTCCAAGGGATGCTTTTACAGAAAATTTAGATTCCAACTTATCTTTAATAAGGCATAGAATAAAGGACCAATCATTAAAAATAGATTATATTACTGTAGGCAGCAGAACTAAAACAGATGTGGTAGTAATTTATTTATCAGATATAACTAATAAAGAGTATGTGAAAGTCATAAAAAAGAGAATAAAAGATATTAAAATAGACGGTATATTAGAATCTGCATATGTTCAAAAATTCATTTCTAATAAGGATACAACATTTTTACCGCAAATGGGTATCTATGAAAAGTCAGATTCTACTTGTGCAAATATTTTAGAAGGTAAAATATGCATAATGGTTGATGGAAGCAATATAGCTATAATCACACCTAAAAATTTCGTTGAGTTTTTTGATGCTTCAGATGATCATTATGAAAATATGTATATTTCTTTTTTTATTAAAATGCTTAGATTCGAGGCTTTTATTATTACGCTTACTTTGTCGGCGATATATGTAGGAATAGTTGCATATCATGCGGATATTATTCCCGCCCAGTATATAATAGTTCTAGCTGCTTCAAGAACAACAGTACCAGTTAATGCTATAACAGAAACAATACTTATGGAAATGGTTGTAGAACTGCTTAGAGAGGCAAGCGCCAGACTTCCAAAACAGATAGGACCTGCCATTGGTATTGTTGGTACAATTGTTATAGGTCAAGCGGCGGTTGTTGCAGGGCTTGTAAGTCCTCTTATGGTTATAATTGTTGCTTTAGGGTTAATGGCATCCTTTGCTATACCAGACTATACAATTATGAATTCAATCAGACTTATGAAGTTTGGAATGATACTTATCACTGGACTTCTGGGGATTTTTGGATTTATCATGGGGATTACGTTTATTGTTATTAAACTTGCATCTATTTCAACTTTAGGAGTACCTTATTTAGCTCCAATTGCTCCTTTCTACTATGAAAATTTAAAAAATTATTTCTTAAGCAATATTGTGCACACTAAAAAAAGACCTGAGTATTTGAAAAACAAGGATGATACAAGGCAATAAATGAGATAGCTGTGTAATTTGATTATTGCACTAATGAAGAGGTAAGTTTAATATAGAATTAATGAAAATTTTATAGAATTTAATCAAAAGTGAAGGAGAATTTAATTGTTAGCAAAAGCTAGGGAACTACTAAAAAAATATTATGGATACTCAGAGTTTAGAATTGGGCAGGAAAAAAGTATAGTAAACATTTTAAATAATAGAGATACCTTTGTTTTAATGCCTACAGGGGCAGGAAAATCTATATGCTATCAAATTCCTGCTCTTATTTTTGAAGGAATAACTTTAGTTATATCGCCTCTAATATCTCTAATGAAGGATCAAGTAGATTCACTAAATGAAATGGGAATAAAAGCTACTTTTATTAATAGCACCTTAAGTAATATAGAAGTAGAAGATAGAATATTGAAGGCCACTTATGGGCAATACAAGCTATTATATGTTGCTCCAGAAAGATTGGAATCGGAAATGTTTTGCCAGGTTCTAAGAAGCTTAGACATTTCACAGGTAGCAGTGGATGAGGCTCATTGTGTGTCACAGTGGGGGCATGATTTTAGACCGAGCTATAGGCAAATATCAAAATTTATTAGAAGTTTACATAAAAGGCCTGTTGTTTCTGCTTTTACAGCAACAGCTACTGAAGAAGTAAAAGAGGACATAGTAAAGCTTTTAGAACTTAGAAATCCAAAGGTATATGTTACTGGTTTCAATAGAGAAAATCTCTATTTATCAGTAATTAAGGGAGTGGATAAAAGAGATTTTATACTTGAGTACTTAGAAAATAATAAGGATAAGGTTGGAATTATCTATGCTGCCACAAGAAGAGAAGTAGATAGCATACATGATTTATTAAGTAAAAAGGGGTTCCAGGTAGGAAAATATCATGCAGGCTTAAGTGAAACGGAAAGAAATGCCAGTCAAGATGCTTTTTTATATGATGACATAAGTGTAATGGTGGCAACTAATGCTTTCGGTATGGGCATTGATAAATCTAATGTTAGATATGTTATACACTACAATATGCCTAAAAATATGGAGGCCTATTATCAAGAAGCAGGTCGTGCAGGTAGGGACGGAGAACCAAGTGAATGTATTTTGCTTTTTGGAGAGCAGGATGTTATTCTTCAAAAATACCTAGTTGAACAAAATATAGTTTCTGCAGAAAGAAAGATAAGTGAATATAGAAGAATTCAGCAAATGGCAGATTACTGTCATACAGAAAGGTGTCTTAGAAGCTATATTTTAAACTATTTTGGGGACCAAAGCTTTGAAGAAAGCTGCAACAATTGCAGCACCTGTAAGGATGATAGAGTACTTGAAGATATAACAATAGAGGCACAAAAAATATTTTCCTGCATTGCAAGAATGAATCAAAGATTTGGCTCAACGCTTGTAGCCTTTGTGTTGAAGGGTTCAAAGAATAAAAAGGTTCTAGATTTAAACTTTCATAACCTGTCAACCTATGGAATAATGAAGCAGTACAGTGAAAAAGAAATAAAGAACATGATTAATGTACTTATTGCTGAAAAATACTTAAATCTTACTGAAAGTGAATATCCTGTTTTAAGACTTACTGGTAAGGCTTTAAGTGTTCTAAAAGGAGAAGAAAAAGTATTTAAAAAGGTACATAAAAAAGTTCAAAAGAAAACCGCAGATGATTCATTATTCCAAGTACTAAAATCCCTTAGAAAAACCATCTCAGAAAGAGAAAAAGTGCCTCCATATATTATTTTCCCAGATAGTACTTTAAGGGAAATTAGCGAGTACTTGCCCCAGAACGAAGCCTCATTACTTAAAATTAAGGGAGTTGGAGAGTCTAAATTAAAGCGGTATGGGGAAGAATTTTTAAATGCAATAAAGGCTTATATATTAGAGAATAGGATTGTTATAGAAAAGCAAGGGAAAGATTATGAAGAAAATGAAGCTGAAAAAATCCCAAGCCATATAGTAAGCTTAAATATGTATAGAGAAGGAAAAGAATTAGAGGATATTTCTAAAGAGAGAGGACTAAAAATCACAACTGTACAAGACCATATAATAAAAGCTTTTCTTGAGGGCGATGATGTTAATTTAGAGAATTTTATTCCAGAGCAGCATAAAAAAATAATTTATGAAGCCATAAATAAAATAGGAGCAGGAAAGTTAAGACCAATTAAAGATGCTCTCCCAGAAGAAGTGGATTATATGAGTATTAAAGCTGCTCTATGTACTATAAAGAAGGTCAATTGGTAAACGGAGGTAAAAAAATGAAGAAGAAAACAGTTATCTATATATTAATATTAATAGTTATAGTTTCAGGTGTATTTTGGATGAGAAATAACAGAAAAAATAAGGAGATTATAACTGTAAAAACAGCTGCAGCTGGAGTTGGAGAAATAAAATCCTATTTATCCACTTCAGGAATTGTAAAGTCAAAGAATTATAAAGAATATTACGGAACTCAAGGGAAGATAAAAACACTAAATGTAAAAGTAGGAGATAAGGTAAATAAGGGAGATACTTTATTAACATATGAAACTCAAGATTTATCTTTAACAGTAAAACAGGCTGAAATTCAATATGAAAATGCTGTTCTTCAAAGAAATGATCTGTATAATCAAAATAAAACCGTAAAGGATAAAATTGCTGAACTAGACAAGGAAATTGCTCAGCTAGAAAAGAGTTCAAATCAATTAGATAAAACAAAGCTAGAAGCATTGAAACAACAAAGAAATAGTTTAAGCCCAATTTCTCAGGAGAAGCTTAAGCAAATGGATAATGCAGTAAATTTAGCAAAAATATCCTTAGATACTGCAAGAAAGAACCTACAAGAAAATAAAGCTACTATCGTTGCAGAAAATGCTGGAGTTGTTACAGCTGTAAATGGAGTAGTAGGAGCAGTAAGTAATGGTATGCAGCCAGTTATTGTGGTTCAGGATACAGAAAATTTAAAGGTTCAAGTATCACTTGGAAAATATGATGCTAAAAAAGTAAAGCTAGGGCAAGAAGTAAATATTGTTGATGAAAATAGTCGTTATAAGGGGAAAGTATCTCTCATTGACCCAGCAGCTACTAAAACTCAGTCTATGTCAGGAAATGAAACAACCTTAGGTGCCGAAATAGATGTATTAGACAAGGCTGAAGAACTTAAAATTGATTTTGATGTAGATGTGGAAATATTAACTGGACAAGTAGCTAATGTTCTTAAAGTTCCTATTGAGAGCATAAAAGCTGAGAAAGGAAATAAAAATTTAATTTATGTTCTCCAAGGAGATATTGTTAAAGAAAAACAAGTAAAGACAGGTATTCAATCAGATACTGAAATCGAAATAAAAGAAGGCATAAATAAAGGAGATAAGGTAATATTAAACCCGTCCGCTTCAATAATAGATGGTATTGTGGTTAAGGAATTCAAGGAGGGGGAAAATGCTTCAGGTAAGTAATGTAATTAAGACATATAGAACTGGTGATATTGAATTCACAGCTTTAAAAAATATAAGCTTAACAATATCAAAAGGAGAGTTTACAGCTATTATGGGTCCTTCAGGTTCAGGTAAATCAACCTTTATGAATATTTTAGGATGTCTTGACGTGATGGATAGCGGTAAATACATTTTAAATGGAAAAGATGTATCAATGTTAAGAGATGAGCAGTTGGCTTACATTAGAAATAAAGAAATAGGCTTTGTATTTCAAGCCTTTAATTTGATACCCAGAATGTCCATACTAGAAAATGTAGAGCTGCCTATGCTCTATGGGGGTATTTCTTCAAAGGAAAGAAGAGAAAAGGCATTAATTGCACTTAGAAAGGTTGGTATAGAGGATAGAGCAAAGCACCTTCCAAATGAGATTTCTGGTGGTCAAAAACAGAGAGCAGCTATTGCCAGGGCCATTGTTAACTCTCCTTCAGTAATCATGGCAGATGAACCTACAGGAAATTTAGATACAAAATCGTCTATAGAAATAATGAGGATATTCCAAAACTTAAATAATGAAGGAGCTACAGTAGTTATGGTAACTCATGAAAATGATATAGCTCAGCATGCAAAGAGGATAGTAAGGTTTAGAGATGGAGAAATTGTTTCTGATGAGAAGGTAGAAAATAGAATTGTCTTATAAGGCAGGTGATATTAAAACATGAATATATTTGAAAGTATTAAAATTGCATTAGAAAGTATCAAGGCAAATAAAATGAGATCTTTTCTAACAATGCTTGGAATAATAATTGGAATTAGCTCTGTTATTACTATAGTTGCCTTAGGTCAAGGAGGTAAAAATCAGATTGCAGGAGAATTTGAAAAAATAGGAGCTGCCTCAGTAAATATCAATTTGGATACTTCAAAGGCTCAATCTACAGATTATTTCACTCTTGAAGATGTAAAACAAATAAAAGAAAAAATTGATACAATTAAATATGCGACGCCAGTAGTCCAAATGAGAGGAATGGTTGTTGCAGAGAATAAAAGTAAAACAGGTTTTTTTACTGGTGGATCACCAGATATTGTTTATATTAACAATTCAGAAATTACCTATGGAAGATTTTTTAATGAAAGAGAATTCGAAAATGGAGCTGCTGTTGGAATAATAGACGAATATTCTGCAAAGGTTTTATTTGGGTATAAAGACGTAGTTGGAGAAAGTTTAAAGATTGGAGAGGGTACCTTAAGTAAAAAAATCACCATAATTGGTGTGGAAAAAGGTTTTTCTAGTCCTTTCGGAGATGGCGAAAACAGTGGAAGACCCATACAAGCAACAATTCCAATTACCTTTATGAATAACCTACAAAACAACGGAGTAAAGATTAAAGGAATAACTATTATGGCTAATTCAAAAGAAAATTCTGAATCAGCAGGATATAGTGCCATAAATATGATAGAAGGCAGACATAACAATAAAGGTAAAGAGCTATACAAGGCAGAAAGTGTACTTAAGGTTGTAGAACAAATTAATAGTGTACTTAATATTTTTACAGCTTTTATAGGAGCAGTAGCAGCTATATCCTTATTAGTTGGTGGAATTGGTGTAATGAATATAATGCTTGTATCCGTAACAGAAAGAACAAGGGAAATAGGCATTAGGAAAGCTATAGGGGCCACTACTAGAGCGATTTTAATACAATTTTTAACTGAATCTCTTATAATTTCTTTAATAGGTGGAATTATTGGAATGACCTTAGGAATTCTAGGAGCTGAACTTATTGGAAACGTTGCAGGAATTACACCTACGGTGTCTTTATCAGCCATACTAGGAGCAATACTTTTCTCCTCAGCTGTAGGTATTTTCTTTGGAATATATCCAGCTAGAAAAGCAGCAAAATTAGATCCTATAGATGCTTTAAGATATGAATAAGATAAAGAATAAAATTAGTGAATTTTAGGAGGATAATATGGCAGTAAAAGTTTACCCAAACATATACAAACAAGAAATACCATTACCTAAAAATCCATTAAGAGCAATTAATAGCTATATTATATTGTCTGAGGATAGAAATTTAATTATTGATACGGGCTTCAATACCGAAGAATGCAAAAAGTCTTTAATGGATGGAATAAGTGAACTAAATATTGACCTAAGTAAAACAGATTTACTTGTGACTCATCTTCATTCAGATCATTCTGGGCTTGCATCTGATCTAAGTAAAGAGGGCGTTAGGATATACGCCGGCAAGATTGATGGAAAAATGATAAATCAAATGATTTATAGAGAATATTGGGCAAAGTATGAAGCCTATATGAAAATGTTTGATTTAGAAAAGGATAATGTGTCCTTTGAAGAACATCCAGGATATAAGTTTAGTCCAAAAGAACCAATTGATTTTATACCACTAGAGGAAGGCAATGTACTTAAGGTTGGTGAGTATTCCTTTGAGGTTGTGGATATTCCAGGACATACTCCAGGACACATTGGATTATATGAAAGAGAACATAAATTATTTTTCTGTGGAGACCATATTTTAGATAAGATAACTCCAAATATAACCTTTTGGGGTTTTGACAGAGATATATTGTCTGTTTATTTTAATAGCTTAAAAAAGGTATACCAGTATGATATTCAATTACTTTTCACAGCACATAGAGAAATTGTTAGAGATCACAAGAAAAGAATTAATGAATTACTAAGCCACCACGAACATCGACTAAATGAAGTAAAGAATATAATAAAAGAGAATAAGATGACAGTAAGAGACACAGCTGCCAATATGCATTGGGAACTAAGATATGATAAATGGGAAGACTTCCCTAGCGCACAAAAATGGTTCGCATCAGGTGAAGCCATGTCACATTTAGAACACTTAGCCTATACTGAAAAGGCGCAGAAAACTGACGAGGACGGAATATTATATTATAAATTAAATAATTAATTACTTACAGAGGCCAGCCCCCTGGGAAATGTACCCAGGGGGCTGGCCCCTGTAAAAAATCGGGATTTTTATCTCGATTTTTTACGTATTTTTTACATATAATTCTATAAAAAATGTTATTATTAATATACATATCTTAGTATTAATTATACTTAGAGCATGAAGCCCTAGGAGGAACATGTAAATGGAAATTGCAAGAAAGACAAAATATCTATTTGTTATATCTTTTGATGGATTATCTACAGTAGACTTTGAATATATATCTACACTGCCTAATTTTAAGGAATTTATCAAGAAAGCTTCCTATTGTAAAAAGGTTTATAGTGTATATCCTACTCTTACTTATCCGGCTCATGCAACAATAGTAACCGGTAAATATCCTAAGAATCATGGAATTATTAATAATACCTTGTTTCAACTTAATAGAAAAAAGCCAGACTGGTATTGGAAAAGACAGTATTTAAAAGGAGAAACCTTATATGATTTAGCAATAGAAAGAGGTATGAAGGTTGCAGCCATATTATGGCCAGTTACTGCCAAATCAAAAATTCAATATAATATGCCTGAAGTTTTGGCAAATAGACCATGGCAAAATCAGATTATTGTGTCTATGTTAAATGGCACCCCCTTTTACCAATATAGGTTAAACAAAGCCTTTGGTCATTTAAGAAGTGGTATAAGACAGCCTAATCTAGATAATTTTGCTCATGAGGCATTTTTGTATACTATAAAAAATAAAAGACCCAATCTATCTTTAATCCATTACACAGATTTAGATACTACAAGACATATTCACGGTTTTCATTCGCAAAATGCAATGGAAGCATTAGAAAGGCATGACAGAAGGCTTGGAGAGATAATAAATACACTTAAAGAAAGTGGTATTTATGAAGAAAGCACTATAGTATTGTTAGGAGATCACAGTAGTTTAGATGAAGATAAGGTAGTTAATTTAAATGTGCTTTTGAGGAAAAAAGAGTACATTTGCGTAAACAAAAAAGGAAACATTAAAGACTATAAGGCGATTGTTAAAAACTGCGATGGTTCAGCTTATCTTTACTTAAAAGACAAAGAGGATGAGAAGTTAAAAGAGGATATATACAATTTACTTACAGATTTTAATAAGGATTTCAATTGCATTGAAGCTATATACAATAGGGAGGAAGCTATTAATTTTGGAGCAGATCCTGAATGTACTTTCATCCTTGAAGCTAATAAGGGATACTATTTCTTAGATCAATTTGAAGGAGAAATAATTCGAGAGGTAAAAGACCATCATATAGGTGTAGTACCTGATTTTACTAGATCTACTCATGGATATTCACCTTTTAAGGAAAATTACACAACAGTTTTTATGGCAGTAGGAAAGGGTATTAAAAAAGGTGCGGTTATTGAAGAAATGAATCTGGTTGATGAAGGGCCTACACTTGGGAATCTTTTAGGAATAGAATTGAAAGAAGCAGATGGCAAAGTAATTTGGGAACTTATTGAGTGAGTAGATAGAAAGAAAAAAGATAAAATAGAATTAATTCACCAAAAGAGAGGAAGGTATATATGATAGAGCTGAATAAGGTTGAAAAAAGCTGGGTAATGTACGATTGGGCAAACTCTGCCTACACATTAACTGTAACTTCTACTATTCTGCCACTTTATTTTAAAATGATCTTTGAAAATAATGGTGGAGCGGCTACTGTATCAACAGCTTACTGGGGGTATGCAAATTCAATAGCAACTCTTATACTGGCAATTTTAGCTCCTATTTTAGGAACTATTGCAGATTATAAGGGTTATAAGAAAAGATTTTTCAACATATTTTTTATTATGGGCGTAATATCAACTGCACTGCTTTCCATAGTTCCAAGCAATTATTGGCTTATAATTCTTGTTGTTTATATAGTTACAGCGGTGGGCTTTGCTGGTAGTAATGTTTTTTATGATGCTTTTCTTGTAGATGTAACCACTGAAGAGAGAATGGATAGAGTGTCTACAATGGGCTTCGCAATGGGGTACATTGGAAGCACTATTCCTTTTATTATTTCCATGGCAATAGTTATTCTAGCTCAGTTCAACCTAATACCTTTGTCAGTAATAAGTGCATTTAAAATTTCTTTTATATTTACCTGTGTTTGGTGGACAGCTTTTACCTTACCTATGTTAAAAATAGTAAAGCAAGTGCATGGTATTGATATAGAACCAAGTATAGTTAAAAACAGTTTTAAGAGAATAGCTAAAACTATTAAGAATATAAAGAGTCACAAAAAAGTGTTCTTATTCTTAATTGCATATTTCTTTTATATTGATGGAGTAGACACAATAATAAAGATGGCTACTTCTTATGGAGCAGATTTAGGAATAAGCTCAATGAATCTTTTGATAATTCTACTTGTAACCCAATTTGTTGCTTTCCCTTTTGCTATTATTTATGGAAAGTTATCTGAAAAGCTTCAAGGAAAAAAGATGCTCTATATTGGAATAATAATGTATACCATAATTTGTATTTATGCTTACTTTTTAGATAGTACTTTAGACTTTTGGATACTAGCAATGTTAGTGGCAACTTCACAAGGGGGAATACAAGCATTAAGTAGATCTTACTTTGGAAAATTAGTACCAAAAGAAAAATCAAATGAATTCTTTGGATTTTACAATATCTTTGGAAAGTTTGCAGCAATAATGGGACCTTTCCTAGTAGGAATAGTGACACAAATTACTGGTAAAACAAATAACGGAGTGTTCAGTATAATTATTTTGTTTATTGTAGGTGGGATTTTACTTATTAAGGTTCCAGAAGAATAAAAGAATAAAGGGGTCAGATCCTTGGGAGTTTATCCCGGGTCTGACCCCTAAAATTTTTACACTTCTTTGTATTTTTCTTCAGCTTGAGTTACTAGTTCTTCAATTAAATCTTTAACAGAAATAATTTTATCTATTCTATAAACATTACTGCCACAGAATATCAAGCCTTCATCTAAATTGCCTTCTACAGCATTAATAAGAGCTGTAGAAATACAGTAAGGAGCTGTTTTAGGATCACAAGGCTTTAGACAGTTATAATAACATCTAACCTTATCAGGGGTAGAATAGACTTTTTTAATAAATTTATTAGTTAGAGCTCTACCTGGCATACCAACAGGACTTGTTACAATTTGAATGTCTTCTTTTTTAGCATCAATGTACGCTTGCTTGTATTTTTCGTCAGCATCACACTCAAAAGTTGCTACAAACCTAGTTCCCATTTGTACTCCATCAGCACCTAAGTTCATTATCCTAGCTATATCATGTCCGTCAAAAATACCACCAGCTGCAACTACTGGAATATGCTTATTATACTTTTCACTAAAAGGCTTTACAGCATTTATAACATCAACAACTATGCCATCTATAGCATATGAAGTATCCTCAATATGCTCCTTATGGAACCCTAAGTGTCCACCGGCTTTAGGGCCTTCAACAATTACTAAATCAGGTATCCTATTGTATTTTTTATCCCAAGTTTTGCAGATCAAAGAAGCCGCTTTGCCTGAAGATACAATTGGAGCAATTTTAACATTGCTTCCAGCAACAAGCTTAGGTAAATCAAGAGGAAGTCCAGCTCCAGAAATAATTAAATCAATTCCTGCTTCCACAGATGCTTTTACAAAATCATTATAATTATTTGTTGCAACCATAAGATTAACCCCTAATACTCCATTAGGAGCTAGCTCTCGTGCAAGTTGAATTTCTTTTTTTAGAGCTCTTACGTTTGCTTCAAAATTATTCTTAAGAAAGTCAGGTTCCTTAAAACCAACTTGTGCCGCAGATATTACTCCAATTCCTCCAGCATTTGCAACAGCAGATGCTAATTTGTGAAGTGATACGCCAATTCCCATTCCGCCTTGAATGATTGGCTTTCGTGCTTTTAAATCTCCGATTATTAACTCTGGTAATTTCATTTTTTTATCACCTATCTTTATTTAATAATAAAATTGTAAATAAAATATTAATTGAAGTCAACAATTATTGACTAATTGTAATTATAAAAACTCATTGTTGATCCTTTGCTATTATAAATACTGATGCTAAAATTAGTAAGGTTCCAACAATAATTGTAAAGCTAAGCTGTTCATTAAATAATATTATTCCCATAATTATACTTACTATAGGCTCAAAGGTTCCAAGTATAGAAGCTGAAGAAGCACCAATTATTTTTACTGCTTTAATAAATAAAACAATTGATATAATAGTTGAAATCAACGATATTCCTATGTAAGAAGAAAGGATATATATATTAAATTGAAGAACAAGTTGTCCCATAAAAATACTAAATATTAAAAAAACAGTTCCAGCACATAC
The DNA here is from genome assembly GCF_001263795.1 of Clostridium homopropionicum DSM 5847. Taxonomy (GTDB): domain Bacteria; phylum Bacillota; class Clostridia; order Clostridiales; family Clostridiaceae; genus Clostridium_H; species Clostridium_H homopropionicum. The sequence goes on from NZ_LHUR01000032.1 coordinate 23,547, forward strand.
AGAAAAATAGAAAACTTGTACACTATTATCTAACTTCTTTAGCTCAGGATGATTAATTCCCATAACGCAGCCAGCAAAAGTAAAACCTGAAAGGAGGGCTAGAAAAGCTCCCTTTAAATTTATTTCATTAGAGTTTATACCTATTAAAACATATACACCAATTAATGAAATAAGTAAGGCTAAGATTTTATTTTTAGTTAAAGTTTCTTTATATACAATATAGTTCAGCACTATTACAATGGCAGGATAAACAAAATGCATTGTAGTAGCAAGGCCAACAGATATATAGTTATAGGACAAGAATAAAACAATTCCTGTTGAAGTATAGCCAAGGAGGCCTACTAACAAAATAATATACAATTGTTTCTTATTAATATTCAAAGAAATTTTTTTAATATAGAAATATATTAAAAGCATTATAGCTGCTAACAAAAATCTAAAGGACAATAAGGTCGTAGCATTACTTCCGCTATTATAAGCTATCTTTGCAAATATAGGCATAAATCCAAAGGCTGTAGAAGATAGAATGGCAAATATAATGCCAGGAAGTTTTCTCATATTAATACCCCCAAATGTTCATAGACACTATATGAGTATAACACATAAATATGCAATAAACTATTGCATAAATAGATTAAGTTGAATAAAAATCTTTTTATAGAGTATGTGTAACCCTTTGGGTATATATTTCATAATATTATTAATAGTAATCACTTTAAAAGGCTAAGGTGTATTTATGAGGAATAGTTTAAGATTTTGGATACCTTTTGGACTATTCATTTTGTTAGCATTTGGATTTTTTATTTTTACAGGAAACAGTATATATGGATGGTGTATATTATTAATTTTTTATCTTTTTATATTTTTACTTAGAGATAGGATATTTGAAGAAAAATTCATAAAAAATGTACCAACATGGCTATTTATTTTTCTAATGACATTCTTTTTATATGCTTTTACAATATGAGATTTTATATTAAGATTACTAATTAAAGCTTGTGAAAGGTACATAAGATTTTAAAAAAAGAAAATTGTAATTTAGGAGAGAAAGACATTAGGATTTTTCTCCTAAATTTTTTATATGTTATGCTAATTATAGATATTTATATATTTTATGGTATAATAATACAAAATACTTGATAATTTTATAGTTAATTAAAAAGAAAAATCTAATAAGGGGATAAAACTTTGGAGTAATTAAATTTATATAAATAGATATGGAGAGCTGAAATATGACAGAAAAAGAAAAGATGTTAAGTGGGAAACCATACAAAGCATTTGGAGAAGAATTATTTAGTGAACGCCAATATGCAAAAGAAATGATATTTAAATATAATAATTTACATCCAAGTGAAATTAATAAAAGAAATGAGATTATAAGAAAATTATTTGGCAGGGCTGGTAAAGATTTTTTCATAGAACCACCATTTAGATGTGATTATGGGTATAACATTTCTATTGGAGATAATTTTTACAGTAACTATAATTGCACTATTTTAGATTGTGCAAAGGTTACAATAGGAGATAATGTAATGTTTGCACCTAATGTTAGCCTTTTTACTGCAGGGCATCCAGTTCACTTTGAACCACGAAACCAGGGAATTGAATATGCACTTCCAATTACTATTGAGAATAATGTTTGGATTGGCGGTGGAGTAATTATAAATCCTAACATTACTATTGGTGATAATGTAGTGGTTGGTTCAGCAAGCGTGGTAACAAAGGATATTCCTAGTAATTCAATTGCAGTGGGAAATCCTTGTAGGGTAATACGAGAAATAACGGAGCAGGATAAAAAATACTACTTTAAAAATTTAGAGATTTGATTTGGAGGATTAATATGAGGAAAGTAGTTATATTGGCTTTTATATTTTCATTTATATTTATTTTGGTAGGGTGTAATTCAAAAACAAAGAACTATGCTGAACCTATAAAAATTACCAAAGAAGATGAGAAAGTAATTTTAGAATACCTTGATACAAAAACCAATGATATTAGTTTACCAAGATACGGAAAAATGTACAGTTCTTTTATTGTTTTGGGAACAGATGCTGACAAAATATACATATGGATGTTAAAAGAAGAGTACTTAAATAAGAATGGACAGGTAACCAGGGTAAGTGGGGTATCTTTACCAGCTGTTTTATATACTAAAGCAGGAAAGGATAAAATTGAAATTGAAGATCATAAGTACCCAGAAGACGGAAGTAGATATGTTGCAAGTATTATAAAACTATTTCCTGAAAGTGTTAGAAATGTAATGTTTGTTAATAATAACGAACGTGTAAAGCAACTTGAAGAAGCCATACAGAATAGGATTAAAGAAGATAAACAATAGAGGAGAAAGCAGATGCCTAACCAAGTAATAATAGTATTGATTCTTACATTTGTTATTTACTTAATTTCATCATTAGCATATTCTGTGAGAATTGTTGGAGTAAAAACAGGGAGGATAGCCATAGCTTTTGCAGTATTCAATATTTTTGCTTTAATTTCTAGGACTGCAAATAGTATTCAAGCCCCCTTAATGGCTAAAACAATTGAAAATACTATAAAAATGGGCAACCCTGAAAATTTATTATATATATTTAGATGGATAATATTTTCTACAACGGTTGCAACAATAACTGGAGCTTTTTTAATGCCAACATTTATAAAGGTATTTGGGAAAGCTGTTGAAGCCTTTAGTATTCATCGTTCTATACCTAGATTAGTATTGCACGCTTTTTCAAAGTCTGGTATAGAGCAGTTCAAAAGCAGCGTTACCAAGCCTAAAAGAGAAAATATTGCTCAATTAAAAAGTTTAACAATGATTCCTAAAAAAATAGTTTTACTCAATACTATAGCTTTTGCCATATCAACTGTTGGGGTTTTAGCATCCTTGTATGCAGGCTGCTTAAATCCAGATTTAAGAACTACTTGCAGTACACTATCAGCTGTTGTAAATGGATTCTCAACAATTCTTATGTTTATATTCATAGACCCATATATATCAATGCTAACAGATGATGTAATCAGAGGAGAGTGTACTGAGCTGCAATTTCATAGATGTATAATTTTTATTGTAGGAGGATTGATAGTAGGCACTGTATTAGCACAGATTTTATTGGTACCTTCTGCAAAAGTAATATCTTTTATAGCTAAATTAATATAGAACAAATTTAGTGTATTAATAAACAGGGGGAAATATTAATGAATCTAGAAAAGAAACACAAAAGAATTATTGAAATTGTTCAAGACAAATTAACTTGTTCTGCACATAATTTAGATCATGTATTTAGAGTTTATAATCTTTGTATGTTAATTGCAAAATATGAGAATGATGTTGATTTAGAAATATTGATTCCAGCAGCATTGCTTCGTGATATTGCTAGAGTTGAAGAAAGTAAAGATATAACCGGAGAAATTGATCATGCTATCTTGGGAAGTGAAATTGCTGAGGATATATTAAGAAAGCTGCAATTCCATGAAGAAAAGATAGAAAAAATAAAACATTGTATTATAACACATAGATTCAGAACTGATAATGAACCCAAAACAATAGAAGCAAAAATACTTTTTGATTCAGATAAGCTTGATGCTATAGGTGCAATAGGAATTGCTCGTACTTTTATGTTAGCAGGTCAATTTGGGCAAAGGCTGACAGTAGATGAACCACTGAAGGATTATCTCAAATCAAATACGGTGGAAAATGAAAGACTAAAAGATGTTTCAAAGCATACGCCTTTCATTGAATATGAAGTAAAGTTTAAAAAAATTCCAGGTAAATTGTACACAAAGAAAGCAAAAGAAATCGGAAATAAAAGGCTTGAACTTATGGAAGAATATTTTAATAAACTTAAATTAGAAATAGAGGGAGCAGAAGATGTGTAAGGGGTATCCTGATAAAAGTACAGCTATTAAAGCTCTTGAAGATGCAGAAAAGCTAAATCCAGGAGTGTGGAAACAACATTCTGAATTTGTTGCTTTAGCTTGCAAGAATATAGCAGAACATTGTACAAGTCTTGATGTGGATAAAGCATATATTTTAGGTTTGCTGCACGATATAGGGAGACGAATTGGTGTAGTTTCAGAACGTCATCTTATTGCTGGATATCAATATTGCATGGAACAAGGGTGGAATGAAGTTGCTAAAGTTTGTATCACCCATTCATTTATGCTACAAGATATAAAATCTTCAATAGGAAAATGGGATGTTACTAGGGAAGAATATGAAAGTATTGAAAGCATTATAAATTCATCAGTTTATGATGATTATGACTTATTAGTGCAGTTATGTGATGCATTAAGCTTACCAACAGGCTTCTGTTTACTTGAAAAGAGATTTGTTGATGTTGCCTGTAGATATGGTGTAAATGATTTTACAGTTGCAAGGTGGAAAAAGACAACTAAAATAAAAGAATACTTTGAAAAGAAGATGCAGCATTCTATTTATGATGTACTTCCAAATGTTATACAGAATACATTTAGTAATGATAATTCTATTTATACTAAACAAAAATAACAATTTTAAATTGTGCCTGGTGGGGGAGATTAACAATGAACAGTATTTCAAAAGAAGTACAAATTGTAAAACTGATATATATGGTTACTTGGATATTTATGGTATTAGCAATTATTGCTCTTGGAAAAAGCAATTATAAAGTAAAAAATTTTAAAGATAAGATGATTGTAAACTGGAAACAATCTCTATCAATTGTTGTGTTATGTTACATGAGTATATTTATAGGTACTTGGAATGCTTCTTATCTTACCAATATTTTGGGACCTATAACTCTATTCTGTCAGTGCCTTATTGGATTAACCATAGCAAAAAGCATTGATGGATATGAACCGCTTCCTGTAACAAGAGCTATTATTGAGAATAAGCAAGCATGGCGTAAAATTATTCTAATGTTTGGTTTTGGACTATTAGTAGTTTTTCTAACTGTGTTTATCGGTGCATTTAGTCAAAGTATTTGCTCGAATATATTTAATGAAGTAAATAATTCTTCTGAAGCAGTAAATATGTTGCCTGACAACAAATGGATGCTGTTTTTCACTTTATTATCAGGTGCTGGTATTGTGGAAGAAACGATATATAGACTAATATTTCTATCATTAATTTTAAAAATAACCAACAGACCATGGCTTTCAATAGTATTATCTTCATTACTCTTTGGGTTATATCATTTAACTCCTATTAACACAATGTACAGTATATATTGGCAATATCCTATAACTCAGTTTGTTTCTACAAGTTTAGCTGGAATGATATTTGGATATTTTTATGTTAAACGTGGATATGAAACTGCTGTAATTGGGCATACTCTTGCAGATTGGCTGCCTGTACTGATTTTTATGAAATAAATTTAATTGATGCTATTAAACAACATATTATAAAATTGACTATAGCATTATGTTAGGAGGATTTTAGATGTTAAAAGAAAAGATGTTGGCGATTTCAATATTTTCTTTAGCAATTTCAATTATTGCTAGTGCATCAATCATCTCAAAAGAAATAAGAAATAATGGACAAAATCTTAGTAGTAGTTTGAACATGATGTCAGGAGGATTAAATAAAATTAGCAATTCAGTAGGATACAAGAACAATAGCTTAGATAATAATTCTTATAACCCTGCTGAAGCTGCAGAATATTTAGGAATTACACGGGAAAAATTATATGAAATTGCTAATACAAAGGATTTTAAAATGCCGTATATTAAGATAGGTGCGGATTATTATTTTAATAAAAGTGCATTAGATAAGTGGTTAGAAACAGCAAGAATAGAAATAAAGTAAGATTTATTTTTATAACTAATTAAGGAGAAAAAATGAGTGATAAAAAGTCAGAGATTATGAATGTATGGGACAAGGTTGCTTCTAACTTTGGAAAAGTAGGACCTAAATATTGGAATTATTTTGGGAAAAGGTTAGTAGAGCTTTCGAGTATTAAGCAAGGGGCAAAAGTATTAGATATAGGAATGGGTAGGGGAGCTTCACTATTTCCTGCTGTTAATATGGTAGGTTTGGATGGATATGTTATTGGAATTGATAGCTCAGAAGCTATAGTAACGGAGACTCATAAGGATATTTTATCTAGAAATATACTCAATGCAGAAGTAAAATGCATGAATGCAGTAAAATTAAATTTTGATAATAATTATTTTGACAATGTTATCTGCGGTTTTGGATTTGGATATCTTTTACTTTCTGAAAGTAAGTTAAATGATATACGGAGAATATTAAAAAACAATGGACAAGTGGCCTTTAGTATATGGGGACAGCAAGAAGATCAAAAATGGCTTACAGAAATTATTAATAAATATTTGCAAATTGAAAACAAAAATAATGAGGAAAATCCAGAAATTCCTAAGCTTGATACTGTGGATGATGTAACAAAAATACTAAATGATGCAGGATTCCACAATATAAAAGTTCATGAAGAAAATTCGGTTGTAGTGTATAAAGAGAAAGAGGAATGGTGGCAAGAAATGTGTTCAAATGCAGTTAGGAGTATATTTGATCAAATAGAAGCCTTAGGAAGCAGAACATTTATAGAATTTAAAAATGAAGTATTTAATGGACTTCAAAAGTACTATAAAGAAGCTGGAATTTGCTTTAATATGCCGGTAATTTATGCCTTGGGAGAAAAATAGTATATTAATCTTTGTAATAAAAATATGTTTTACTTAATTGTATAAAATTTATGGAGGATGAAAATGACAAACTTAAAGTTGATATTTCCAAATCAAGATTATAAAGATGAATGGTTTTCTATTATTAATGAAATAGAGAATGCAGAAGAGAAAATGACACCATCTGCACTTAAAGGTGAAGCTAATGATTATAATGAATACTTATATAACGTTAAAAAGTATTCGAAAGGTATTAATTTGCCAGAGGGTAGAGTTCCAGCAGAAATATATTTCCTTGTGAATAATGATGATAAAAGAATTTTAGGAGCGATTGATATTAGATATTCTCTTAATGATTACTTATATAACTTTGGAGGAAATATAGGCTATGGTATTCGACCAACAGAAAGAAGAAAAGGTTATGCAACAAAAATGTTAGAATTGGCATTAGATATATGCAGAGAAAAAGGGATGGATAAGGTACTAATTACTTGTAATAAGAGCAATATAGGTTCAGCAAGAACAATAATAAAAAATGGCGGAATACTTGAAAATGAAATAATGGAAAATGATGAATTAGTACAAAGATATTGGATTAAATGCAGCAGGGGTTGATTTAGTTGAAGTTTCATATGAGTGGGTAAATATAAATTCTTTAATTAATTTATAATCTAAAATAGGAAGCTTTTATAATTAATAAATAATAAAATTAAGAGAGGTAATTCAGATGAAAAGATTAGAAACAGATAGATTGATATTAAGACAATGGTCTGAAGCTGATAGCAAGGATTTATATGAATATGCTAAAAATGAATTAGTCGGGCCAAATTGTGGTTGGACTACACATAAAAATGAAGAAGAAAGTAAAGAAGTAATAAAGAGGGTTATTAAAAATGATGATACCCTTGCAATTGTTTTAAAATCTGAAAATAAAGTTATTGGAAGTATAGGTCTTCATGATAGAAAACCAGATGCTTCTCTTTCAAATCTAAAACAAAAAGAAATAGGATACGCTTTAAATCCAAAATACTGGGGACAAGCGTTTGTACCTGAAGCTGTAAAATGCTTGATTGATTATGGATTTAATGAATTGAACTTAGATTTAATATGGTGTGGGCACTATGATTTTAATCATAATTCTAGAAGAGTAAATGAAAAATGTGGATTTAATTATAGGTTTCAAAGAAAGAAAAAGCTAGAGTTATTCGATAATAAAGAAGTTACTATTTTATATTACAGTATTTTCAAATCAGAATTTTTAAATTCTATTTGCTAGTTAGAATAGTTTCATGCCTATAAAGTCATAAAAAAATATAAAAGATATTAACCAAAGACTATTTCCAATAAGGAGTGCTTTTAGCTTATTAGAAATAGTCGCTGCAAAAGTTTTTCCGCTTCAAAACCAATATATAATAGATATAACTGCAAAGTACAAGAAATAATTAGAGTAAATTCTTGAAATGAAATTTACATTATCTATTATTATCCCTAATAGCGGTAGAATAAGTATTATAGTTATGGATTTACAAATGGTTTTTGATTGCATGGAATAACCTCCAAATTTCACGGTATATATTATTTTATCATTTCAGTAATATCCTTAATTAATTTCTCATCTATGTCACAAGTTTTTGCGTGGATTTCATTATTTTCATGAGTGAAATATAGTATTAGCTTAACATCCTTATTATTGATTCTTTTTTGAGTAATATTGACAGGACCAAATAAATTTTTGTCTTTAACAATAGTTTTAGGCTCTTCTCTGTAATTTGAAATTTTTATAATTCCTTCATGATTTTCATTATAAAATGTATAAACTACTGAAAATTCTTGATTAGAGTTTATAGAATCTAAGGCAGGAACACTGCCAAATTTATCAGTGTTAAAGGGTATATTATCTATTGTATATGGTAATTTACCATAGTTAGAATATCTGCGAGATATAAATATATTAAGTGAAGCAATATCTTTCCCATCCTTAGCTTCACCATTCATTCCAGTATAGCCCAAACCATCACGGAGTGATTTAACATTTATAATATTTTTTGCTATAGGTCTATTTAATTTAGATAATGAAACTCCATCTTTCATTGAATAAAGATTTACTCCATTCCTTTTTACAGAAGTATAGGTTAAAACATTATCAGGTGAGGCAGCACTAACAATGTAATAAGGCTTTCTATAATACTTTGTAATGTTATGAGAAGAAGTGGTATTTGAGAAAAAAGTCCATGCACTATTATTTAGTTTATCTGTGTATATAAGTTTATTATTACATTTGGTATAGGATATATTTGAATTATAGTCTACACTGGTTGCATCTTGGAAATCATCTATTGCCATTAATTCACTATGAGAAGAAGACACTCTATAATTTTTATCTCTAGTTAGAGTAGTTTTAATTATTCCTTCATCATATGTAGTGATTATAGTATCTCTAATGACAATTGTATCAAATAATATAACGTCATCTAAATATTTATGAGATGGGAATTCATATAGCAGTTTAGATTGTCCATTGTCTGTATTTAAGTAGTATAAATATGAATATTTTTTATCACCTTGCATTCTGCTTGATAAAATTAAAAGAGATTTATCTGGAGCTACAAAGTTATTTGCCCAAGTTATGTTTTTAATTTCCCCAAACTTACTAGAAGTTAAATTGATACCAGGTTTTTTATATTCAGGTATTTTCACTCTAAAGTTTTCGTAGGCATAGAAAATCGTAGCAAGCAGAGCAATTATCAAAGTAAAAATCAACATTCTAAATTTCTTCATTAAAATACCTCCATAATATGGTATAATATAGATTATATTACAAACAATTATAAAATGAAAGGAGAAATGCTATGCCATTAGGGGATATGTTTAGTAGTGGTAGAAAATTTATAAATAAATTTCTTTGGATTATACTGATTCCTATTGCTTTGGACTTATGGCAGCTGTTTGCACATGAATATTTTTTCAAGACAAATTATATTCCCATTAAACGATTATTTTCTTTAAAGTTAGGAATTATATCCTCACCACCAAGTGTAAATTTTATTCTAGAAGATTTTCCGCCAGTATTACTCCAATATAATAGCAATGGGCTAAAAGGCATTATTTATGAAGTCAGCTTATTCAATGTATTTTTTATGATTACAATAATATTGATAACAAGCTTTATAAACAGTGGATATTTAAGTGTACTTGGAGGAAAGGAAGAAGGCAAAATTTTTATTAAGGATTTTTTCATAATGGGAAACAAAAATTGGTTTAAGTTTTTTGTATTACACCTTATTCAATATATACCTGTAATTTTAATTTTGTTTGCAAAAGAATTTATGGTATTAGGATTATTATTTATTCTATTTTTTTATGTTCAATATTCTATTGTAATTGATGAGGGTAGAATTAGTGAAAACTTTATAAAAGGGATGTCATTTCTATCTAATAATTTAAGACTAACTATAAAGATGGCACTTTATTTTGGATTCATTTTTTCTTTGTTAAGTATACTTGTATATGTATTAACAAGTTTTTCAACTGTAGGAATTGTATTAGATATAATTATTGTTGCTTACTTTGGAGCAGTAGTTAATAGAGCGATTTTGCAAGTTTATACTGAAAAAAGTAGAGGTTAGGGGCATGGGAAAAAATAATTTAAGTTATTAATGGAGGGGTATTAATGAAAAAAGTATTATTAGTAGCAGCATTATTAGGAGCATTTGCATTAACAGGTTGCGGGAATAGACAAGTTATTGACACTAATTGGACTTTTACAAAAGCAAAAATAGTTATTGGAAATGAAACTATTGAAGTGAATGTAAAGTCATGGAGGGATTATCAGAATGATACTCAAATACAAATAGTAGCTGATGATGGAACTGTATATTTAACTGATAAGGTAAATGTGCTTTTAATAGGCAAATAATTAAAATTGTTTATTTTTTTCTTCTTTGCAATTTAGAGTGGAGTAAATAATGAAAGGATGAATGGGATTGAAGTTAAAAAGTAAATTCTTATTGTATTCATGGTTATTTTTGATAATTGTTATTGGCAGCGGTTGTGGAGTAAGCCAGGATAAAAAGAATATATACAGTAACAATGATATTATAGCGCAAGAGGCGGATAGCTTTTCTTTTGGAACTAGAAGTGATACTGGAAATTCAAAGGATGAAGTTAATATAAAATATAGTGGTTTCTATGGAGCAGATACTATTTGGATTATAGAAGCAGAAGAGAATCAAGAAATAATTCTCAAATATAATTCAAATGTAAAGAGCGGTGACTTTAAGCTGGTTTTAATTAATCCTAAAAAAGAAATAGAAAATATTTTAGTAGGAACTCAGCAGGGTGATAAAACTATAAAACTAACTAAAGGAAAGTATGTTATTAAAATTGTAGGTAGAAATGCTAAAGGAGAAATTAATATTACTAGAAGTGAAATATAAAGGATGAGATTTTATGAATAATATTGTGAATTTTTATGAAGGATATGATGAAGAAAGCAGACTTACAACAAATAATTCAAGAAAAGTTGAGTTTACTGTTATTACTACCATTCCATCAATCTATCTGCAGGAGTATTAGTAAGTAGTTATAAAGATGAAAGCTTTGATGTGGTGTTATGTCTTGGACCAATCTATCACCTTACAAATGAATGTGATAGAGAAAAGTGCATTAAGGAATCCTTGAGAGTATTGAAAAGGGGTGGAATACTAGCAATTTCATATATTAATAAGCACTTTGTATTAAATTCAGTTATGATCACAGATAAGAGGTTTCTTACAAAGCAGTTTGTTGACAAGCTTTCAAATACAGGAGTTATTAAAGATGGAGAAAAAGAGTGTTTTTGGACTGATGCCTTTTTTACTACTCCTTTGGAGATGGAAGCATTCATAGAAAAATTTGATTCTCAGATTATTGACCATGTAGGAACTGACGGAGTAAGTCCCTTCTTAAAGGATTTTGTGGATAATATGAATGATGAAGAATATTCTACATGGCTTCACTATAGTTTAATCAGTTGCAGAGAAAAGAGTATTTTAGGCATGAGTAATCATGGATTATTAATATGCAGAAAATAAAATAGTTTCGAGGGCTAATGAAAAATTCTAAATGAATGTAAAAAAACATTCATTTAAAACAAAGCTAATTATATTAACTAATGGAGGGAAATAAAAATGCCAGTAAAATGGATTACTAAAGAAAAAAGCATGAATTTATTATCAAAAGCAGTATATGGTAGACTTGCAACCTGTGGAGAAGATGGGCAGCCATATATTACACCTATTAATTTTGTTATTCATAATGAAAAGGTATATTTTCATACAGGATTTGAAGGAAGAAAATTAGATAATATAAATAAAAATCCAAAGGTTTGCCTAGAGATTAGTGCGTCAGGCAAGATGTATGCAACACCTCATGCAAGAAATTTTACTATGAGATTTTGGAGTATTCTTGTTTTTGGAGAAGCAAATGTAGTAACTGACAAGGAACTTAAACTGAATGTACTTAATTTATTAATGGAAAAACACGCAAGCGGATATAAATATGAGCCACTTTCTATTGAAGATATGGATATTGTAAATGTTATTGAAATAAATATAAATGAGATAAGTGGTAAAGCAAGTGTTGACCCAGAAGTAAAGGATTAATTGATTTTTGAAAATAAGGAGGGTGAAATTTGTTTGAAATTATGAGTGTAATTTGGTATTTGATTTTAGTATCAATTGGATTCTATATTGTTTATTTATTAAGCTCCACTAGGCGTAATATGACCAATAATATGGAAGCAAATTTCTTCAGTAAAGATGATTATTTTACAAGGCTTTATAGTGTCCATATCTATAGAACTACTGCAACTTATAGAGATATTGTCTGGAATTGGTTTTGCTAGGGCTATAGATATTGACGATGTAATACTTAATGTTTTAGGAATAGTAATTGGATATTTAATTTATAGAGCAATCTATTATGTCTCAAATAGATATAGTATAAAGTTTATGAGTAATATATTAGATTCATAACTTGCGAAGTGTAAATACATCATAGTAAATTTATGAAGTTTTAATTTGTATTAATAAATATGTAAAAGAGGGATGCTTAATGAAAAGATTATATCGTATATTGTTTGGACTACATTTATTTGTAGGAATAGGTGCTATTGCAGGGGGATTAGCTGCTATAACTAATCCTCAAGGGCCACTGGGAGTGCCAACTGAGCTTTTAAAAAACTCACCTTTTAGTAATTATCTGATACCTGGAATTATTCTATTTTCTATAATTGGACTTGGTAATATCTTTAGTGCTCTAATGTTTCGTTTTAAATCAAAGTTTCAAGGATATATAAGCAGTGTTTTTAGTTGGGCTTTAGTGATTTGGATTGTAGTTCAATGTATTATGCTTAATGCTGTAGCTTTTTTACATGTTCTATTTTTTATTATTGGGCTAATTCAGGCAGGTCTATCGATGGCAATGTTGATGGAGTATCGTTTGTTTCCAACAAATATTATGATTAAAATCTATGATGGGGTAAGAAAATAAATATTTGTATCGAATTTCAAATACTTGAAAGGATATGTTATGAGAAAAAAATGGATAAGTATTCTTTTATTCTTTATTGTTGTGTTATTAATAGGTGGAATAACTTTTATTGCTAGAGATAGAAAACTTATAGGAGAAAAAATAGATAGTTACAAGAAGATAGAGGTTCATTATAACGGAATCATCTATTCAAAAGCTTATGGGAAAAACTACAGTAATGATGGCTACTACTATGGTCAGAAGTGGCAATGTGTAGAATACATTAAAAGGTTTTACTATGAAGCAAAAGGACATAAAATGCCAAATGTATATGGGAATGCTAAAGATTATTTTGACTCTAATGTACAGCAAGGAGGACTGAATAAATCAAGAGGCTTAGTTCAATATAGAAATTGTGAAAATGTTAAACCAGAACCAGATGATTTAATAGTTTTTACAGACACAAAATTTGGACATGTTGCAATTGTAACTGAAGTAACAGATGATTATGTAGAAGTAATTCAACAAAATGTGTATAGCAAGACTAGGGAAAGACTCAAACTTATGATTAAAGATAATCAATATTTTGTTGGATCAAAAAGGAAACCTGCTGGATGGTTGAGAAAAGAGTAGTATTGATATTTAGGAGGAAAAATGAAGATACTTATTTTAGGTGCCAGTGGATTTTTAGGAGGTAAGGTTCATCATAGATTAAGTGAAAATCCTAACTTTAAAGCTGTAGGGACTTGTTTTAAATCCTGCAAAAATAATGAACTTATTAAAATTAATATAAAGAACGAAAATGAAATTGAAGAAGTATTTAATGAAAACAAAGCTGATGTAGTAGTTTGGTGCATTTTGGACATGAATAATGAAAAGGAACTTATTAATATTGGATTGCGTAATGTAATGAAGAATCTAAATGATAACACAAAACTTATATACATTTCTACGGATGCCTTCATTGAAGGAAAGGGAAATTATTCAGAAGAGGTTTCTTTGAAGTATTACCCATGTAGTAATCCATTGTCATGGTATATTAATGCTAAAATAGAAGGTGAGAAAGTAGTAAAAAGTCACAAAAATCATGTAATTATTAGAACTGGTCCTTTGTATGGAAAAGATGTAGAAGGTAATTGGGATAAAAGAGTTACAAGTTTAATAGAAGCATTATCTGAAAATAGAACAATATCTAGAAGTGGTAATTTATATAAAACATTTGTTTATATTGATAATTTAGCAGATTTAATTTATGAAATGATTGAAATGGACTTTAATGGCATAATTCATGTTGGACCAGAAGAAAAAGAGAGTTATTATACTTTTAACAGAAAGATGGCAGGAAAGTTAGGATTAGATGAAAATTTAATTGTTGAAGACATAATCAGTAATGATAATGCAATAGAAAATGGGATACCTTTGGATACTTCTATGAATACTAGTAAATGTAGAAGAATTTTTAAAACTGAATTCAAATGTTTATAAATTATGCGAAGTACATAGGAGATATTAATGTATGAATTTAAACGAAAATAAAAAAGTAAAATGCTTAATAATTCATGGCTTTGGTGGTGGAGTACACGAAATAAAACCTTTAGCTGAATATCTAACTAGTCTTGGTTATGAAACTGTCTGCCCTGTATTAAAAGGTCATTCAAGTACAAAAAAAGATATGAAAAAGGCAACTTATAGTGAATGGATAGACTCTGCGGAACAGGAATTATTAATACTAAAGGAAAATGGAGATGAAGTTATCATAATAGGATTTTCTATGGGTGGTCTGATTGCCTTTAATCTTGCATGTAAACATAATATTAAAGCAATTGTAACAATCAACACTCCAATCTATTATTGGAATATATACCGAGTGTTTCTTAATCTTTTAGATGATTTGAAAAATAAAAAGTGCAAACATATTAGAAGATATTTAAATGCAAAAAGTAATTCGCCATTTTCATCAATGATACAATTCCTATTGCTATTAAATAAAACAAAGCCAAAATTAGAAAAAATAAGTTGTCCTATTCTTACAATACAAGCAGAAGATGACGATACAGTAAGAATAAAGAGCGTTGATTACATTCATAAACATATATCTTCAAGTAAGAAAACTACTAGATATTTTCACGAAGGAGGGCATTTGATCCTGTTAAGTGATACAACTGAACAGGTGATGTCATGTATTGAAGATTTCTTAAAAGGTCAATAATTTAATCAAATCAAGGGAGAGTTACAAATGAACAAAGCTTGTTCTAGATGGGGAGTTAAGATATCACAAGATACAAAGATTTGTAATGGTTGTGGAAACAGATGTGATTTTACCTATACCAATAGAGATCGAACGAAAATGATTTTTCTATATTAGCTTCTTTACCTATAATTGCGCTTATTATAGTTGCTATAATATTAAATGCTTTAAATTAAATTAGTAAGATCAGGGGGAGCGTATATGAGCGAAATAGTAAGAACACCAAATACACCATATTATGCAGTTATTTTTACATCAATTAGAACTTTAGGTGATAATGGATATACAAAGGTTGGAGAAGAGATAATAAATATGGTTTCTAAACAAAAAGGTTTTATAGGAGCAGAAAGTGTTAGAGGGGAAGATGGATTTGGCATAACAACATCATACTGGGATTCATTAGAAAGTATTAATGAATGGAAAAAGAACATACAGCATAATAAAGCAAAAGAAATGGGCAGAAATACTTGGTATTCAAAGTATATGATACGAATTTGCAAGGTTGAGGGAGATAATTATTTTCATAATCATTAAAAATAGGGCTACGCTCATTGTCCCTAGTGTGTCAATAGGCGAAAAGCATAGTAATAAGAATTAATAGTTAGAAAATAGGATTTATTTTAATATAATGACAAATAATCTAATTACTTAACTAAAGTAGTTTTGTTAAGATACTATTTGTCGCCGCAAGAGCGAAGACAAATTAAAACAATTGATAAGCGCTAATCGCAAAATACTTAGAAATTATCGGTTAGCAACTAGAGATTAAAATATTTCAAAAAAGTGTTGACAAACAAAAATTAAATTGATATACTGAATAAGCTGTCTGAGGATAGCGAAAACAAATGGTCTTTGAAAATTAAACAGAATTAAGGTAAATAAATGCCAGTCAATAACTGTAATTGAGTAAGGATACTCAAAATGAAGTTATAGAGAAGCGAAGGAAACTCGCTCAGCGAAGCTGAGGAGTGCTCAAAGAGTAAGCGACTATCATCAAATCATAGATTTGAGATATCTGCTTAAGCGATTCGCACCAAATTATAAATTTGGGCTCTCTGCTTAACTTTTAAATTGAGAGTTTGATCCTGGCTCAGGACGAACGCTGGCGGCGTGCCTAACACATGCAAGTCGAGCGAGGGGAGTTCTTCGGAACAAACCTAGCGGCGGACGGGTGAGTAACACGTGGGC
>NZ_LHUR01000033.1 GCF_001263795.1 Clostridium homopropionicum DSM 5847
GCCCACGTGTTACTCACCCGTCCGCCGCTAGGTTTGTTCCGAAGAACTCCCCTCGCTCGACTTGCATGTGTTAGGCACGCCGCCAGCGTTCGTCCTGAGCCAGGATCAAACTCTCAATTTAAAAGTTAAGCAGAGAGCCCAAATTTATAATTTGGTGCGAATCGCTTAAGCAGATATCTCAAATCTATGATTTGATGATAGTCGCTTACTCTTTGAGCACTCCTCAGCTTCGCTGAGCGAGTTTCCTTCGCTTCTCTATAACTTCATTTTGAGTATCCTTACTCAATTACAGTTATTGACTGGCATTTATTTACCTTAATTCTGTTTAATTTTCAAAGACCATTCGTTTCGCTATCCTCAGACAGCTTATTCAGTATATCAATTTAATTTTTGTTTGTCAACACTTTTTTTATTAATTTCTAATCTCTAGTCTCTAATCTCTACTTTTGCAAAGTTTCCTCTAGTAACTAGCGATTGGTAATTAGAGATTATTTTATATCGCTCTCGTGACGACAAGTAGTATCTTATCAAAACTATTTTATGTTAGTAAAATTCTTATTGTATTTTATATTAAAATAAGTCTTATTTTCTTTAAATTTTTATATATTCCTGTGATTTTCGCATATTGATACTCCAGGAGGAGTATCAATATATAAATGCATTACTACTTAAGATTCATAACAATTTCTTTGTATTTGTTACCTCTGACTTCAAAGTTAGGGAACATATCAAAACTTGCACAAGCCGGAGATAAGGTAACTATATCCCCCTGCTCAGATAATTCCTTTGCTTTATATACTGCTTCTTCCATGTTATCTACAATAACTATTGGAATTTTTATTTTTTTATCTTTCATTATATTTTCAAAAACTATCTTAATTTTTTCTTTAGTAGCTCCCATTAGAATAAGTAATTTTATATGATCGTATCCCTCATCAGCTAGAGGTTCAAAAGGAATATGTTTATCATATCCACCAGCTATTAAAACTACTGGCTTTTCAAAGGATTTTAAACCTGCAACAGTTCTTGTAGGGCTAGAAGCTATGGAATCATTATAGAATTTTACTTCATTTAATTCTCTTACAAATTCACACCTATGTTCTACCCCAGTAAAAGTAATCGCTACATTTCTCATGCTCTCTATAGTTGCATCTTCTGATACGAGACAAAATACTCCAAGCAAGTTCTCTACATTGTGCATTCCTTTGAGTTTAATTTCGTCTAGTTTACAAACCTCAACATTATTAAGCATTAAACTATTATCTTTAAAGTAGGCACCTTCTTTTAACTCTTCTTTCAAACTAAATTGCATTACTCTTCCTTTAGCTTCACTTACAATGGAATTTGTTATTTCATTATCTCTATTTAATACTAAAAGAGAATCTTCATCTTGAAACTTAAAAATATTCTTTTTAGCTTCAATATATTCTTCCATATCTTTATGAACATCTAAATGGTTAGGAGTTATATTAGTTATTAAAGCACACTCTATTGGAAGCTTCATTGTCATAAGTTGAAAACTTGAAAGTTCTAAGACAACTTTATCTTCCTTTTTTATTTCTTCTATTTTAGAAAAAAGAGGGTATCCTATGTTGCCTCCAATCCAAGTTTTATATCCTTGTTTCTCGAGAATATTATATGTTAATGTAGTGGAAGTAGTTTTCCCATCGCTTCCTGTTATAGCAAATATTTTAGCTGGGCAGTATTTTACAAATTCCTCCATCTCCGAAGTAATGTAGCTGCCTTCAGATTTTGCTTTAGCTAAAGCAGGGTTATCTATTCTCATAGATGGTGTCTTAAAAATCACATCGAATCCTTCTAATTTACTTAGGTAATTTTCTCCTAATTCTAATTTGATACCTCTATTAATAAATTTTTCTCCAATTTCCCCTAGATCATTTATATCCTTCTTATCAAAGGCAGTTACTTTAGCTCCAAGTTCAAATAGAAAATCTATTAAGGGTATATTACTTACCCCTATTCCTACAACTGCAACTTTTTTATTTATAATGAATTCTTTAAATTCACTGAAATTTTTTTTCATAATAGAACCTCCAAAAGATTAATTGGAATACCTTCTTAGTCTGTTTTTTTCACTTTTTAAATTATAACACTTTACATAATTTATTGTATATATTTATTAATCTTTTGACCCTACTTTATATTTTAAATTGTTAGAATTTATAAAAAATAAAGACTTCATCATAATCTATTGCATATTTTATTTTACTTATGCTATACTTTCAGCATGTCAAAGAATAAAATTTGATTCCCCAAATTTATTTAGCGACATAACATATCCCCATAATTAAACCTTATTTTCACCGGAAAAAAATTCCGGTGCTTTTTTTATATATAAAAAAGCTGCCGACAAATGGGCAGCTTTTCTTTTACTAAAATTCTATTTTTTCTTCTAAAAACTTTTCTAGTTCATCTATTTTTAATCTTATTTGAGTCATAGTGTCTCTATCTCTTATTGTTACAGTATCATTTTCTAAAGTATCAAAATCAACTGTAATACAGTAAGGAGTACCTATTTCATCTTCTCTTCTATATCTCTTACCAATACTTCCTGCTTCATCATAATCCACATTGAATTTTTTGCTTAACTTTTCATATACTTCTAAAGATTTCTCTGATAGCTTCTTAGATAAAGGTAATATAGCTGCTTTAAAAGGTGCTAACGCTGGATGTAAGTGAAGAACAGTTCTAACTTCTCCACCCTCAAGCTCTTCTTCGTCATATGCATTAACTAAAAATGCAAGGGCAACTCTATCTGCTCCAAGAGATGGTTCTATAACATAAGGTACATATTTTTCATTTGTATTAGGATCTAAATAGCTTAAATCCTGTCCTGAATGCTCCATATGTTGTTT
Source organism: Clostridium homopropionicum DSM 5847 (assembly GCF_001263795.1). Lineage (GTDB taxonomy): Bacteria > Bacillota > Clostridia > Clostridiales > Clostridiaceae > Clostridium_H > Clostridium_H homopropionicum. The sequence continues at coordinate 2,877 of NZ_LHUR01000033.1, forward strand.
CAAATCATAATCAGTTCTATCAGCTATTCCCCAAAGTTCTCCCCATCCAAACGGGAATAAGAATTCTATATCAGAGGTCGCATTACTATAGAAAGATAATTCTTCTTCTCCATGATCTCTAAATCTTAGATTTGATTCATTAACTCCTAAATTTAACAAGAATTTCCAGCTGTAATCCTTCCAATATTTGAACCACTCAAGATCAGTACCTGGTTCACAGAAGAATTCTAATTCCATTTGCTCAAATTCTCTAGTTCTAAAGGTAAAATTTCCTGGAGTTATTTCATTTCTAAAAGATTTTCCTATCTGTCCAATACCAAAAGGAACTTTCTTTCTAGATGTTCTTTGAACATTTTTAAAGTTTATAAATATACCTTGGGCTGTTTCTGGTCTTAAGTATATTTCAGCAGAGGAATCCTCAGTTACTCCTTGGAATGTTTTAAACATAAGATTAAATCTTCTAATATCTGTGTAATTTAATTTTCCACATTTAGGACACACTATATTGTTTTCATTTATATATTTTAATAGTTCTTCATTACTCCACCCGTCTGCACTTACATCATCTATTCCCTTTGAAGCCATATGTTCTTCAACAATTTTATCTGCTCTAAATCTAGCTTTACATTCTTTGCAATCCATAAGTGGATCTGAAAAACCTCCTACGTGACCTGATGCAACCCAAACTTCTCTATTCATAAGTATGCTTGAATCAAGTCCTACATTGTAAGGGCTTTGTTGAATAAATCTTTTCCACCAAGCTTTTTTTACATTGTTTTTAAATTCTACTCCTAGAGGGCCATAGTCCCAAGAATTTGCTAATCCGCCATATATCTCAGATCCTTGAAATATAAAACCTCTTCCTTTGCAAAGAGCAACCACTTTATCCATAGTTTTTTCAAAACTCATTTTTATTACCTCCTAAAATAATTTTGAAAATAAAAAAAGACCTAACTTTACCTAAAAGGGACGAAATTAAAATTCCGCGGTTCCACCCTTCTTGGCAATTAGCCCTCCTTATAAAAATGTGCACTCAAAAGCTCCCTTCATAATAAACCTTTAGTTGTTTTCACCATTCACAACCTCTCTAAAAAAGACTTACTACTAATCTTCTTTTTCATAATGCATTTTAAGTTTTCTTAAAAGTATTTTATCAAAATATAATCACATGTCAAGAAATTTTTCAAAAAAATAAAATGGCTCCGCGAAAAGGATTCGAACCTTCAACCTATCGGTTAACAGCCGAGTGCTCCACCGTTGAGCTATCGCGGAATAATATTACAATAACATTATATCAGTTTTATAATAAAATGCAACACTTCATTGTAAAACTGATATAATTTTTATTGTTTTTTTATTATTTTGTAGGCTTCATTGTTGGGAATAGTATAACATCCCTAATAGAACGAGAATCGGTTAAGAACATTATTAATCTATCTATTCCTATTCCAAGTCCTCCTGTTGGAGGCATACCTATTTCTAAGGAATTAATAAAGTCCTCATCCATCATGTAAGCTTCATCGTCTCCTAGTTCTCTTTCTCTAAGCTGCTGCATAAATCTATCCTTTTGAATAATAGGATCATTTAATTCAGAGTAAGCATTACATACTTCTCTTCCATAAATAAATCCTTCAAATCTTTCAGTTAATTCTGCATCGCCTCTTTTACCCTTTGTAAGAGGTGAGTTTTCTACAGGATAATCACATACAAAGGTAGGTTGTATCAATTTATCTTCTCCGAATTCTTCAAATAAAGCTACTAGAATATCCCCCTTTGAACAATCCTTAAGCTCTTTTTTAAGTTCTACTCCCTTAGCTTTAGCAATTTCTCTAGCTTCCTCGTCTGTCTTAACTTCATTGAAATCCACGCCAGCATATTCTTTAACAGCGTCAACCATTGTTACTCTTCTCCATGGTGGAGTAAAGTCTATTTCTGTACCTTCGTACATAACTTTAGTTGTACCATTAACCTTCTCACATACATAAGCTATCATATTTTCTGTAATTTCCATCATGTCATTATAATCAGCATAAGCTTCATATAACTCCATAGCTGTAAATTCTGGATTATGTCTTATATCAATTCCTTCATTTCTGAAGTTTTTACCTATTTCATATACTCTTTCAAAGCCACCAACTATAAGTCTCTTTAGGTAAAGTTCTGTAGCAATTCTAAGATACATATCGATATCTAAAGCATTATGATGAGTTATAAATGGTTTTGCAGCAGCACCACCAGCAATAGGAGAAAGTATAGGAGTCTCAACTTCTAAGAAGTCCCTATTATCTAAAAATTCTCTTATAGCCTTTATAATTGCTGTTCTCTTTATAAAAGTTTCTTTTACTTCTTCATTCATAATTAAGTCTACATATCTTTGTCTATATCTTAAATCTGGGTCTTTTAGTCCGTGGAATTTTTCAGGTAGCGGCTTTAAAGATTTAGTTAAAAGTTCAAAATCTAAAATATGTACAGAAACTTCTCCTGTTTTTGTTTTAAATACATTACCTGTTATAGATACAAAGTCACCTATATCAAAGGTTTTATATTCTTTTAGCTTTTCTTCTCCCACATCATCTACTTTAATATATAACTGTATTTTGCCACATCTATCATGTATATCAGAAAATCCAGCTTTACCATGAACTCTTTTTGACATTAATCTTCCAGCTACAGTAACTTGTTTTCCTTCAAGCTCATCATAACGCTCTTTAATATCCTTTGATGAATGTGTTCTCTCAACTTTATATACATCGAACGGATCTTTGCCTGCTTCTTGAAGATTAGTTAACTTCTGTCTTCTTTCTTTAATTAAGGCATTAAATTCCTGTTCTTGCTTTTCTTCTAATTTTTTTTGCTTTATCTCTTCCTTAGTCAATTGCTTTTCTGACATAAGTGCATCCCTCCATTTATTCAGTTGTACCCTCTTTATCTAACTACTTTATACTCTTATTTCTAATATTTCAAACTTACTTACTCCATCTGGCACTGGAACATCAACAACATCCCCTACCTTTTTGCCAATTAAAGCTTTTCCTACAGGAGATTCGTTTGATATTTTCCCTTTAATTGGATCCGCCTCTGCAGAACCTACTATATGAAAATCAACGATTTCATCAAAATCATAATCTTTTACCTTTACTATAGAACCAACACTTACACTCTCTAAAGATATTTCACTTTCGTCAACTACATTAGCATTTCTAAGTGTATTTTCAAGCTGAACTATTCTACCTTCTACAAAGGCTTGTTCGTTCTTGGCTTCATCATATTCTGAGTTTTCACTTAAATCTCCATATGAAAGAGCAACTTTGATCTTCTCAGTTATTTCTCTTCTTTTTATTGTTTTAAGATATTCTAACTCATCTTCTAATTTCTTTACACCTTCTGCAGTCATTATAAACTTTTTTGAATCGCTCATGTTTTACTCCCCTTTGAATATATTTTATTTGAATATGCTTTTTTAAATTAAATTATTTCTGGTTTCAAAGTTATTTAAGTTATTATAAAACAGTAGTATTTCAATGTCAACACGGTCATCCTTTTTTTCCCATGTTCATCTTATATAATTCTTTTATAAATTATAAGTTTCTAAAACTTTCAAATTTAGCATCCTTTAGTAATATACCATTGTTATAAAGGAATTGATCAATTTGTTCTTTTTCCTTATACTTATAATTATTAAATATACCTCCTAGCAACTCTGAAGTTATTTCTAAATCATCAAAGTTCCAAGGAGTTGTATATGTAACCTTGTTTACAACTATATCCTTTCTTTCTTTCGGTATATACATATTATCAAGGCACCATAAAGGACATTCAACTAAACACTCCAATGGCTTTGATGAAATAATGAAATCCGAATGCTTAGAGACATATTTTATATCATCTGTAATAATTGGTGAAACGCCATAATCTCTAGTTATATGATCACATAATTCCCTATTTTCCCTCATATTATTCGATACTAATATAAGGCATTTGCTATTTTTGCATAATTCTAAAACTATATACTTATTTATAATATCTGTTGAATCATATACTGCTATATAATTTTTTCTTATACTCTTGTTTCTAGTTCTAAGGAGTAATTGTATACTTTTTACAACGCTGTATGCAAGGAATCTTTTTTGAAACTCAGTGTAAAAATTATAGTCTAAAAATCTATTAGTGCTAAGTGCCATAGTTGATATATTATAATTATTATTAAATTTTTTTCTAATCTTATTAATATTTCTTTTAAATGCCTGTTCATTAAAATTAGGCGGCAATTTTACTTTGTATATAACAGTATCCAAGTCACTTATGTAACTTTTACCTTCAAAACTTCTATAAAAATTATCCTTTAGTCTTCCTAAAAAAGTATTACTTTTATATGCTTTATCCAAAATTGCATCCACATATAAAACCTTATTCATTTATTGCACCTATTTTATTGTTCTTAAAATAGTCTATTCTATAGTTTTACAATAAATTACTAATATTAAATCTAATTTTACTGTAAGTAATTTTTATATTCATTTAATATTTTTATAACCTCTTCACTTTTCTTTGCCGAATTAACCTTATCTTTAATACTTGTGCAGTTTTTAATTCCTTTTATATACCACGCAATATGTTTTCTCATTTCTCTTACTGCTCTATCTTCTTCAAAATAATGAGTTGCAAGATTTAAGTGTCTTATGCTCATTTCAATTTTTTCTTCATCGCTTGGGTAAGTTATTTCTTTCCCCATTAGAAGATCATTTATTTGTTTAAAAATCCAAGGATTTCCCATAGCCCCTCTAGCTATCATAATTCCATCACATTTACTAATCTGAGCTAACCTTAAAGCGTCTTCTGGGCAAAAAACATCCCCATTGCCTATAACAGGAACTTTGACACTTTCTTTAACTCTTTTTATGATATCCCAATCAGCTTTTCCTTCATACATTTGAGCTCTTGTTCTACCATGAATGGTAATTGCGTCCACACCAGCTTGTTCCATTTCCTTTGCAAATTCAACTGCATTTATGTCCATATCATCGAAGCCTTTTCTGAATTTTACAGTAACTGGCTTAGTAGAGACCTTTTTCATTTCTCTTACTATTTCAGCTGCTAATTTAGGATTTTTCATAAGAGCGGAACCCTCTCCATTTTTAACTATTTTAGGTGCAGGGCATCCCATATTAATGTCAATTAAACATATATCCTGATTACTATTAAAACCTTCTACAGCCTTTGCCATTATTAAAGGTTCTTTACCAAAAATTTGGACTGCCACTGGTTTTTCTTCGTTACTCAATTTAAGTAATTGTTTTGTATTATTATTTTGATGATAAATGGCTTTTGCACTTACCATTTCTGTATAAACTAACCCACAGCCTGCTTCTTTGCATAGTCCCCTAAAGGCTATGTCTGTTACTCCAGCCATTGGTGCTAAAAATACATTATTGCTAAAATCTAAATTGGCTATTTTCATTAAAATCCCTACTCTTTATTTTTTTCATATATAATTCTTAGTCCTTCTAAGGTTAAAAATGGGTTAACCTCATCAATAGTTGCAGATTCTTGGAATATTAACCCTGCAAGTCCTCCTGTAGCTATTACATATGGATCTTCTTCACCAAAGCTCTTCATTTCTTCTTTCATCTTAGTAACTATGTAATCAACTTGCCCAATATATCCATAAACTATACCTGATTGCATACTTGATACAGTATTTTTACAAATTATATGAGAAGGCTTTATAAGTTCTATTCTAGGCAGCTTTGCAGCTTTTTCAAAAAGAGCATCTGCAGAAATTTTTATTCCTGGACAAATAGCTCCACCAAGATAGTCTCCTTTCTTAGTTACTGCACAATAAGTAGTCGCTGTTCCAAAGTCAATTATAATTAATGGCTTCTTATATATATCATGAGCGGCAACAGCATTTACTATTCTATCTGCTCCAACAGACTTTGGATTATCATATTTTATATTTATACCTGTTTTTACTCCCGGCCCTACAACAATAGGATTTACTTTGAAATATTTACGAATCATATGTTCAATAGAATACATTATGTTTGGTACTACTGAAGAAATTATAACTCCTTCTATTTCTTTTACGTCTATTTTGTTATGATTAAATAATTCCAGTACTTGTATTCCATACTCATCTGCCGTTCTTTTCGAGTCAGTTCCTATTCTACATTCTACAATTAATTCTTTCTCTTTGAATATACCTAGTACAATATTTGTATTTCCTGCATCTAGAACAAATATCACGATAATACACTCCTTATAAAATTATAAGAGCAGCTTATCACTGCTCTTTTAAGTTAAGTAAAATAAACATCCTAATGACAATTTAATTTTAACAACTAGTGATGATTTGTCAAGTAAAAGTTAGTTTAGAATAGACCTACTATTACTCCATCCTCTAAAATATCCATTTTATTAGCTGCAGGAACTTTAGGAAGTCCAGGCATTGTCATTATATCTCCTGTTAAAACAACAATAAACCCAGCTCCATTTGACACTCTAACTTCTCTAACACTTACTTTAAATCCACTTGGTTTTCCTAAAAGAGATGGATTATCCGATAGGGAATATTGAGTTTTAGCTACGCATATTGGCACTTTGTCTAATCCCAATCTCTCTATCTCAATAATTTGTTTTTCAGCATTATTATCATATTGTACTCCATCAGCTCCATAAATTTCTCTTGCAACAGTTTCTATTTTTTCCTTTATAGATAATTCTTTTTCATATAAGCATTTAAAATTGCTCTTCTCAGTTTCTAAAACTGATAAAACATTATGTGCAAGTTCAATACCGCCTTCTCCGCCTTTTTCCCAAACTTCTGTTAGTGCTACTTTTACGCCTAGTTTATTGCAATAATCTTCTATTACTTTTACTTCTTCATCACTATCAGTAATAAATTTATTTATTGCTACAACAACTGGAACTCCGTATTTTTTAATATTTTCTACTTGCTTTTCTAGATTTCCTATACCCTTTTCCAGTTTTTCTACATCGGGTACAGAAAGTTCATTTTTCAATGCTCCACCATGATGTTTCAAAGCTCTGATAGTAGCAACTATAACTACACAATCAGGCTTTAATTCTCCATATCGACATTTTATATCAAGAAATTTTTCTGCACCTAAATCTGCGCCGAAACCAGCCTCAGTTACTACATAATCTCCAAGCTTTAAAGCTACTTTTGTAGCCAATATACTGTTACATCCATGAGCAATATTAGCAAAAGGTCCACCATGTATTATAGCAGGGGTATTTTCTAAAGTTTGAACAAGATTTGGCTTAATAGCATCCTTCATTAATAATGCCATAGCTCCTTGTACACCTAAGTCCTTACAGTAAACAGGTCCACCCTCTAAATTATAGGCTACTAATATATTACCCATTCTTTCTTTTAAATCCATCAAACTATTAGATAGGCAAAGAATTGCCATGATCTCAGATGCTACTGTAATCATGAAGCCATCCTCTCTTAAGAATCCATTTGCCTTTCCACCCATTCCGACAACAATATTACGTAGAGCTCTGTCATTCATATCCATTACTCTTCTAAATATAATTCTTCTTGAATCTATTTTAAGCTCGTTTCCTTGGTGTATATGATTATCTATAGCAGCAGCTAATAGATTGTTAGCTGAAGTAATAGCATGCATATCCCCAGTAAAATGTAGATTTATATCTTCCATTGGAACTACTTGAGAATAACCGCCTCCAGCTGCACCGCCTTTTACTCCAAAAACTGGTCCTAAAGAAGGTTCTCTTAAAGCTATTACAGCATTTTTGTTTAATTTGCACAAAGCCTGTCCAAGTCCTACTGTAACTGTTGATTTTCCTTCTCCTGCTGGTGTCGGATTTATAGCTGTAACTAATATTAACTTCCCATCTTTATTCTCTTTTTTCTTGTCCAATATGTCTAAGGATAGCTTACATTTATATTTTCCATAAAGTTCTATATCATCCTCATCAAGACCTAACTTCTCAGCTATGTTTACTATTTTCTCCATTTTAGCACTTTGTGCTATTTCAATATCACTTTTCAATGAATTTCACCCCTTAATAAAAACTAACAGGAATACGGATTCCTTAGCGAAAACGTCTTCCTGCTCAATTGTTATTTTTGAATTTTGCTCATAAAATCTTTGCTATTTATTATATACCTGTAGTGAGTAGCTTCACCAATTTTACCAACTTCATCAAAGGCTTCTATTTCAAAAAGTAGTTTTTTCCCTTCTACTTTTTTTAGAATAGATTCACATTTTACTTTCATTCCTATCGGAGTTGCTTTAATATGTTTTACGTTTATTTCTATTCCTACAGTCGCATATCCTTCTGGAAGATCATCTTTAATACTAGTTTGAGCTGTATTTTCCATCAATGCAACCATTGCAGGAGTAGCATATACATCAGCTAATCCTGATCCTATTTTGCTTGCAGAATGCTCATCAGCTACAACAAGTTCCATAGTTCCTTTTGTTCCTTCGTGTACATTAAAATCCATACTTTCACCCCTTTTTAATAATTTGACTTCATTTACTACAATATTCTGCACATAAACCACGAAAATTATTAAATTATTTCATCTTAATATCCATAATTATAAATAAAAAAATACAAAAAGTATAGAGCTTTTAACAAACTCTATACTTATTATATTTATAAATTTATATTTCTTCTTTTTTCTCTAAAGTCAAGTCTTCTGAAGGATTTGAATCCTCTATTTTCTTTCCTTCTACTATTGCTTTAAACTCATCAGCTCCTATTTTCTCTTTTTCTAGTAAGGTATTAGCAACTTCATGAAGTATGTCGATATGTTCATTTAATATTTTTTCAGCTTTATCATAAGCTTCTTCTACTAGAGCCTTTACTTCTTGATCTATTACAGATGCAATTTCTTCACTGTAGTTTTTAGATTTATTAATATCTCTTCCTAAAAATACTTCGTCATGACCTGTTCCAAAGGTTATAGTTCCTAACTTTTTGCTCATTCCATATTCCATAACCATTTTTCTTGCAATTGTAGAAACTCTCATTATATCATTAGAAGCTCCTGTACTTATATCTCCTAAAACTAATTGTTCTGCAACTCTTCCTCCTAGAAGACCTACCATCTCATCCTTAAGCTTAGACCTAGAAGTATATGATGCATCCTTTTCAGGAAGATGCATTGTGTATCCACCTGCCATACCTCTTGGAATTATGCTTATTTCATGTACTGGATCTGCATGAGGAGAGAATTTCATAACGATAGCGTGCCCAGCTTCATGATATGCTGTAAGCTTTCTATCCTCTTCATCCACAACTCTGCTCTTCTTTTCTGGTCCAGCTATTACTCTTGTTACTGCCTCTTCAAGCTCTTCCATTCCTATTAGTTTTTTATTGTTTCTTACTGCTAAAAGAGCAGCTTCATTCATTAAATTTTCTAAGTCAGCACCTACAAATCCTGGTGTTCTCTTAGCTAAAACTTTAAGATTTACCTCTTCTGCTAAAGGTTTGTTTTTTACATGAACCTTAAGTATCTCTTCTCTTCCTTTTACATCTGGTGAACCTACTAGTATTTGTCTATCAAATCTTCCTGGTCTTAAAAGAGCTCTATCTAATATATCAGGCCTATTTGTTGCAGCAACTAGGATTATACCTTCATTCACTCCAAAGCCATCCATTTCAACTAGCAATTGATTTAAAGTTTGTTCTCTTTCGTCGTGTCCTCCACCAAGTCCAGCTCCTCTTTGTCTTCCAACTGCATCTATTTCATCTATAAATATAATACATGGTGAGTTTTTCTTTGCTTGCTCGAATAAATCTCTTACTCTTGAAGCACCTACTCCTACGAACATTTCAACAAAGTCTGAACCTGATATACTGAAAAATGGTACTCCTGCTTCCCCGGCAATTGCTTTTGCAAGTAGAGTCTTACCTGTTCCTGGAGGACCCACAAGAAGTATTCCCTTAGGAATTCTAGCTCCCATATCTAAATATCTCTTAGGATTCTTTAAGAAATCTACTATTTCTTCAAGTTCAGCCTTTTCTTCATCAGCACCAGCTACCTCCTTAAAGGTAATTTTTTGCTTATCAGGGTTAGCTAATTTTGCTCTACTTTTTCCAAAATTCATTACTCCTCTACTGCCACCGCCGCCTTGTGATTGCTGCATAAACATAAACCAGAATCCAACAAGCATTAGTATAAGAACAATTGTTGGAAGCCAGTTAACCCAAATTGGTACAGATGTTGGAGGCTCAAACCTTACATCTACTGAAGAGTTAGGATTTTTAATTAGTAAATCATCTATTAATAATCCTTCAGGAGCAATTGTCTCAAATTGCGTTTTATCTTTAAGTTCTCCTATTACGGTTCTTCTATCTTGCTTTACTTGTATTCTTGATATATTATTTTCTACCCAATATTTTTTAAACTGATCGTATGAAATTGTAGTTACATTTTTATTAGTTTCAACTAACGCCAATGCTGCCAATACTACAACTATTAATACGATAATCCAGGCTGTTGCACTCGAAACCTTTTTCACATCAAAGCCCCCCATCTCTTTCTAGTAGTTTTATTTTTGATTTTATCATATCAATTTTTCCTTTACAATATTAGTAGTTATTTATTTTTTGTAAACACACTCTTTCAAAATCCCGATATAAGGAAGATTTCTGTATTTTTCAGCATAATCAAGACCATATCCTACCAAGAAATAGTTAGGAACTTCGAATCCTAAATATTTAACATCAATTTCCACAGCTCTTCTCTCAGGCTTATTTAATAAACAAGCTATTTCAACACTTTTAGGATTTTTTGATGCCAAATATTTTTTAAGATATTTTAATGTAGTTCCTGAGTCAACTATATCTTCAATGATAAGTATATCCTTATTTTCAATTTCAAAATCCAAATCTTTTAATATTCTTACAATCCCTGAGCTTTCTGTCGAGTTTCCATAGCTAGATACAGCCATAAAATCCATGCTGCAAGGTATTTCTATTCTTTTCATAAGATCTGCCATAAATGGAACAGAACCTTTAAGCACTCCTACTAAAATTAAATCTTTTCCTTGATAATCCTTACTTATTTGATTACCCATTTCTTGTATTCTCTGTTTTATCTCTTCTTCACTTAACAGAATTCTTTCCATGTCATTTAGCATTATATTATTCCTCTCTTTCAATTATTATTTGCAATATGTTTTTAGTATAAGTATCAACCTTGAATTTATCACTTATTCTATACCCAATAACCCATGCAATTTCATCATTAAACGTAATTAATGGCACTATATCTCTTTCATCTTTTGGAATTTTCAAATCTATAAATAAATCTTTAAGTTTTTTACTGCCTTTCATTCCAATTGGAGTAAATCTATCACCATTTTTTCTATGTCTTAGCTTTATTTCTCCATGTATTTTGTCATAATCAAAATACTTTACTAAGGTCTTATCTTTTAAGTTAAATTTTTTATTATTCTCTATAATTTTCAAATCTACAATTAGATTATAATTCTTTATTGTTACTTTTTCATTTACTTTTAATATGTACTGATCTTCTTCATAAACAATGGCTTTTTTCTCTATAACAGAGGTAATTTGAATATCCCCGTAATCATTTATTACTCTTACTTTTTGAGGTAAAGCAATGTTTTTTCCAGTTTCTCCCTTCTGAAGGTTTATAATATCCTGAATATGATTTTTATCAAAATTATATAAGTTTCCTTTAATTTCTCTTAACGCCATTCTCAAAAGTCTTACTAATACAGCTTCATGCTGCTTAAAAGCATCTTTTATAATTATAACCTTCTCCTTATTTTTATTACAGTATTTTTTGTAAGCTTCTACTGATACGTTATTAATATATTCATTATCTACTCTAACAATGCTTGCAAGTCTATTTAAGCTATCAATAATATCCGGATTAAAATTGTTCTGAATATATGGAATTAGCTCCAGCCTGATTTTATTTCTAGCATAAATGCTTTCTAAATTAGTTTTATCTATTCTTGGATTTAAATTGTTTTTCTGACAGTACTCTTCTATTTCTTTTCTTGTAACATCCAAAATAGGCCTAACATATATATTATCCCGCACAGCCTTAATTCCCTCAAGTCCGTCTAGCCCAGTTCCTCTTATTATTCTCATAAGGACAGTTTCTCCTTGATCATTTGAGTTATGAGCAATAGCAATCTTCTGGGCATTTATTCGCCCTAATAATTGTAAAAAGAATTTATATCGCACCTCACGCCCTGCCATCTCACAAGAAATGCCTCTTTCCTTGGAAATCTCATGAACATTTTCTCTCAATACAAAACATTCTATACCAATTCCACGGCAAAATTCCTTTACATAACTTTCATCCTCATCTGCATCTTTTCCCCTTAAGCAGTGGTTTACATGAGCTGCTACCAATATTATGCCTAAAGATTCCCTTATGTCATTCAATATATGTAGTAAGCAAATAGAATCCGGACCTCCCGACACAGCAACTATAACCTTATCACCCGGCTGAAACATATTATTAGCCTTTATTGTATTGATTACCTTATCTACCAAAAATAACACTCCTATAGAATTATATATCAAATATTATAACATAAATATAGGCTATGTTTGCATTATATACTTATATTATTTTCATATAAGCATATTTTGTAAACATAGCCTCTTAAATCTTAATAAAGGCTATATACCTTTGATACAATAACTGTCATATCATCCTTTGCTTTGCCACCACTTAACTCCTTTGCTCTAGTTACAATACTATCTGCCAGTTCCTTTGGATTTGATATTTTACTTTCTTTTAAATATTCTAAAAGCCAATCTAATTTCCCTGTATTTTGATTATCATAATCCAGTACTCCATCACTTAACATTATTATTATATCTCCATTTTTAATTTTTTTATTTATTACATCTACATCAACCTTATCAAGAACACCAAAAGGTAAAGTTTTGGAATTTATTACCTGCACTTGATTTCCTGATTTAATAAAGCTTGCCACAGCTCCTACCTTCATGAAGCTAATTTCTCCTGTATACAAGTCAAGACTGTTTAAATCAAGGGTTGAAAACTTTTCATATTCACAAAATTTTAAAGACATTATTGAATTGACTGTATTTATAGCAGTTACTTTACTTAAACCTGCCTTTGTAAACTTTTCTACTAGTTCAACCGCTGCTTTACTTTCTTGTCCAGCTCTAGGACCTGATCCCATGCCATCACTTATTATAGACAAATAACTGCCATCTCCAAGTTTTCCGAAACTATAATTATCCCCATTGTATTTTTCTCCATGCTTACATTGCCTTGAGGCATAAGAAGCTACATAATATTTAGGTGTTTCCTCAAAAACCACTTGGCAAATTGATGTTTTAGGGTCAATTATACATCCCTCATCACTAATGCACATTTGCTTTCCTGTGGCTTCATTAATTAATGGAAGTATAGTTTTAACACAAAGCTGTGACCCTCCGCAAGCTTCAAGGAACAATTTCACAACTTCTCTTTCATTTTTATCCTTAAAACAAAATACATCCTTGTATTTTAGATTTTTCTTCTCTAAAATTTTTCTTACATTTCTTTCTGTATCACTACTTAATTTTATGTTAGAATTAAACTCCGCCATAACCTCCTTTAAAGACTCTCCCATATTATTTATTTGACCAGCTAAAACTTCCCTTCCCTCACTTAATCTCTTTCTCCACATTTCATTTATTACGTAGTTATTAACTATCTCTTCTGTGCTCTTTAATAAAAGTGTTCTTTTTATACATTTTCTTTCTATCTCATGAGGCATTTTTTCTTTTTTACCATTCTCATGACTTTGTATCAGTTCAGAAAAAGCGATATATGTATAATAAGCTTCTTTCTTCCAGCACATTGAATTCATGTTGCACCCGCTGCAAACTCTATCGGCTAAATTTTCAACTAAAGCTAAGCTTTTATTCTTCATAACTAGCTTATCATTATCAGCAAGATTTCTTAAAGTATCAGATATGTTAAATAATATCTGTGAGAAATTATCTAATCTCTTTAAAAGCATTTCTTTTATTTTATCAACATAATCTCCATTAAGATACTCCTGCTTTTTTTCCCAATCTAATTCTAAGTTTAGCTTATCATATACTTTATTAGGAATTGACAGAAATATTAACACTGCAAAGCACATTTCTATTAACTTGAATTCTATACTGATATTAGAATATAGCTTTAATATAATAAATCCTGTAATATACGTAAAAGCCGTAATAAGTTTTCCACTATCTTTAAAAATACCCGCAATTAATCCACATAATCCGTATACTCCTACAAACATTAATATATTATTTGAGGATACCCCTATGATAGCTCCAATAGCAATTCCACTTGCAGCCCCCACACTTGCACCATTTATGTAACTTATTATTAATATAAAGCATAATCCCAATATGTTTCTCAAGGAAATATCATATATGCTTATACCCCAAGTACCTGATAGTATTAGTGAAATTAAAATTGAAAGACTTATTATTTCTTCGCTTGAATATAAATGTTTTGTGTTAAATTCTTTTATGCATATTAAGGAACGTTCTAGAATAAAATATAAAGATATTATACATATCATTTGAAGAAAAACTGTTAAAAATGCTATTTTAAAGCTTAGACTTCTTATAAAAAATTCACTTAATAGTAATTCTATAAAAACTATACTAAATATAAAAGTAAGTATAAGCTTTTTAGATTTTCTGCTTAATAAATAGCTTATTGCAGTAATACTTCCAATACATATTAGGTATCCGGGCAGATTGCTAATTTTGTTATATATAGATATGTATCCAAGAAAGCACCCGCCCGAGATAGCTATAATGTATTCATCCTTGAATAATACCATTACAATTAAAAAAGCTATACCAAAAGGTGCTGTAGTATTATCTAGATTCAACAATAACACTCTACTAATAAATACACCTACAATGGAATATCCTATGTTCTTTAAGATCCACATATGTTGCAACTGTTTTTCCATTATATTATCATCACTGATTTTACCTTTTCTCTTATATGTAGATATTCCAGCTCCATATTGCATATAAATCACCTCCGAATTTAGTAATAACTATATAAAATTATATCAGAGGCTTATGGAAATAATTGTCATTTAATAATTCTCTTTACATTTTTCGTAAGACATATATCATAAATTTAATTCAAATTTTTACCGCTAGCGATTTTTTTCTACTTCAATGTATAATTTCCAGTTAAAATAGAAAACACCATGAAATAAATTTCATGGTGTTTTTATCTGGTAGCGGAAATAGGACTTGAACCTACGACACTTCGGGTATGAACCGAATGCTCTAGCCAACTGAGCTATTCCGCCA
This sequence comes from Clostridium homopropionicum DSM 5847, assembly GCF_001263795.1. Taxonomy (GTDB): domain Bacteria; phylum Bacillota; class Clostridia; order Clostridiales; family Clostridiaceae; genus Clostridium_H; species Clostridium_H homopropionicum. Next base: position 18,228 of record NZ_LHUR01000033.1, read on the forward strand.
TAATTTATATTCATCAAAAAAAAATGGTTGCGGGGACAGGACTTGAACCTGCGACCTTCGGGTTATGAGCCCGACGAGCTGCCAACTGCTCCACCCCGCGATATTGGTGCTGGAGACCGGACTTGAACCGGTACGGAGGGTTAGCTCCGCAGGATTTTAAGTCCTGTGCGTCTGCCGATTTCGCCACTCCAGCTTGACATATAGATTTTAATAATGGTAGCGGAAATAGGACTTGAACCTACGACACTTCGGGTATGAACCGAATGCTCTAGCCAACTGAGCTATTCCGCCACGTTCATTGGTTGCGGGGGCAGGACTTGAACCTACGACCTTCGGGTTATGAGCCCGACGAGCTGCCAACTGCTCCACCCCGCGATATGGTGCTGGAGACCGGACTTGAACCGGTACGGAGGGTTAGCTCCGCAGGATTTTAAGTCCTGTGCGTCTGCCGATTTCGCCACTCCAGCATAGTATGTCTACTGATCAAATTTCTTCTACTGTTCCTCAGCGACATAGACTATTATATATTAATCAAATGTGATTGTCAACTAATTATTTTAAAATCTTTAATTGATATATCTACTAAAATTAAAAAGGACTATAATTAGCCCTTTAAATATAATTATCATCCCTTTTTGGAATATTTATTACCTTTTACATTCTGATGTTTTTTCAAATCTAGGAATCTTTCTTCGCTATCTTTTAAAAATTTAGAAATTGCATCTTCAAAATTACTTGTGGTTGTTTTGCTCTTTTCCTTAGCCCAATCTATTTCTGCAGGTCTTGATGACTTTTTATTTACCATAGCTTGTTTTATAGATAAACTAAGCCTTCCACTATCATCAACTGCTATTACCTTCACCTTTACCTTATCTTGCTCTTTTAAATGCTCCCGAATATCCTTTACATAGGAGTCAGCCACCTCGGATATGTGTACTAGACCTGTCTTCCCCTCCACTTCTATAAATGCTCCAAACTTAGTTATGTTGACTACTGTACCATCTAGGATACTACCTAACTTTAAGGCCATGTTAATAAAATTCCTCCTTGATATGTTTATATTAAATTATAAATTAGCAATGTTTATTTCTTTTTCTCTACTATAACATTTTCTCCTTGTTTTATAAAACCTAGCCTTTCCCGTGATAACTTCTCCATATATCTATCAGTCTCAGACATTCCTTTTTCATCCTTCAACTTAAGATTTTCATTAGTTACCCTCTCCAGTTCTAACTTGGAGTCTTCTAGTTGAGCTTTTTTATTCATTATTGTAATTTGCTGGCTCACCAATATGTAACATACATATAGCAATATAAAAGTAACAGATATCATTTTTATCTTAGATTTTTTCATAATCAATTACCTCTAAAACTGAATTTTAGGCTCTCCTTCTATTTTAGTTTCGTTTTAGATTTTATTCAAGGAGTTTTTTTATTTATTTTTATCTATTATCCTGTAAAATATTAATTCTATAGGATATAGCAATATATTTATTGTTATCCTTACCAAGGAGAAGCTCACTTTGAATACATTATGTTGTATTCTAATGAAATATCTACTAAAGACTTTTAGATAAATGTATAATCCTAAAGCTATATAAAGATATAAATATACTCCTACATAAACATAGGTTGTATACACTAGGAAAATAAAAACTAATATTCCTGCAAAAAACCAAAATAAAATATCCTCAATAAAAGTTATTATTCTGTTAGGATTTTCAAATCCTCTAATAATTCTATAAATATCAAACAATACTCCTGTAATTATCCCTGCTAGTATACTATGAATAATTAGATTAAATTGATTTTGTAATGATATTATCATAGCTTTATTACCTGAATAATTTTGCTATAATACTGTCTTTATCTTTTTTACTTTCAGTAGTAGTATACACACAGGAATTTACATGTCCAACAATTATTACATCTCCATTTTGCACATCCAGCTTTTGCATTTTTAAATTTTCTCCCTTAGTTGTTAATGTTCCCAAGGAAGTATCTAATATTATTGTTTTATCATCAAAACTTATTACTTCGACAACTCCAGATAATATTAACTTATTTCTATTTTCAAGGTTTAAATTGCTTTTCTTACTGTTCATTATTTCTTTTTTTAATTCCATAAACACCCCTCCCTTTTTGTAACTATATATATGCTATAAAAATATATATTATGTTATCAAAAGGGAGTAAAGAACTTTTCACTAATACCTACTCTTCCTTTTGTGCTTCCTCTGATTCATCATAAATTATTTCATACATTAATTTTGCTTCTGATTTTACTACATGATTTGCAATATTAACAACTTTTGCTTTTATTGAACCCTTAGCAAACATAACTTCAATAATATCATTCTCATTAACATCTGTGCTTGGTTTTGCAACTTTTCCATTGATTATAACTCTTCCACTTTCACAAGCTTCCTTAGCAACAGTTCTTCTCTTGATTATTCTTGATACCTTTAAATATTTATCTAGTCTCATTTTTATCCACCTCTTAATAAAATAAAAAACCTAGATTTACACCCAGGTTTTTTATAATAATTATTATTTATTAACTATGTCTTTGAACTCTTTTCCAGCTTTAAATACAGGAACTGTTGATGCTGGAATAGTTATTTCTTCTTTAGTTCTTGGGTTTCTTCCTTGTCTTTCTGCTCTTTCACGAGTTTCAAAAGTACCAAATCCTACTAATTGAACTTTTTCACCTTTTCCAAGAGCTTCTTCTACGCTTTCGATAAACGCTTTTAAAGCTAATTCTGCATCCTTTTTAGTTAATTGGCTTTTTTCTGCCATGCTTGTTATTAATTCTGCTTTATTCACTTTTGTTACCTCCTCATTTTAATCAATAAATAGTATAAGACTTAATTCTTCATTTAAATTAAAAATCCTCTTTTTTATATGAACTTTTAACTAAACTAGCTTAGTATTCTTTGACATTTCCCATAACTTATCCATTTCTTCTAGGGTCATATCTGTTATTTTCTTACCCATTTCTAGGCTCTTTTGTTCTATGTAACTAAATCTGCTAATAAACTTATCTATAGTATAATTTAATGCAACTTCGGGGTCAATGTCAAGGAGTCTTGCAACATTTACAGTACTAAAAATTAAATCTCCTACTTCTTCTACTATTTTTTCCCTATTTTGCGTTTTATATACCTGTTTAACTTCATCACATTCTTCAACTACTTTTTCTAAAGCTGGAGCAGCATCTTCCCAGTCAAAACCAACCTTTGCAGCTTTCTTCTGAACCTTTTCTGATCTAATTAGAGCAGGAAGGCTTCTGGCAACATGCTTCAACTCATCAGTATATGTTTCTAATCCCTTTTCTTTTTTCTTTATTTCATCCCAATTGTATAATACTTCATCTGAGTTACTAACCTGTATTTCTCCAAAAACATGTGGATGTCTTTCAATAAGCTTTATACATATTCCTTTAATTACATCCTGAATGTTAAAATATCCATCTTCTTTTCCAATCTGTGAATGAAATACAACCTGAAGCAGTACATCTCCAAGTTCCTCTATTAACTTGATCTCATCCTGTTCATCTATAGCTTCTATAACCTCATAACATTCTTCTATAAGATATCTTTTAAGAGATTCATGCGTTTGCTCTCTATCCCAAGGGCATCCTCCTTCTCCTCTTAGAACATCCATTATTTCAAGAAGGTCATAAAAATCCTTTGATGAATCTAAATTCTTAGGAATATATATGGAAGTGAGATGATCTATATCTTCTTGCCTATCTAATTCATATAGAAATATTTTTCTTATGCTCTCTAGTTCTCTTATTCCAGCTGCCCTTATAAAATATATTTCCATATTATCATTAAAATATTCCATTAATCTTAATTTTACCTCAGAAGCTATAAATTTATTATATACCTGGGTTATTATTGTACCAACTCTTTTATCAAGAATCTGATTTTCAATATCAAAAGCATCTATTATTTTAACACCGTTTATAGGATCAATTTTTAGACTTTCCATTATAGCATCCACAAAGCTTATTGCCGGAAGTACTTCAATATCTATATTTTCATCCTTACATAATTCAATTAAAATGCTTACAGATTTTTCTGCTACCATTGGATGTCCAGGTACTGCATATACTATATCTCCTAAGGTTTTATGTCTATGAATCAAATCTTTAGCTATCTCTTCGTAAACCCTATCAAAACTATCTAGGTTTTCATACTTATTATCATAAGTAGAAAACTTAACACCAAGTTCTCTTAAATATTCTATGTTAGGATGAATCTCTGTTCTAAAAAAAACATTCTCACTGTTTTTTAACAATTGAAAAGTCCCAATAGTAATTGATTCTTTGCTTCCAGGTCCTAACCCTACAATCCTAATCATTTCTAATCTCCTTTTGTACTTTTATCAGTTTAAAGTTTTTTCTTTATTAGTTCTTTATAATCTAATACTTTAAATAGCATAATTAATATTCCATAGGTTATTATACCAACTGATATTGATATTAAACAAGAAATGGAATTACTCATTGTATAATTATAGACCTTAACATAAACAAAAACAACAGTTAATATCATTGCAATTGAAGCATAGGCTGGTTTTATTAATAATTCATATAAATCTATTTTAATTCCTAAAGTTTTCTTTAATAACATTAAATTTAGTATTACAGCTGTTCCATATGCTGCAAAAGTTCCAATTATTGCTCCATATACGTTCATACTTTCTAAAGGAACCAATTTACTTGTAATTATTATTTTTACTATACATCCAATAAGTAAATGAATTATAGGCCTTTTATTTGAATTGGTTGCCTGTAATATAACTGTGGTGGTTTGTGCTAATATTATAAATGGAATTGATAGAGCTGAATACTTTAAAATCGTTGCTCCTTCTGCCTGTTCCCTAAAAATTAAACTTAAAATTGGATGCGAGAGAAAGTAAAACCCGCAAAGTGATGGCAATGCTATAAGTATTGATATTTTTATTGCTGAAATTATATTTTTACTGGCTCTAGCCTTATCCTTAAGTATAAAGGCTTCTGAAATTATTGGAACTACCGATGCACTTAAAGCAGCTGATAAAGTAAGTGGCACATTCACTAGCACAGCAGCTTTTCCTGTTAACTGTCCATAGAGTATTGCTGCTTGTCTAGTTGTAAAACCTGCCTCTAAGAGCTTCTGAGGTACCATTATGGAGTCTATTACATTCATTACAGTTCCTACTGCAGCTCCAAGTGAAATAGGTATAGCTATCCTCAGCAGCCTTTCCATAGTTTCAGTATTGTACTTAATATTAGCTATTTTAGATTTTTTCCTTAAAACTCTGTACTTACTATACAAATACATTAAGCCTAGTATTCCACCAGCTGCAGCTCCTAAAGTAGCTCCACCTGCTGCATACTCTATTCCTTTTGGTAATAATAGTATAACTAGACCAATACCAATTACAACCCTGGCTATCTGCTCCAAAATCTGAGAAACAGCAGTTGGTGTCATATTCTGAAGCCCTTGAAAAAAACCTCTATATACGCTCATTATGGAAATGAAAAATGGTGCTACTGCTAAAGCCATCAATGAATAATAAGCCTTATAGTCCCATCTAAATATACTAATCAAGCTTTTTGAAAAACCTAACATAAGCAAACTTGTCCCCGCTCCTAATATACTCATAAGGAGCAGCGCTTCCTTTAGGACTTCAAATATTCCTAATCGGTCTCCTTTTGCACTCTTTTCCGATATCATTTTTGACATTGCTAGTGGAACCCCTGAAGCCACAGCAATAAACAGCATATATAGGGGATAAGCTATTTGATAATATCCTAAGCCTTCATCTCCTATAAGCATGGTTAGTGGAACTCTAAAGAGCATACCTATAATCTTTGCAAATATACCTGCAAAGCCTAGTATAAAGGTTCCTTTTATCAAAGATTGTTTTTTCAATATAATACCTCCAAATTGCTTATTGAGTATAAATATTTATATTTGCAATTAGAAGATATTATTACTAAAAAAACAAAGGCAGATAAGGCTACCTTCGTTTTTAATAGTGAAGTATTAAAATATCATTATTCCATTTGCTTGCCTAAAAATGAAGCTGCTGTATCAGCAAGTTTAACTTCTACTTCTCCAAACTTAGCATTTTCTTCTTTAGATATCATTATTACTGCGCCAATGGCATCTCCTTCAGCTATTATAGGTGAAATTACTTGGGCATTGTATTTTCCATCAACATCTTCATCTTCTATAATAGGTATTACTTTACTTCCATTTACTCCCAAATGAACACTCTTTCTATCTTCCATTATTTTTGCTACTTCATTACTTATTTTCTTATCCATGTATTCTTTCTTAGAAGTTCCACTTATAGAAATAATATTGTCTTTGTCACAAATAAGTACAATATCTCCTGTTGTAGCTTGTAATGCTTCTGCATACTCTCTAGAAAAATTGCTTAATTCTTCTATAGGAGAATATTTTTTAAGAATTACTCCGCCTTCTCTATCAGTAAAAATTTCTAATGGATCTCCTTCTCTGATTCTTAAGGTTCTCCTTATTTCTTTTGGTATTACAACTCTTCCTAAATCGTCTATACGTCTAACAATACCAGTTGCTTTCATCTAGATTTTTACCTCCTTAATTATTTTTATTAAAAATTATTTTCAGTAATATTATCTGTACGAATATGTAATTTTATACACAAATGTATAGGTTTAATTTTAATACTAAAAAAAGATGATACAACTGTATCATCTTTTTAAAATTAAACTAATTTATCTTCATATATTTTTATATTTGCGTTAGTTTTTACTTCCTCAATCTTTTTATTCCATACTTCATTCTTCTTACTGTCCTCTAGTGTAGCTTTAACTTGTTCTTTTGCTTCTGCAAAAGTTTTTACAGGTTTATTTTCTCTTTTAATACATTTAATTATATGGTATCCAAATTGAGTTTTAATTGCTCCAGACACTTCACCTTCTTTAAGCTGCATTGCTGCATTCATAAAGTCTTCATCAAAGCCTGAATTTACTACTGTTACTGTCCCTAAATCTCCACCTTTGTCTTTGGTTGCATCAGTTCCATATTGTTTTGCAAGTGCAGCAAAATCTCCACCTTTATCTATTTCTGCCTTTATTTTTTTAGCAGTTGCCTCATCAGCAACTAATATGTGTGCTAAATGAAGTTTTGTAGAGTCATCTGCCTTTACAGGATATTTATCTTTATACTTATTGTAATAATCTTGGATTTCCTTATCCTCTACTTTTATAGTTTTAAAAGCAGCTTCCTGAACCTTTTGAATAATAGCATTTCTCTTTATTAAATCCTTTAATCCAGCTAGAGTAATATTTTGTGCTTTTAAAGCTTCTTCAAGTTTTGCATCATCTGTTATGTTTTGAGACTTCTTATAATCTTCTATTTGTTGATTAACAGTTTTATTCAATTCTTCTTCTGTTGGAACAACTTTAAGTTTTTCTGCTTCCTGGATAAGTGCTTCTTCAGTTGTCATTGATTCTATTATACTTTTCTTTGATTGCTGTAAATAGCTTACTGCATCTTTACTTTGTAGATAATTTTCACCATATTGCTGTTTTAATTGAGCTACTAATTGCGCTGTTTGGAAATTAGCATCTAATTCTCCTCTTGTTATTTTCTTATCTCCTACCTTAGCTACTACAGTTTTAGCTATAGCTTCTGGAGTTTTCTCTATCATATTACATCCAACTGTAGATATTCCAAAGATCATCACTGCTGCAACAGCAACTAGTTTTTTTATATTTTTCAATTCTTTCCCCTCGCTTATCTTGTATTTTGGCATAACTTTATTTTAACATAATTCTATGGTGTTTCAACCACTGATTGAATATATTCAAGAAATTCTTTCAAATTTTGTATTAGTTCTGTCTTTTTAACATCCTTAAGTGAAAATCCCAAAACTGGTTCTTGCCCAACCTTGAAACTCATTCTTTTGTTATACTTTTTAATTATATTTTTTATTAATCCTTGATTAACAAAATCTCTGCTTTGGAACTTAATTTCAACTTCCACAGGTCTTTCTTTTATTTCCTCGATGCCAATCTTATTAGCTACACTCTTCAAATAGGCTATATTTATAAGATTATATATACAAAGTGGAATATCAGAAAATCTGTCTTCTATTTCTTCTTGAATGTCCATCATGCTTTCTTTAGAATCAATACTTGCAATCTTTTTATAAACCTGGATTTTCTGGACTTCATCATCTATGTAGTCGCTTGGTATGTAAGCGTCCACTTTTAGATCAATTGTAGTTTCAAATGGTTCCTTATCTATCTCCCCTCTAACTAACTTAATAGTATCTTCTAGCATTCGGCAATACAGGTCATATCCAACTGAAGCCATGTGACCATGTTGAGCTGCACCTACAATATTCCCAGATCCTCTTATTTCTAAATCTCTCATAGCTATTTTAAAGCCAGATCCCAGTTCAGTAAAATCCTTTATTGCCTTTAATCTTTTTTCTGCTACCTCTGTTAAAACCTTATCCTTTCTATATGTTAAGTAAGCATATGCAATTCTATTAGTTCTTCCTACTCTACCTCTTAACTGGTAAAGCTGAGATAATCCAAATTTATCTGCATCATAAATAATCATTGTATTTGCATTTTGAATATCAAGACCCGTTTCAATAATTGTAGTACAAAGCAGCATATCATATTTCTTATTCATAAAGTCAAGCATTACCTTTTCCAGCTCTCGTTCAGGCATCTGTCCATGAGCTACAGCAATCCTAATCCCTGGTAAAAGTTTTGATAAATAGGAAGCCATTTCTTTAATATTTTCTACTCTATTATAAACAAAATAGACTTGACCACCTCTATCTACTTCTCTAGTTATAGCATCTGAAATAAGTTGCTCATTGAACTCTACAACATAAGTTTGAACTGGGTACCTTTCCTCAGGAGGAGTTTCTATTACACTTATATCTCTTATACCAGTTAAAGACATATGAAGTGTTCTAGGTATAGGTGTAGCAGTTAATGTTAATACATCTACGTTCTTTTTTAGATTTTTTATCTTTTCTTTATGAGTAACTCCAAATCGCTGCTCTTCGTCTACAATTAAAAGTCCCAAATCCTTAAACTGGACATCTTTTTGAAGTATTCTATGGGTACCAATAAGAATATCTACATTACCGGCTTTTACCTCCATCAAAGTTGATTTTACCTGTGCTATAGTTCTAAATCTACTTATCATATCGATTCTTACTGGAAAATCTGAAAATCTATGAACTAGATTATTGTAATGTTGTTCTGCAAGTATGGTAGTTGGCACTAAAAAAGCTACTTGTTTTCCATCCATCACTGCCTTAAATGCAGCCCTCACTGCCACTTCTGTCTTTCCATAACCTACATCTCCGCAAAGTAATCTATCCATAACCTTTTCAGATTCCATATCATTTTTTATTTCTTCTATAGCCACAATTTGATCAGGAGTTTCTTCATAAGGAAATTCTTCCTCAAACTGCTTTTGCCAAACTGTATCACTAGAAAACTTGTGGCCTTTTAGCGTAGACCTTATAGCGTATAGCTTCACTAATTCTTCAGCTATTTCATTGATAGCACTTTTTACTTTACTCTTAGCTTTACTCCAGTCGCTTCCACCAAGCTTGCTTACCTTAGGAGCCTTACCTTCCGTACCTATATATTTTTGAACTAAATCCAATTGTTCCACAGGCACATAAAGCTTATCACCTGAGCTATAGCTTAATTCTAAATAATCCTTTTTATGTCCCTGAACTTCTAGCTGCTTTATACCTTTATATACACCAATACCATGATTTGTATGAACTACATAATCGCCAGGTTTAAGTTCAGTAAAACTTTTAATTTTACCTATGCCTTTTTTATTAACCTTTTGATGCCTTCTCTTTGATTTTCCAAAAACCTCTTTATCAGATATAATACTTAATTTCAATTCAGGAAAATCATAACCTTTTATCTGATTACCAAAGGTTATGATAACCTCTCCACATTTAACGCTGTCAACTACATCCTTGTATACACTTTCAATATCTTTATCTTTTAAGGTTTCAACTAACCTTTCTCCCCTAGGTCTAGTACCACTAAGTATTATAGTTCTATACCCTTTAGCTTTTTTATCCTTAACTTCATCTAAAAGCAACTCTAGCTTTCCATTATACCCACTTAAGCTGGATTGAAAAAATTCTTCAGCATAGATAGGTTTAAAGATGTTTTTTCCTTTACTAATAATATCTAATAATACTACTCTTGATTCTTTCAGTTTTTCTATCATAAGGTCTTTATTGTTCATTAATTCTAATTGTCTAGGTAATATGCTGCCCTTTTGTATAAAATCCTTACAATTTTCTATAAACTCAAAATAAACACTTTCAAACTTTCCAATACACCTTTGAGAATCATTTATGATTATTAAGCTGTTCTTCATATAATCTAGTAGATTTGATGTCTCATCATAAAAATATGGTAAAAAACTATCAATGTTATCAAAACTCCAGTTTTCCATCAGCGATTCTAAATTGCTTAATGTATCTTTTTTTATTTTTTCTTCTGGAACCTTTTTTAAATCTTCTTCTATTTCTTTATAAGCCTTATTTATATTTTCTTTTGTTAATATCATTTCCTTTGCAGGAAAAATTTCAACAGAATTAAATTTTTCTATACTTCTTTGGGATTCACTATTAAAACTTCTAATGGAATCAATCTCATCACCAAAGAATTCTATTCTGTATGGTGTAGAAAGTATTGGAGAATAAATATCCAGTATTCCTCCCCTTATTGAAAATTCTCCCTTTCCTTCTACTATATTAACTCTCTCATACCCACTTTGAATTAGTTTTTTCCCTATTTCTTCAAGATCCTCTGTTTCTCCAACAGACAATTTTAAAGTATATTTATTATAAAGCTCTGGAGAAATATATGCAGATGCAAGCGCTTCTATAGAAGTAACAATAATTTTCTTTCCTTCCCTTAGCATCTCTCTAATAACCTTTAGTCTCTCCCATCTTAAGTCACCAGAAATAGCATAAATATTATAAAATACCACTTGTTTAGTAGGAAAATAATATGTATTAGGTATGTAAAAAGATAAATCTTCATAAAGATTTTTAGCATCTACATCACTATTCGTAAAAATAAAAATAGAGCTATTTTCCTTCTCATATATTCCATTAATTAAATATCCTCTTCCCGATTCTAAAACACCAGTAATTTCAATTGGAAATTGGTTATTATGTATTCTATTCATTACATTATTAAATTTTTCATTTTCCATTAAAGGTTGCATAAGCCCCTTTAATCTCATAAGTACACACCTCTCAATTACTACTCTACCTTAAATCCATTGAACTTATTCATGGCTTCAGAGGCACCTTTAGTTATTATAACTTCTACTACCTTATGAATTTCTTCAAACACCTTATCTAGCTTACTTCTTTCCTCATCAGAAAATTTCCCTAATACATGTGAAACCAAGTTGCTGTATTCTGGCTCTCCAACACCAACTTTTATTCTGGTAAAGATTTCACTATTTAAATTTGATATTATACTTTTTACTCCATTGTGCCCACCAGCACTACCTTTTTCCCTTATTCTCATCTTCCCAACCTGAAGACTTATATCATCGTATATTATTATAATATTATCATTTGTAATCTTATAGAAATTTAAGACTTCTCTTATGCTCTCTCCACTTAAATTCATATAAGTCATGGGCTTTAAAAACATTACTCTTTCACCACATATATTTCCGTCTCCATAAACACCTTTAAATTTTTTCCTATTCAGATCAATATTATACTTCTTTGACATCAAATCAATAACATCAAAACCTACATTGTGTCTTGTGTGCTCGTATTCCTTACCTGGATTTCCCAAACCCACTATCAAGTACATAAATTTCCCTCCAAGGTCTTTTTTACCTAAAATACAGTTTTCTTCACTTAAATATAATACATTAAAAAACATATTTAATAAAGTGACAATAGTATAAACCCAGGATGCATATCCATGGGTTTATATTTCTATTTTACTATGTTAATATCAGTAAGAGTTATTTTTATATTTATAGTTTTACCTTTTCTCCATATTTTACCTGATACAACATCTCCAATTTTATGCTTCTCAATTATCTCTGTAATGTCTTCAAACTGCGTAATGCTTTTACCATCCAGTTGAACGATAATATCTCCTGGTATCACTCCAGCTTTCTCTGCACCGCTATCTTTTATGACTTCACTAACATATACACCTTTTACTTCACTACTATCTTCTAAAATAGTATTTCTTCCATATATGCCCAATCTAGGTCTTGCTACCCTTCCATATTTCATGATTTCTTGTATTATTCCATTTGCCTCGTTTATTGATATGGCAAAACCTATGCCTTCTACATCTTGAAATTGTGAATCTGTTAACTTTAAGCTATTTATTCCTATTACTTCTCCACTTGAATTACACAATGCGCCTCCGCTATTACCTGGGTTTATTGCAGCATCAGTTTGAAGAACTTTATATATAGCCCCTCCATATTGTATCTTTCTATTTCTTGCACTTATTATTCCTGCAGTTACTGTACCAGCAAGTTCCTCTCCTAGTGGATTCCCTATAGCAATTGCCAAATCTCCAACTCTTACCTTTGAAGAATCCCCAAATTTTGCTGTTGGAAGATTTTTAGCATCTATTTTTACTACAGCTAAATCAGAAGTTGGATCAGAACCTATAAGCTTAGCATTTATATAATTTATTCCATTAGCTAGTTTAACTAAAATATTTTCAGCATCTTGAATAACGTGATAGTTAGTAACTATATACCCATTAGTATCAAAAATAATCCCTGAACCACTGCTTTTATCTGGTATGCCTAAATTACTGCCCTTAGAAGTTTTAACTATCCCCACCACAGTTGGTCCAACCTTTTCAGCCACCTTAGCTATTTCATCATTAGATGAACTTATTTTACTCTCTTCTAAGCTTATATTATTTTTTGCAGTACCTGTATTTTTGCTGCTATTTCCCAATAATTCAGAATATCTTTTTTCAATAATGTAATTAGATGTTATAGCTCCAGATAAAACAGCTATTAAAACAAAGCTAACTAATCTAAAAAAATTTTTGAAAGGATTTTTTTTCTTTATAAACTTTATCTCTCCACATTTATTTTTATTAACATCTTCCCAAGATACTTCTTCAATATTGTCTCTTTCATTAACGCCATCATTTCTATCGTCCAAAATATCACCTCCCAACCTTTCTTTAAGCTCTTTTTAGTGTAAAGGTGAATATAACACCTCTATTTTCCTTATTCTCAAACCAAATATCTTCACCATGCTGAGTTAATATTCTCCTTACAATAGCTAATCCAAGTCCTGTACTAGCTTTAGATGTTCTTGATTTGTCACTTTTATAAAATCTTTCCCATATGTGTTTTGCATCTTCATCAGATATGTTAGGTCCATCGTTATAAACAGATACAAATACCTTAGGTCCCTTTAATTTTGTCCTTATTTCTATTTTTCCGCCTTCTTCAACATATTTAGTAGCATTGTCAACTAAATTAGTTAGTACTTGAACTATTTTATCTCTATCCGCAAATACATTTATTGCCTTGTCTTCTAGCCATATATCAACATTTATCTTTTTTTTCTTTATTACTGTTTCAAATTTTATTATAGAAATTCTTATTATTTCGTTTATGTCATGTTCTTTAATATTTAGTGTAAACTTGCCAGCCTCAATAGCAGATAAATCTAAAAGATCATTAATAAGTCTTGTAAGTCTTTGAATTTCTTCATAGGTAATAGAAAGATAATATTCCACTTTTTCCTTAGGTATCACTCCATCTAATATCCCACCTATAAACCCTTTAATAGAAGTTATAGGTGATCTGAGTTCATGAGATACATTAGATATAAAGTCTCTTCTATTATTTTCAACTTCCTGCAAAGAATCTGCCATGGAATTGAAAGACTTAGCTAATTCTCCTATTTCATCATTAGACTCAATGTCTACCCTCTTACCTACTTCACCTCTGGATATCTTTCTTGCAACACCGTTAATCTTAGCCAGAGGTTTAATTATTATCCTTTGAGAAAAATAATATACTATAATACTTGAACATATGATAGCAAGAACAGCCGACATCCATATAATTTGATAAACTCTTTTTAAAGGTTCCCTTATTTCACTTAAAGGTGTATTCATTACTATTGATCCTTGAAAAAGTCCCCTATAAGAAATAGGAATTTCATAAGAATGCACCGACATATTAAACACACTGTCATAGTTATTTTTCTTCTCAATAACTTCACCTTGTCTTAATTTTTCAAGATCATTTGTTAAAAGTTGTGTACCTATATACTTTTTATGGTCAGCATTAGATACTGCATAAACATAACCATACCTATCAAAAAGCAGTATGTCCGTTGAAGAATATTTAGAAACATATTCTATTATTTCATTGGTCTTGCTAATAGGACTTACACCATACAGATATTGAATGGCGGCATTGGCTACCAATTGTGATTCTGCTATAACCTGAACTTTCCTTTGTTCAAAAAAATACCCTTCAAACCACAATGATAAAAATGCTGCTAATATAATAAAACTAATGGAAATAATCAGGGTAAAAGTTGCCATCATCTTAGAAAATAAACCTTTCTTTTTCATTTACTTCACCTCAAACTTATACCCTACACCCCAAACTGTTTCTATTTGCCAATTTGACCCACCTTGAATCTTTTCTCTTAGTCTTTTAATGTGGACATCCACTGTCCTTGAATCTCCTGGATAATCATAGCCCCAAACCTCACAAAGTAATTGTTCTCGAGTAAAAACCTTATTTTTATTATTAGCAAGATAATACAAAAGCTCAAATTCTTTTGGGGGCATTTTTAACTCATTTCCTTCATATGTAGCTGTATAAGAATTTATATCAATAGAAAGTCCTGAAAACTCTAAAACTTCCTTATTTTCTCCTTCAATATTATATCTTCTTAAAACCGCCTTAATTCTAGCAATCATCTCTTTTGGTTCAAAAGGTTTTACAATATAATCATCAGCTCCTAGCTCTAAAGATAATACTTTATCAAAGGTTTCTCCTTTAGCTGTAAGCATTATTATAGGCGTTTCATAATCCTTTCTAATCCATTTAAGTAAATCAATTCCATCAATGTGTGGAATCATTATATCTAGTAAAACTAAATCCGGTCTATATTCTAAAAATGCCTCTTGAGCTGCCTTCCCATCATAACAGGTTTTAGTAGAATATCCCGAATTCTCTAAGTACATTTTAATTACTTCACATATGTTCACATCATCGTCAACAATTAGTATTTTACCGATAGTCCCATCCATAAGTTAACTTACCTCCAGATTTCTTTTAATTATAATGTATCATATTTCATTGAGTTTTAAATAACTAACACAATAAGTTTAAATAAAAGTTACAATTCATTAATAAAAGCATGTAGGCTTTAATAGTACCCCACATGCTTTATTAAAATTATACAAATAATTTACTTATTGATACATCTTCATATATTCTCTTAATAGCTTCTGCAAAAATAGGTGCAACAGATAATATTTCATACTTCTCACTAATCTTATCTTTAGGTAATCCTATAGTATTTAATACAATAAGCTTCTTAATTACACTTTCTTCTATTCTTTCAAAAGCTGGTCCTGATAGCACTCCATGAGAACAACAAGCGTATACTTCTTTTGCTCCTCTTGCAACTAAAGCATTTGCACCATTTGTTATAGTTCCAGCAGTATCTATCATATCATCAATTAAGATTACAGTTTTATCTTTAATATCGCCTATTATATTCATTATTTCACAAACATTAGCTCTTGGTCTTCTCTTGTCAATTATAGCTATTGGAGCATTTAATCTATCTGCAAAATCCCTCGCTCTTGTTACACTTCCTAGGTCTGGTGAAACAACTACTACATCGTCTCTATCCTTGAATCCTTCTTCTATAAAATATTTTGCAAGAATAGGTGCACCGATTAAATTATCTACAGGCACATTAAAATATCCTTGTATTTGAGCAGCATGTAAGTCCATAGTAAGTACTCTATCTGCTCCAGCAGTTGTAATTAGGTCTGCAACTAGTTTTGCAGTAATTGGATCTCTAGCCTTAGCCTTTCTATCTTGTCTAGCATAACCATAGTATGGTATTACTGCAGTTATTCTTCCCGCAGATGCTCTTTTGAAAGCATCAATCATTATTAATAGTTCCATCAAGTGGTCATTTACTGGTGCATGTGTTGGTTGAACAAGGAATACATCTGTACCTCTAACTGTTTCATTTGTAGTTACAGATATTTCTCCATCACTAAATTTTCCAACCTTAGAATTTCCAACTGCAACTCCTAAAATATCAGCAATTTCCTTTGCTAATGATGGATTTGCGTTTCCCGTAAAGATTTTAATATTCTTACCATGGGATATCATGTGTAAACCTCCTTAAATTTTTCCAAAATATTGTTTTCTATTATTTACTCCTAAATTTGCTTCTTAATTTATTCTTTATTAAGTCCCTTTATCTTTACCCAATTTTCCTTGTTTGATTGTTTTGCCCTTGCAACCGCTAAGGCTCCACTAGGAACTTTCTTTGTAATAGTTGAGCCTGCTGCTATATATGTGTTGCTCTCTATTTCAATTGGAGAAACTAAGTTTACATTACATCCAATAAAAGAGTTATCTCCTATTATTGTTTTGTATTTATTTTTACCGTCATAATTTACAATTACTGTACCGCATCCAAAGTTACAGTCTTTACCAATCTCTGCATCTCCAATATAGGTTAAATGTGATACTTTTGTATTATTTCCAATAGTTGATTTTTTAACTTCTACAAAGTCACCAATTCTAACACTTTCTCCTATATTACTTTCAGGTCTTATATAAGCAAAAGGTCCAACAGTAGTATTTTTACCAATCTTACTTTCAAGAATTACAGAGTTTTGAACTGTAACTCCATCTTCAATAATGCTATCCTTTATCCTAGAATTTGCATAAAGTGTGCAGCCTTCTTTTATAATTGTTTTACCTTCAAGTATATTCCCTGGATATATTACAGTATCTGACCCTATTTGTACGTCAATTCCTATATATGTGTTTTTAGGGTCAATTATTGTTACCCCGTTTTCCATATGTATATTATTTACTCTTAGTTTCATTATCTCTTCAGCTTCAGCAAGTTGAACTCTAGAGTTGATTCCCTTAACTTCTTCTTCATCTACATTAATTGCGCCTACTCTATATCCCATACTTTTCAGTATTTCAATAATATCCGTTAAATAATATTCCTTTTGTGAATTATTATTGTTTAGCTTATCTAGGTTTTCTAGTAATTCTTTTATTTCAAAACAATACATTCCAGAATTTATTTCATTTACTTTTAATTCTTCTAAAGTACAGTCTTTATGCTCTACTATCTTTTCAACTTCCCCATTTTCATTTCTTATTATTCTTCCATATCCAGTAGGATCATCTACTAGGGAGGTTAGTATAGTTGCTTTAAATCCATTATCTATATGGTAGTGAATAAATTTCCTTATTGTGGATTCCGTAATTAAAGGAGCATCTCCTGTAAATACAGCTACAACACCAACCTTTCCTTCTAAGAAATTCCTAGAACACTTTAATGCATGACCAGTTCCTAGTTGTTCTTCTTGTATAGAATAAGTAATGTTTCTATCCTTTGTAGCTTTTTCTACTTCTTCTGCTCCATTACCAATTATAAGATTAACATCTTCTATATCACATTTCTTTATAGTATCTATTACTTGATTTACCATTTCCTTGCCGCATACCTTGTGTAATACTTTAGGCAGTTTTGATTTCATTCTTTTCCCTTTGCCTGCCGCAAGAATTATAGCACTTTGATACAATCCCAACACCTCTTTACACGGTATAATATATCCTATTAACTCGTATATGCTACGCTTTAACTTTCACACCTATTATATTATATTTTATATGTAATGTTTTTTCAACCTTATTATACATCATAATATAATAAAGTTTCGATCCATTTTTTCAATAAACCCGCCATAAAATACAAAAAAGTAATAAAAGGAGTGTTTACTCCTTTTTATTACTCAGCTTCAATTGCTATTTCTTCGTTATCTGAATCACTATTTTTTACTTTTTCATACTCATCTAGAATAGATTGTTGGATTTTTTGTCTTGTATCAGTATTTATTGGATGCGCTATATCTTTAAATTCTCCCGTAGGAGTTTTTCTACTAGGCATAGCTATGAAAAGACCATTTTGTCCTTCAATAACTTTAATATCATGAACTACAAATTCATTATCAAAAGTTACTGATACAATCGCTTTCATTTTTCCTTCAGCAGAAATTTTTCTAATTCTAACATCTGTAATTTGCATTGAATTCCACCTCCAATGATGCTTTACATATAGTATTCTCCATAATTTATCTTTTTCCTTCTTTTAACTTGAAAATTTTTAGAAAATTTTATTTTTTAAGAATTTTATCTGGTTGCAGTATCGGATTATCATTTTCATCTATACCACTAAATTTTATAATAGAAAAATATTCATGCACAAGTTTTTTACTGGTATTGATATTGTCTATAAGAACACCTATTCCAATAAGTTCACTTTCAAATTCTTTTAGCAAGTTAATTATCCCAAGAGCAGTTCCTCCAGCTTTCATAAAGTCATCAATAAATATACACTTGCTTCCTTTATTAATTGATTTTTTTGAAAGAGACATGGTTTGAATTCTTCTACTAGAGCCTGAAATGTAGTTTATTGACACAGTTGGTCCTTCTGTAACCTTGCTATCTCTTCTAACTATTACTAGATTGACACCTAGCATTTTAGCAACTTCATACGCTAATGGTATACCCTTTGTCTCTATAGTAACTACATAATCGATTTGCTCTTTAATAAATTTTGATGCTAAAACAACTGCTGCCTTTTGAACAATTTGTGGATTAAACATTATGTCACTTATATACATAAATTCACCCGGTACTATTCTTTGCTTATCCTGTAAAATTATGCACAATTCTTCTGCAAACTTGTTTGTATTTTCCTCTGAAGTTCCACAGATATATTTTATTCCACCAGCCGCTCCAGAAATTGTTTCTATATTGCCCATGGATAATCTATGTAATGTTTCTCTTACTACTACAATATCTTCACTTATGGTAGATTTTGCAGCATTAAATAATTCTGTAAATTTATTTAAGTTAATTACTTTATTGGGATTTTCGATTAAGATTTTTGTAATTGCTGTAATTCTTTGATTTCTATTAAATTTTTGCATATTACACTCCTACTACTTTTTTACGAATTTTTACTAAGGAAATCGTTTTATTATTCACTATTTTAGTCTAATTATATGATATTATCAACATTAAATTTCACTAATCTGTTATTTAATTATATTGTGAACAAAAATAATTTAATTATTTATTCCATATGTGTGTTGCATTTCTTAAAAGTTGTATATAATGATTAAATAGAAGTATTTTTATCAAGCTTTTAAGGAGATGAATAACTTGACATTTGATTATATGAAAGATAGAGATAAAAAAGTACATTTTGTTGGAATCGGTGGAGTTAGTATGAGTGGTCTTGCAGAAATACTACTTAACAACGACTATAGTGTTTCTGGATCTGATAGAGATGAATCGCCTTTAACAAACCATCTAAAGCAAATGGGGGCAGAAATATACATAGGTCATAAAGAAGATAATATTAATAATGTAGATCTTCTAGTTTACACAGCTGCAATTCCTGAAGACAACCCTGAGCTTATAAAAGCAAAAAATCTTAACATACCTATAATGGACAGGGCAGAATTTTTAGGCAGCATAATGAAAGGGCATAACTATAATGTTGCTGTTTCAGGCACTCATGGTAAAACAACAACCACTTCTATGTTCTCACATATAACACTTTGTGCTAATTTAGATCCAACCATATTAGTTGGTGGAAACTTAGATATTATAAATGGTAACGTAAGGGTTGGAAATAGCCAGTATTTCATTACTGAGGCTTGTGAGTATAAAGCTTCTTTTCTAAAATTTTATCCTTTTGTAGGTATTATTTTAAACATAGAAGCAGATCACTTGGATTTTTACAAAGATATTTATGAAATACAAGAAGCCTTTGAAAAGTTTGCTAGTTTAATACCAAAAGAAGGATACTTAATTACTAATAGTGATGATACAAGATGTTTGAAGGTTGCAGAAGCATCTTCTTGTAATGTAATTACCTTTGGAATTAAAAGTGGAGATGTTAGAGCTAAAAACATAACCTTTAATAATGGATGCGGGAGTTTCGATGTTTATTATAAGGAAAATAAAATATTAAATATTTCTCTTAATGTTCCAGGAGAGCACAATATCTTAAATGCTTTAGCAAGCATTAGCGCAGCTTTAGCTTTAAATATAGAAAAATCTTTTATTGAAGAAGGTCTTTTAAGCTTTCATGGAACTCACAGACGCTTTGAGCTTAAAGGTAAGTTAAACGGAGTAACTGTGGTAGATGATTATGCTCATCATCCTACTGAAATAAAGGCGGCCTTAAGTGCAGCTAAAAAATTCTCACATAATAGAATATTTTGTGTATTCCAGCCGCACACTTATTCTAGAACTATTACTTTATTTGATGAATTTTCCGAAGCATTTTTTGATGCAGACACTCTCATCCTTGCAGATATTTATGCAGCAAGAGAAAAAGATTCCGGCATTGTAAGCTCTGATGACCTTGGAAACAAATTAAGAGAAAAGGGAGTAGATTGCAAAAACCTCCACAGTTTTGAAGCTATAACAAAGTATCTACAGGATAATCTAAAAGATGGAGATTTACTAATTACTATAGGTGCTGGGGATGTTTATAAAGTAGGAGAAATGTACTTAGAAAATAAAATTTAACATACTAAGCAGTTAGTTTCATTAAGATGCTGGCTGCTTTTTTTGTTATTTAATTTAAGAAAAATGCGACGCATTTTTCTTGAGTAACCAGTAACCAGTTGCCAGTAGAATTAATAAAACTGGTTACTGGGAATTGGTTACTGGTCACTAAGAATTTTACGTCGTAAAATTCTTATATTCTAAACTTAATCCATACAATTTCACCAAAGAGAGGTCTAAAAAATAAATATATGGGAAAAATAGAACTAACATTTTTTCTAGAGAGGGTGTTAGTTGATGAAAAATTTTCTAATTTCTGCAGTAATAGATATTGTCCTCATTTTTATTTCATATTTCACCTTTAGAGCTGTAATAAGTGGTCCAACTAGGCATAGGATATATGAAAAATATCTGCACTCCATGTCAAAATTTATTATTTCTATTTTTATTATTACAGTTCTGATAACTGGCATATGTGCCTTGGTACTTACGAAGACCCGTTATATAGTATATATAAATATTATAGCTCCTTCACTCGTATCAATATTCATTGGATTTATTATATCTTTAGTTCCCACAAGAGGTGAGGGAGATAAGAGCAAGCAATAAAAATTAATAATTTTATTTGAATATATTAAAATTTAGATTTAAAATTATATACCATAATTAAGAATTATGGTATATAATTGTATTACCTATAAGTAAATTAGCAATTATTTCTTTGTTATATTATTTTTTTACTTATAACAACATTTTTTACTAGGTTTTTACATTTTGAGGTGAGGAGAGCCATCGATGCTTGATATTGTAATCATTCTTGCCAACATATTACTGGGTATGAGCGTAATTGGTACGGCAGCCTGCATAATATTATTCTTAGTAGCTAAAATCTTCAAAGTTCACTTTATTGAAAAAATAATTGCCAAGCTATGCATCCTCTTTGCTATAACTTGGTTTATTAATATAAGCTGTAACATACTTATTTTAATATTAACTCCTAAAACTGGTCTTTCTGCAGTAGTTATTAGTCCTGTTAAAAGTATATCTCCAGGTCAAATTATGCTTTCAAAAGATCAAGCAATTCCTAAAAAAGACTACGAAATATCTCTTAGTACAACGGATACTACTATGGAAATTGCCTTGTGGGACTACGCTGAAGAAGATGGAGATAGTATACAAATTTCGTTTAACGGACAACCAGTTTCAAATTCTTTTCAACTTAAAAATTCACCTAAAACCTTCTCTATTCCAACTAAAGGAAAACTTGAAATTAAAGCTACTAAGGATGGATCCAACGGAATAACCTATGCATTATACATAAGCAAAACAAAAAAGACTTATTTCAACTGGAGTGACAATAATGGTATTACCAGTTACACCATTAATAACAGTAAATAATATTGACTTTTATTCTTAGGGAGTATATAATGTTAATGTTTACGGGGTATAGCGCAGATGGTAGCGCGCGTGGTTTGGGACCATGAGGCCGCGGGTTCGAGCCCTGCTACCCCGACCAAGGAATTGTGTAATGCAATTCCTTTTTTATTTTCCTTTACATATTTATCATCTATATTGTTTAATATAAATATATCTTCCATTTAGTAAGTACGAATACTCTAAATAAAAGGAGGTTTTCAACATGAATCCAAAATACGGCAAATTATTCAAGTCTTTAGTTAGATCATATTATAACAATAACTTTGACGAAACAATATTAAGCATCATGAATGATGAAAGTATCGATAAAGATAGTTTAGGAAAAACCATTTCCTTACTTTGCGGTGTTACTGTAAATTATGATGACAACTTTTTAGAAAATCTTAAAAAAGCTATAAGAAATTATGAATTAACTCATAAAATTGTGCATAAAATTAGGAATTGTTCAATGGATTGCTTAGATGAAGAAGGAAAAACTATCTGCCAAAAATCTTGCCCTTTTGATGCAATATTAATAGATCAAAATACGAATTCAAGTTATATTTCCTTAGATAAGTGTACTGATTGTGGGTTTTGTGTAGATGGCTGCCCTACAGGAAGTATTTTAGATAGAGTAGAATTTATTCCTTTAATAGATATTTTAAATAAGGAGAGCATAGTAATTGCAGCAGTTGCCCCATCCATAATCGGACAATTTGGCGAAAATGTAACTATAGACCAACTTAGAGCTGCCTTTAAGCAACTTGGCTTTACCGATATGGTTGAAGTTGCTTTCTTTGCTGATATGCTTACCATAAAAGAAGCAGTGGAATTTGATCATCTAGTTAATAAAACAAACGATTTTATGATAACCTCCTGCTGTTGTCCTATGTGGATTGCTATGCTAAAGAAACAGTTTGAAGAACTTCTTCCTCATGTTTCTCCTTCTATATCTCCTATGATAGCAGCTGGGAAAATACTTAAAGAACTTAATCCAGATTGCAAGGTTGTATTTATAGGTCCTTGCATTGCTAAAAAATCTGAGGCAAAGGAAAAAGACTTAGTTGGTATAATAGATTATGTACTAACTTTTCAGGAACTAAAAGACATTTTTGATGTTTTCGACATCGATCCATCTCTTTTAGAAAATGACTTAGCTACAGAATATGCTTCTAGAGAAGGAAGACTATACGGTCGTACAGGTGGCGTCTCTATTGCTATACACGAAGCTATTAAAAATCTTTTCCCAGAAAAGGCTAAACTAGTAAAGGTCATTCAAGGAAATGGAGTAAAAGAATGTCGTGAAATCCTTACTAAAACAAAGGATCGTCAATTGGACGCGAACTTCATTGAAGGAATGGGCTGCGTTGGTGGATGCGTAGGCGGTCCTAAGGCTATAATTCCAAAAGAAAAAGGAAGAGAGATATTAGATAGATTCGCTGATGATTCGGAAGTATCTATATCACTAAACAATGAATGGATGGAAAATATACTAAAAAAATTATCTCTAGATTCAACAGATGATTTTAACAATAAAGAAAAAACTAAAATATTCAATAGAGAATTTTAAAAAATACATAAATATTAACCCCCTCTAAACAAAGTGTTAAAAATTATACTCTAAAATTAATATATATTTGTAATACATTAATTAATTATGTTAAAATTGAAGTAGTAATTTTGAGGGGGGTCTAGTTTGAATACTTTATTTGAGAAAATACAACGCCAAGATAGAGTTTTATTAAAAGCACTAAATAATTCAATGAATTGTAAAACCTTGGATTTTGTTATGATCCCTGTAACTTATCTTGGTTCTTTGGCATTTTGTATAATATTCTGTCTAACAACCTTACTAAGTTCAAACGAGAATATTCGTATTCTCGGAATAAAGACTTCATCCACCTTATTAATTACAACCCTCGTTTCTAAACTTATAAAAACTTCTGTTAATAGAATTAGACCTTTTATAAAAATGAGTAATCTTAAAATAAAAAAAATCGGCATAGACGAATATTCCTTTCCATCTGGTCATACAACTGCTGCTTTTTCTATAGCCACTACAGTATCCTTTATTTTCCCAAGCTTAATGATATTATCCCTTATTACAGCCTCTTTAGTTGGTATTTCTAGAATATATTTAGGGGTCCATTATCCTACAGATGTTCTTGGGGGAGTGCTTTTAGGTACTATTGTATCTACTATAGTTTTTTATGCTGTCTAATAGAATATTACAATTTACATGCAAGAAGGTGATTTAATGCTAGATAATATTAAAGGTGCTATTTTTGATATGGATGGAACCTTAATCGACTCTATGTGGGTATGGATAAAAATCAATATAGATTTTTTAGGTAAGAGAAATATAGAATGTCCTACAAATATAAAATCTGAGATAGAACATTTAAGCTTTGATGAAACAGCCGTGTATTTTAAAGATAGATTTAACTTACATGAAAGTATTGAAGAAATAGTAAATGAGTGGAATCAAATGGCTTATAATGAATATAAGCATAACGTAAAGCTAAAACCTGGAGTAAAAAGATATTTAACTTTTCTTAAGTCCTTAGGTATTAAAATCGGACTAGCTACTAGTAACTGTCAACTATTACTTGAAGCGGCTTTAACTCAAACAGGAATATATGATTATTTTGATACTATAACTAGAACCGATGAGGTAACTCGTGGAAAGCAATTTCCTGATGTTTATCTTCTTACTGCCCAAAAGCTAGGTGTAGCTCCTGAAGAATGCATAGTATTTGAAGATATTCTACCAGCAGTTATTGGAGCTAAGTCTGCTGGTATGAAGGTAATAGGAATTCATGATACTGCATCTATTAACCAGATGCCAGATATCTCTAAGGTTGCAGATAGGTATATCTATGAATATTCAGAGTTAATGCAAAATGCTATATAATATATAAAATGGGTTTACTTTGAAGTAAACCCATTTGCTCTATATAGCTTTCCTTGGTAAAGATCATCCTTCTCTAGCTTTTCTTCTATAGCATTTAAAATCTCCCATTTTTTAAGGCTCCACATAGGACCAATTATTAAATCTCTTGGAGCATCCCCAGTTAATCTATGAATTACTACTCTAGGTGGAAGCAATGCTATAGCCTCACAAATCAAATCTATATATTCTTCTTTTTCTAGAAAAGTTAATTTCCCTTGGTTATATACTTTAACTAAAGGTGTTCCTTTAAGTAAATGTAATAAGTGCATTTTAACACCTTGAATGTCCTTAGTAGCTAAATATCTAATAGTGTCTAGCATTTCCTTATGTGACTCACCTGGCAAGCCAAAAATAGTATGCGCAACAACATCAATATTTCTACTTCTAAGCCTTTCTAAAGCATCTTCAAATACTGAAAGTTTATATCCTCTATTTATATATTTTGCAGTATCCTCATTTACTGTTTGTAATCCTAATTCTACCCATGTGTAAAGCCTGTCATTATATTCTTTAATTAGTTCTATAACTTCATCACTTAAGCAATCCGGTCTAGTAGCAATTGCCAAGGCAACTACCCCTTCTTTACTTACTGCCTCCTGATACTTTTCTCTCAATTTTCTAATACTTGCATAAGTATTTGTGTATGCTTGAAAATAGGCTATGTACTTACCTTTTTTCCACTTCTTACTCATAACTTCTTGTATTTCTTTAAATTGTTTATCAATAGAAAAATTTCTATTTCCGGCAAAATCCCCTGAACCTCTTTCACTACAGTAAATGCATCCACCTTTACTTATAGTTCCATCACGATTTGGACAAGAGAAACCTGCATCAAGAGAAATTTTAAAAACCTTTTCCCCGAATTTCTCTCTTAAAAAATAATTTAAGCTGTTATACCTCTTGTCTCCCCATTTTTTCATAATCTATGGCTCCTTAAAAATTTATAAAATAATATGTCCATAGTTATTATACACTATGAACATATTATTTAAAAATTACTCTGCCTTTTTTATTTTAAAATTCTTTGTACTCATTTCCCATTGACCTACAAACTCATTATTTTTATCTTGATCACTTTTAGGAACTACCTTATATATCATTTTTTCCTTTTCGAATCTATCGAATACTACATCAACTTTATTTAGAGGATATTCTTCCTCAAATTTTACATTTATAAGTTCACCACTTCCTATAGTGTAAACACGAATACACCTTGCATTTCCCTTTGTATATTGAGCCGCAAGCAACTTTTCATCCTTAGAAAACATTAAATTCTCTATATTCCCATTCTGTATAATATCGCATATTGTCATTTCTTTTCCTATGGGCTTTTCTCTATTTCCTTTAGTTCCTGCATTCCCTGCACCTGCACCTTGGTCGGAACCTTCTGCTCCGCCTCCAGCTCCACCTCCGCCTTTCATTCCTCCTTGGGATCCTTGAGTTTTCATAGTATCATCAAAGGATAAAATTCCAAGAAAAACGCCATCACCTGTAGTAGTTAAGGCTATTGTGTCCCCTGAATAATTTAAAGTCATCATACCATAGTTTGTTTTAGGAATTAACTGGCTTTTCATGTTAGCACTATCATCCTTAGAGTAAGCATACTTAGGAAGTCCGTCAAAGTCAGTAATTAAAAAAGTTTCTACCTCTTTTTCTTTTCTTAGTCTAAGTTGGTTAGACTCTCTAAATGATTCTTTATTGTTTGCTGGTTTTATTTCATTTATTTTATAATCTATTCCGTCTTTTAAAACTTTAAACTTATAATCCAATAACTGTGTTTCTGGCTTTGACGCATTTATTTTTATGACCCTTACAGTAAAGTTCCCCTTGCCTCCGCTTTCACCCATTTCTTCTACCCTAAAGCCCTTAATTTTTAAATCATTTGCCTTTACTTCATTGGTACTTTTTTTAAGTTTTTCAGTTAAAAGCTTAGAAGCTTCTGTAAAATTCTCTTCTGAAACATACTTAAGGTATTTTTCTACCACATTATTAGCTACTTTTATATCAAATCTGTCTTTTTCTCTAACATTTTCAGCTTTTTTTTGTGTGCATGCAGTAAGCATTATAATTAAAAGTATGGCTGGCAAAAAAAATTTATACTTTCTCATGAACAGCATCACCTATCTTTGCAATATACTTTAATGTTATTTTCCCACAAAATAAAAATTTAATTTATATAATCATTATTTTTATTATTTTTTATATATTTATAAAAAGAATTTTATTATCAATATTACGGAGGTATTATTTTGAGGAAAACCTTAAATCTCACTTTTCAGATTTCTGCCGTTTTTATTGGCACCATTGTTGGGGCTGGTTTAGCTTCTGGAGAGGAAATAACACTTTTTTTTACTAGATATGGTTATAAAAGTTTTATAGGAATTTTGATATGCATGGGAATATATATACTTATGGGCTTTAATGTTGTACATATTAGTCTAAAATATAATTTGTCATCATACAATCAGTACGTTAAACTAGTTAGTCCAGGTTTTTTAGGGCAAGTTATTGATATAATTACCTGCTTCTTTTGGATTAGCAGTGCCTCTATAATATTAGCTGGTAGTGGTGCCTTATTAAATCAATATTTCCACATATCTACCTGGTTTGGGACTATTATTATGTGTTCTATTTCCCTTTTTGTTCTTCTCCGAAATACTGAAGGTCTTATAGAGATAAATTCAATAATTGTACCATGCATGATACTAATAGTTACGACTATATTTGTTCTATTTTCAAGCCTTTCTAGGGAGATAATAAGCGTTTCTTATGTTAAGGCTATTCCTGCTAGTAATGCTAATTGGGTTATTTCCTGTTTATTATATGGAGGGTTTAATATTCTGTCCTGCAGTGGAGTTTTAGTTCCATTAAGTAAAGAAATAAATAATAAAAGATCTCTTAAAACTGGTATATTAATAGGTGCCCTTGTACTTACATTTCTAGCAATAATGATAAATTTTATGTTGCTGCTTAACGTTCCAAATATATATAAGTATGATATCCCTTTACTTTATGTAGCTAATAGATTTGGAATCGCTATTCAAATTATGCTTCTAGCAATTATGTGGCTAGAAATGTTTTCAACTCAAGTTTCCGACATTTATAGTCTAAGTAGAACCCTAGAAAGTGTAACAAAAATACCTTATAAAAAATGTGCTATAATTCTTATGATGATTACTATCCCTATTTCAAGACTTGGTTTTGCTAATCTCATTAGATACGTATATCCTGCCTTTGGCGTTATTAGCTTAATATTTATGGTACAATGTATTATATTTAGATTTAAAGAAAGAGTTTATAAATAATAATGTTACAAAATATAGGTTGACAGCATTCTTTTTAGTGTTTAAATTAATAATTGAATACTTTTAAGGATGTGAACAGGATGTTAGAAGGTTGTACTTTGTGTCCAAGAAATTGCAATGTCAATAGAAGCAGCGGAGTTCTTGGATTTTGCAATTCTAATGCTAAGGTTAAAGTAGCAAAATTTTCTCTTCACCATTGGGAAGAACCTTGTATATCTGGCACAAATGGTTCTGGAACAGTATTCTTCTCTAACTGCAATTTGAAATGTGTCTTCTGCCAAAATCATCTAATAAGCAGCTCTGGAATTGGTGAAGAAATATCAGTTGAAGAGCTAAGTGATATATTTCTGGAACAACAAGCTAAGGGTGCCCACAACATTAATTTGGTTACTCCTACTCATTATGTACCACAGATAATTGAAGCTCTAAAACTTTCAAAATCAAAAGGGCTTAAACTTCCAATAGTTTATAACACAAACAGCTATGAAAATATAGAAACAATTAGATCTTTAGCCGATTATATAGATATTTATTTGCCTGATCTTAAATATTTTAATGATAAATACGCAATAAAATATTCTAGTGCACCAAATTATTTTAGTGTGGCTTCAAAAGCGATCAAAGAAATGTTTTCTCAGGTTGGGCATCCACGCTTTGATGAAAATGGATTAATGAAAAGTGGACTAATAGTAAGGCACCTTATGATTCCTAGCCTTCTTTTTGACTCCAAAAAAATAGTAGATTATTTGCACAGCAGCTTTGGAGAATCCATATATATGAGCTTAATGAATCAATTTACTCCTTCTCATAAAGTAAATAATTATCCAGAAATCAGTAAAATCTTAAATCAAAAACACTATAAAGCATTAATTGATTATTGTATAGATATTGGAATGCACAATGTCTTTATTCAAGAAGAAGGTACTGCATCAGAAAGCTTTATACCTGATTTTAATTTAAGATAAATAAACACCTTAACAGATTAATCCGTTAAGGTGTTTTCCATTCTATTATTAACTTTTAATTTAACAAATATCTCTATAGCTAAATATACAATAGTACCTAAAAGAAGTCCTGCTATTACATCAGATAGGTAATGCTGCTTAACAAACATTGTTGATAAAATAATTAGCGTTGATATAGTAATGCTAATACTCTTAATAAATGAACTTAATTTATCAGAAATGCTTGTATACAATGCTACTAAATATGCATTTAACACATGTATACTTGGCCAGCAATTAAAGGGATTATCCCTTTCATAAACCCATAAAACTATCTTATCAAATATATCTTTATCCTCTACTGAAGGTCTTTGCACATATGTAGGATAGAAGAAATAAATCAAGTAGCAAGTTAACATACCTATACATAAGCCTCCAACTAGCTTAAAGTAGTTGTCCTTATCAACAAGGCAAAGTACTATTAAAAAAATAGCTACATACGGATACCAAGATACATATGGTAATATAAATACTTTTAAAAATGGTATTATATTATCAATAGGCAGCTTTTGGACATATACAATGCCTCTATATCTATTAAGTATTGGGTATAATATACTTATCATTGGTATTATAAAAGCAAAGGAAACTCTAAAACAAAACTCTCTAGTACATAATTTCCTTTGTTCTTCTATTACTTTCATAAATATCCCCCTAATGTCTGCGTGCTCAATAAAACTGATAGAAATTCTATATCTTATATTTAGAAAGCTGTACTTTAAATTCCTCAGTAAGCTTTTTAAATTCGTAAATATTATCAATTAAATTCTTAATTTCATTTGTGTAATTAGAGACATTAGCACTAACTTCTTCAGAGGAAGCTGAATTTTCTTCTGCAATAGCAGATAAGGATTCAATGTTCTCATATATACTTGCAATAGAATCTGCCTCTTTATCAAGTTCATTAATAGTTTTAATCATAGAAGCGGCAACTATTTGAACAGACTTAGTTGCATCTAAACTAATATCTCTAACCTTTTCTAAATTGGTTGTTTCCCCTTCTAAAACCTCATACTGAATTCCTATCTTATCAACTAAAATATTTATCTCATTAACGAACTCAGCTAGATTTGAATTAATCTCTTCAACAGCTCCTTGAGTCTGCTCTGCAAGCTTTCTTACCTCTTCAGCTACTACTGAAAATCCTCTTCCTGCCTCACCAGCGCGAGCTGCCTCAATAGAAGCATTTAAAGCTAAGAGATTTGTTTGTTCTGAAATTTGAGATACAATGGAAACAATGCTTGTAATATTATTAGCCTTTTCCTCTAATTCAATTCCTTTATCTTTAACTTCTTGGAACTTCTGAAGGCTGTCCATAATATTCTTACTAGTACTTTCTACATTAGAGTAACTGTTATTAATCTTATCTAATGCAGTTTCAAGTTCTTCTTTATTAGAATTTTCGCTATTAACAATTTCTTTTAAGGTTTCTATGTTTCCATTTAAAATAGATGCAGCATTCTGTGTATTTTCAGCTTGACTTACTGCACCATTTGCCACTTGCTCAACAACCCCTGATATTTCCTCTGAGGTTCTTTTCATAGAATCAGAAATAATGTTAATATTTTTTACGAAGGTATTCATTTCATCAGTAACACCCTTAAAGCCTACAAAATCTGTCCTAACAACTTTTCTGTGTTCTTTTAAGAGCTCGTACAACTCTTCGAAAAAGTCTCCTGTAACAATTTGTCCTTCTTCTGTATAGTCATTTTTATTTATTTTATTTATTTCCTCTTCTATAAGCCTCTTTGGTCTTAAAATCATAGATATAATGAATGCTGCCACAAGACCTGGAACTAAAGAAACTATAGCAATCTTAGGAATATCGGAAGCTCCTAGGGTAAAAATATTTACTACTGCAGAAATTATTGCAGTAAAAACTCCTACCTTAGCTGGTATACTTCTAATAAAGCCTAGGGAAATAGCCTTATTAAATGTATATGTCTTCTTATAAAATATATCATTTTCAAAAGTAAATTCTAGCTTTAAAGTACCTTCCGATTTAGATAATTCTTTAATAATCAACTTCTCTTTAAAAAACTCCGCACTACCTTCAATTAAACCTAAGCAGTAATCAAACATTTCCCTTTTAGAATTGTATGTAAAAATAGCCTTTCTATTTGCTATTGGTTTAATATCAACAATAGGTGGTTTTGCTCCTGGAAATTTCTTAACCATTTCCACATGGATATCAAAAAGAGACTTGAAAAATGAATATAGATTATCATGTTCAAAAAAAGCAGGGAAATCACCAAAAAAGGATACTATATTATCTTTGCCTATAAGTTTCCATAACTCTTTTATTTCTATTCCTTTTTCTTTTGCAATGTATCCAATTACTTCTCTAACTTCATCATCATCAACGTTTTCTGCAGGTGAAAACAATCTTTCTATCTTCCAACCAACTGAACTCATGGCATTATTAACTACATCATCATCATAAATCTTCCTGCATGTTTTCATCCATGTAGCTACAACAGTTCCTTTCATGTTAACCCCTCCTTAGACAAATGGGCAATTTTTCAATTAATTCTACGAATTACATCTTAACTAATATTATATCTTATTATTAGGTTTTTGTTAATCTCTCTATTGTAAATTTTATATATATTTAACCTAAAGAAGATTTTATTTTTATTTCAGATATAATCCATAGGATAAAAGGAAGAACTACCTGAAAGGTTAATGCATATGGTGGCCAAACATTTATTATAAATTCTATTCCCTCCATTGAATTAGAATATAAAATATATCCTACACTAGCAGCTAAAAAAATTATTATTAATGAAATAGCTTTATAATTTTTTAAATTGAAAATATAGCCTATGCCTTTCATTGTGGCAATAAACATTATTGAGAACTTTAAAAATATTGTATATACAAAAGTTTGTAATATAATTATCTCTACCCTCTCAAAAAGTTTTCCAATAGTGAGCCTTCTTAAGGTTACAAAAGTGGTAAGATAAGAATTCAAATAGGTTTCTCCACCTATTATAAGTAAAATACAAAATACTACTATAAGCAATACTAACATTCCTATGAGAACTCCTTTTAGTATTATATTTTTAAAGCTTTTAGCATCTTGTATATTTTCAAATACCATTGAGAATACAAAACTTTGAGTTATGGGAAAAGATAAGGTACTTAATGCACCCTTGATTACAGGTGACATTCCGTTATACATTACTGGTAATATTCTATCTATTTTCATTTGTGGAATAAGAAAAGGAAAAGGGATTAAAAGTATAAATAATATTATTGGAAACATTATAATGGACCATCTTCCTAAAATGTTTATTCCACCATACAATCCCAAAATACCTAGCAGTCCTAAGAAAATCATATTAACTTCCATAGGTGTTTCTTGAGGTCCTACTCCATATATGAAATCACCTAAATTTCTTAGTAAGGCTGCTACAGTTACAAAAAAATGAAATGTAAATATAATATTGAATACTTTACCAAAAAATTTACCAAATACTATATCACAGATTTCGAAAGCATTTTTCCCTGGAAATTTTTCTAATATTCTAGAATACATTAATGCTATTGGAATAAATATAATAAATGCTAGTATTATAGATATCCATGCATTTTCTTTAGCAATACGCCCAGGAGTATTTGATATAGAAGTACCAATAGTAAATAAAATCACTATTGTTAAAGCCTGTTTATCAGTAATTTTATTATTCATTAATCTCACCTTTATTCAATAATTTTAGAGTAAAGTGCACTTCCTTTAAGGTTTACTTTTACATTTATAATTGTAGTTATATTTGGAAATATATTGTCCCAATTGCTTTCACTTTCTTTCCATACCTTAGGGTACTTATTCTTTACTAATTCCCCAAAGCCTAAAACATCACTATCGAAATCTTTTTGAATTTTTGACAAAAATTCTGTACAATTATCCTTTATTGTATTTTCTAGCTGTTCTTTCATGTATTCTTGAACATCCTTCCTCATGAAGTCTAATTTGTAATTCATAACCTCAGCAATAATTGCATCTGTTGTAATATCTATCTCCATAATAAATTTTCCATCTTTATACAAAGGTTCTATTTTTGTCTTACTTCCTTCTATCTCATAGGTTACCTTTGAATTTTCATCTCCAAAGACAACATTTTCTATTCTAAGGCCTCCATCTTCTTCATTTATTAACAATCTGTAGCTTCTAACCTCTTCATCTATAATAGTACCTATCATCTTATTTTTCTTAAATACAGCACTCTTTAAGCTCAAATTTGGAGTTTCTGTATAAATATCCTTGGAAGATAGTATAGGTAATACAAGATTCTTGCCTTTAAGTGCCACAGTATCGATTACTTCATACATTTTCACAGGATATATTTTCGATAGTCTTTTAACGTTATCCATGGTCTCTAGTATGTGCATTGAAATTGCTTCACCTTTTGTTTTGTTCTCTTTAAATATATCTGCCGCTTTATCCTCAGCTATTATTACCCTTCCTTCTGACCTAGCTTCTATATCCCTATAAAGAAAATCAAGGACAGAAATTATTCCTTCATCTTCTGCAATCTTTTTATCTATTATTAAAACTTTCATATTTGCCCAATAAAGAAATCTACCATTTTTCACTATAAATTTTCTCACAGGCTCAAATACAGTTTTACCTGTCATTTGTAATATAGTAGTTTTTGTTTCTGCAGTTTGACCTGAAATTTCAGATGTTCTCAATACTTCTATTGTAAGTAAATACTCATCTTTACTAATCTTATCAATAGCAGCACCTAACACAATGGGCAATTCATTGATTTCCTTATACCCCCAACATCCTGTCATTACTATTAAATTAATGATTATAAGAAAGGCACTCAATGCTTTTTTCCACATAATTTTTACTTACCCTTTCTCCTATTTTTAAATCTTAGTCTAATAGCATCTTTAGCTAATAACTGAGGTTTTTTATCCATATATGGCCAAGGTTTTCTTATTATAGAGTCTTGAAAATTGTGTCTATCAATTAAACTAGTATATTCCATATAATTTATTCCAAAAGAATTCATAGAAACTAAATAGAAAGAAATTGCGATTAATCCAAAGCTATATCCAAATAGACCTAATGTAGTAGATAAGCATATCAACAAAACTCTAAGTATAATTGATGTTGTAATTAAATTTGGGATAGTAAATCCTGAAATACCAGTTATAGCTGTTATTATTACCATAGGAGCACTTACAAGCCTAGCATTTACAGCAGACTCTCCTAATACCAATGCTCCAACTATACTTACCGCCTGCCCAATCTGCTTAGGTAGTCTCGCTCCAGCTTCTCTCAATATTTCAAAAGTAACTAACATTACTACTGCTTCAATCACGGTTGGTATAGGAACTCCTGCCCTTGCCTGTGCTATACTAATATACAAATTTGTTGGTAAAATTTCATGATGAAAATTTACTATACCTATATATAGTGCCGGAACACTTATTGTAAGCCAAAAGCACATTGCCCTTAGTATCCTGTTAAAGCTAGAAAACATATATCCATGATAATAATCTTCATTAACCTGAAAATATTCTATAAACAAAAATGGCACTGTTAATACAAAAGAAGAATTATCGCAAATAATTGCCACTCTTCCTTCCAAAAGTTTAGATGCAACAACATCCGGTCTTTCTGTGCTTCCAACAGTTTTGAAGATTGATAGGGCGTTATCTTGTATCAGCTCTTCTATATAATAGGATTCTAAAATTCCATCTATATTAATATTATTTATCCTTTGTATTACTTCATTAACTACCTCATTATGGGCAATGCCTTCTATATATGAAATGCAAATCTTGGTTTTCGTAGCATTTCCAATTGTAATATACTGAAATTTCAAATCTGTATTATTAATTAGCTTAGTTAATAGAGTAATATTTGTATTAATTGCTTCTGTAAATCCTACTCTGGGTCCTCTTACTACACTTTCTGAGGGTGGTTCAGTAATCTGTCTTTCCTTTATATCTGTTGTCTCTAAAATTAACGCTTCTTCACTACCCTCTACAAATAAGATAGATTTACCCCTATTAATTGACTCTGCAACTTCAGTAATTGATTTGCTCTTTTGAACATTATTTATTTCAATTATATTTAAACTTATATAGTCAATGTACCTTATATCTATTTCACTTGGCTTTAAAGAAATGCCCATAATGGGTTTAATAATATTTTCATTAACAATATTATTGTTTACCATTCCGTCTATATAAATGAGACAATAACTTGATCTTGCATTCTTACTTTTTAATTCCCTATATACTATTGAATCATTGTTACTAAATATCTTTTTAATTATTTTAATATTTTCTTTTAGGCTTTCACTTACTACTAATTCTTCCATTACAATATCCTCTTAATCCTTATAGTAATACTATAATTTCCATACAATAAACCAATTATATAAATATTAGAATTCATTGAAATTTTAATTAATTTATAATATTTATCAATTTAAATTAACCCTATTTTTATTATTGAATAAGATGTAAGTATAGAAAACTAGAAGGAGTGCCTTATATGTTTGGTATACAATTACCTGTAGATATTGATACAATTCACATTACTAGACCTAATTTGTATATAGACTACCCTAAGATTGTAAGACTGGGAAACATTCAAGTTCAACAAATGATAAATGATGATATCATGAAATCAGTTGATAAAATGATAAAAGAGCAGGGATACTTTCAAAATCCTAACACCACCATGTGGGGTTCTTACGAAGTTAAAACTAATGAGAGAGCGGTTTTAAGCATAAACTTAATTAATGATGCTTATTCTGGTGGAGCACACGGCTTAACTGTAATGCAGGGACTTACCTATGATATAAATACTGGCACCATGTATCAACTTAAGGATTTGTTTAAGCCTAACTCTAATTATCAAAGAATTCTATCTGATATAGTTAGAAAGCAAATTAAAGATAGAAACATATTTGTCCTTGGAAGTTTTATTGGAATAAAATCTAACCAAGATTTTTATATAGCGGACAAAGCTTTAGTTTTATATTTTCAACTATATGAACTTACCTCTTATGCCTTTGGATTTCCTAGCTTCCCTATATCTGTTTATGAAATTGAAGATATAATTGATCAGCAAAGCCCTTTAGGGAAAATGATACATCTTTAGGTTAAAGTTTTTTAGAAATACTTCTGTAGAGAATGATTGCAATATTTCTTGGTATTATCTCAATATATATGCCTACACTTATTGCAATTAACATAATAGTAAATACTATACTTACAATCATTTCTTTGGCTAAATTTTTCTTATACAAAATAACTATTTGAGAAATCCCAGCTATTAAATATATAATTATTAATATCACTGATATCTCCTCTTTCTTAATTTTGCTTCTTTAATTTAGTATCTTCAAAATTAAAGAATTTATGTCTAAATAAAAAACTGTTTTAAGCTTTTGGCTTAAAACAGTTAAATTATATTCAGTATCCTTTTTTTTATATTATTGAACTCAGGGGAAGCTACCATTGTCTTATCTTCCCTATTTTTAAGATCTACTATTATCTCTTCCTTTATACTAGCAGGCTTATCAGATAATACATATATTCTATCAGATAAGAAAATTGCTTCCTCAATATCATGTGTTATGAATAATACTGTAGATTTTAATTCTTTTACCATCTCTAAAAGCCAAAAATGCATTTTGCTTCTTGTAATAGCATCCAAAGCCCCAAAGGGTTCATCTAGCAGCATTATATCTTTTGAAAACATATAGGTTCTAAGTAAAGCAGCTCTTTGCTTCATACCACCTGATAACTGGTAGGGATATTTATTTTCAAATCCTTCAAGTCCAAAGGCTTTAAAATAATCCTTAACCTTCTCTCTTGCCACATGTTCTTTTTCTCCCTTTACAACAAGAGAAATAGCTACATTGTCAATTATTTTTTTCCATGGAAACAATAAGTCCTTTTGATGCATATAGCTTACTCTTCCAAGCCTTCCAGTAAAATCTTCTCCATCAATTAGTATTTTACCCTGATCAGCCTTTAGAAGACCAGAAATCATATTAAATATAGTGCTTTTCCCACTGCCGCTGGGTCCTAAAATGCTTACAAACTCATTCTCTTTTGCATAAAAGCTAATATTATCTATAACAGAAATTTCTCCGAAGCTCTTTTTTAAATTCTCCACTCGTATCTTTTCATTACTCTGGTAGATACTCATTTGTGAAAGCCTCTTTTGCATCCATGTTTTTAGGAATAAGCTTCTTTTCAAATAGGAATTGAGTATAGTTATTCCAAACTTCCTCTTTCATTTCTCCCCATCTTTTGACATCAGCCTTGTATTCTTTAGCTAAGTACTTCTGGCTTGCCACAGCAAGCTTTGCATCTATTTCTGGTACAGCTTTTACAAGTATATTGGCACTTTCTTCTGGATTATCAATTGAATATTCATATCCCTTAGTAGTCGCCTTTAAGAACTTTTTAACAAGCTCTGAATTATCCTTTAAAACCTCTTCGTTAGCTATTATTAAAGGAGTATAGTAATCCATTCTTTTATCTAGTTTTCTTAATTCAATATAATTAATTGGGAAGCCTTTTAATTCTGCTTCTATTCCAGTCCAACCATAGAAAATCCATTCAAAATCTATGTTCTTTTTAGTTACAGTAAAAAAGTCATCTGAACCAGCATCTACCATCTTAAGTTTCTTAAAGTCTGCTCCTGCATTTTGCATTAAAGCGTTAAGTATAGCTTCTTCTGAAGGAGATCCCCAACCTCCATATACTTTACCTTCAAAATCCTTTGGAGTTGCTATATCTTTATCCTTTGGAGAAGCAAATCCAGAGGTATTATGTTGAATTATGGCAGCTATAGCCTTAATAGGAAGTGGCTTTTCTGCGGTCTTTGCATAAGTAACCTCTTCTTGATAGCTTATTCCAAATTGAGCCTTTTTAGCTGCTATAAGAGCTGCTGCTCCCTCCTGTGAAGGCTGTATTATATCTACATCTAGTCCTTCTTCCTTGAAAAAGCCTTTAGCCTTTGCAACATATAATCCAGTGTGATTAGTATTAGGCACCCAATCTAATACAACTGTAACCTTTTGCAGCTCTTTTGGCTCTTTAGCAGCCTTGTTATCTTCTGCCTTTTTACTACATCCAGCAATTATTCCTAAGGACAATATCGCTATGGCAGCTAATGCAATAATCTTTTTCTTCATAGTCCATTCCTCCTAAATTATTTTTCTTTTTCATTCCATGGGGTAAGCAATCTTTCAATAAAATATAGTACCCCGAATAATAACATGCTCAATAAGATAATTATTATTGTGACTGCAAATACTTTATCAATAGCAAAGGATTTTTTAACTCTCATCATATAAAATCCCAGACCTGCATCTCCTCCAACCCACTCTCCAATAACAGCTCCCATAATACTATAAGTAGCTGCAATCCTAAGACCAGAGAAAAAATTCACCATTGCTGCTGGAAGCTTTACCAGCTTAAATATTTGGATTTTACTTGCTCCCATTAATTTCAAAAGATTGATCATATCCTTATCTACAGAATCTAATCCATCCATAAGACTTATAACAATAGGGAAAAAACATATCAATATTACTACAATGATTTTTGGTGTTAGACCAAATCCAAACCACATTCCAAATAATGGAGCTAGTACAACTGTTGGTATGGTTTGAGAAACAATTAGTATTGGATATAGGCTTTTTCTTATTAGCTTAATATTATCCATTAAAATAGCCAAAACTAATGCAATAATTATGGACATGACAAATCCCAAAATTGCTTCTTTTAAGGTTACAAATATATGTCCTTTT
Source organism: Clostridium homopropionicum DSM 5847 (assembly GCF_001263795.1). Taxonomy (GTDB): domain Bacteria; phylum Bacillota; class Clostridia; order Clostridiales; family Clostridiaceae; genus Clostridium_H; species Clostridium_H homopropionicum. The sequence goes on from NZ_LHUR01000033.1 coordinate 57,617, forward strand.
ATAGCTGGAAGTATTTTAAATAAAGCATCTATCACATCTGTAGGAGAAGGCAATATAAATCTCTCTATAATTCCTTTATCTATTGTAAATTGCCATAAGAAAAGTATTATTATTTGAAATAACACAGGTAAAAAGCTATTTCTTATATTTATATACTTTTTCATCCATTGTCACACCTTCAAGTTTATAATCTATCTTTACAACAGATGCAACTCTTGCTGCTCCCTGTTCAATACATATTTCCTGAGCCTTTTTTACTATATCTAGAAGGATATCTAAATCTCCTTCCATTGTAGTTTCCATAGGTCCAACCTGATATTTTACTCCACAAGAATCAATATATTCAATAACCTTGTCTACCACAGGATAAATTCTCTCTTCCTCTACTACTGGAAGCACTTGAAGACTTACATTTACATTTGGCATAATTTATACCTCCTAAATTATTTAATAATAATTAAAGCCCTCTATCCTAAAAGGATAGAGGGCACATATACAAAATAATATATAAAGAGTGTAAATAAGTTTTTAGATATTACTCTCCCTACGCCGGCATTATCCGTTCAGGTTCTAAGGGTCGAAACTCAATTATTTCCTCTCAGCCAAAGCATTGGCTCCCCCGAAACATAATTTATTTTTAATTTACTTATATGTTACTTAATAAAATATTATGTGTCAATTATTTTATTGTAAATTTAAATAGTGGTAAAATATATTTAATTATTTTATAGGAGGTTTTTTAATGAAACTATTACTTATTGGCGATAGCTTAACTTATGGATATAGAGTAGAAGAAAAATATAAATGGACTAATATTTTAAGTAAAAAACTTAATATTGAAATATCAAATAAAGGTGCACTTGGAGATACTACCGCTGGAATGAATTTAAGATTATCTGAAGAGCTGCTGGAGGAGCATGCTGATATAGTTTTTATAATGGGAGGTACTAACGATTTCTTAATGGGATACTCACTTGAAAATGTTCAGAATAATTTTAAGCAGATGATTCAAGATGTAAATAATATCTCATTAAAAGTAATACTTGGTATTCAGCCTCCTACCATTGAAGCTATGGCAGAAATAATGTGGATTGATAATGTTGATTATAATAAAGTAAATGCTAAAATTAAAGCATTGAGAGAATGGATTATAAATAACTCATCAGAACTCAATTTTAATTTCATTGATTTTTTCCATGAATTTAATAACCTATTATTACACAAGGAGTTTAGAAATTACTATATAGATGGTGTACATATGAATAATACCGGTCATGAAGCTATGGCAAAAATAGCTATTGACTTTATGAATAAAAATAAAATTTTTACATGATAATTTTAAAAACTACATATTTTTATTATTTTAATTGTATGTTATCATTATGTATATAGGTTATTTGCTAAAACTAACAAACTGAGACCTACTTTACTATATGTGAGGAGAATTAGCAGCTATGAGAAAAATAAGTATTTCACAAATAACAGGTAATGAAGTATTAGGAAAACCAATTTATGATATATCTGGAAGACTGATGTTAGCCGCTGGTACTACCTTAAAGCCTGGATTTAAGATGAGATTAGGGCAAATGGGCATATTATCCGTATACATAGATGACGAACTTTCAAAAGGAGTCGAAATGGAGGACTACATATCTGAAGAGCTTCGAAATGAAACTAAACAGACTATCAAGAAAGGCTTTACAAAGTTCATCAATAAGCAAAGTTCATCCTTAAACGAAATCCTTAAGAAAGTAGATTCTCTGGTTGATTCTATTTTATCTAGAGAAGAAGTTATGATAAATATTTGTGATATTAAGTCAAAGGACATGCACTTATATGAACATTCTGTAAGCGTTTGTGCCTTATCTATAATAATGGGCGTAAACCTTGGGTATACGGAAGATCATCTAAAGGAGCTGGCTGTAGGTTCACTTCTTCATGATCTTGGCAAGCTTATAACCCCGCAAGACATAATAGATAAAAATAGAGAAGGCACTTTAACTGCAGATGATTTAGAAATTATTAAGACCCATCCTCTAGATGGCTATGAAATCATGAATGACAGGTTTGACATAAGCTATATATCTAAAGCTATAATTCTTATGCATCACGAAAATTGCGATGGATCCGGCTTCCCTCTTGGGCTTACTGATGATAAGCTGCATGAAACAGTAAAATTAGTATCTATATGTAATACTTTTGATAACCTTACTTCTGATTTTAGCGGAAGCACTAAAATGGAGGTTTATGAGGCTTTAGAGTATCTTGTTGCTATGAGCGATACTCTATTTGATAAAGCTTTAGTTAATACATTCATAAAAAATGTTGCTGCTTACCCTTCTGGAAGCATTGTTAAGTTGAATACAGGAGCCTGTGGAATAGTATTAAAACAAAATAAAGCTTTTCCTCTAAGGCCTATTATAAACCTAATCTTCGATGAAAAAGGTGAAAAATTAGAGACTCCTATAGAAATGGATTTATCTCAAGAGACTACTGTATTCATTTTAGGTACAACAAATTCTATTTAAATAGACATTTAAAAGGATATATATTCGTTAGAATTATATATCCTTGTTTATTTTATAGTATTTCTGTATAGACATTTTCTACTAATGCCTCTGTATTACCTTCAATATAATTTACAACATTTTGAATAATATCATTGGCTAATCTAGAACTATTAGTAACACAAGCTATTCCTATTACAATAGATTTATGGTAATCTTGATTTTCCACTTCTGCAATAGAAACATTAAACCTGTGCTTTGTTTTGTCAATTATGCTTTTTACAATCATTCTCTTTTCTTTTAAGGAATGAACCCAATCTGCATAAAGATATACCTTAGCAGTTCCTATGATCATTTCAAGCACCTCTTATTATTTTGCATTGGCAGGTTCTATATTTATTTTCTTGCCTTTAATAGTATTATTTTTCATAATATCTAATACTATTCGAGCACTTTCCTTTGGAACTTCAACAAAAGTAAACTTTTCGTATATGTCAATTTTTCCAATTAATTTTCCTTGTATTCCTGTCTCTCCTGCAATTGCTCCAATTACATCTCTTGCTTGTATATTTTGGGCTCTACCAGCATTTATAAATAGTCTAACCATTCCTTGCTCTGCACCAGTATCACCTATTTCATCAAATTCGTCAGCAATTTCTTCTCTTTTCTCTTCTCCCATGCTCATCTTTAATAGAGCAGCTGCAATATCTATAAGCGCAAAATCCTCATCAAGTAACTTCTCAATATGATCAATGTAATTTCCTAAAAGTCCTTGCTCAATAGTGTCCTTAACCTTATCAAGGAAAACATTCATTTTATATTCTTCTACATCACTTGCTGTAGGGACTTCTTCTCTTTTTATTTTAATTTTTGCATATTGCTCTATATCCTTTAATTTACGTATTGCCTTTCCAGCAACAAAAGTATACGCTACTCCTGATCTTCCTGCTCTTCCAGTTCTTCCTATTCTATGAACGTAATACTCTTCATCCTGTGGTAAATCATAATTAAATACAATTTCTACATCATCTACGTCAATTCCTCTTGCAGCAACGTCTGTTGCAACTAAAATTTCTACTGTTCCATTCCTAAATTTACTCATGACACGATCTCTTTGTTGTTGCTTCATGTCTCCATGTAGTCCTTCAGCAAAATATCCTCTTGATTGGAGCTGAGCTACAACTTCATCAACTCTCTTCTTAGTATTACAGAATACTACTGATAGTTTTGGGCTGCGTATATCAACAAGTCTAGATAAAACTTCTATCTTTGAGCTCTCTTTTACTTCTAGGTATCTTTGCTCTATACTTGGAACTGTTAATTGCTTATGAACAACCTTTATAAATTCAGCATTTTTCTGATACTGCTTGCTTAAATCTAAAATAGGTTTAGGCATAGTAGCCGAAAATAAAACTGTTTGCTTTTCTTTAGGCATATCTTTTATAATAGTTTCAATATCTTCTCTAAAGCCCATATCTAGCATTTCGTCAGCTTCATCTAAAACTATCATTTTAATGCTTTCAGTCTTTATGGTTTTTCTATTCATATGATCCATAATACGTCCTGGAGTTCCTATAATGATCTGAACTCCTCTTTTTAAAGCTTTAATTTGACGGTCTATTGGCTGGCCTCCATAAACAGCAAGGATGTTGATACCTTCTTTATATTTACCAAGCTTATTTAACTCTTCAGTGGCTTGGATCGCAAGTTCTCTTGTAGGACATAATATCATTACTTGTAAATTATTTTGCATTGGATTTACAATTTCTAATGCAGGTATTCCAAAGGCAGCAGTTTTACCTGTTCCTGTTTGTGCTTGCCCTATAACATCCTTTCCATTTAATATAAAAGGAATTGCCTTTTCTTGAATCGGTGATGGCTCTTCAAAGCCTATATCAGCAATAGCTTTTTTCAGCTCTTCTGATATTTGTAAATCTTCAAACTTAATCTTTCCCATATTTACTTCCTTCCAACTTTAATTTTGATTATGTTAATTTTCCTAAAATTATCCGAAAATGTTTAATACTAAGCAATCATAATCATTTTAACTTAACTAATTTATTATATATGTATTATTCCCAATATGCAACGAAATATATTTATGGAAAGGTTTAGATGAAAAATATTTTTTTATTCATAAATAATATAATAACCAATAAGTCAACTCATTGGTTATTGTATTATTTATAAGATATTTAACTTTAATGTTTATACATTTAGTTCTGTTAGATTAGGAGATATGATTAATTCCGCTTCCGTCAAGGCTTGAATCTGTTCTATGGTATATTGAGGATTTATCTCTTTTAAGACTATTCCCTCTTTTGTTACCTCCATTACTCCCATTTCCGTAACAATTAGATTTACTTGTTCTTTCGCAGTTAAGGGTAAATTACATTTT
>NZ_LHUR01000034.1 GCF_001263795.1 Clostridium homopropionicum DSM 5847
TTAAAAGAACAATTAGCTATATTAAGAGGTAAGCTATACTCCAATGTATAGCCATCCTCTATAAAGATATGTATTTAAAGTAAAAATGCGTTAGTGTAAGGGTTTAGAGGCTCTTATCACTAGATATTAAAAGGAGTGATTATTAAATGATAGCATCGCAATACAAGATTACATTACCTTGTGACTATGATATGGATATAATAAAATCCAGAGTTGAAAATAATGGTTATAAAACAGATACAATATAATAACTTCTTTTAGCTGGCAGCAAGTAACCATAGGCATTCCTCTAATTGACACAACCACCTGTAAAATTACAGATATTAAATATTTATTTGAAATCACAAAAGATATTGAACCACAAGGTAGCTTAAACGACTTTAAAGATAGGATAAAAGAGGAGCTTCCTAAAATTAAAAATGCAGAATATATAGTTATATATAACCCTGATAAATGGAAGTATACTGCATTTTACTTTATCGATGATTTAAATAAAATAAAAGACGAAAAAGGTGTAATTTATAATGTACTTCATATTTCTCAATAAAAATTTATAATATAATCTTTAGCAAGAGGTAATCACATATTTAAATGGGGGTAAAATTAATGAAAGTTATAGCAATAAACGGAAGTCCAAGAAAGAATAGAAACACTGCTACCCTTCTCAATAAAGCACTTGAAGGAGCAGCTACTCAAGGAGCTGAAACTGAACTTATCCATCTTTATGATTTAAACTTTAAGGGCTGTATAAGCTGCTTTTCTTGTAAATTAAAAAATGGGAAAAGCTATGGTAAATGTGCTCTAAAGGATGACTTAACACCTATACTCGAGAAGATCGAAAATGCAGATGCAATTATTTTTGGTTCTCCAATATATTTGAGATCAGTTACAGGCACAATGAGATCATTTTTAGAAAGGGTTATTTTTCAATATTTAGTTTATGATGCTGACCATTCCAGCCTTTTTACAAAGAAAATTCCTACAGGATTTATTTTTACTATGAATATAACTAAAAAGCAAATGGAAGATTCAAAGCTTGAAAATGATCTTAAACCAATAGAAACCTATGTTGAAAGAATCTTTGGCTCTTTTGAACCACTATATGTCAACGACACATACCAATTTGATGATTATTCAAAATATGTTGCAACAATGTTTGATGAAAATAAAAAAGCTAAAGCTAGAGATGAACAGTTCCCTAAAGACTGTGAAGCAGCCTTTAATATGGGTGTAATATTTGCTAATGAAATTAAAGTTAATAGTAATAAATAAAGATTAGTTGGAATCCACATTTTAGGATTCCAACTGATTTCTTAAAAATCTTAAACTTATCTTGATTTAGTATGGCTGTGTAAATAATTTTGTGTATTCTCTTTCTTTTGGCAAGTAATTTAGAAATAATAACTTTGTAGAAAAATGTAAGTTTAAGAAAATAGATCTCAGTAATCTATCAGTACTATACTGTATAT
>NZ_LHUR01000035.1 GCF_001263795.1 Clostridium homopropionicum DSM 5847
ATTGGGGTGAAGTCGTAACAAGGTAGCCGTAGGAGAACCTGCGGCTGGATCACCTCCTTTCTAGGGAGAAATGAAAGCATCACAGCTTTCATAGACTGGTTCTTAATTCTGTTTAATTTTGAGAGACCATAAGGTCAATTGACAATTAAAAGTCTTTCAAAACTATATTTGCGGTTTAAATTGATAATTAAAAAGATAATTTAATCATAAATTGTCCATTATCAATTGTGAATTGTCAACTATAGAAAGTTGTTCTTTGAAAATTGCACAGTGAATATAAGAAAAAACAAGTTTTGCATAGGCAAAATACTATTCATTAGTAACTCTAAATGAATTACTAAATGAAGCTCACTCAGCAGAGCTGAGGAGTGCTGACTTGTAAGCAAAATCGAAGATTTTGACAAGTCATGCATCTAACGATCAAGTTAGAAAGGGCGCACGGTGAATGCCTTGGCACTAGGAGCCGATGAAGGACGTGATAAGCTGCGATAAGCTGCGGGTAGGCGCAAATAGCCTGTGATCCGCAGATTTCCGAATGGGGAAACCCATCTAGCTAA
>NZ_LHUR01000036.1 GCF_001263795.1 Clostridium homopropionicum DSM 5847
ATAAAAAGACTGGCTCATCACCAATCTTTTTGTAAACCAGGATGCAACCACCTGGGCATATGTAATTAATCTAACTTTATAGCTTAATTTAAATTCGGAAGGGTTGCATTTCGATTTTCAATTAAGGATAAAATTTATGAAAATACATAAGAATTCCTAAATTACCTATACTATTTGTGAGAAATATAAGAATTTTACGACGTAAAATTCTTAGTGACCAGTAACCAATTCCCAGTAACCAGTTTTATTAATCCTACTGGCAACTGGTCACTGGTTACTGGTTACTGGTTACTGGTTACTGGTTACTGGTTACTAAAGAAAAATGCGTCGCATTTTTCATCTATTGTAAATAAAAAAGGTGGTGATTAAAGTGGGAAACAAGAAGCCTAAAGATAGTAAGGCTATGGATAAAAGGACATCAAAACCACAAATTATCCATGAGGATGAAATGAAAAAACATAAATCTAAAGGTGTAATAAGAGATACTAATGGAACAGTATAAAATATAATTATGAGGAGATAAATATGGCAAATAATAAGTTAAACAAAACCCACAATGATAAAAAAGAAGATGGTAAATTTAAAAAAGTTAATATAAAGCATGGTCAAGCTGAAAGTACAAGGGCAGTATTTAACTCTCGTAGTCCTAAGAATATGGAAGATTTAGATTAAATTAAAGACTGTAAATTAAAAAAATCCTTGCTACAATTATCAATTATAGCAAGGATTTTTTTAAAGCTTCTCAAAGGCAGTATTAATTTCAATTGGAATATCATCTACTAAAATATTAATGCAAATAACTTTATCTGTATTCATTTTAGCCTCAAAATCATTCCCAAATATTAATGTAGGTGTTGATATGTTAATATTAACTCCGCTTTCTGAAAAATTTGTGCTAGCATTTGCTGTAAGCATATTGGAAAGCTCTGATATGGCACTTTGAGCCATATCATCTAATTCAGTTACTGGAAAACCCATCATCATTGTAGAAGCAATTTTCTTAGCACCTTCTATGTCTAAGCAGTAAACTACATTTCCTTTAATATCTCCTACTATACCAATATTCAACATTACTCCTTGGCTTTTTAAGTTTTTCCCCTTTAAACTAACGTTTTGCTTTTTTATTTCTTGAAATCCAAGTTGAGGCATTACGTTTAAGAAAGCATCAACAAATGGATTTATTAGTTTTACATCCATTCTCCTTCACCCCTCTTAAAGCCCACATTTAAGTATACTTGTCCAAAAATAGTTTCTGAAACTACTTCTTTTGATTCCACTATAGTTCTCGATATATTTAAAGAATTACCATGAAAAATACTTGGAGGAGCTACCCTAAATCCAAAGACTTTATTTTTTCTGTTTAAAATAGAGCAGGCATTTCCTGATACTATATTAGAAAACTCTCCCATTACAGCTAATGCTTCTTCTCTACTTTTAATATCTCTTTTTAACACATGCTTCGCTATATTTTCTACTGTTTCATATGAAGCATCTAAAATCATGCTTCCAGAAAATTTACCGATTATTCCTACAACTATCGATACTCCTCTTGAATGATGATTTTCCTTTGTAACCTTTTCTTCTAGACACTTTGGAACAGTTTTGGTCAATCTATTCATATTATCTAAAAATGCTTCTTTAAATACATTAAAATATATTTCTTTTAATTCATTAAATAATTCTTCTCCAGATATTATTCTTTCAATGGCTGTAGTAAGTTCTTCTGGGTCTACTGGTTTTTGTATGTAGCCTGATACTTTGTTTTCTCTGGCTTTTTTAACTATTTCTTCATCCATCATAGAGCTAATAACTAAAACTTTAATATTGGGATCAATAGAGTGAATGGCTCTAGTACACTCTAAACCATCTGTTCCTGGAATAGTCATGTCCATAGTTACCATATCTGGCTTTGTATCTTTAACAACCTTAATGGTTTCTTCTAAGGACCCTGCTTCTCCAACCACATCGTATCCCTTCTCCAATAATATATCCTTAATGATGCTAATAGAAAATGGTGAATCATCAACAATTGCAATTTTAATTTTTCTCATAACAACCCATCCTCTGCATATTAATATTTTTTTATGTAACAATAATTATATTATACCTTAGTTATCCAACTTTATCATTAGTATCCTTAAAAAATTTCAAATTTTAACATTTTTTTAGTATAAGAAGTATAAAAGGTGCCAGTCACCGGAGAAAGGAGAATTTCTTAAATTCTCCTTTCTCCGGTGACTGGCACTTATTTTACCTATTTTACTAAAATTACTTAGATCTTAAGTCATAAGGATCTATTCTTTTCAATGCCTTAAGCTCTTCCTCAGAAGGCATTGGAGTATACTTAACTTCATCATAAACTACCTTAAATTCAGTATTTTCAATAACTTCTTCTAAAGATGAGGTTGGGTGAATGCTATCAAGCTTTAAGCTTCCATTCTTAAATTCGAAAACACATAGGGGAGTAACTATCTTCCACAGATTTCCTCTTGTAGTTACAAAATCAACTTTTTCTACAAAGGTTCTTTTATCGTGCTTAGTTCTCCATATTATTGCTTTTTTTGCTGTTGGTATAAGAACTGCACTTCCAGCACCTCCAGGAAGTCTTACCTTTGGTTTATTGTAATCTCCAATCACCGAAGCATTAACGTTTCCACTTACATCAAACTGAACTCCACTTAAAAATGCTACATCTAATTTTCCTCTCATAGATAAATCAAAAACTTCACTTAAAGGCAAAACAGCCTCTGAACCTTTAAAAAGCTCTTGACCTGCTGAAGAATACTCAGCATCTTTAATGGACTTTGGATTCACTCCTCCAGGTATGTTTAGATGCACAATATTAGGTCCATGAGTAGCTTTAGCTAAAGCAATAGCAACCATAGGCATATGAGAAGATACTCCGTGAAATACATTTTCTCCATCCTTAAGAAGTCGTGATAAAGCACAGGTCATTATGTCGCTTACTCTTGCATTATTATCTATTGATGTCTTCATTACCTTGCCCTCCTTCCAAGAACTTTTCTATCCTTTGCTTCGTAGGACTTTATGTAGCTTTCAATTTCTTCTATTTTCTTCATTGAAGTAAAGCTCTTTAAAACTTTTTTATCAATATCATATTTATTATAGCAAGAACAAGGGGCAGATCCACTAGGCACATGTACAATAGCTTCAACTAATATGTGTGGTATATCTACCATATCAGGATTCATTCTCATTTTACTTTCTGGAACTATTTGTTCAGTTGTTACTATAAGCTTTTTTGAAGCTCTGCTTATAAGTACATCATCAAATTTGGGTCCATATATTCTGCAATTCCCTTTTTCATCACACTCTTGCACATGAATAACTCCAATATCCGGTACAATTGCTTCTACAATACCGACAGTTTCTCCGCTAAAAGGATCCCTTACCATTTTAAAATAGTCATTTGCTTCAATTAAATCTCCATACATTAATCCCTTTACTGGCATGAAGGGTACTCCATAAGCAGCTGCTCTAAGGGCACTTATTACAGTGTAGCAAGCATGCTCATTAGCTTTTACCACTCCTTTTTCAATAGCTTTTCTATAATTATTTGCAAGACCGTATTCTGTTTCATAACTTATGAAGCCAGCATCAACACTTTCTGCACATCCAGCAGCACAAAGCAAATCCACTTCATGTGCTCCGGCAGTTTTTATAAGCTTAAGCTTCCTTTTCTTTTGCCTTGCAAGTTCTCTTGTAAAAGCCATAGGAGCTCTGTGAAGCACATTGCCTCCAAAGGCAACTTTATCTCCATCTGATACTAAACTTACTGCTTCCTCTATAGTTATAATTTTATTTAACATCAAATATCACCACCATTATTTTGCTGCATTACATGCTATATGAACTGCATCCCATACCCCTGCAAAAGGAGGTGCATAGCATAAATCAGTCATACCTAAATCCATTGTTGTCATGTTATTATGAATAGCAATAGCAAACATATCTATTCTCATAACCGCTCCCTTATTACCTATTGCCTGAGCTCCTAATATTCTATTTGTTTTATCTTCATAAATAAGCTTTATCCATATTGGAGTAGGATTAGGGTAATAAGCTGGATGATCCTGAGCCATTACAAATACTGATTTATAATCTAAAGCTAAATTTTTAGCCTCATTTTCTGAAAGACCAGTTCTAGCTAGTTCATAATCTAAAATTTTAATTGCAGCACTCCCTAAGGTTCCCACATATTTTTTGTGTTTTCCAATTATATTTTCTCCAGCTAACCTTCCGCATTTATTAGCGGTTGTACCTAAAGGAATAAAAGAATTTTCTTCTTTCACCTTATGATAAACCTCTGCACAATCTCCAGCTGAATATATATCTTCTATATTTGTTCTCATTTCTCTATCAATTATTATTGCTCCATTCTTAGCTAGCTCAATTCCTGAACCCTTAAGAAAAGCTGTTGCAGGCCTTACACCTATAGCTAAAACTACTAAATCTGCTTCGTAAAAACCTTTGTTTGTCCTTACAGCTTCTATATAACCTGTTCCTACTAATTCTTCTACCTTTTCATTTAAGTACAGATCTACTCCCTTTTCTAACAAGTGCTTTGTTGCAATTTCAGTTATTTCTATATCAAAGGGCTGTAATATTCTAGGTGCAAATTCCACCACCTTAACATTTTTGCCAATATGATTTAAGGTTTCAGCAACCTCTATACCTATGTATCCTCCACCTACAATCACTACATTTCTAACCTGAGGTGAACTTACAGCTTTATTTAATATTAATCCATCTTCTAAGGTTTTAAGTACATAAACTCCCTTTAAGTCTTTTCCTTTTATAGGAGGTATCACAGGTAAAGTACCGGTAGAGATCATGAGCTTATCGTAGGTATCTATGAATAACCTCTCGTTCTCTAAATCCTTAATCATAACTTGCTTTTTATCTGGTACTATTTTAACAACTTCATGTCTTAAGTTTATTTTCATTCCTGTTTTTTCAAATTCTTCTTTTGTTCTTGCAATCATTTTAGTGTAATCATTATTTATGCCAGCTGCATAATAAGGAAGTCCACAAGCACCATAGGATAAAAAAGAACCCTTTTCATATACTACTATCTCTGAATCCTTATCTATTCTTTTTATTTTTGAAGCAGCTGACATACCAGCAGCTACACCACCTATTACTATGACTTTCACCAGTGCACCTCCTATAGCTTTAACATCTTTTCCTCTGCAGTTTTTAATGCTTCTTTTATGGTAACTTTCCCTTCAAAAGCTTTCCATAAAGCTTCATATAAGGCTCCGAATTTCTCTCCTGCATTGTTAATTTGAGGAAGAGGCTTTGCATATTTTTCGATTAACTCTAAATGCATTCTATACCATTTATATTTATCCATATCTGTAATATATGTTGATTTTCTAACTGGTGACCCTGCATAAGCACCAATTACTCTATCTACACTTTTAGAGCTTATATATCTTAAAAATTCGTTTGCTTCTTCTTTTTTATCTGATAACTTATTTATTCCAAAGCTCCAGGTTACATTCCAAGAGGTTTTTAATGCTAAAAATCCCACATCTTCCTTATGTAAACAATCATCATCTAAAACTACTCCTATTTGCCCACCCCAAGTTACAGCAAAAACACATTCATTGTTTTGAAAGGCATTTTTAACTTCATCATTGCCATAACTACTTGTATTTTCAGGTGCAAAGGCTTTAAGTCTCATATATTTTTTTAATGCTTTTTCTCCCATTTCATTATTGAAGGCAGGTTTATGTGTAATTGTATCTACTGCGTCAACTCCTTCATTTCTCAAATAAGGTAAAAAATCTAAAAATATTTCACTCTGGTGAGCCTTCAATACAATTCCCTTCATACCATTATATCCATTACAGGAAGAAGCCATATAAATGAGTTCATCCGTTGATATTGCCTTTTTCTCGCATTTTCCTAAAACATTTTCTACTACTGATTTTCTGTACAATACTACATGCCCATCACAGAAGGATGGATAAAGATATGGTATATTATCTATCTTCACTTCTTCTCTAATAACTGGAAGAATGTCCTCATACTCATAATCCTCATTAAAGCTAGAATCTATTGGAGCTAGATATCCTTTATTTACAAAATCTTTAAGCCACAAATGACCTGCTACCATGACTACATCATAATCTCTTTTACCTTCAAAGGCTGCCATCATTTCTGGATAATATTCTGTAAAGGGTACAATTTTAAATTCAACTGAAAAATCACTTTTAAAGTTTGACAGTATCCCATACTTTTCATCTGTATAAGCGTATACTGCTGGATCTCCTACTGCTAAAACTTTAAGATTTTTACACATAATCATCTCTCCTAACAAAAGCTATTTTTTAAATGCTAGGTTCCCTGTCAAGTATACCAACAACTAGTGCATCTATAGGAGCATCCTTTTCAAGAGCGTATTTGGTTGTATCTCCTGTAGTTATAAGTACTAGTTCTCCAGTCCCCGCTCCTATAATATCTGCTGCTACAAAACATGTTTTATCATCTCCATAATAAGGCTCAATTACAAGGAGCTTTAATCCCTGAAGACTATCATATTTTCTTGAGGATACAACTGTATTTACAACTCTTCCAACTATCATATTAAAAACCTCCAAATTACTTAAGTATTTCTAGCATATCTCCGTTGCTTATATCAAAAGCATTTGCCTCATCTACATCTATATGCATATCTAAAGCATAATCTTCCCTTACTCTTATTACCACATTCATAAAGACTCCTCCACGATGTCCTTCAGCCTTCACATTTACCTTTTGCCCATCTATAACGCCAAAAACTTTGGCATCATGAGAAGTCATATGAATGTGTCTTTCTGCAACCAGGCAGCCTTTATCTATGTTTATCGTTCCTTTTGGACCTATTATTGTAATTCCAGGAGTACCCTCTAGATTTCCGCTTTCACTTATTACTGGTTTAATTCCTAAGGCTCTTGAATCCGTAATACTTATCTCTACCTGAGTTTCTTTTCTTAAGGGACCCAGTACTCTAACATTTTCTATTTTCCCTTTACTTCCAACAAGAGTAACCTTCTCTTCAGCTGCAAATTGACCAGGTTGAGAAATATCCTTTACTTTAGTTAATTTATGATCAGCTCCGAATAAAGCTTCTAAATGCTCTTTGCTTAAGTGAATATGCCTTGCAGATATACTAACAGGAACTTTATTAACTTGGATTTCTCCAGATTTTAATTCTTTTAAGACTAAATCCGTAATTAAACTTACTAAATCATCATTTTCTAGCATATTCATTTACAATCACCTTACTATTTTAATATTGGAAGAATTTTTTCTAAATCTCCATTTGGTCTAGCAATAACATGTGAAGCTACAAGTTCTCCAACTCTTCCAGCTGCTTCTTCTCCCACTTCAACAGCTGCTTTAACTGCTCCAACATCACCTTTTACTATAATAGTAACAAGACCTGAACCTATCTTTTCCATTCCTACGATTTCAACACTTGCTGCTTTAAGCATTGCATCTGCCGCCTCTATTGCTGCTGTTAATCCTCTTGTTTCTATAATTCCTAATGATCCGTTCATTTTATTATCCTCCTTTTAATTTTCATTAATAATTAATCTTTATTTGCTATTTTAAAATAGGTAATATTTTTTCAATATCTGAGTGTGGTCTAGGTATTACATGAGAAGCTACTAACTCTCCAACTCTTCCAGCTGCTTCTACACCAACTTCAACTGCTGCTTTAACTGCTCCAACTTCACCTTTAACTATTACAGTTACAAGACCTGAACCTATTTTTTCTGTTCCAACTATTTCAACATTTGCTGCCTTTAGCATTGCATCTGCTGCCTCTATTGCTGCTGTAAGTCCCTTTGTTTCGATTATTCCTATTGAATTCATTTATTATTCCTCCCTTGAGAATTATTCTATTTACTTAATTTTCATTAACATTTCTTCTTGTTCTATTCTTTTTTGGCTTTTCTTCAGCTTGAACTACTTCTTCTTTAATTACTTCTTGTTGAGCTACTTCTTTTTCATTTTCTAATTTCTCATTTTCCTCATGGTTTCCTATTATAAATTTCATAATTTCCTCATGAGGCTTTGATATCACTATTGCTCCCTTTAAAAGTTGTTCTCTACCTTGGCAGGAAAGCTTTGCAGCTTCAACTGCAGTCTTTACATCTCCAATAGAGCCTCCAACTATAATGGTTACAAGTCTTCCACCAAGCTTTTTTTCACTGGATAAAAAGGTTACCCCTGAGGCCTTACACATATTATCAAGTAATTCTAAAGCTGTGGTAAAATGTTTGGCTTCAACTATTCCTATGGCATCATAATTATTCATCTATAACATCTCCATTTTGCTCACATATTGCTTATGCTAGCGAATTACTTTAAAGCACTTCATGTTTTAAATCTAATAAGGGTTTTGCAATGGAATGTATTCCTATTAATTCTCCTGAACTCCTTGCAGCTTCTGCCCCAACCTCAAGGGCAACCTTTACTGATTCTATATCTCCTTCAATGATTGTAGATACTAGCCCTGAACCTATAGTTTCTATTTTTACTATATCTACGTAAGCCATTTTTAGCATCATATCTGCCGCTATTAAAGCTGCTGTATATCCCAATGTTTCTATAATACCTATAGACTTATTCATAATTCCACCTCAAAGTTTTTTAGTTTACTTTTTATTAACCTTTCCAATCTGAAGAAGCTTTTCAAGTTCTTCATCGTATAATGCTATAGAGGAGGTAACAATATCTTCCCTTGGAATATACTCTAAGGCTGCTTCCTTAGCTATTTCTAGGGCTATCTTAACATCACTTACACTTCCAACAAACTTTACCTGAACCACTAAAGGTATGTTTGCCTTGTCTCCTGCTTTCGGGTTATTGCAGTCAATAGATTTTATTTCAATCTCTGCAGACTTACATGCCTTGTCCATCACTGCTAAAGCTACACTATATCCTTGAACCTCTAACAAACCTAAAGCTTTTTTATTCATAATCTTCACCTGTACCTAAATTATTCTAAAACCGCCTTCAGCAAGTACACATCTACGTTTTCTTGTAAAGTTCTTTGCAGAAGTTAGTCCTTCACCTGTAGGTCCTGCTATAGACATGGTAGTATACCCTTCTCCATTAGCTCCAACTCCAGCTAAAGATGCAGCATTCTTAACAAAAATAGTTGTTCCTATTGCTCTTGCAAACTTAGTAAGATTATCTACATTCTTTGAATGCATCATTGCAGTATGCCTATTTCCGTGCTCAGCTTCAACTGCCATTTCTATTGCTTCATCTATATTGTTAACTCTTACAATAGGCATTATTGGCATCATTTGCTCTAATTGCACAAAAGGATTATTGAAATCTGTTTCAAAAATTAATAATTCAATTGGCTTTTCTGTTTTTACACCTATTTTCTCTAAAAAAAGCTTAGCATCCTTTCCTACCCAATCTTTTGAAACATGGTATTCTCTCTTATTATCTAATGAGCATCCTCTAGCGGCCATGGCAACGTTTTCCTCAAGGGCAAACTGCTTAATCATCTCGATTTCCTTTTTAGACAGCATGTATGCACCATTGTTTAGCATATGGAAAATTAGTTCTTCAGCCACTTCCTTAACTACAAAAACCTCTTTTTCTGCAATACAAAGAATATTATTGTCAAAGGAAGCTCCCTTAATTATTTCCTTTGCTGCATTCTCAAGATCAGCTGTTTCATCAACTATTACAGGAGGGTTCCCTGCTCCCGCTCCAATTGCTTTTTTACCTGATTGAAGCAAGGTTTTAACAAGTCCTGGTCCACCTGTTCCCATTAGCATTCTTATTTTAGGGTGATTTGCTAAATCATTTAAAGAATCCATTGTAGGATCTTTAACCATATTAATTAAATTTGCTGGACCACCAACCTTTATAATTACGTCATTTAACAGTTCTACTATGTATGCACAGGATTTTTTTGAAGAAGGATGTACATTGAAAACAACAGAATTTCCTGCAGCAAGCATTCCAATAGAATTGTTTATTATGGTCTCAATTGAATTTGTTACTGGTGTAACTGCTCCTATAACACCGAAAGGACCCTGTTCAACTAATGTAAGTCCCGCATCTCCTGAAAAAGCTTCTGGTTTTAAATCTTCAGTTCCTGGTGTTTTAGCTACTACTAAGTTTAGTTTTTCTATTTTATGTTCATATCTACCAAGTCCTGTTTCCTCATAAACCATTCTTCCTAAAGTTTCTTTGTCTTCTATTACAACATTTCTTATAGCTGAAATAATTCTTTCTCTATCTTCTAAATTGAAATTCTTAATGTAATTTTTTTGTGCTCTGTCTGCATATTCAATAGCTTCATTTATATCTTCAAATACCCCATTATTTCTTGAAGGTAAATTGCTGTATAAATTTGAAGTTGAATATACAGCATCTTTGACAGCGTTTACTTTTATCTCACTTAAAGTTTCTACTATATTTTTATTACTGAACTTTTCTTCATTAGTATTCTTGGGAATTTCCACTTGAGAAATGTTTTGAATTACTTCTTCTACAATTCGTTTTAAATCCATTTCTGTTATGTCCATTTTCAAGAAGTACACCCCCTATTTGTTCAAATTTTTCATGACTTGTTCTGTTACTTTCTGTACAATTGCTTTAATGAATTCTTCTTTGCTTTCTTCTGTTTCTTCTTTCTTTTCTTCAACTCTACAAGGAGGAATTCCGCCAGTTGTTATACCCATTCTTTTTCTGATTTCAAGCAATTTTCCAACTTGGTTGCAGCTGAGTTCATTTGACTTATTGATTATTTCACCTGTATACATAAGTATAGTAGCGTAATGTTCAAGAGACTCCATTCTATGATATGCTTCTATAGGGTCACTTCCCCAAGTTAAAGCCCCATGATTAGCTAAAAGAACTGCGTTATAATCCTTACAATAAGGTGCTATTGAATCAGGTACTTCTTGAGTTCCCGGGGTTGCATAAGATGCCACCGGTACATTTCCAAGTAGAATTACAGCCTCTGGAAGTACTGCCTTATCTAGTTGAATTCCAGCTATAGCAAAAGAAGTGGCTATTGGTGGATGAGCATGTACAACTGCATTAACTTCTGGATTTTCATTATAAACTCTAAGGTGCATCTTTACTTCTGACGAAGGTTTTAGCTTTCCAGAAATCACATTTCCCTTTAAATCCATTTTCACAAGCATATCTGGAGTCATATAACCTTTACTTACACCTGTTGGAGTACACCAAATTGTATTAGGTCCTGTTTTAACAGTGATATTTCCGTCATTGGCAGCCACATAGTTTCTTGCATACATTCTTTTTCCTATTTCACATATTATCTTTTTTGCTTCAAAATCTGAGTAATATTTATTTTTTATCATTATTACCCCCCTCTCGTTAATATTTTAAGTTGCCTTTTATTTTATTCTCTAAATTTTAAAATTCTATTCTTTAATTTAGAGAATTAGTTTATATCTTATATATTTATATTATTATTTTCCTACTTTTAATTGTATTTGTCAATATTTTTTTGGTTTTACTTTTGTTTTATTGGTTTTAAACAAAAATAAAACCAATAAAAAAAATATTTTATCTGTATTTACTGCTAACATTCAAAAATGATATAATTAAATACAGAATAAATTAAAGATGTAAAGGTGATAAATTATGATACCAATGGCTAGAAGAAACAGAATAAAAGAAATTATTAACGAAAAAAAAAGCGTTACAGTATCTGAACTTGCAAAAACTTTTAAGGTTACAGAAGAAACTATAAGAAAAGATCTACAGCTGTTAGAGGAAGAAGGTATCTTAACCCGTACTTATGGAGGTGCTTACATTTCTTACGGCGTGGAAAATGATGTTGATATAAACTTAAGAGAACATATCTATGTAGAAGGAAAAGAAAAAATAGCTAAAACCTGTTTAAAATATATAAATAGCGGTGATTCAATATTTTTAGACGGATCAACCACCTCCCTTCACATAGCTTCAAATTTAAATGATAAAAGAATTACAGTAACAACTAATTCAATTAAAATCATGGATATTTTATCAAAAAATCCAAATGTAAAATTAATCGTTATAGGCGGAAGAATTGAACATCCTTCTTTATCCGCCTTAGGTAGAAATGCAGAATCTAACATTCGCAATTATTTCTTTGATACTGCTTTTATATCTTGCAGAGCTTTAAGCATGATTAATGGAATCACAGATTCCAACGAGCAGCAAGCTGAGATAAGAAAAATAGCAATGGAGCATTCAAATCATACATATCTAGTTGCAGATTACACTAAATTTGATAGAACTGCTTTTACTAAAATATGCAATTTTGATAAAATCAATTCTCTTGTTGTAGATAAATCAATTTCTCCTGAATGGCATAACTTTTTAGAAAGTTACAATATTAATTTAATTGAATGTGAATAAAATAATTAAGCTGCAAACATCTAAAGTGTATGCAGCTTAATTATTTAAATTTATTTGAATATTTTAGGAAGATTTTTATCATATGGAGGGTAGATAATGCCCTTTTCTGTTACTATTGCAGTAATTAAGTTGTGGTCAGTAACATCAAAACAAGGGTTATAGGTTTTTACCCCTTCTGGAGCCATAGGCTTTTCATACCACTTTGCAGTAATTTCTTCATCCGGTCTAAGTTCTATGTGTATATCATCCCCAGTAGCACATTTTAAGTCTATTGTAGACAACGGCGCACAAACATAGAAAGGTATTCCATAGTGCTTAGCTAAAATCGCTACTCCAGAAGTTCCTATTTTATTGGCAGTATCCCCATTAGCTGCGACTCTGTCGCATCCAACTAATACTGTTTGAATTTTTCCTTCCTTCATAACTATGGAAGCCATGTTATCGCAAATTAAAGTAACATCTATTCCAGCTTCATTCAACTCCCAAGCAGTAAGTCTAGCTCCTTGAAGTAAAGGTCTTGTTTCATCTGCATATACTTTAAAGTTGTAACCTCTCTCAACGCCTAAATAAATCGGTGCTAAGGCAGTTCCATATTTAGCTGTAGCTATGGTTCCAGCATTACAATGGGTTAATATTCCCATTCCATTTTTTAAAAGTGTTAAAGCATTACCGCCAATAGTTGCACAAATTTTTTCATCTTCTTTTCTAATAGCTTCTGCTTCATCTCTAAGAGCATCTTTAACTTTTTGAGCACTTTTGCCTTTTTCATCTAAAAATCTCTTTTCCATTCTATCAAGTGCCCAAAAAAGATTTACTGCTGTTGGTCTTGAGGATGCTAAGTATTCTTTAACCTTTTTAAAATCTTCATATAATTCTTCATAGCTTTCTGCAGTTGATTCCTTTGTTCCTAGGTAAGCTCCATATCCCGCTGCAATACCAATAGCAGGTGCTCCTCTTACTCTTAGAGAGTATATTGCTTCCCAAATTTGATTTTGACTAGTTAATCTTAACAACTTTTTTTCATTAGGAAGTAAGGTTTGATCCAATATAATAAGTGTACTGTTTTCATCATCTAATATTACAGATTGTATTACTTTTTCTTCTGACATGTTTTCCACCTCTATTTTTTAAAAGCTTCTATTAACTCTAAGTAATTCTTTCCTTCTAGCATATTTTCTCTATTCATTATAAGTTCTTTTGCTACATTTAAACAGAATTTTTCAGCTTCAGCTCTCTTAGTTTCATCTTGGATGCTTGTTATATCCTTTACGTGTGCTAGACCAATAATTCTTCTTGCAAGTTCAAGTCCAGTAACTGCAGCTGTATCTCTTAAAACCCCATTTAAGTAGTATTCTTTAAAGCCTTCATATTTTGCAACTCTTTCAGTTGCTTTTTCTTCCCACACTTTATTAAATTTTTCTTTGAACATATCTATTACATTTGCAATGGTTTCTTCAAGCCAAGATATATATTCCTTCTTTTCTTTTTCTTCTGTAATTGTAGCGTTTCCATTTGCTAATGCAAATATGCAATGAGCAACAACATTTCCTATATCATACCCAGCAGGACCATAGAAAGCAAATTCAGGATCTATAACCTTTGTAGAATTTTCTGCAACAAAAATTGAACCGCTGTGTAAATCTCCATGAATTAAACATTGAGCATTTGTCATAAATTCAAACTTTAATTTTGCAGTTTCTAGAATAAACTTTTTATCATCCCATAATAGTTCTTTTGCAAAAGCTTTTGTAGCTTCAAATATATCATTTCTTTCACAATCATAGAATGGTTCAGTATAAACTAAATCCTCTGATATCTCACAAAGCTCAGGATTTATAAAGGTTTTTACTAGTTCCTTCTTTTCTTTGTGTTCCATAACTACATCAGTTGTTAAAAGAAGTGTGTTTACTAAGAAAGTTGTAATGTGATCAGCAAGTAAAGGAAATTCTTTATGTTCTAAAAGTGCTGTTCTAAGTATTGTGTGATCAGATAAATCCTCCATTGAGCAGCAGTTCATAATTGAATCATATTTATATACCTCTGGAACTAACCCTGGTGCTAAAGTTCCTTGAATCTTTAAAATTTCACTTTCAATTCTATTTCTATCTGGTGATAATTTAAATTCATCTGAAATTCTAGCTACTGGTCCAGCTTGCTTTATTATAACAGATTTTCCACTTTTCTCGTCGAAAACTTTAAATACATAGTTTAAGTTTCCATCTCCAATTTCTTTGCAATTTAATTCTGCACTTTCATCGAAGAATTTTAGAACTGTTTTTGCATATTCTATAGCATGTTCTTCCTTCATAGAAAAATATTCTTTAGTAAAATCTGTATTTGACATAAAATAACCTCCTTTAAGCTAACGTTTTTTATAATAAGTTAATGCAAGTGCAAAGGCAAGTACTGTACCCTTAACTATATCCATTGCATAGTAAGGAACAGAAAGCATTACAAGTCCATTTTGAAGTATTCCTATTAATATAGCTCCAACTAAAGTACCGATGGCATTAGCTTTACCAGCCCCTCCTACAGAGAATCCTATATAAGCTGCAGCAACAGCATCCATTAGGTAAGGTGCTCCTGCATTAATTTCTGCTGTCATTACACGAGAACCAAGAACTATTCCACCAATACAAGCAAATAATGCTGATAGTAAATATGCAAGCACTCTATATCTGTCAACCGGTATACCTGATAACCTAGCAGCTTCCATGTTTCCACCGATAATATACATATATCTTCCGTGCTTTGTATAAGTTAGAAAAACATGAACAATAATAACAACAATTATCATGATGATGATGATTAATGGAACTTTACCTATTTGCGCAAAACTTTTACTAATAACTCCTTGAGCTGTTTCTCCATTTGCCATAACCATATTTTGAGATATAACCGCACCCCTTGTATAAGTTAAAGCAATACCTTGGAATACAAACATAGTTGCAAGAGTCATTAACATGTCCTGAATTTTTATTTTAACTATCATGAAGGCATTAATTGCCCCTGCAACTAAAGCTATAACTAATGCTACAGCAATAGCTACAAAAGTATTTTGCTGATACCAAACGAACATTGATATTACCACAGCAACTGAGACAGATGCAACAGAACCAACCGAAAGGTCAAAGCCACCTACAGATAATGAAATTGTTATTCCTATAGCAATAATAGTAACAATTGAGATAGACCTCAAAATATTTATAATATTTGTATGAGTCAAGAATCTGTCTGAGGAAGCACTAAAAAATACAAGTAGTATTATTATTGTTAACACCGTGCCATATTTATATAAAAAATCAAATAAACTAAAATTGGTTTTCTTTTTAATTTCCTCCTGTTTTGACATGCTTATTTACCTCCTGTGGAATAATAAAGTATTTCTTCTTCACTGGTTTTTGATGTTTCAAGTTCTTTCGAAATTTTACCATCGTACATAACATAAACTCTATCAGTAACTCCTAATATTTCTGAAAGTTCACAGGAAGCGTAAATTACTGCCTTTCCTGCCTCAGCTAAATTGTTTATAAGTTGAAAAATATCTTTTTTTGCACCTACATCTACTCCTTTTGTAGGTTCATCAAAAATATACACTTCTGAATCGGTTACTAGCCATTTACCTATAGCAACCTTTTGCTGATTTCCTCCCGAAAGATTTTGGACCTTAGTTTCATGACTAGGAGTCTTTATGCCTAGACTTTCTATCATCTTTTTAGCTTGATTTTTCTCACCCATAAAGTCTAAAAATGATCCTGCTTTACAAAATCTCTTTAGATTAGAAACAGTTATATTTATAGCAACGGATTCACTGACTAATATCCCTTCTTTTCTTCTTTCTTCTGGAACAAGAGCAATAGCTTGTCTCACCGCATCATAAGGGTCTTTTACATTAAGAATTTTATCCTTTAATATTCTTTCTCCAGTAACATTTTGAGTTACTCCGAAGATAGCTTTACATAATTCAGTTTTACCTGCACCAACCAATCCTGTAATTCCTACAATTTCTCCTGCATTAACATGAAAATTCACTTCAGATACTAAATTTCCATCACTTAAATTTTTTACTTCAAACAACTTATCTCCAATCTTACTATCTCTTGGAGGAAATTGTTCATCCATCTTTCTTCCTAGCATATACTCAACAACTTCGTTTTGATTTGTTTCTTTTATGTCTTTTTTTATTACGTACTGTCCATTCCTCATTACTGTAATCTCATGGCATACTTGAAATAGCTCTGGCAGCCTATGAGAAATAAATATTACTCCTACATTTTTATCTTCTAATTCTTTTACTATTCTGAAAAGTTCCTCAGTTTCAGCATTACTTAAAGGAGCAGTAGGTTCATCTAATATTAAAAATTTACACTCCTTTGAAATAGCTCTAGCTATAAGAACCATTTGCTTTTCTGCTAAGGTAAGTTCACTAACAAGCTTTCTTGAAGAAATTTTTACTTTCATACCATCTAGTATTTCTTGTGCCTTCTTATACATAGAACCCCAATTAATAAAGGTCCTTTTATCTTCTGATTCCACCATATCATTAAGCATTATGTTTTCTGCAACTGTAAGGTAGTGAATAAGAGCTGTGTCAACTTCCTGATACACAATTTGCACTCCATATTGCTTAGATTCCTTCGGAGATCTTATATTCGCTTTTTGTCCATTAAAATATATGTCCCCAGTATAATGGTTGTAAGCTCCTGATAAAACCTTCATTAATGTTGATTTACCAGCACCATTTGCACCAATTAGAGCATGAGACTTTCCAGTTTCCGTAGTAAAACAAACATCATCTAGTGCTTTTACTCCAGGGAACTCTATGGATATATTTTTCATTTCTAATACTGTTTTTTCCCTAAAATCCATCACAATCACCTTACCTTGGGATAATTTACAGAGAACACATTTTATTGTGTTCTCTGTATTGTAATATTGCTATTATGATTTATTTTTTAAATAATCCTTTTAATTCAGTCATCCAAGCTTCTTGGAATGCATCTGATTTTCCCCAACCTGGAACTATTTCAGAAAGGCTTTCCATATTTACAGCTTTTCCAGCTTTCTTTAATTGTTCTTGGGTAATTAAGCTAGCTTCCAATTTATAAGTTGCTGGTGTTTCTTCTCCAGCTATCTTTTTAGCTAATATTCTTAAATCAACTGCACCAATAAGTTTAGGATCTACAGCAGCTGTAGCAACCCATGGACTATTTTCTTCTTGCATTATTTGAAGGTCAGCATTAGAAACGTCTATACCAACAATCTTAATGTCATCTCTGTTTGCTTCTTTAACTGCACGAGCAGCTCCAATAGCGAAAGCATCCCATGTTGCAAATACTGCATTTAATTTACCTTTTGGATATTTAGTTAACATTGCTGATACTGCATTTTGAGTTTGAACAGAAGTATCTGCAGCAGCTACTCCGAAACGATCCACTTCTTTTATTCCTGTATTATCTTTTAGGAATTGTTGATAAACTTTGTTTCTAGATACCATTGGAGGGAATCCATCAACCCAAAGATATGCTAAATTTCCTTGTCCAGCTGTAACCTTCTTTAATTCATCTAAAGCTAATTTTGCTAATAATTCATCATCTTGAGAAGTCATTGTAACTCCTTGAACATTTGCTATTCCAGCATTTGAGTCGAAAGTTACTACCTTAATTCCTTTTTCAGTTAGCTTTTTAACATCGTTAACTGTAGCTTCATCATCACCATGAGAAATTATTACTCCATCATAGCCTTTTTCAATAGCTTGACTTATAGCATCATGGAACTTTGCTGTATCTCCATTAGCACTGAAGGTATCTACAGTAAAGCCCATAGCTGTGCCTTCTTGTTTTGCACCTGCTAAGAATTGAGCTGTATGGTCGTCTCCTCCGATCTTACGGATAACCATAATCTTTACTCCATCTTTGTCAGTCGCAATTTTTTCTGGGATGTTCTTAGAGTATTCTACTTTTTTATTTTCTGAACTTGTTTTTGACCCAGAATTAGAAGAGCAACCAGTTAACCCAATTACTAGAGACATAGTAACTGCTAAAGTGAGAGTTAAAAATCTTTTTTTCATAATTGTTCCCCCTTATTTATTATTTTTTTGTATTTTATGTAATTGTTACACATTTATTGGTATTTGTTTGTATTTTTATAACTATATGTGAATTAATAACGTTTACATACAGAATAACAATAAAACAAATTTGAAATAGAATTAAAACAAAAAACATATCAATAAAAATCAATTTTTATATACTCATAATATCATATAACCATATTTATTTCAATATTAATTTGGTTTTTAACTTGATTTATTTTGTTTTATTTTTGTTTTGGTTTGTTTTCAATATTGTTCAACTTAAAATAAATATAAAACCCGGAATTAAATGTATGCAAAGCTATTTTTATACATTTAATTCCGGGTTCATTTTACGTTAATTCTTTATGAAATTTTTCATCTAACCATTCTATAGCCCCTGGAATACCATACCACACTTGAAATGCATCATATACGTAAGCAATAGCCTCATTTTCATCTCCGAATCCTACATATTCAGGTAAAACCTCAGGCATATCTTTAAATTGCAATAAATATAAAGGAACAAATTTGTTTTTCTCTATTGCTTCTTCCAAAGCTTTTGAAGCTTTTTGGAAATCACCTTTTCTAAATAAAAATAAAGCTTTGCTATATGCCATACTAGAAAGAAAATCATCTTTATAGTCATTTAATAGTGTTTCAGCCTGTTTACATCTGTTCCTAAGAATTAACCAATTTATCAAAATACCTCTTACCCCTTGGTCATCATTAGGATTAAGCTGAATCATTTCTTGACAATGTTTTATAGCTTCCTCAGTTTCTCCCATTTCCCAAAGCATATTAGCCAGTTGAAATTTAGCCCTCATATAAGGCCTGGTTTTAGGAATTTCCCAAAACTTGCCTTTACATTTTTTTAAATCTCCTCTGCCAATAATATCTTCTCCAGCTTTAAGTGCCTTTTCATACAATTCTTTTTTATCTTCATCACATAGGTCAGACTCCTGAGCAATTAAAATATATGCATCTGCACAATACTTAGATAAACCTATAGCTTTTCTAGCAAGTTCTATTCTCTTTTTTGGATTTATGGTCTGCCATGCCTCAAACATTAAGGCTTGAGCCATTTTATACTTTTCTTTCCTATCAATTGTTTCATTTTCTATTTTATTTGCTCTTTTAAATGGAATTACATTTCCATAGATGCTATAATCTATTTCCTGTTCTTCTTCTTCCTCTTCCTCTTGATCCGGAATATATGGTATTAACCCTTTACTAAAGGCTATTTGTTGCATCTCTCTAGTGGCATGGCGAATATCTATAGGTGTGCCATTTAAGTTAACTATCCAAGCCAAAGGATTTTCATTCATTTTACTTGGTATTGTCCATTCAGTGTCTAATACTGTCATTTTCATCATATCCCTAATCTCCTTAGACTTTGATGATCCAGTATTATTACACACTCCAAACCTCTCATAAAGTTCTCCTGCCTTCATATGCGGTGTTTGAGTTGAATCAAATAAAAAATTTACCATACCTATTGCGTGAATAATTCCACATGCCCATATATTACTTTTACCCTTTAAAAGAGGAGAAGGTCTTTTCCTGCTTAAAGCAGCAGTAAGCTTTGAACTCATTTCAATATATTCTTCATTTAAATATCTCTCTGAAAAATCCACAATCAATTTCATTATTTCTTCATACTTTTGATTCATAGTCTTCGGAACTTTATGCTGGTTCATTTTTCGACTCCCCATTAATACTTTGTAATAAATCCCCATTTATTTCTCGATTATTTATTATCTTTATTATACACTTTATTTTTATTTATATAAAGGTGCCAGGCACCGGATAAAGGAGAATGTATTCTCATTTATCCGGTGCCTGGCACCTTTTTTATACTGCATCTTCATTTTCTATATTTTTTATAGATAAATACGCAGCAAACAATCCTAAAATTTCTAAAATTATTGGTACTATTAATATTGTTCCAAAGGAAAATCTATCAAAATAGGAACCTATAAAGTTACAATTAATATAAATAACATTTTTTATTATATAATTAACAATTATCAGCACAGAAATATATAAGCTTTTCAGTATCCTCCCACCCAATACATGGGTCTGTAATAGATTTACCGAATATATTTTCGCTGGCATCTTGTTTGCCATCTAAAAGATAGCTTTCAATCATTAAGCCCTTTATTATTTTCTTTAAATCACTGTTATATTTTCTGCTCATTAAGACTTCTCTCGAAATTCTTGGTTGCTCATAATGCTTCTTAAGTGAATTAGCATGATTGCAATCTATAATTAACGTAGGATTTTCTAAATTCAGATTATTGTATTCAGCCATTACATTTACTAAATCTTCATAATGATAATTAGGGATATTCCTTCCATAGGAATCAACTGCACCTCTAAGTATTCCATGAGCCAGAGGATTACCACTGGTTTCAACTTCATAGCCATTGTATATAAATGAATGGCTTAGCTGTGCTGCTTTTATAGAGTTAAACATTACTGATATGTCTCCACTAGTAGGATTTTTCATGCCAACTGGTACATCTAGTCCACTTACTGTTAACCTGTGTTGTTGATTTTCTACTGAACGCGCCCCCACAGCAACGTATGCAAGCAAATCAGACAAGTAGATGTAGTTCTCCGGATATAGCATTTCATCTGCAGCTGGCATATTATAATCAGTTACAGCTTTTCTATGTAATCTTCGGATAGTTTTTATTCCCTCTACTACATCTGCTTTTTTATTTGGGTCTGGCTGCAGCATCATACCCTTATAACCCTCTCCAGTTGTTCTTGGCTTATTTGTATATATTCTAGGAATAAGTATTAGCTTATCTTTTACAATCTCTTGCATTCTAGCAAGCCTTTCTAAGTATTCACAAACTGGTTCCTCACTATCAGCAGAACAAGGTCCTATAATCAATATAAATTTATCACTTTTCCCTGTAAAAACATCACTAATTTCTTTATCTCTTCTTTTTTTTCTTTCCGCTGCTTCACTGTCTAAAGGTATAGATTCTAAAATTTCCTCAGGACTTGGAATTTTCTTTATATATTCAATACTCAAATTAATCCCTCCACTATAATTATAATATTATTTTGTTTTTAAACTTTACTCGAAACCTCTTTTCTCCGGTGCCTGGCACCTTCTAATTATACTAAATTAACAGGCTCCCCTTTTAAAAAGGCAATAAGATTATTAACTGCAATATTCATTAGTCTTTGTCTTGCTTCTTTAGATGCCCAAGCTATATGAGGCGTTATGAAGGCATTTTTGCATTTAAGCAAAGGATTGTCTTCTTTAATTGGCTCAGTTGACACGACATCTATCCCTGCTGCATATACTTTACCGCTAATTATGGCTTCAGCTAAATCTTCTTCGTTAATTAATGGGCCTCTTGAAGTATTTATTATTATAACCCCATCCTTCATCTTAGCAATGGTATTTTTATTTATAATTCCCTTTGTGTTTTCAAATAATGGACAATGAAGACTTATAATATCTGATTTTTGTAATAGCTCGTCTAAACTAGTGTATTTCATTGTTTCACTTTCAAATTCCTTATTTTCATGGTTAGCATAAGCAAGAACCTTCATGCCAAAAACCTCAGCTATTCTTCCAGTTGCTCTTCCTATTCTGCCATAGCCTATTATTCCAATGGTTTTACCTACAAGCTCAATTTGTGGGTAGTTCCAAAAACAAAAGTCCAAATTATTTGTCCATTGTCCTTCTTTTATAGCTGTATTATGTTCAGAAACATGATGACAAATATTTAGAATATGTGCAAAAACCATTTGAGCTACTGTATCTGTACCGTAGGTTGGTATATTTGTAACAGATATACCCTTTTCCTTTGCTGCACTTATGTCTACAACATTATAGCCAGTAGCAAGCACCCCAATATATTTTATATTAGTTTTCTTTAATATCTCTTTAGTTATCTGAACTTTATTAGTAAAGATAATTTCTGCATCTCCTATTCTCTCAATGACCTTATCTTTCTCTGTTCTATCATAAACCTTTAACTCTCCAAGTTTTTCAAGGTCTTCCCAAGATATATCTCCTGGGTTTAAAGTGTACCCATCTAGCACTACAATTTTCATTTATTCACGCCCCTTATACTTTTCTATTTTTTATATTTTATCATTTTTATTCTCTTTTACCAAACATAATAATTTGGAAATTAGATATATATAAGAAATTATATGCACTTTCTTTTTGCTTTTCATTTCTATGTCTATCCAACTGAAGCATATGGCAGAATAAATAAAGTAGGTTCACATTATAGCGACTCCCATTACCGCTACTAGTGAACCTACTTACAATACTCTATTTTATACAAATAAACATTCCCTACAAAAATACCCTATAAAATATTCTTATTCCCCAATAAAGTGAGCTTTTCTCTTTTCAACAAAAGCAAACATTCCTTCTTTTTGGTCTTTTGTTGAGAAACACATTCCACAGAAATTTGATTCCATACTTAAAGCTGTATCCATGTCAACTTGCATTCCTCTGTTAATTACCTCTTTGCCGTATGCTACAGCTATCATACTATTTTTAATTATTCTAGAAGCTAAAGTTTTTGCCTCATCCATTAAATTTTCAGGTTCAACAACTTTATTTAGAAGCCCTAAGCTTAAAGCTTCTTCAGCACCAATAATATCACCTGTATAAATTAATTCCTTAGCCTTTGTAACTCCAATTATCCTAGGCAATCTTTGTGTTCCGCCGTGCCCTGGTATAATTCCAAGACCTACTTCTGGTTGACCAAATTTAGCCTTAGTCGAAGCAATTCTTAGATCACATGCCATAGATAGCTCGCAGCCACCCCCAAAGGCAAATCCATTTATAGCTGCAATTACTGGCTTATTTAGTAACTCAATTTTTCTAAAAACCCTATTGCCGTGTGCAGAAAATGTAGCTCCTTCTCCAGCTGTCATCTTGCTCATTAACACAATATCAGCACCTGCAACAAAGGCTTTTCCTTCTCCAGTAAGTATTACAACCTTTACACTAGAATCATTTTTGATGTCATCAAAAATCCACTCTAATTCACAAAGTACCTCTTCATTAAGTGCATTCAAACTTTTAGGCCTATTAATTTTTATAACACAGATTCCCTCATTTTTTTCTACTATCAAATTATTATATTCCATATTAACGTACCCCCTAAATTAAATATGGCGTACCCTTAATTATTTAGCACTTTTATATTTCTTTATTTCTTCTGTTAAAGCAGGTACTATTTCAAATAAATCTCCAACTAAACCATAATCAGCAATATCAAATATTGGAGCATCTTCATCTTTATTTATTGCAATTATAGTATCTGAAGATGACATTCCAGCTAAATGTTGAATTGCACCAGAAATACCACAAGCAATGTATATTTTAGGTCCAACTGTTTTACCTGTTTGACCTACTTGATGTGCATGTGGAATCCAACCAGCGTCAACTGCAGCTCTTGATGCTCCTACTGCTGCCCCAAGTGCATTAGCAAGTTCTTTTATAATTGCAAAGTTTTCAGGTTTTCCTAGTCCACGTCCTCCTGATACTATTATTTCTGCTTCTTCAAGGTTAACAGCATTATCTCCTACTGTTTTAACAACCTCAAGAATTGTTGTTCTTATATCAGCTGCTGGAGTAGATATATTTTCTCTTATTATTTCAGCTTTTCTATTTAAATCTAGCTGAATTTTCTTAAATACGCCTGGTCTTACTGTACCGATTTGTGGTCTAGTATTAGGACATAATATTGTAGCCATAAGATTTCCACCAAATGCCGGTCTGGTCCATGCTATATTTCCTGATTCTTCATCTATACCAAGGGCTGTACAGTCTGCTGTTAAACCAGTTTTAAGCCTGCAGGATACTCTAGGTCCAACATCTCTACCATTATTTGTTGCACCTATCAAAATAACTGAAGGCTTATATTTTAATGAAAGCTTAGTTAAAGCATTGGCATATGCATCTGTAGTATAATCCTTATATTCTGGTCCTTCAACCAAAAGCACCTCATCTGCACCATAGGCAATTGCTTTCTTAGCTACTTCCTCAACATTTTGGCCAATTACAACAGCTACTAATTTTTCTTTATTAGCATCTGCTAACATTCTTCCTGGATTGAGAAGCTCAAGTCCTACACTTTTCGCTGCTCCATTTTCTGTTTCAATATAAACCCAAAGGTTTTTATATTCTTCAAATGTATTCATTTTCTACTCCTCCTCCCTATATAAGCTTTGCTTCATCAAGCAAACTTACTAATTTAGCAGCAGATGCTGCACCTGTTGCCTCTTTAATTTTAACACCTGACTTCTTAGCTGAAGGTGTAAAGCTCTTTTTAACTTTAGTTGGTGAACCCTTTAATCCTGCTCTTGATAGATCAAGTTCAATATCTGCTGATGTTAATGTAGGAATTACTGCTTTATTAGCAGCCATTTTGCTCTTTATTGTTGCATATCTAGGCTCGAATTGAGTTTTTACTACAGTTACAAGAGCTGGAATTTTAGTCTTTATCATCTCATAGCCTGTCTCGGTTTCCCTCTTAACGATAACATCTCCATCTTTAACATCTATATCAAGAGCATATGTAACCTGAGGTAAACCTAAATGTTCTGCTATTTCAGGTCCAACTTGAGCAGTATCACCATCAATAGCTTGTTTACCGCATAAAATTAAATCAAATTTTCCTAATTTTTTTATTGCAGATGAAAGTATATAGCTTGTTGCTAATGTATCTGAACCACCAAATGCTCTATCACTTAATAAAATTGCCTTGTCAGCACCTACTGAAAGACACTCTTTTAGAGCTGCCTTAGCTTGTTCTGGTCCCATTGATAATATTGTAATTGTTCCCCCATATCTTTCCTTAAGCCTTACTCCAAGCTCAAGGGCAAAAGCATCAAATGGATTAACAATACTTGGCACCCCAGCCCTAATTAATGTATTTGTTTCTCTGTCTATTTTAATTTCTGTTGTATCAGGTACTTGTTTTACGCATACTAAAATATCCATAGGATTACCTCATTTCCTTTAAAATTTTTATGTGAGGAAGCTTTGGGCACTTCCTCACAAAAGTGGAGAGTAGGTTTTATTTCAAGAGACTTCCCGAAATAACGATTCTTTGAACTTGGTTTGTTCCTTCAAAGATTTGGAATATCTTTGCATCTCTAAGTAATTTTTCAACAGGATACTCTCTGCTGTAACCGTATCCTCCTAATATCTGAATTGCATCTAATGCAACTTTAACAGCAACATCACCAGCGAAGCATTTTGCAATTGCTGCTTCTCTTGAGTATGGTAAACCTGCTTTAACTAAATTAATAGCATAAACTACTGCTTGACGAGCAGCCTCTATTTCAATATCCATATCAGCTAGCATAAATTGAATAGCTTGGAAGTTAGCAATTGGTCTTCCAAAAGTAACTCTTTCCTTTGCATATTTTACAGCTTCATCAAGAGCTCTTTGAGCTATACCAATAGCACAAGCACCAACAAATGGTCTTGATAAATCAAGAGTCTTCATTGCTATTTTAAAGCCTTCTCCTTCTTTTCCAAGTAAATTGCTTGCTGGTATTCTTACATTATCAAAAACTACATCTGTAGTATTTGATAATCTAATTCCCATTTTATCTTCTTCTTTACCTACAGAGATACCGCCTCTGCTCTTTTCAACTATAAATGCTGATAATCCTTTTATTCCTTTACTCTTATCAACAGTTGCAAAAACAACATAAATATCAGCAACTCCACCATTAGTAATAAAGCATTTTGATCCGTTTATTACATATTCGTCTCCTTCTTTAACTGCAGTTGTTCTTACTGAAGCAGCATCTGATCCTGCATTAGGTTCTGTCAAACAGAATGCTGCGAAGTTACCAGGTATTACTATATCAGCAAACAACTTCTTCTGTGCTGCATTTCCAGCTATTAGAACAGGTTTTAATGCTAAGCTTGATGCTGTTATTCCAGTTGCATATCCAGCATCAGCTTTAGCCATTTCTTCTGAAATAGCTGCAACTGTCATATAGTCAACTCCGCCGCCACCAAACTCTTCAGGAATATCAAGGCAGTGTAATCCCATTTCAAATCCTTTTTTATAAAGTTCTATAGGGAATTCGCCAGTTTTATCGTATTCTGCAGCATAAGGTTTTACTTCTTTTTCTACAAAATCTTTTACCATTGCTACTAATTCTTTTTGATCTTGATCTAATAAATATCCCATTTTAGTTACCCCCTAATAATTGTTATAATTTTTATTTTGCATTTATAGACTTAATAGACTTATATGAATTTTATTTATTTTATATGAATTTTATTTCTTTGGAGGCATTCCTGTAGCTTCTCCATCGATAACCATCTTTCCATGTTGATTAAAGCATCTAGTGCTTAATTTAACTCTATTTTTTTCTACATTTATCTCAGTAACTTCTACTTCAGCAGTAATTGTATCTCCAAAGTGAACAGGAGCAGTAAACTTTAGATATTGATCAACATATATAGTTCCTGGTCCTGGAAGCTGCATTGCCATACAAGCTGAAAGAAGTCCTGAAACTAAGATTCCATGTGCAATTCTTCCCTTGAACATTGTCTGCTC
Source organism: Clostridium homopropionicum DSM 5847 (assembly GCF_001263795.1). Lineage (GTDB taxonomy): Bacteria > Bacillota > Clostridia > Clostridiales > Clostridiaceae > Clostridium_H > Clostridium_H homopropionicum. The sequence goes on from NZ_LHUR01000036.1 coordinate 27,082, forward strand.
TGATTGTTTTTGGTTAACATGAGCTGGATTTAAGTCTCCTGTAATTCCAGCAAATAAGTATACATCTGATTCAGATATGGTTTTTTCGAAAGAAGCTTTATCTCCTACTTTAAGTTCATTAATTGATTTTCCTATTATCATTTTAATACCCCCTTAATTAATAACTCTTTTAATTATTTGCTTATGTGAAAATAGCATTTAATTACTGATTAATGTTTTCTGCAAGCTGTTGGAGTTTAGATGATAATTGACTAAGTCTTTCACTTCCGTGAGCAATATGTTCAGCTTGTGAAGCTTGATTTTCACTTGTAACAGTAAAATCTTTTATAAAACTTATTATATTATTTACATCTTTTCTTACAGCCTTTAGCTTTTCATTAATCTGACTTACGGACTGTTTACTATCAGTTGCAAGTTTTCTAATTTCACCTGAAACAACTGCAAATCCCCTTCCATGTTCTCCTGCCCTTGCCGCCTCTATTGCAGCATTTAGACCTAGTAAATTTGTTGTATCTGCAATACTTTTAACATACCCAAGTATATCATTCATACCATTAATTCCCGTTTCGGTATTAATTATTAGCGAATTAACACTTTGAGTATTAGCGGATAGCTCTTCTGTAGAACTTGCTAATTCTTCTGATGATGCTGCTAAATCCTCTGAAAAATTTTTTAATTCATCAGCCATCTCAATTACGGCATTTTCTTTTTCTAAAGATACGGTATATGAGATTGTACCTAATATATTACTAGTATAATTGTTGATAATCGGCACACTATATGCCATAACAGGATGTCCAAACTCCTCCTTGGAATAGCGTTTCATATGCTTTTCCTTAGTTTTTATTGTTTTCATAGCTGCACTATTAGGATCTAGCAGCTTTCCTTCCCATACGTTCACTTGAAAGGCTCTAGCTTGCTTTACCAAGACATATTTTTCTTTATCAGTTATAGTAAATGCTACTTCCGAAACAAATAAACATGGTAGTATATCAAATACTGCTTTAAGTGCTGAAAAATATTCTTTATCATTTAAGCCCATTTTAAATCCACCTTGTAATGAAAATATATATTTCTTAATTTATTTAGTTTCACGTTTATGTCAATTGTTAACTCACGCTACTTCAAAATCTTTTCTTTTAAATTTATTAATCCATCAGAGAAAATTGATGCATCCATAGGTTTAATGTCTTTAGATAATATAGGTCTAAAATCCATGTTAGCTAATATATCTTTTTCCAAATCTATTCCTGGAGCAACCTCAGTTAACATAAGCCCATCTTTAGTTAATTGGAATACTGCTCTTTCAGTAATATATAATACTGTTTGTCCAGTTTCAGCTGCATATTCACCGCTGAATGTTACCTGCTCAACATTTTTAACAAATTTCTTAACTTTACCTTCTTGTAAAATCTCAAGTTTTCCATCCCCAATTTTTAATTTTAATCCTCCTGCAGTAAAGGTTCCGCAGTAAATTACCTTTTTAGTATTTTGAGAGATATCTATAAATCCGCCACATCCAGCGATCTTTGGACCAAACTTACTTACGTTTACGTCTCCTTTTTGATTAGTTTGAGCTAATCCAAGGAAAGTAACGTCTAGCCCTCCTCCATTATAGAAATCAAATTGTGAAGTCTGATTAAGAATAGCCCAAGAGTTTATTCCAGCTCCAAAACTAAGTCCAGGTGCTGGTATTCCTCCAGTTGGTCCAGCCTCTACTGTAAGAGTTAACTGATCTCCCATACCTTCTTCTGCAGCTATACTTGCAACACTTTCAGGCATACCAATACCAAGATTAGTTATTGCTCCTGGTACTAATTCCATAGCAGCCCTTCTTCCAATAACCTTTCTTTCTCCTAATTCCATTGGTTTTAGTGAGTCTACTGGAACTTTTATGTGACCTGCATATACTGGACTATAGTATTCTAACCATGTTTGACGATGATATTTTTCAGGATCACTGCATACTACTATTGCATCTACAACAGTGCCAGGAATTCTAACTTCTTGAGCATCTAATGTTCCTGCTTTAACAAAGTTTTTAACTTGAACTATTACTTTTCCGCCAGTTGCTTTTGCAGCTTGAGCTAATTCTAAGCCTTCTGAATATATAGCTTCATCTTCCATTGTTATATTTCCTAGTTCATCAGCAGTTGTAGCTCTTATTATGGCAATATCAATCTTCATAGATGGATATAATAACCATTCTTCATCGTTAATGTGAATTAATTTAACTAAATCTTCCTTAGTAACATTATTCATCTTTCCACCTTGTAAACGTGGATCAATATAAGTTTTTAAACCAACCTTGGTAATTTCTCCGGGTTTTTTAGCTGCAATTGCGCGATACAAATGACATATTACCCCTTGTGGAAAGTTGTAAGCTTCTAATTTATTTTCATTCATTAACTTTACTAATCCTGGACAAGTATCAAAATGTCCACCGATTACCCTTTTCAATAAACCTTCATGAGCAAAGTGCATAATAGCTCCATCTTTCCAGTTTCCTTGCCCTGCAGCAAAAAGACTAGTTAAATCCTTTGGTTTTCCTGTTTCTAAAAACTTCTTTTCAATAGCAATTAGTATTTCTTCAGGAACACATGCTCCCGCAAAACCTGTTGTTGCTACTGTATTACCGTCCTTAATCATTTCAACCGCTTGTTCAACTGTTATTAACTTTGAATTCATTTTATATCACCCCTAAACTATAACTTATAATTAACCCATAACCATCGCCCATACACTCTTTTATAAAAGCAATAACTATGCCAACGTTTACAACCAACTTAGTTATATATAAAATCAAGCATTAGAGTCATTTTTATTAAATTTGAAAATATAAGAAAACGCATGTGAACCAATTATAGTTCACATGCGTTTTCTTATATTTGTAAAGTCATATAAATAGAGTCACTAAAATGATTTATTAATGGTTCTCTTGAACCAACTTTGGTTCAAATTTAAATTTGCTTTCAGCCTCTTTAAACTTTCTTACTACAGATGTCTGACTAATGTTCAAAGCCTTAGCAGCTTCTCTTGTTGAATTACACTGCTCCATGGCTAAGTTAATTAATTGAGTTTCTACCTCATCCATAAGCTCCTTTAGAGGAACAATCTCTTTTATAATAATATGAAATTTATGATCACATTTTGCACTAGAAATAAATTCAGGTGGTAAATCTTTCTCAGTAATTAAATCATTGGGGGTAATAACTATTAATCTTTCTATAACATTTTTTAATTCTCTTACATTTCCCGGCCATTCATATGCCTCAAAGCATTTTAGTGTATTTACAGAAATCTCTTTCTTCCTATCATATTTTTTATTAAAATATTTTAAATAATGCATTACTAGTGGAATTATATCTTTTTTCCTTTTTCTAAGAGGTGGAATATATAGGGGAACTATTCTAAGTCTGAAATACAGATCTTGCCTAAACAGTCTATTATCTATCATCTCTTGAAGATTTTCATTTGTAGCTGTAATTAGCCTAAAATTTACTTTATGCGATTTTACTGAACCTACCCTTGAAACCTCAAGAGTTTCAATAACTCTCAAAAGTTTACCTTGTAAGTTCATAGATAATGAGTTAATTTCATCTAAAAAAAGGGTACCTCCATCTGCTAATTCAATTTGACCAGCCTTTCCGCCTTTTCTTGCCCCTGTAAAAGCCCCTTCCTCATATCCAAAGAGTTCAGCTTCAAGTAAGTTTTCCGGAATTCCTGCACAGTTTATACATATAAATGGGCCATTTCTTCTTGGACTCATTTCATGAATAAACCTAGTAAACACCTCTTTACCAGTTCCAGATTCTCCTTCAAGTAATACCGTAGAATCAACTTGAGCCATACGGTATGCAAGCTGCATTAACTGCTTTGTCCCTTCACTCTCAGCAATTATTTTTTCCTTAATATTTTTCTCCATAAGTAACTGAGAATAGTATTGCTTAGAAAGTAATTTAGCTTTGCAGCACTCATTTTCTAAATGAATTAAATCAGTCATATCTCTTAAGTTTGCTACAACATACTCTACTTCTCCGTCTTTATTTAATATAGGTGTTGCTGTAACCATGACTTCTTTTATTCTGTCTGCTTTTATTCGTTGGTTTATAGTAATTCGTTCTTTAGCTTCAATTGCCATCTTCACAACTGAACGGTCAATAATTTCATTTTCTACTAAATCCGTAGTATAGACACCAATTAAGTCATCTTTTTTTAATCCAGTTATCCTTTCTACTCCTTTATTTACATTTAAAAATAGCCCTTTCCCGTCTGTTATGTAAATTCCATCATAGCTAGATTGTAAAATTGCGTTTAATTTGGCATTTACAATTTCAAATTTCTTTTCTTCATCTACCACCATATTATCTCTCCTCTTACTTTTTAATATGTAATCATTTTCATTTATAGCAAGATATATACGATGAAGTTATATTTTTATAATATAAGTTTGTTTTTTGTTATTATAAAAAATATTTTGTCTATTATAATTATTTTAAATTATTAAATTTATTGTGTCTATATCATATTAACTAAATTAGTATAGTATTTAAATTTAATAAATATAAAAAGATTCAGGCAGTAATTTCTTACCTGAATCCTCTTATATTTTAATTTTTCTTTAATCTTCTATTAGTAAAGTAATTCAAATACAGCTGCGGCTCCCATACCGCCACCGATACACATACTTACTATACCGTATTTATTATTTCTACGTCTCATTTCAGATAGAAGTTTGGCTGTTAAAAATGAGCCTGTACATCCTAGTGGATGCCCTAATGCAATAGCTCCTCCATTTGGATTTACTTTTTCCTTATCAAGACCTAGTTCATTAATGCAAGCTATTGCTTGTGCAGCAAAAGCCTCATTTAATTCTATTAAATCTATATCATCCTTCTCTAAACCTGCAATTTTTAAAGCCTTAGGAATGGCTTTAATTGGTCCAATTCCCATAACTTCAGGTGGTACACCTGCAACTGCAAAGGATCTGAATACAGCTAGAGGTCTTATTCCTAATTCTTCTGCTTTTTCTCTTGACATTAGTAATACTGCTGCTGCACCATCACTCATTTGTGATGCATTTCCTGCTGTTACAGTTCCCTTCAATTTAAAAACTGTTTTTAGCTTTTCTAAATTTTCTATAGTTACATTTGCTCTGACTCCCTCATCTTTACAAAATATGAAAGTTTCATTTTTTACCATACCTGACTCATCTGTAACAGGTCTCACTGCTTCTATAGGAATTATCTCATCATCAAATTTACCTTCTGCTTGTGCCTTTGCAGCCTTTTTATGACTTTCTACTGCAAATTCATCTTGCATCTCTCGTGTTACATTATATCCTTTTGCAACCTCTTCAGCTGTTAATCCCATGGCCATGTAAGCTTCTGGCTTATTTTCCATAAGATATGGATTTGGAGTAATAATATTTCCTAGCATTGGAACTGTACTCATGAATTCCAAACCACCAGCTAATACCACATCTGTTTGACCAGCCATAATACTATTTGCTGCAATAGCAATAGTTTGTAGTCCTGATGAACAAAATCTATTTACAGTTTGAGCTGGAACAGAGTCTGGCAATCCAGCTCTCATAGCAACAATTTTGCCTACATTGAATCCCTGCTCTGCTTCTGGGAATGCACATCCTAGAACAAAGTCTTCAATCTCTTCAGTATTTAATTGTGGAACCTTTTGTAGAACCCCTTTAATAACTTGAGCTGCAACATCCTCTGGTCTTGTATACATTAATTTTCCTTTTGGAGCCTTTCCAATAGGTGAACGTCCAAAAGCTACAACAACTGCTTCTCTCATCTTAACACCTCCATTAATTCCTTAGTTGTTTTCCATTACACAACATATATTGTATTCTCTGTTTAGTTTTTTCTTCTCCACATAGGCTTAAGAAAGCTTCTTTTTCTAGTTCAAGAATCTGTTCCTCAGTAAGTATCACTCCCTTAGAAACATTTCCTCCAGTAAGAACATACGCAACTTTATTAGCAATGTGAGCATCGTATTCAGTGATAAATTCACCCTTTAGCAAGGAGTATGCATCAGACTCTAATGCCGCTCTTCCTGTGACTCCTAGAACAGTAATTCCCTTCTTTTGTAATGGCCTAAATCCTATATCAGCAAGATAAATTACCATTTTCTTAGCTTCGTCAATAAGATAATCTTTGTTCATTACTATCAAATCAGAATTTTTTATATATCCTTTTTTCATTGCATCATGTGCACTTCCTGATACTTTCTTCATAACAATTGTATTCCATGCTTTACGTAAACTAGATAGTATTTCTCCTATTGACGCATTACCTGCTTCCTGTATACTTCGAGTTAGTAGTTCCTTAGTACCTCCACCTGCTGGAATAAGACCAACTCCAAGCTCAACTAGCCCCATGTATGTTTCAGCATGAGCTGCAATTTTATAAGTATGCATAGTTATCTCAGCTCCACCGCCTAAAGTCATTCCATATGGCGCGGCTACTACTGGCTTACTACAGTATTTCAATGCCATATTAGCCTTTTGAAAAGCATCACACATATTTTCTATTGATTTCCATTCTTTATTAGAAATCCACTTTTCTATATCTGCAAGATTTGCACCTGATGAAAAATTCTTACTTTGATTGCCTATAACCAATCCTTTGTAACTTTCCTCTACTTCTTCTACAGCTAAATTAATCATTTCAATTACATCATCTGTTATTGTATTACCTTTAGTTTTGAATTGAAGACATGCAACTTCTTCACCAATATCAACTAAAGCTGCACCTTTATTTTCTTTTACTACTAAATTCTTAGGAGAAGAAATTAGTATATATGGAATATCAAATTTATTTGAATCATAGAATTTAAATTTACCATTATCTAATCTTTCTTGAATCCATTTAGGAATATTATCTCCTTCTTGTTTCATTCTTTTAATTGATTCTTGAAAACCTATAGTATCCCAAATAGCAAAAGGTCCAAATTCCCAGTTAAATCCCCACATCATAGCATTGTCTATTTCTCTATAATCATCTGCTATTTCTGGAACTTTTCTAGCACTATATAATAAAACATTTTTTATTAATTCCCATGCGAATTTATTTTCTTCAGTCTCTCCGAAAACTAGAGCTTTAAGCTTATTATCTTCCTGCATAGCTTTTTCTATAGCTTCAACCTTATCCTTAATTACAGGAACATAATCCTCTTTCTTTACATCCCAAACTAAAGTATGTGCTCCATTTTCTGTCTTCACCTTCTTATAAAATCCTTGTTTTGTTTTATCGCCTAAGTATCCCTTTTCAATTAGTTCTTCAACAAATTTAGGAATAATTAGTTGTTTTTTTTCTTCTTCATCATCAATATTATTAATAACATTGCCAACTACATGATAAAAAATATCTAATCCAACCATATCTATAGTACGGAAAGTGGCACTCTTGGGTCTTCCTATTATTGGTCCAGTTAATTGGTCAAGTTTAGGTATATCGTACCCATGCTTGTCCATTAGTTGTATTACATTTTCTAAAGCATAGGTTCCTATACGATTTGCTACAAAATTTGGAGTATCCTTAGCTAAAACTATACCTTTACCTAATCTCTCAGTTGCAAAATCAGCCATAAATTGCACTATTTCAGGTAAGGTATCTTTCCCTGGTATAAGTTCAAACAATTTCATATAACGAGGTGGATTAAAAAAATGTGTTCCTAAAAAATATTGTTTAAATTCTAAAGGCATATCCTCTACAATCTTGTCTATTGATACTCCAGAAGTATTAGAACTTACAATACTGCCTTTTTTTCGGTATTCATTAATCTGCTTCATAAAATTCTTTTTCACTTCTAAATCTTCAACTATAACCTCAATAATCCAATCGCATTCTGTAAGCATATCCATATTATCAGCAAAGTTGCCAACTTCGATCATATCTCCTAAAGTTTTGTCATAAATGGATTTGTTTTTAGGATCAGTTACTCTTTCTTTCCCTGCAATAGCAAAACGATTTCTAACTCCAAAACTATCTAAAGTTAATCCTTTGGCTTTTTCTTTTTCTGTTAACTTTTTTGGTGCAATATCTAAAAGACATACTGGGATTCCTGCTCCAACTATATGTGCAGCTATTCCTGCTCCCATGGTTCCTGCGCCAAGTACACATACCTTTTTCATATTAATTAACCTCCAAAAATTATATTATTTCCTATTATCTAATGATCTAATGGTTTAGGTTATGTCTTAGAATACAGCTCATCCATAGAAGTTGCTTATTCTTCATATGATGCTACTTTATTTTCCATCTTACTATTTCACTATATTTTTATCTCCTCCCTAAATAATAATTTGAAATTTGCACACCTAAACTGCATTTACAAACTATAAGAAGAGCAATATCCGTGCCAACGTTTACATGTAATTTGTGTTGGCTTAAAGCCAAAATATACTCCATTTAATGTCAATTTATTAAATATAAAAAAACGCATATGAACTAATTACGGTTCACATGCGTTTACATTAATGTCATAGGCCTTATATATACATAGTTTTTAATATGATTTGCTATAGATTCTTTTGAACTAAATTTGGTTCGCGCTTAAGTTTACTTTCAACCTCTTTAAATTTTCTTACCACTGATGTTTGACTAATATTCAAAGCCCTAGCAGCTTCCCTTGTAGAACCGCATTTCTCCATAGCTAAATCAATTAACTGAGTTTCTACCTCTTCAATTAGCTCTTTTAAAGGAACAATTTCCTTTATTATAATATGGAATTTATCATCACTTTTTATACTAGTTATGAATTCATGCGGCAAATCCTTCTCAGTAATTAAATCATTAACTGAGATAACTACTAATCTTTCTATTACATTTTTTAATTCTCTTACATTTCCTGGCCATTCATATGCTTCAAGGTATTTTAATGCATTTATAGAAATTTCCTTTTTATGATTATACTTTTTATTAAAATATTTTAAATAGTGCACTATTAGCGGTATGATATCTTTCTTTCTCTTTCTAAGAGGTGGAATATACAAAGGAACTATTCTTAATCTAAAATATAAGTCTTGTCTAAATAACCTATTATTTATTAATTCTTGGAGATTTTCATTTGTAGCTGTAATTAATCTAAAATTTACTTTATGCGATTTTACTGCACCTATCCTTGTAACCTCTAATGTTTCAATAACTCTTAATAGTTTCCCTTGTAAATTCATAGGCAATGAGTTAATTTCATCTAAAAATAAAGTTCCTCCATCTGCCAGCTCTAATAGGCCAGCTTTACCTCCTTTTTTTGCTCCTGTAAAAGAACCTTCTTCATACCCAAAAAGTTCAGCTTCAAGTAAGTTTTCTGGAATTCCTGCACAGTTTATGCATATAAATGGGCCATCCCTTCTTGAACTTATTTCATGAATAAACCTAGTAAATACCTCTTTTCCAGTACCAGATTCTCCTTCTAGTAGAACACTAGAATCTACTTGTGCTATACGATATGCCAGCTGCATTAACTGTTTAGTCACTTCACTCTCAGCAATTATTTTTTCCTTGAAATTTTTCTCCATAAGTAACTGAGAATAATATTGCTTTGAAAGAAGTTTAGCTTTGCAACACTCATTTTCTAAATGGATTAAATCTGTCATATCTCTTAGGTTTGCTACAACATAATTCACTTCACCTTCTTCGTTCAGTATAGGTGTAGCTGTAACCATGACCTCTTTTAGTTTTTCAGCTTTTACATTTTGGTTAATTGTAATACGTTCTTTAGATTCTATAGCCAGCTTCACTACAGAACGATCAATTACTCCTTTTTCTACCAAATCTTGAGCATAAGCACCTAACAAAAATTCCCTCTTTACTCCGGTAATTCTTTCAACTCCACTATTTACATTTAAAAATAACCCATTTCCGTCCGTAATGTATATACCATCATAGCTTGATTGTAAAATTGCATCAAGTTTGGCATTTACAGTTTCAAACTTTTTATCTTCCTCTACCATCATAGTATCTCTCCTCTTAAATTCAATCTAGCGTATTAATTTTCATCTATTGTTAGAAATATACGATGTAGTTTTATTCTCGCCATTTAAAGATGCTTTTTATATATTTAAGTACTATTTTAAATTATTAAACTTACTGTGCCTATATCATAATTAACCGAAAACAATCTATAACATATTATATAATCATTCATCTTGAAATTAGTAAAAAAGTAGATATATATCATAATTTGATTTATACCTACTTTTTAATTGGTGATATTTAAATGAATTTTGAATTACATATCAATCTTATTAATTGCCTAGAAGTTAGTACATATTATCCACAGAATCTAATCGATAAACCCTATACTACTCCCATAGTCGCTAATATAAGTACAATAACAAGCGTACATATTGGGATTACAACTGTTATACAACCAAGATCTGCGTAGGACTCCTTATGAGTTAATCCGCAAATACCTAGGGTTGTTATAACCGCTCCATTATGTGGTAATGAATCAAGACCACCGCAGGCTATAGTTGCTATTCTATGAAGAACTTGAGGATCAATTCCTTGTTGTATTGCAGCATCTAAATATGTCTTACCTAATACTCCAAGTGCTATTGACATACCACCAGAAGCTGAACCAGTAATACCTGCAAGGACATTAACTGATATTGCTTCAGAAATAAGTGGGTTACTTGAAACTCCGAGTATTGCATCTTTTATTACTATGAAACCAGCAAGGCTTTGGATAACATTTCCATATCCAACCTCTGAAGAAGTATTAACTACTGCAAGAAGTGAACCTATTGCACCTTGATTGATACTCTTCTTAGCATCTGATAACCTCTTTTTATTAAGTATAATTGTAATTACGATTGCGATAACAAGGGCTATAACTAAGCTCCAAGTTCCTCCAACAGATGATAGCTTTGTACCATAATCTTTTAAATAATCCCCATTATATTTTCCAGCAACATAAACAAATTTTGAAAGTATAAAGTTAATAACAAGTACTAATATTATTGGTATTAAGGCAGATCCAAATGACGGAAGATTACTTTCATCTAATTGAACTATATTTTCATCAGGGTGATTTCCATAGCCTTCACCTTTTGCCATAGCTTTTTTAGATCTTGTAGTTAACCATAACAAGCCACCACCAAACATTATTACAGATGCTATTAAACCAAGTACAGGAGCTGCATAAGCATCAGTTCCAAAGAAAGGCATTGGGATAGCATTTTGAATTTGTGGTGTACCTGGAAGAGCTGTCATTGTAAATGTAAATGCTCCTATACCAATATTTCCTGGTATAAATCTCTTAGGTATACCTGCTTTTTTATATAATTGCACTGCTATTGGGAGTAATGCAAAAGTAACAACGAATAGAGATACTCCACCATAGGTTAAAATAGCACCAGCTATTGCAATTGATAATATTTCTTTACCTTGTCCTGCTTTTTTAGAAATAGTAATAGCGATTGCCTTTGCTGACCCTGAATCGTCCATCAACTTTCCAAATATTGCTCCAAGCAAGAATATTGGGAAATAAGACTTACAATATCCTGCAAAAGCTTTCATGAATATTTCAGTATATGTAGCCATTAAATGGGCATCTCCGCCCCCTCCAACTAATGCTGCAAATAATGCTAAGATTGGTGCTAAAACTAAAACTGTAATACCTCTGTATGCAAGGTACATTAAAAGACCAAGTGAAATTATTATACCTATTACTCCTACCATATTATTACCCCTCCATCTTTTAAAAAATTTATATTTTTAGCTAATTATTTAAATCGTTTACAATTCCACCTCCTCATTATTTATTTTTTATATCTCATTCCCCCTTACTTTGAATTTCTTTGATATATGTATTAAGCAACTACTATGCCAACTGATTTTATGCTCTCAACATATTGATTTTACTTAAAATTCATAATTTCTAGCTAATAAAAAAATAAGTCGAACCTATTTAGGTTCAACTTATTAATGTTCAGTTAAACGTTATCATACTAAACTAATATATACTGTTGATTTATAAAAAACTCACCCTGATTCAAAAATGAATCGTCCCTTTTCTCCTTTCTCCGGTGCCAGGCACCTTAGAAAAATAAAAAATGGCAGATAAATGAAATCACTTATCTGCCATTCTAATTATTTATCTTTGCCTTTTTTCTCCATCATAAGTCAAAATTACCCCATACATATCAGGTCTTCTGTCTCTAAATATTCCCCAAGCTGAACGTTTCACATCTATTGCATCTAGATCAAATTCATGTACAAGAACAGTTTCTTCTGTTCTGTCAGCTTCCTTTACTTTAGCGCCAGTACAATCAGCAATGAAAGAGGAACCATAAAAAGTTATAGTTGAATCATCAATGGTTTCAGTTCCTATTCTATTGGAAGCTATTACTGGAACTAAATTTGCTGCAGCATGGCCTTGCATACATCTTTGCCAATGATCCTTTGAATCAATACTAGAATCCTGCGGCTCAGATCCTATAGCTGTAGGATAGAATAGCAATTCAGCACCCATTAAAGCAAGACATCTAGCTGTTTCAGGATACCATTGATCCCAGCATATCCCTATACCAATTGTTGCGTATTTAGTTTTCCATACCTTAAAACCTGTATCTCCATAATTAAAATAATATTTTTCCTCATATCCTGGTCCGTCAGGAATGTGAGTTTTTCTGTAAACTCCAAGAATTTCTCCATCTGCATCTATAACAGCTATTGAGTTATATTTAGCCTTATTTTTCTTCTCAAAAAAGCTAATAGGAAGTACTACATCTAATTCCTTAGCAATTTCTCTAAAGTGCTTAACTGCCTTATTATTTTCCAATTCTAAAGCATAGTCAAAGAAATCTGGTTTTTCTTTTTGACAAAAGTACAAAGTTTCAAAAAGTTCCTGTATGAGAATAATGTTTGCTCCTTGAGCTGCTGCCTCTCTAACAAGTTTTTCAGCTTTAGCAATATTTTCTTCTATATTAATACCACAACTCATCTGAGTTGCTGCTACTTTCACTTTTCTCATCAATTTTTCTCCTTTTTTTTATTGGTTTTATTTATTTTATTATACTGTAAATCCTTTAGGCATCTGCTGAGTTATACAATGTACATTTCCGCCACCTTTAATAATAGTTGTTCCATCTACCGCAACTACCTTTCTATACGGATAAATTTCTTGCAGAGTTTCTATGGCTTTTTTATCCGTTTCCTCAGCATCACCGCCAAAAACTGGCAGTATTACTCCTCCATTTACTAAATAATAATTAAGGTAGCTTAAGGTTAATCTCTCTCCATTTAAGTATCTCACAGGAGGCTGCTCAATATGTATCACTTGTATCTTTCTTCCCTTTGCATCTGTCATATTTTCTAAAAGCTTCAAATTGTCTTGTGTTATTTCATAGTTAGGATCTTCCTTATCATTACATACTTGAAGAACTATTACTCCTGGCTTTGCAAAGCATGCTACATTATCCACATGACCATCTGTTTCATCACCATAAAGTCCTTGCTTTAGCCAGATAATTTTTTCTACTGATAAATAATTTTTAAGAGCTTCTTCTATTTCTTCTCTTGTCATTTCTTTATTTCTATTTTTATTAAGTAAGCATTCTTCTGTTGTTATAAGAGTCCCTTCGCCATCTACATGTATAGAACCACCTTCAAGTATTAAAGGAGCATTAAAACTCTTTACATTATATAAATCTAGAACTATTTTAGCTACTTCATTATCTTTATCAAAGGGTTTATACTTCTCCCCCCAAGAATTGAATTTCCAATTTATTCCTGCAATTTCCCCTTCATCATTAATTATAAATGTAGGCCCATTATCTCTCATCCAAGAATCATCGTGCTCTATAGAAATGACCTTTACCTTAGTACCACACATTCTTTTTGCTTCTTCTACCATTTCAGGCTTTGCAATCATAACAATTTCCTCAAAATCTGAAATTGCTTTTGCTACATTTGAATATCCCTTTTTAGCGTCCTCTAAGCCATCTGGCCATATTTCTTCTCTTACTGGCCACTCCATAAAGGTTCTTTCATGCTTCTCCCATTCTCCTGGCATTCTATAGCCTAATTCCTTTGGTAACATTAACTATGTCCTCCATCCCTTTGAAATATAAAAACTTCTATATAATTTATAACATCTTTTTATGATTAGTTGTATACTATTTTTTATATTTTTTGTATCTTTTTTATTATTTCCTTTTGAAATTAATGTATTCTAAAAAATATTGTCTATTCTCTAATAATAAGCTTCTTTTCTCCTTTCTCCGGTGCCTGGCACCTTATACTTGTAATAAATCCTTTGGGATATTATAATTAACATTATCTAGCAAACCTTGTGTAGAAGAGGTGTTTACAAATGAATATTGAGACTTTTTCTAAATTGATTAGTGAAAAGTGGAATACAAGCCCTGATATTATTAAAAATTATATTTTGGCGAATATAAGCATTGGATTAACTAGAAACAATGAAATGAAAAAAGATATAAATAAATTATATCTTATGGACAAATTAAAATATTATAATGCAGTTTCTAATTCTAATTGTATAAATCATGTTATTATGACTAAAGGTTCTCTTGAGCAGGAAATATATGCAAGAAAAGCATTGGGTATACTTTTGATTGCAGAAGTTGATGCTAATTTAAGAAACACTGTTATTTCTTTATTACGTAAGCATAATCCTTTAGTTTTTAATGCAGTAAAAAAATGTGATAAGAAATTTTTGATAAAAAAATATACACAATTAGATGAAGTGACCAGAAGAATAGAGGCTCGATTAGATGCAGCTGTATATTTTTATTTTAGCATGTATCGTTCTGCTGATTCAGTAGATCAAGGTTTTATAAAATCTATTATGGAAGATATAAAAAACTTCGAATTTTATGATCCTATGTCAATAGATATTACTAAAGAGCTAGAAATGAACAAATCCAAAATACAAGAAATTAAAGCTGTAATTAAGAGAGATTATGGTAAAATAAATAACTTTAAAGATGTTTTAAACAGCGATAATGAACATATAGAAGAACTAGGAGTTATACTACAGAATCATTTCATTATAAATAAATTTGATATAAACAACCTCTTCTATAATTCTGATTTTTTGAATATCGATGAAATAATTCTCTCTTATTTAAAGCTAAACTATAAAAGTTTAGATATTGACTTAATAATTCAAAGCCTTATTACAGGTATTTTTATTAAATCACTAATTAATGAATATAAGAAAGCAAAAAGCCAATATTTTGAAAACAATCAAGAAACTTTATTTTTCAAAATAGACTCTTTAGAAGAAGATTTAAGCAAGCTACAAAACGAAACCAAGCAATTGCATATTAACCTCGATATACTTGAGAAAGAAAAATCCATGTTTAATGAAACTCTAGAGAGCAATATAAATAAATTAAATAAAAATCATAAACTAGAAATTAATAATCTTCAAAATAAAATAAAGGAACTTGAAAATCAGTTACTTGAAGAAAAAGAATATAGAAGTGAATTAAATGCTTTAAGAGAATACATTTTTAAAGTCAATAATAACTATGTTCCTAGTATTTGTACCGAAAAATTAGAAGACTACATTTCCAATATGCAAATATTAATCATCGGCGGGCCTAGGGAGTGGAGAAGAAAATTTAGAGAAAAATATCCTGATCTAAAAACTTTAAATGGCTTTAATGAAAAATTTGAAATAAGTATTTTAAAAAATGTAGATTTTATTTTTTTCTACACTGGCTTTATGAATCATGCAACTTATACTCGAGCTATGAATTTCATTAGACTAAATAAAATTAAATTTGGATATATAGGAAAAACAAATATTGAACTTGTAGAAGAGGAAATTATTGAAGAAATAAAAAAATATAGTGAGTAAATCACATTACACACTATATTTTTTATTACTTTTTAAGTAATTAATAATTAGAATATACCTTAATATTTAATTCATTCTTATTTATATTTTCAATCTCCCATCGAAATCCTAATTTTTTAAATTCTCCTTCAAACCACTTTGGTACATGTCCACATCGAATTTGCAGTTCATTAAATTTAGTCTTATGAAGGAAAGGCAATAAAATTTGTTTTGAAGTTACCATTTCATTGCTTTCTAATATTATTTTTAAATCAATATGATAATTTCCATTCTCGTCGTTTTTTACTGGCATTGGTACTGTTTTATTATTTTTGTTAAGATTATTTATTCTTTCTTGTTCTTCATTTTCTAATACATGATCTAAAAATTCTGAAGGAACTCCTTCTATCTTCCAGAGGTTAAAGCCCATACTTTCAAAAATTGTATATGGTATTCCAATCATTTCCGCTGCTACAAATACTCTACATTTGTTCAAGTTATCAGCCATCTTCCTAATAGCTTCACGAATTTCTTTTAAGCTTTTTAGATGATTAATTCCAAAGGGTATTTCCTTTATTACTTTCCATTCTGTATCATCCTTTAAATAAACTCTAACTATTCCATTCTCATTAAATGTTGTGGTTTCACCTTTATAATTTAAAAATACTGCAATCTCCATACTTATACTTTAATTATCAGATACCACTAATATTCTGATAATCTTACCCTCCCTTCCTTAACATCCTGAACAACTTGAACAACTTGAACAGTTGGTACATGCTTTCTCAGCTTTCAGAGAAAACTTTGATATTTTAAATTCACATTTGCTAATATTATACTCATCTTCCTCATTATTAAATCTTACTTTATTATAATTAAACTCTATTTTCATTGGAATTATATCAATAGCCATCTCATCTATTTCACTTCTTCTTATTTGTGGTTTATAAATTCGCTTAACTCCATCTTTATTTACTACTTCAACTTCATTTAAAGAAGTCTTTAAAATTTCCAATTTCCCACTTTCTGAAAACTTCAAAGAATTAGAATCTGCATGAATACCTATTGCTTGATTATCATAAGCCATTATTAAACCTATAGGGGTTTCTAATTCAATAGGTTTAAAAGGTTCAAAAGATTTTATCTTTCCGCTAGAATACATTGAAAATCCTATTCTTACCTCTGCAGAACCTACAGGAGTTTCTAAGACTACTTTATCTTTTGGCCATAGAGTAATGCTTTTTGCTTCTCCACTTTCATAAAAGCTAATTCCAATTACTTTCTCTCTAAATTTACCGAAAGAAAAATTAAAATCATACTTTTCTGCGAGTTTATATTCATCTTCTTCACTCCAATAGCCAGTAATCTTACCATTTAGGGGAAATAAACGTTTGATATTGCCTGTTTTATAAAAGGTTAAATATTCTGCTTGGAATACTCCTAAATTAGTCTCTATACTGGTCTTTTCCTGTAAGGAAATACTTTTTAAACATCCATCATTGTAAAAGGACAGTGATATATTACACTTTCTTCTCTCTCCGCTATCTTCATACTGTGGTATTAAATATCCATACTTTGTTTTAATTATATTTCTCTTGTTTAAAACGCAATCTCTAATATTTCCATTGGAATACTGGTCCATTAGATATATCCCTTTGATGGTTTTATATTCTTTTGTTATTTCATTCATATCCATACCACCTCCTAAAAATACCTTTCTTTATGAGAAACTATATCATATCAAATAAGAATTTTCAACTTTTTATTAACAGTTTAATAATATTATATATTATTTTTTAATAATATGCTAATAAAAACACTGTAATATTAATGATTTCTTAATGTAGCATTTCATTAACCTTTTTGTATAAAAATAAAACAAGTAGATTTTATGATTAAATCTACTTGTTTCATTGTGTGTGTGTATTTATATAAAATTTAAGGGTCTGCTAATTATTATTTAATTTTATAACTACACCTGAATAAACTATATCCTTATAAGAAACTATATCATATTCTGAACGAATTTTCAACTTTTTATTATCAATTTAATATTATTATATAGACTTTTTTGATAATTTGTCAAATATGCTATTATTTTTTTATCAAATATTTATTTTTTTATTTTCACACATCTTATTTAGTCCAAAAATAAAACAAGTAGATCTTGTGATTCAATCCACTTGTTTCATTGTGTATACATATAAGATTTAATGGTATATTAATTACTATTTAGCTATATCAAATCCGTATTTTTCAAATATTTTAGTTGCTTCTTCTCCAGATAAAAATTTAAGAAATTCCTTTGAAGCCTCTATATTTTTGCTTGCTTTAATAACTGCTCCTGGATAAACTATATCCTTATGAGACCCTTTTGGTGCTTCAGCTGCCACTTTTACTTTATCTGAGACCTTAGCATCAGTTTTATAGACAATACCTGCATCCACATTTCCTGTTTCAACCCAAGCTAATACCTCGCGCACATCCTTTGCATAAACTGATTTAGAACTTATTTTATCAAAAATTTTTAAAAATGCTAGAACTTCTTTTCCGTATTGTCCTGCTGGAACACTTTCAGGTTCCCCAAGACCTATTTTCTTAACTTTTGCCTCTGCTAAATTCTCAAAGTTTATATTATCTTTAGAATCCTTAGATACTACTAAAACAACTTCATTTTCAAGTAAATTTTTATATGTATCTTCAATTATTAATCCTTTTGTTTTTAATGCATCTACCTGCTTTTTTCCTGCAGATAAAAATACGTCTGATGGTGCCCCCTGTTCAATTTGTGTTTGAAGAGCTCCTGATGAACCAAAATTATAATTAATTGTTACATTACTCTTTTCTTTTTTATAAAGTTCTTGAATTTCTGTAAGAGCATCTTTTAAGCTGGCTGCAGCTGATATTGTTAAGTTTACAGCTGCTTCTGATTTTGTGTCTGAAGCTGATTTTTCACTAGTGGAAGGTTTTACCGCTTCTGTTTTTCCACAAGCAGTAAATACTACTACAAGAAATAAAGATAATAAAATAGCACAGTTTTTAAATAGCTTTTTCATATAATCTCCCCCTTATTTAATAGACTCCTCGACTACAAATTTACATTATGTCTTGTAATGTTTTGTTAAGTTACGTTTATTTTTGTTAAGTATGATTATATTTCAATTTTGTTAAAAATACAATATATTTTAATGAATTTATTTTTCCATTAAAATTAATCTTTCTTTATTAAGCTTTACCGGCAGCATAAAATAACCGTTTTTATACGCATAATTATCTTTTATTTTGTCCCATTTTTCTTTTCTCATTTCCAATTGAATATCATAACTAATAGAGTTAATTAGAGGTTCTTTAAAACTTATATACAAAGTAATTTTTTGTGGACTTATAAGTGTGTCTACTACCCATCCTCTAAACACATTTTCTTCATAAAAACTTTCTGCACAATCAATATGATCTTCTCTAATACCAACATATTTTAATTCCTTATTACATTTTGTAGACATATTTAATCTACATCCCCATTCAATTGCTTCAATTTCATAATCATCAACAATTTTTAATAAAGATATATTTTTACATCCTGTTAATCTTGCAGCAGTCCTTGTATGAGGATTATTAAAAATTTCTTCTTTTTCACCTTCAGCCTCCACCTTTCCTTCTGATAAAATAACTAATCTTTTGCAAACTCTATATACTTCCTCCATGTTATGAGAAACAAAAATACTTATTCCATTATAATCACTCAAAGTTTTAATAAGCTGTTTTTCAAGATGATTTCTTAAATGATTATCTAATGCTGAAAAAGGTTCATCAAGAAGCAACACTTCCGGTTCAATAGCAAGAGCTCTAGCAAGGGCTACTCTTTGTTGTTGACCTCCCGAAAGCTGATAAGGATATCTATTTTCAAGGCCCTCTAATTGGATCATACTAATTTTTTCCGCTACTTTTTCCCTTAATCTATCTTTTGAAATATTGTTTAGAGCAAAACCTATATTTTCTGCTACAGTCATATTAGGAAACAAAGCATAATTTTGAAATAAAAATCCTACCTTTCTTTTTTGACAAGTCAGATTAATACGTTTTTCAGAATCAAACAATACTCGTCCATTTAATACAATTCGTCCTCTATCCGGCTTTTCAAGACCAGCAATACATCTAAGAGTCATACTCTTTCCTGAACCTGAAGAACCTAAAAGTCCAAGGGTATTTTCATCAGCTGTAAAGGCTACTTTATAATTAAAACCCAAAAATTTTTTTTCTATATCTACTAAAAGGTTCATATTTAATCCCTCCTAGAATTTGATGTAAATTTTAATTGATAATCTGACCACAGGTTAGTCAAAACTATTACTATCATAGAAATACCTACAATTAGTAGTACTAATTTAAGTGCCTTATCCATTTCACCATTTGCCACAGCAAAATATATAGCAATAGGTATGGTTTGAGTTTTACCTGGAATATTCCCTGCTACCATTAAGGTTGCACCAAATTCACCTAAGGCACGTGTAAAAGCAAGAATTCCACCAGCTGCCATTCCTGGCCAAGATAAAGGTATCATGATATTGCAAAAAATTCTCCATTCAGCAACTCCTAGGGTCCGTGCCGCATTAATTACATTTTGATCTATTTGTTCAAAGGCTCCCCTAGTAGTTTTATACATTAGCGGGAAAGCAACTACTGTTGCAGTTATTACCTCTGCCTGCCAAGAAAAAATAAGGTTTTTATCAAACTTAATTAAAAATTCTCCTATAGGTCCATTTCTACCTAATAAAATCAACAAAAAAAAGCCAATTACAGTAGGTGGAAGTACAAGAGGTAAAGTAAGAATAGCATCCAATATTCCTTTCATTTTTCCTTTATAATCAGTAATCCACTTTGCAGCTAAAATTCCTAAAATCACCGTGATAATTGTTGCTATAAAAGATACTTTTAAGGATATCCATATAGGTGAACTATAAAATTCCATATCTAGCCTCCCAAAAACTTTTCTACTATATATTAAATTTAAATTCCTATTCTTCATATTTTACATAATAACTTGACATTTTTTAACACCAATATTACTATATAGTATAGTGTATATTTGAATACTCTTTTATCATCATTCATTATCTTATATTTGTTTTTATATGGTTTAATTTAGTTTTATTTATTTATGTTGTGTTTTATTATATATAATACTTATTTAAAAATCAATGCAATGAATAATTTTTTATATAATACTCTTATCACTATTGTCAGAGGAGTAAACCAATATCACCCAATATTTTGGATACATGATTAGGAAAGGAGGATTTATTAATGAATAACAATACTACTTTAACTCCCCAAGAAGTTGCAGACATATTAAAAATAGCAAAAAATACTGTATACGAATTAGTAAAACGTGGAGAGCTAAATTCATATAAAGTAGGGCGAAAATTAAGAATAGATCTTCAGGATGTAGAAAACTATAAAACTAAATCAAAAAATAAAACTGTGCACATTAATTCAGTAGTTGATCCTGTTATTACCACAACTAAAATTGAAAATCCAATAATTTCACCAATGCCTAGGACTATTATGGCAGAGGATATTAAATATAGTAAAGGCTTTGTAATTTGTGGGCAAGATATAATTTTAGATATTTTATCAAGCCACTTAGAGCATAAGCTTAACGGAATACCTGCTTTAAGATCCTACGTTGGAAGCTACAATGGATTATATGCACTATATCAAGGTACCGCTCAATTAGCTACAACACATCTATGGGATGGAGATACAGGAAAATATAATATTCCCTATGTTAGAAGGATGCTCCCTGGAGTTCCATCAGTTATAATTCGTCTAGTTTCTCGTATGCAAGGTTTTTACGTTAAAAAAGGAAACCCTAAAGGCATTACTGATTGGAAAGACTTATTGCGCTCAGATATTTCTATAATAAATAGAGAAAAAGGCTCAGGTACTCGTGTTCTTTTGGATGAACGCTTACGTCTTATGGGAGTATTCGGCTCATCTATTCAAGGCTACTCTCGTGAAAGCTTCTCACATTTTGCTGTTGCAAGCACAGTAGCTAGAGGTGGAGCAGACCTATCTTTAGGTATCGAAAAAATTGCTCTTCAAGTACAAGGAATTGATTTTATACCTATGCAAGAAGAACAATATGATCTCGTAATAAAAAAAGAAGATATAGAAAAGCCAGAATTTGAAACTGTACTAAAAATCATAAATTCCAAGGAATTTAAAATGGAACTTCAAGGTATAGGCAGTTATAATATAACTGAAACCGGCAAGGTTATTTCAGAAATATAAAGCTAGTAAGAACCAGCTGACTAATCAGCTGGTTCTTACTAGCTTTATGCAAAAATTTTATATACTTAGAAAATAAATCTTAAATTTCCATTATAATAGGAAGAATAATAGGCCTTCGTTTTGTGTTTTCATACACAAATCTTTCTACTGCCTTTTTCATGTTTGTTTTCAATATATACCATTCAATTATTCTATTATCTAAGCAATTATCAAGTTCTCTGCGAACAATTGCTTTTATTTCATTTATCAATTCTTCTGATTCCTTTGCATACACAAAACCTCTGGTAATAATATCCGGTCCTGCTAAAATACTATAGGATTCTCTTTCTAAAGTAACTACAACAGTTAACATACCATCTTCTGCTAAGTACTTTCTATCTCTAAGAACTATATTACCAACATCTCCTACTCCAAGTCCATCCACATATACAGATCCAGTAGGAACACTTCCTGATATACTAGCTTCATCTTCTGAAACTTCTAAGACCTGACCTGTTTCGAGAGTAAATATATTTTCATCTTTCATACCCATCTTCTGAGCTAAAGCAGCATGGTGTTTCAAATGTCTATATTCGCCGTGAACTGGCATAAAAAATTTTGGATGAACTAATGTATGAATCAGCTTTAATTCTTCCTGGTAGGCATGACCTGATACATGCACTTCTTCCAAATCATCATAAATTACCTTTGCATCTTTTTTAAATAATTCATTAATTACCCTAGAAATAAGCTTCTCGTTTCCTGGGATTGGAGATGCCGAAATAATAAACAAATCCTTTGGCTCAATTTTAATTTTTTTATGAGTAGAGAATGATATTCTAGCAAGAGCAGCCATTGGCTCTCCTTGACTGCCGGTGGTTATAATAGTAATCTGTTCATTAGGATAATTTTTAATTTCATCTACACAAATAATCTGTCCATCTGAGATATGGAGGTAGCCTAATTCCATTGCTACTTGCGAAATATTCTCCATACTTCTACCGCTAAAGGCAACTTTTCTTCCATACTTTATAGAAGCATTTATTATTTGCTGCATTCTATGAATATTCGAAGCAAAAGTAGCTACAATAACTCTTCCTTCTGCCCCTAAAAAAATCCTATCTAAAGTTTCTCCTATAGCTTTTTCAGATATGGTATGCCCTTGTCTTTCCACATTTGTGCTGTCTGCTAAAAGTAAAAGCACACCAGACTTACCTAAGCTGGAGATTCTCTCTAAATCCATTACTAATCCGTCAATAGGAGTATAATCTATTTTAAAATCACCAGTATGTAAAATAACACCTACAGGAGTATGTATAGCAAGGCAGCAAGAATCGGCTATACTATGTGTACATCTAATAAATTCAACCTTAAGGTTTTCTATGGTCACTGTTTCTCCAGCCTTTACACAATTGAGAGTACAATCTGATACCATATTTTCCTCTTTCAACTTATTTTCTATTAATCCTAAGGTCAACTTTGTTCCATATACGGGCACATTTAATTGCTTTAAAATATAAGGTAATGAACCAATATGATCCTCATGTCCATGGGTTATAAATATTCCTTTTACCTTATCTTTATTATTTATTAAATAAGTTATATCAGGAATTACTAAATCCACTCCATACATATCCTCATCAGGAAATGCAATACCACAGTCAATAACTACAATTTCATTCTGATATTCAATTGCTGTCATGTTTTTTCCTATTTCTCCAAGTCCCCCAAGAGGTATAACCTTTACTTTATCTGCGTTTTTCATCAAATTCTCCCCTTTTTATTTAAAAATATATTATTAGAGCTACTTCTTTATTTTGCCTAATTTTTATAATTTTAATACTTTATGCCGGGAAAATTGTTTATTTTGAGAAGATTTAACTTAAAAGTGCTTCATATTTCCCAATTATTCTTTCTCAAGTCTTTTAATAATTTCATTAAGTTCAGTGATAATTTTATTTCCTTCTTCGCAGCTAATTTTCTTTGAATATCTCTTATAAAGATTGTCCCATGCTTTATCTATACATGTTTGAACTTCTCTTCCTTTTTCTGTGGAATATATATAAGAATTTTTCCCATCTATTTTTCTCTTCACTAAATCTTTACTTTCTAGCTTATCTATAAATCTTGTTATGGTTGATGGAGTCATGTGAAGAGCCTCTCCTATCTCTTTTTGACTTGCACCCTCTTTCTTATTTACAATAGTCACTAAGAAAGCATAAGTTGGAGATATTCCTGTTATCTTAAATTCCTCTTCAGCTATTTTACCCATTATCCTTGATAGTTTATTTGCTGTGAAATAAAGGCAATCACATAATAGTTCATTTATATCTTGCATATATCCTCCTCCTGCTTTTGCTATTCCCTTTCAATCCATTCTTTTTTTAGAATTCCGTACAAATACAAATCAAATCTTTTATTATCTCTATTAATAAATTCTCTTTGAGTACCTTCCCTTATAAAGCCTAAGCTTTCATATAACTTTATTGCCGGAAGATTATATTCTATAACAGTTAAGTAAATCCTATGAAAATTAAATTCTTCAAAGCCAAATTCCATAGTTAGCTGCATAGCTTCTTTTCCTATGCCCATACCTCTATATTTTTCATTACCTATTCCAATGTATATTAGTGCTGTACCATTATTCCAAAGTATGTTTTCAAAGCCTGTAACTCCAATGAATTCTCCACTCTCAATATCTCTAATTGCAAAAATGTATTTATCTCTTGCTCCTTTTATTTCCTTTATCATATCTTCAATTTGTTCATTATTCATAGGTACTGCACTTATTACATCATAGTTTCTCATAAAGCTTGTGTCATTGTACCATTTGGTAAATTGAGGTATATCATCTTTTTCTATAGCACTAAGTCGTACTCTTTTTCCTTCCAATAATTTTTTCATAATATCATCCTTTTTTATAACAAATTAACCTTCAAACAGAATTTCAATTCCATTTGAAGGCCATATTTTTAGCAACAGACTATAAATTTCTTTTCTAATCTAATTGGGTGATAAGAAAGTTTAACTTTTCTAAGACCTTCTATACCTAGATCCTGTTCTCTATTTATTATTTTTACATCACTAAAGCACATGTCTATAAATGTTCTATTTATAAAACTATAAACTCCTCTATAATTTGTATCGCCTTTTTCTATATGAATAACAGCTAATTTATCATTTAATTTTTCCCCTAAACTAAAAGCAACTACTTCATTGTCAACATAAACTGCTATTCCTTTTAAATTGAATAACTCCATATTTTCTACAAGCTCTTTGATAGCTTTCATTTCATGATAAATTATTCTATCATTTTTGCCATTTTCTATATACCATTTTTCAGCGGCTACTATTACATCCTTTATAACATCTTCTCCCTGTATTTCTTTAACTTCATAATCATATTCACGAACAAAATAGTTGTAGTGATTCTTTTGTCCATGAAGCTTTTTGCCTGAAAGTTTAATAAGCTTTTCTGCCTCGTACAAGTAGTCAAAATTATCTCTATCTTCTTTGATATAAATTTCCTGATCTTCAATTGATAAGGACTTTATTTTTTCTATAAAGTCTTCTTCTAAATCTTTAAATACATATCTCATATTGTTTTCACTTTTATACTGCCAAAGATGATCTAATATTTCCTTAAGGTCTTCTTCCTTATACCCTAACGGCTGCATGAAGTGATAATTTCCTTCAAAATCCATTTTCTTAATAATTAATGCGTCTTTATATAATGCGTACTGAATATCACAAAGATCTTTCCATATATATAATGTAGTAAAAGAATATTCACAACTTAAAAATTTATAAGGATGTATATATTTATTTATCAGCTCTCTATCCTCTAAGGTAAGCTTTCTAAAAATCATTTTATCAACCTTTCATATATTATTTCATATACTTGATTATTACATTTAAATATGATATTTGTATATACAAATAATATATCATATTAAGCAAAAAGTCAATATCGCCAATTTTAATTATTATTTAATAATTATTATGATTTGACTTAAGATTATTTTTATGTAATTCTATTATTAAAATATTTATTTTATATGATGAGGAGTGAATCATTAATGCATTTTACATTCGTTCACAATAACATTAACGTTTTAGATTTAGAAAAGAGCTGCATTTGCTATGAAAATAAGGAAATGGGCTTATATTTTATAGTTGATCCAGATGGATACTGGACAGAAATATTACCTGTAAGATAGGGGTGAATTTATGAGTAAAATAAATATACATTATTTTTTGCATAGTGGTTTTTCTGTAGAAACTACTGATTGTATTTTAATTTTTGATTTCTATAAAGAAGTTCTTTGCAATAATGAAAACTCTACTAA
Organism: Clostridium homopropionicum DSM 5847; assembly: GCF_001263795.1. Taxonomy (GTDB): domain Bacteria; phylum Bacillota; class Clostridia; order Clostridiales; family Clostridiaceae; genus Clostridium_H; species Clostridium_H homopropionicum. Next base: position 53,544 of record NZ_LHUR01000036.1, read on the forward strand.
CCTAAAGCAATTACTTTTAAAAGGAAAGCCAGCTTATGTTTTTGTGTCCCACAGCCATCCTGACCACTTTAATAAAAAAATACTTACTTTGGAAGACAGCAATATAAAATATATAATAAGCGATGACATAAAGTTAAAGGAATCCAAATCTAACTACACTTTCGTTAAAAAGAATGATGTATTCACTTTAGACAATTTGGCTATAAAAGTTTTTGGTTCAACAGATGCTGGAGTTTCTTTTTTAGTAAGTGTTGACGATTTTAATATATTCCATGCTGGAGATCTAAATTGGTGGCATTGGAAAGAAGATAGTGATGAGGATAATCTAAATGCTGAAAAATGGTTTAAAGAAGAAATTTCATTAATTAAAGGCGAAAAAATAGATTTGGCTTTCTTCCCAGTGGATACAAGATTAGAAGAAAACTTTTATTTAGGCGGAAAATATTTCATCGAAAATGTGCATGTAAAATATTTTATTCCAATGCATATCGGTAATAGCTCCGTAGCGAAAGTCATTGAAGCATTTAAAAATGAAATTCAAAGCTCTGATGTGATTTTAATTGATGCTTCAGAAAAAGATATTGAATTATAATTATTACTACTTATAGAAAAGATGTGAATATATGAACGATAATAAGATCTATTTAATTTTTAACGAAGACCGTATACTAATAAAATTATCCAGTGAAAAAGTATTATTTCCTAATGAGGATGATGTACAATTTCTTAATCTGTCCTTAAAAAATATTGATACTTTAGCTGTAAAGGATAATATAGAATTTATGTACGGGAGAGTTTATGAAACTAATGAGCTGCCAGATTCTTATAAATTATTGCACATAAGATCTTTAATAGGCAGCTTAGACGCAGAAACCTTTAATTTAGCAGCAAAAGCTTTTCATTTAATGAATTGGAATGAAACTCATAATTACTGCATAAAGTGCGGAACTCTCGTAAATTTTAAAAGAGATGAACAGGCTAAAATTTGTCCTAGCTGCAGTCATATTAGTTATCCAGCTATTTCTCCTGCAATAATAACAGCAATAATTAGGGATAATAAGATACTTCTTGCTCATAACTCTCAATTCCCAAAAAATTTATTTAGTGTTATTGCTGGATTCTTAGAACCTGGAGAAACCTTTGAAGCCTGCGTCAAAAGAGAAGTTTATGAAGAAATCGGCATTCAGGTTAAAAATATAAAGTATTTTTCAAGCCAACCTTGGCCTTTCCCAAATTCCTTGATGGTAGCTTTCACATGTGAATATGAAAGTGGTGAAATTTCTGTAGATGGAGCTGAAATTGAAGAAGCTAACTGGTACTCCCCATCAAGTATTCAGAATGTACCTAGTATTCCTGTTAAGGGCACTATTGCTAGGAGGCTAATCGACTGGTTCTTAGAGAGCCATAAATAAAGTTTCAACACAACATTTTGGAGGAATAAGTTTGGAAAAAGTTATAATGCACGTAGATATGGATGCCTTTTTTGCAGCAGTTGAAGTCCATGATAATCCAAAGCTAAAGGGAAAACCTGTAATAGTTGGAGGTACTTCCGAAAGAGGAGTTGTATCCACCTGTTCTTATGAGGCAAGAAAATACGGTGTAAAAAGTGCTATGCCAGTTTATATAGCTAAGTCAAAGTGTCCTAATGGAATTTTTCTTCCACCTAGAATAGGCAGATACAAAGAAGTATCTAAAGAAATATTCAGTATTTTGCGCAGCGTAACCCCCTATGTGGAACCTCTAAGCATTGACGAAGCTTATCTGGACATTACAAATTATACAAAGAATTCTGTTTCTACATCTAAATTTATTAAAGAGGCCGTTATGAAAAAAACCGGTCTTACTCTTTCAGTAGGTATATCTTACAATAAATTTTTAGCTAAGCTAGCTTCCGATTGGGATAAACCTAATGGACTAACTATAATAAGAAAAAATATGATGCCACAAATTCTTTTTCCATTACCTATTAGTAAAGTCTATGGTCTTGGAAAAAAATCTGTTAAAAAACTTAACGACATAGGTGTATTTTCAATTGAGGAGCTTTACAAGCTTCCAAAAGATATTTTAATAGAATTTTTCGGCAAGTACGGTATTGAAGTTTATGACAGAATAAGAGGAATTGACAATAGAACTGTGCAAATCCTAAGGCAGACAAAATCAATTGGGAGAGAAAACACTTTAAAAAGGGATACGGATGATAAGAATGAGCTAAAAGAATATTTAAAAGCCTTTTCCATTTCAATCTCCAAACAGTTACTTAATAAAGGCTTTAGCGCTAAAACTGTAATACTAAAAACAAAAACCTCCTCCTTTGAAAATCACACCAGAAGCAAAACCTTGCCTTCCTATATTTATAAACCTGAAGATATATATCAGGAGGCTTGTGAAGTACTAATGGAAATAACATTAACAGAAAAGGTACGACTTATTGGCTTGTCTGTCTCTTCTTTAAAAGAGAATAGCCTTAAACAAATAAGTTTATTTGATTCTTAATAATTTACGTATTTATTTTTCTAAGCTTTTGTTCATAATATAATTACAAAAGGGAATTTAGGAGTAGAGAAATGAATTATATAATATTTGATTTAGAATTTAACCAAAGCTATGATTCTACTAAAAGAAGATCCATAATCAAGAAAGCCTCAAATAAAGAATGTCCATTTGAAATAATTCAAATTGGAGCAGTGAAATTAGATGAGAAGCTTGAATTAATTGACAAGATGGATAGATTAATAAAGCCAGTAATCTACCCAGAAGTTAACCCTTTTGTTCAAGAACTTACTGGCATTACTACAGAAATGCTAAAACTTGCAGCTCCCTTCTATGAAATTTATAATGAATTTACTGAGTTTTTGAAAAGTAATAGAGCCATTCTTTGTGTTTGGGGTAAAGCAGACATAAAAGAGCTGTTTAGAAATGTTAAGTATCATAAACTTGATCTATCCTTAATTCCAAAAGAATATATAAATCTTCAGAAGCATGCCTCAAAACATTTAAATTGCCCAAAGGGTACTAGTATTGGTCTTAGCAACGCGGTAAATTTATTAAACATTCCCTCAAAAGATGAATTTCATAATGCTTTTATGGACGCTTATTATACTGCAGAGATCTTTAGGAAGATTTATAATGATAGTATGAAACCTAAAATATATAATATAAATGAAAATAGAAGTTCAAACAAGAGAAACTCTAGGATGCCTTCCATTGATACTGAGGGGTTATTTAAGCAATTTGAAAAAATGTATAATAGAGAAATCACTGAAGAAGAAAAATCCATGATTAAGCTATCCTATATGATGGGCAAAACTAGACAATTCCAAATTGAAATTCCTGATAATAAACCAACTATACAGTAAATCCAGCAGTTTAAATTTTCACTGCTGGATTTATTATTTTATGAGTATCCTATATTAGTTTTTTTCTTTTCTCAGGTGCCTGCCACCGGAGAATTAAAAATTCTCCTTTCTCCGGTGACAGGCACCTGAGTATAATTAAAATTTTTGTAACTTAGTATATAAAATTTGCAACTTAGTATTAACAATATTTACATTATTTTGTTGTTAACATATAGTTAAAGTATAAGAAATTAAATAGCATTTTCACCATGGGGGTGTATAGACTTGAAAATAACAATTGATGAGTCTTCTGATAATAAAGAAACTGAAATTGTAATTAAATGCAGTGCTTTAGATGATAATCTAAAAAGGCTAATAGAAATTATTAAAAATAGTGATGAGAGAATTATTGGAATTATTAATGGTACATCTAACTTAATTTCTCCAACGGATATCTACTACTTTGAAAGTGTAGATAAGAAGACCTTCATCTACACAGAAACTCAGGTTTTAGAGACATCAATGCGTTTATATGAGATAGAAGAAAAGTTGTCCAAGTATGACTTTTTTAGAGCAAGTAAATCAACAATAATAAATATTTCAAAGATAAAAAAACTATCTCCTAAATTCAATGGCAGATTAGATGCCTTATTAGAAAATGGTGAGAAATTAATAATTTCAAGACAATACGTACCAGTTATAAAAGAGATATTAGATCTATAAATAATTCTTTAATTAACATAGAGAGGAGTAATTTAATGAAAAAAGCTATGGAAGTTATAGTTCAGGTAAAATTCGTATGGGGTCTATTCTTTGCTGCATCAGTTATTATATATACTATTATAAATATGTTACTTGGTAATACTTCGATTGAATTAATTGCAGTATGGCAGCTTTTATTACTAACCATTGTTATTGTATTTATTCATTACTTAATTTTTGGAGAGTTCATCCTCACAGACTTATCAATCAAGAAAAAAATATTCATCCATTTTCCTTTATGTTATTTAACTATTCTAGTATTTATAAATCTTTATGGATGGATTAACATTACTAGCTTCAATACAATATTAACATTTTCTGGAATATACTTATTTTTCTATCTATCAATAGTAAATTCACTATACTTGTACTATAAAATAACTGGAGAAGAATTAAATGCTAAGCTTGCAATATATAAGCAAAATAAAAAATCTTCAAAATAGATATTTATTTAATAACTATTAAATATAAGAAATATACAAGGAGGCATTTCCATGAATATTATTGAAATTAAAAATCTTACAAAAACTTATGGAAAAAATCGAGGAATCGACAATGTAAATCTTACAATAAATGAAGGAGAAATTTTTGGTTTTATTGGTCCTAATGGTGCTGGTAAATCTACTACTATCAAAACTCTATTAAATCTCATTTTCCCAACTAGCGGTGAAGCAAAAATCTTTGGTCTCGATTGTGTTACAGAAACAACTAAAATAAAAGAAAATATAGGTTATGTACCTAGTGAAGTTAGATATTATGATGATATGACTATAAAAGAAATAATAGATTATGCAAAATCCTTTAAGAAAAACATAGATGAAGAATATGTAGATAGATTAATCAAGCTTTTTGACATGGAACTTTCAAAGAAAATTTATCAACTTTCTCTAGGAAATAAAAAGAAGGTATCAATTATACAAGCCTTGATTCATAAGCCAAAATTATTGATTTTAGATGAGCCTACAAGTGGTCTTGATCCGCTAGTTCAAAAGCATCTGTTTAATGAATTAACAGCTCTAAATAAACAAGGATCAACAATATTTTTATCCAGTCACAACCTAACAGAAATTGAAGAGTTTTGCCATAGGGTTGCAATTATAAGAGAAGGTAAAATTATTGAAATTAAAAAATTAGATGACTTTGCACACAGAACCTTAAGAAAAGTATCCATAACTGTGGATAAAGATATTGCAAAAGAAATAAAATCTCTGGGTGGCTTAATAGTAGGACATGAAGAAAATACAATTATATTTAATTATGATAAAGATATAAATGAATTAATTTCACTAATAAGTAAATATACCATATCTAATTTAATTATTGAAGAAAGAAGATTATCAGAAGAATTTATGACTTATTACGAAATGGAGGAAAAATAAATGAATATTTTTAAGATGGAAGTTAAAAAAGGTCTTAAATCTTTATCAGTTTGGAGTATTGTTTGTGTAGCTTTAACCATTTTATTTATGTCAATGTTTCCTTCCATGAAATCTAGCGGAATGCAAGAACTAGTTAATACAAAAATGGATGCATTACCTCCTGCAATTTTAGAAGCATTTAACTTGAAAGATATGCCTGACTTTACTAAATTAAATCAATACTTTGCATATGTATTTCAATATATCGTAATCGCCGGTTGTATTTATGCAGGTATGCTTGGTGCTAAATCTCTAATAAAGGAAGAAAGCGAAGGAACTATAGAGTTTCTTTATGCTCAACCTGTAAGCAGAGCAAAAATTGTAACAATGAAGATATTATCTTCTCTTGCTCTATTCTATATATTTATTATGATCATGTCCATAGCTTCCATCTTAATATCTTTAATTGTAAAACCAGAGGATTTAGAATTAATTGACATGATAATGGACATAAAGATGTTATGTGGCGGATTTTTCTTAATAGGTCTTGTATATATGGCAATTGGCTTCTTACTTTCAGTATTGATTAATAGCTTGAAGCTTGCAATGCCATTATCAACAGGAATCTTCTTTATTACTTATCTTTTGGGTATTTTTGCAAATATGATAGATAAACTTGAATTTTTAAAATATTTTTCACCTTTTCATTATGCAGTCCCTGCAGATTTACTTAAGACTGGACTTGATAAAGTAAATATAGTGTTATCAATTGTAATAATTATCATTAGTTTAATTTCAACATATATAATTTATAATAAGAAAGACTTTAACATCTAGTTTTGAAAAGTGACAGGCACCGGAGAATAGAGGTAATAAAACCTCTATTCTCCGGTGCCTGTCACCTTATTATAGCTTAGCCTTAGGTTCTGAAAAATAGTAACCTTGAGAAAAATCTATATCAATGCTCTTTACCTTATTATAGATTTCCTCTTCAGAAACAAATTCTGCAATAGTTCTAATTCCAAGCTCCTTTGCAAAAGTAACAATTGTCTTTGCTACTACTTCCGCTGCCCTATCCTTACGTACATCTTTTATTATAGAACCATCAATTTTTATATAATCTACGTTTAATTTCATAAGATAACTAAAGTTTGAATATCCTGTTCCAAAATCATCAATGGCAACCTTAGCTCCCATTTCTTTAACTTTATCAATAAACTTACTTACTTCATCAAATTTTTCTATTCCCTCTGATTCAACTATTTCGAATACTACCTTATTGGGATTTTTTGCTTCTTTAAGCTTTTGAAAAATAAGGTTTCTTGTTTCTTCATTATCTATATCCTCTAATAAAAGATTTATAGAAAATTCGTAATCTGAATTTTTAAAAGCATTAAAAGTCTTTTCAAGCATTATTTTAGTTAATTGACTATATAAATTTGATTTTATTGCTTTGTCTAGAAAGTAATATGGTGCAATTGCTCGTCCATCTTCATCAATCATTCTAATTAAAGCTTCGTATTTTTCCACATTTCCACTGTGATTGTTTACTATTGGTTGAAAAAATGGTGCTATTCTATCTTCATTTATAGCATCTTTTATTTTCTTTATCCAAGTTAAATTTTCTTCTATATCCTTAGATAAATCAGAATTTTCATTATAGATTTGTATAGATTTCTTATTTCTTTTTGCATAATTTAATGCCATTTCAGCTTTTTCTAATAACCTTTCTTCATTTATTGCTACACCGATTGTACTGCTTAGAAAAATTTTAAACTCTCTATAGTAAAAACACTGTTCGTCTATTATTTTATGCAAAATTTCTATTTTCTCTAAAAAATCTAAATTGAACTTCTCTCTTTCTAATGCCACTGCAAATACGTCAGAATTTAGTCTAAAGCATTGTAAACTTACTTCATCACTATAGATCTTAATTATTCTCCCAAGTTCAGCTAATACACTATCCCCTACGTTGTTTCCATAAAAATCGTTTATTCCTTTAAAATAATTGATATCTATTAAAGCAAGCTTGCTATATTTATTATTACATAAATCTTTTGTCAGCTTGTTTCTATTCTGTAAACCTGTTAGGGAATCTGTGAAATACTGAGATTTTAACTCTTTAGTCTTCTCGAGCACTTTCTCTTCAAGTCGTAAATTTATTTCCGTTAATTCTTCTCCTGTAGTCTTTATTAAATTATATAGAATAGTTTTTTCGGTACACGAAGAAATAAGAGCCCTTTGGTTTATTGCGCTATGTATTTTTATCCTTTTATCTTTATTTTCAGAGAGAGTAAGTATGGTCATTGTATCAGTAAAAAGCATATTAGCATTATTTATATTATTAAATTCTCCCTTCATATAAAATCCGCTGGTAGAAGAAGAACTACATAAAGGTGATATTTCTACATCAGCTGTCTTTTTAAGAAAGAATCTTCTTGAAGTTGAAGAATAAATAAATAAACTTTCCACTGGTGTATTATTTATGCTTTCATATAAGGTATCAGAACCTTTGATAATTTCCGACATGTCTCCATATCCTAATCTAATTTTTTCACCAGTATTAATTTTAGATGTTAGAATTATTCCTTGATCTTCAGTAAATCTTACTACAGTTCTTGATAAATAAATATTTTTTTTCTTTACCATTAGAGGAAATCTAGCACCTATTCTGCTCACTTTATTTTTATTTGTAATACCTATATACTTTTTATAAAAATCTGTTGCAGGAATATTATCTATGGATTTTATAATTTTCCCTTCAGCCTCTGTAACTACATATTCTTTTCCAATTGGTATCCAATTAAAATTACTGAAGTTATTTACCCATAATTCTTCTCCCTCCAAGGATATAGCTACTACAGCTTTGCTTTCTATTCCCTCTTCTGTAAAAACATACTCCTTATCCTTAAACTTTGCTCGTCCAGCTACTCCTCCTGCAACTACAACCTCACTATTTACAGAATTTATTCCATCCAAAAACTCTTCTCCGTCAATTTTTGAACTTATGAAAGAAATTATTGCTTTAACCTTAGGTGATATTAATTTTTTTCCAAGAAGTAAGCCCTTACTGTAATCAGAAATATCTTCTTTTATAATAATGGATTTTACTTTTGTTTTCTCAAATACAGTTATTGATAAAATCAAGCTTTCTCCAACAGTTTTTCCATCTAATATTCCTGCTGAAGATGTAGCGCCTATAATTTTAGCTTGCGGTAATATTTCTTTTAAACTTTTAATTACTTCTGATAAGAGCTTTTTATTAGATATATCCGAAAAAATCTGAATTAAAATATTTCCATTTTTATCAATTTCATTTTCTCTAATGTACTTATCTAATGCATCATAATCTGAGTATCTTGTATTATAAGTCTTCATAAATGCACCTCATGATTTAAGATAAATTTTCTATTGCCTCTCTTGCCCATGTAGAATCCTTAAGTATAGCTCTTGCAACTCCAATAAGATCTGCCTTTCCTTCAGCTAATAGACTTTTAGCCGCTTCCGGTTCCTTTATTCCGCCTGTTAGGATAACTGGAATAGAAATAACTTTCTTTATAGCCTCAGTTAGTTCTCTAAAATATCCTTGGCTTTTATCTCCTGGTTTAATAAACCCAAATAAACCACCGGTGATATCTAGAATATCTATTCCTGCTTTTTCAAATTCTACTGCTGCAATTAAACTATCTTCAATTGTACTTCCGCCTTCTTTATAATCACAGGCACCAAGCCTCAATAATATTGGAAAATCTTCTCCCACTGCCTCGCGTACAGCTTTGATTACTTCAAGATGAATCCTTATTCTGTTGTGCACATCTCCACCATACTGATCATTTCTCTTATTTGTAAGTGGAGAGAAAAATTGATTTAAGAGATATCCATGAGCAGAATGAATTTCCACTCCGTCAAAGCCTGCTGCTTTAACACGTAAAGCTGCATTTCTGAATTCTTCTACTATTCCTTTTATTTGTTCTACTGTAAGTTCTTCTGGTATAACATCTCCTTCTCTAGGATTTACTACAACTGAAGGAGCAACAACAGCTTTTCCGGTGATCTCAGTTCTTGCTAAACTTCCGGCATGATTAATTTGCATAATAGTCTTAGAGCCATTTTCATGAATCAAATTAGACAACTTATTTAATCCTTCAATTAAACTATCCTGTGCAACTGAAAGCTGATTTTCACTTGCTTTTCCCTGCATACTAATGTAGCTGTGTTCAATAATTACTAGTGAAATATACCCGCCTTTGGTCTTTTCATCATAATAATCTAAAATAGCTTTACTAACTGAACCATCTTTCTCTGCCTTTGCAGTAGCCATAGGGGGCATTATTAAACGATTCTTTAATTTCAACTTACCTGTTTCTAATGGTTTAATTAGATTATTCATAATTAACTCTCCTCCCTGACTTCAATGGGTATTTTCCTTGTAATCTTTAATTTTATTTCATTTTCTATAAGTTCTAAGGTTTTCTTATCCTTCGGGTCCACAAATAAATATGCATATCCTTTTCCTCCAGCTCTACCAGTTCTTCCTATGCGATGAATATAGGCTTCAGAATTTTCAGGAATATCATAGTTATATATATGAGTTACTCCAGTGATATCAAGACCCCTAGCAGCTACATCAGTAGCAATTAAGTATTGAATATCACAATTTCTAAATGACTTCATTATTCTTTCTCGTTTTGATTGAAGTATATCCGAATGAAGCTTTTCACAATTGTATCCTCTTCTGTGTAATGCCATATCTAGATCATCAACTCTTCTTTTAGTTCTACAAAAAATTATAGCCATAAATGGATTAGTCTCATCCAAGATTCGACATAGATCATCCTGTTTCCTTCTATCAGTGGTCTCTATAAGATATTGTTCAATATTTTTGAGAGTTACTTCTTCTTTTTGAATCACTACTATTTTTGGATCATTAGTATATCTATATGCAAGTTTTTTTACATCTGAACTAATAGTTGCCGAAAAACAAAGGGTTTGCCTATTTTTCGATGTTTCTTTAATAATAGTCTCAACTTCATTTTTAAAACCCATCAAAAGCATTTGGTCAGCCTCATCTAAGACTAAAATTTTTAATTTGCTTAAGTTAATTGTGCCTCTTTTCAAATGATCTAATAGTCTTCCTGGAGTTGCTATTATTAAATGAATATTCCCTTTTAGTTTTTTTAGCTGCCCGCCTATATCTTTACCACCATAGGCAGCTAATATATTTAAATCTTTTGCTTCTTTTAACTTAATAGCTTCTTCAGTTATTTGAATAGCCAGCTCCCTTGTAGGTGTTACAATTAATCCTTGAATTGCATCCACATGAGGTGACATCTTCTCAAACATTGGTAGAAGAAATGCAAGGGTTTTTCCAGTTCCTGTTTGTGCTTCTGCAATAACATCTTTCCCATCCATTATCAAAGAAATACTTTCCTGCTGGATTGGAGTTGGCTCACTAATTCTTTGTGCTTTAAGAATACTTAATATTTCATCACTAAGTCCTAAATCTTTAAATTTTTTCATTTTGTTTACCTTTCTACTCTAAAATATCCCAAATATTTAGTAGGTCTTATAAGTATATCAAAGATTTACTTCTATAAAAAGCATTATCCATTAAATATAAATTTATACTAAATAAAATAAAAAAACTAACTTATATAAACTTATAAATTAGTATTCTTTATGTGAAGATTCTAATTTAAAAATTTAATATAAAAGGAGTTGTCGACAATGGCTGGATTAGTACCTTTCAATAAGAAAAAAGGTGACTTACTAAACACAGGTTTCAAGGACTTCTATAATATGCTGGATGACTTTTTCACAGATAATTGGCCATCTAGAAGGAGTCTGGAAAGAGATACCTTTAAAGTTGATGTGCAGGAAAAAGATAATGAATATTTGATTGAAGCAGAACTACCTGGAGTTAAGAAGGAAGAAGTAAATGAGCAGAAGCATTTACTTAGCTGATGCAAAGACAGAAGATATTAAAGCAAAACTTGATACCGGAGTTCTTTCTATAAACATACCAAAAGTTCCAAGCACAAGTAATGCTAAAAAAATTGATATTGAATAATGTTTCTAATTTGCATTTTGCATTGCATATATTAGAGCACATGGGAAATCCCACGTGCTCTTTATTATAGAAATCAACAATCTCTTAAAACATAGCTATTTAAACAAATAATTCTGGTTCTCTTCTATCAGCAAATTCAATTTCTAATTCAACTTTATGTCTTAAGTAATCTTCATCATCGTAATACTTTGCATTAGTTGGACACTTTTTAACGCAAGCCCCACATTTAATACAAATTCCATCTAATTTAGTTACATCATCATAGTTTATAGATCCCATAGGACACACCTTAACACATAACTTACAATCAGTACACTGACTATTTGTCTTAGGCGTAACCCTCCTAATATCAACAGGAATACCTTCTTCATTTTTAGGCACATAATATTTCATGTATGGCTTGTTTCCTTTTACAATAATAGCATCAAGCTTATGTTCAATTTCAATTTTATTATATATTTGATCCCCAAAATTAGCTACAATGGACATGTCTTTTTCGTCAGGTCTGTTTTTAGCAAGAATTTTAGAAAATGAGTGTTCTCCAATAAATGCTCCTGCTGCAATAACCTTAAAGCCATCCAATTCAAGAATATCTTTTAATTCTATTAAGGCGTCATCATAATTTCTATTACCATAAACAACTACAGCTATTGCTAAAGCTCCATTTCCTCTAATAAAATTCAAATACTTTAATAGTACATTTGGAACTCTACCTGCAATAACAGGTGTCCCTAAAACAACTATATCTTCTTCAGTAAAAGCAAGTTCTTTTTCTCTTTCATGTGGCAAAGTAAAATCAAATTTACTAATTTCAGTTCCAGCCTTCATATCCTGTGCAATTTTTTCTGCAATTCCCTCTACTACTTTTCTAGTTGTATCAGTGGCACTAAAATATACTGCATTTATTTTTTTATCCATAATTATGTAGCCCCCTAATATATAAGTTACAAATACAATTTATTAAATACATTATATCATAAATTTTATGTATGTATAAATAAAAAAAGAGCACCTATATGGGTGCTCCTGCAAATACTACGCTAATCATTTTATATAAAATTTATTGTTTACTTCCTACAGTGCTCCTATCTATCTAAATATTTTTAAGGAACAACAAGTACTACAGTTTCTGCATCTTTAACTACCTTACTTGTTACTGATCCTAACATCCTTGATAATCCTTTTTTATTTGACTTAGACATAATTATCATGTCAAACTTATCCTTCTTTGCTTTTTTCACAATTCTATCTGCAGCATAGCCTATGTCAATAAATTTTTCCACATTAAAGTCTTCAATTTCTTCTAATGCCTTATCTAATATTGGCTCATATCCTTCTTTTAGAGCTTTAATTGATGAGACTGTGGTGCTGAAATCTTGATTTATTACAATCTCTCTAACCTCATCACCATTAGCATTTCTAGCCTTAGGCATATCATCTTGCTCTAACATTTCACCAGTGATAATAATTTCTGCTACATACATCAAAGTGACATCAACATTATCTGCATTGAAAAGCTTCTTTAACTGTCGAAGTGAGTGCATACTAGTTTCTGTTCCATCAATTGGTACAAGAACCTTCATTTTTTTCAATTATAACACTTCCTTCCACTATACTAGCATTAGTTTTATAGATCTAATACTATATAGTATATCTTCGACAAATTATGTTTTTTTCCTTCTTTTTTTAGAGCTATTTTTATATTTTCTCCATAAGAAAATCCTGATACCTTATTAAATAAAGTACCAGGATTTCCGGTTTTACAGATATATATTTGTATCTGTTTTATAACATAGGTCTTCCTAAAGATACTACCTTTATAGAACAAATGTTAAATTCAAAGAACATAACAATCTAAGTTGCACTAATATAGATAGCTTATTACCTTATTATAATCTTTCGACTATAATAAAGCAGGTCACAACCTATAATAATGGTTTCCTCGACTATATAGCATATATGATAAACCTTATAAAATCTTTCGACCTTATAAAACCTATTTCAATACATTATATAATCTTAACTCGACCCTATACCATAAGTTTCAACCTCATTATAATAAGCTTATTTTTCAAAGCCTACTATAATAAAGCTTTACCTCACAGTATACGATCTTCTCTCTGACCTTATATAAACCTGCATAGATCTATATAAGATCTTTGACCGACTTATATACACCCTAAAACCTTAAGAGCATATATAAATCTTGGCTCAACTGTCATGTCCCTTATGCTATTATTGTGTCTTTTTGTAGAAATGTTATTCAATAATTCAGTAAATAATTTTGGATTAAAATTTTGTAATATTACCAATATTTCATCATAGTATTTATTAATAATAATTAATATTGGAGGATGAAATAATGGACTATGAAAATATTATGCAGGCCATAAATGACGTAAACCAGAGACTAGAATGTGAATTTAGTACATGGAATATAACTGATGACTCTTACATAATTGAAGAATGCATATGGATTATTAAAGGATTAGAGACGAAACGTAATAATTTATTTATTCAAGCAAAAAAACAAAACATTTCTATTGACGCTCCATTTGGCATCTCATCCATTGAAAATCAAAAGTTATAAGCAAATTTCTTAAACATACTACAGTTTATATGATAATTCATTTAATATCTAATTTTCGCCATAAATTTCCATAAAATCATCAGAAAAAATTAACATTATGTTATATAATGTAACTAGTTATCATAAATTACTATTAAGGTTTATTATAATTAATTTAACAAAATATAGCTTGATGTATAGGAGTTGGTTTCTAAATGATGTGGAAAGATAAATATAAAGTTGGTGTATCCCTAATTGATACTCAACATGAAGAATTATTTAAGCGTGTATCTGAATTTATTGAAGCAGTTCAAAGTAATGATAATTGGGAAGCTAAACTTGATAAAGTAAAAGAAACTATGGTTTTTATGCAAGAATATGTTGTAATTCATTTCAACGCTGAAGAAGCTTATCAAGAAAAAATAAACTATCCCGATATAGAAAACCACAAAAAAATTCATAGGGATTTCAAAAAAATGATTACGGACTATATAGCCGTATTGAAACAAAATGGCTATCCAGAAAAAATAGTACAAGAACTAGGCGGCAAGCTTATGGCTTGGTTGATAATGCACGTGGCTAAAACAGATCAACAAATTGGGGAATACGTAAAAAGCCAAGGAGGGGAAATCTAATGAAAGCGGAATATGTAAATTCTTTCTTTCAAGCAACTAGAGATGTATTTCGCTTAATGCTTGATTTAGATATAGAGAGAGGAACTTTAGCTTTAGTAGAAGGTATGGTTGGCAGTAAGGATGCCAATGTTATCCTTGGTGTAACCGGTGATCTAAAAGGATCAATTCTTTTTAGTTTTCCAAAAGCCATGACTTTGGAAATGATAAAAATAATGTGCGGAATGGAAATGCAAGTAATAGATAGCTTTGTATCCTCTGCTCTAGGTGAAATAGCTAATATTATTGGCGGTAACGCATTGACACTTTTAGCTTCTAATAACTACATATGTGATATTGTGCCTCCTCAAATTTTTGTAGGTGAATACAAATCTTATTCTATGGCTAATGAAAAAACTTTACTTTTACCACTTAATACCAAAATAGGTACCTTAGACATATACATATTCTTAAAAGAAAAGTAGCTTAGAAACTTTTCGGACAAGTTGTATTGGGAAAAGTAAGTAAAATTATATGCTGTCATTTAATAAAGGTATAGTCTATTTTATAATAGCTATACCTCTTTTATATTACTTATTTCTATTTAAATATAGAATTTCTTCTTTTTCTGTTCTCTTTAATCCCTTAAATACCAAATCATATGATATATCGATAAGCATTTTTATAGTCTCATCATCTATTGAACCATCTATTTCTACAGTATTCCAATGAACCTTATTCATGTGATATCCTGGTTTTATTGCTTTGTATTCACGCCTAAAATCTTCAGCCATCAAAGGATCACATTTTAGATTCACCTTTAATTCTTTTTCATTAATATTTGTAAGGACAAACATTTTGCTGCCTACCTTAAATACCAATGTTTCATTATCAAAAGGAAAATCTTCGTAAGCTCCCTTCTTATTTAGGCAATATTTCTTTAATTCTTGGAAATTCATCACTAAACCCCTCTCCTTCCATTTGTATATATTATACAAAAAAGCTATGCTGTATCATATATACAAATAGCTCTTTTGTTTTCTCCTTTCGACCGTGCCTTCCACCTACTAATACTACTTAATCTTAATATTTATAGGTTTAAGCAATCCTTTATTGGCATATTCTACTTTTAATTTTAATATTTCTGGGGGAGTTTTAACATTAAAAATATTAACTCCACTTGTTATGAATTCTTCACCAGTTTTTAAGTCCTTATTATCACTAGAATATTGCCTATCAAACTTTTCATACTTATGATTTTTTTCATCTGTGATTTCAGAATAAGCAACGCCTCCAAAATTGCCTCCTGGTAAATTACTCATTTGAAGGATTTCTTTATCTTTAACTTTAAATACTACATTATAGCTTTTTTCATCACCTGAATTTTCAAATCCACTGTACATAAGTTCCATATCAAACCCACAATTGTCTATAATTTTTTTATTTTTTATATCTACTGTTACATACATGTCTTTTTTTAGGTATAAAAAGTGCCCCATCAGCCTTAAAATTCAGTGTCTTTGTTTGAGTAAAGTAGGTGCTTTCACAAATCATAGTTATTTCTGAATCATCTACTGATCCCCATCCACCTCTCATCTTATATTCTAAACCTCTGTCGTCTACAAGTCTTGCATTAACAAATCCTATAAATTTATAATTCTTATTACTTCTAAGATCAAGTTTTATTTCTCCACTAGTAGGATAAACTGTACACTCTTTCATAAGTATATTAACTTGACCTATATGGATGTTTTTATTTATTAGATAATAGTAAGGTTCTCTGTTGGCAACCTTACTATCAATATTAAAATTGATTGTCCACTCTCCATCTATCGCATCATTTTTGTAAACCTGCCCTTTATAGTAACCCTCCTGCAGTTTTCTTATTTTAATAGTTAAACTTTCAGGAATTTCTGACATTTCATGAAAGGCAACTGATATTATCCCTTCTTTTTTCCCTGTATTTTTAAAACTTTCATCTGGTGAACTACTTGATTTGATAGTATACATAAGATTTTCATTTTCGTAATCTATTATCTCAAAGGCATCCTTCTCCATATAAAGATTTAGGTCATTATAGCTCTTATCTGTTGTCTCTATTGCATAGGCAATTATTATATTTTTCTTATCAATATTTTAAGAGCCTTATGAATATAATTTTTCACATTGCTTTCCGTACATTCCATTACCTCTGCAACTTCCGATATTTTAAGATTATTATAATACTTCAATATAATTACTGTTTTGTATTTTCCCCGAAGCTTATCTACTGCATTATAAAGATCAATTTTAAGTGATGAATCTTGAAGTACATATTCAGTATCATAATTATCATTTAATAAAATTACCTTCTTTCTGTATCTTAATAAATCCACAGAAGCATTAATAAGAATTTTTGTAAGCCATGTATTGAAAAAGTTAGGATTCTTTAATTTTTTTATTGATAAATATGCATTGTAAACTGTTATATCAACTATTTCTAATGCATCCTGTTGATTTTTAATATAGAGAAATGCAGTTCTATATAGCATGTCTTTTCTGCCTTCAATAAGTTCAATAAAAGATTGCTTATCTCCATTAACTGCTTTCTCCATTAGGTCTGAATAATTCTTCAAAAGCTTTACCTCCTCTTTACCTTTTACACCCATTAGACGTGGTAATAGAATAAAAGTTTTTTGTAGTACAAATTTCTAATCAATAACATCCTTTCAAATATTATAATGTATTATTTAATTAAATTAAATATTGGTATATAATATATTTAATAACAAAAGGAGGATTCAACATGGAAAAACTATTTAAATCTTTAAGTGTTTGCTTTATTCTTACACTATTCTTTAGTAATACAACTTTTGCTATTAGTGAAAGTGGATCAAAATCCTTTGATAAAAGAATAAATATAGACCCAACTAAACAGTGGTTAATAAAATTAAGTCTTGAATTAGATTCTAATAGTATTAAAGATAATATTAGTGTGCTTGATAAAAATCATAACAAAGTAGATGTAACTACCGCCATAGATAAAGACGGAAAATCAATTATTGTACAAGCTCCCCAAGGAGGCTACAAGTATGGTGAAACTTACTCTTTAGAAGTAAAATCTTCTGCTAATGGCATTAAATCAAACTCTGGTAAAGTTCTGAATCAAGATGCAGTAATGCAATTTACTATTAAAGATGACCCAAATACAAAGGTTGTAGATGAAATTAGAGGAAATACTTCTGGAAACCTAAACAATAGTGGAAAAATGATTCAAGTTGGTGATTGGATTTATTTCAATGGAGTTATTTACAATAAAGATATTCAAGGATTTTATAAAATGAAGCTGGATGGATCTTCTAAAACCTTATTAAATGATGATGATCCATATGACATTAATATAGTAGGCGATTGGATTTATTACTATGATTTTAAAGATGATGTATTTTACAAGATGAAAACTGACGGTTCAAATAAAAGTAAATTTATTGAAGATAATGGATCAAATTTAAATATTGTAGATGGGTGGGCATATTACATAAGCTTTAATAAAGACACTTATGAACATGTATGTAGAGTAAAATTAGATGGATCTTCCAAAACTAGTGTCTCTCAAAAAAGAGCATATTACTATGATGTATATAATGGATGGGTATATTTCTCATATGTCTATGATAACTCTCTTTATAAAGTTAAGTCTGATAGAACCGGACTGTATAAGATTGCTGACAATGCTAATGAAGTAATGGTTTCAAAGGGATGGATTTATTATACATCTATGTCTGATACAGATAATACTAGCCTTTACAAAATTGATACTGATGGAAACAATAAAACAAAGCTTTCAGATAACAATGTATACAATATCAATATTATAGGCGATTATATATATTATATTAGGTTTAGCAATGAAAATAATGATAGGATTCTAAGCAGAATAAAAGTAGATGGTTCAGAGGAAAAAGCTATTGATAACTCAGGAATATACTTTTTCTATTCTTCAGGTCAATGGATTTACTGCCAATCTTATGAGAAAAAAAATTTTAAATTGAAGTTAGACGGCACTGAAAAACAGTCGCTATACATGCCACAAGAAGATGTCAGAGGAAATACTGGTGGTAACAAGATCAATTATGGTAGAATGGCTAAGAGCGGTGATTGGATTTATTACGGTGCTCCAAATTCAGATGAATTCTATAAAATGAAAACTGATGGAAGCTCTAAAACCTTACTTAATAAAGACAATCCAGCAAGTATAAATGTTTTAGGAGATTGGATTTACTACAATAATCAAAATGACCTGGGACTTTATAAGATGAAAATTGATGGCACTAGCAATACAAAGATAATGGACGAAGAGGTTATGGATGTTTTGGTAGTTAATGATTGGATATACTATCTTAGCCTTTCTTATGATGGTCAAGAATATCTTTGCAAAGTTAAATTAGATGGAACTTCAAGAACAGTACTTAATGTCGGAAGAACTTTTGATTACGATGTATCTGAAGGATGGGTATATTATAACGTATATGATGATAGCACTGGTTTATATAAGGTTAAAACTGATGGAACTGGAAAGACTACTCTACTAGATGAATTACAACCAACTAAGCTAGAAGTCTCAAATGGATATATTTATTATTATGATAGATCCGATCAAGACAGATTATACAAAATCTTAATTAATGGCAATGAAAAACTTAAATTAACTAATAATAATGTGTCTAAGCCGAATGTAATAGGAGACTATGTATATTACATTAACTATGCTTTAGATTCGAGCCAAAGAGTACTATATAGAGTCAATATTGATGGTACTGGAGATAAAGCTTTAGATAATACAGAAATAAACACTATAATTTCTGCTGGAGAATGGATTTATTGCTATGGTTATAATGGCATCATGTTTAAAATAAAACCTGATGGAACAGGCAAGCAATATATTGAGTAAATTTAGTTTCTTATTAATCTCTCTAATAAAAAAGCTACGCTATTAAATTAAACATGCGTAGCTTTTTCCCTTTTTATAGTGGCATTTAGTCTTTTCTCCGGTGCCTGTCACCTTTAACGCTTTACTACAGTAAAAAATTATTTATTGCGTAGGCAATACCAGAATTATCATTTGATTTAGTAACATACTTTGCCACCACTTTAATATCTTCAACGGCGTTTTCCATGGCTATAGGCATACCAACACACTGAAACATCTCCATATCGTTGTAATTGTCTCCGAAGGCAATAACTTTATTTAGATCAACTGCTAGCTTTTCTGATAATACTTTTAGTGCATTTCCTTTAGAAATATCAGAAGCCATTATATCAAGTAAGCCATTCATTGAGCTTACTGCAGTTAGACTGCTATATTTTGAGTACTTCTTTTCCATTAGTTCAACTTCTTCATGATCCTTGCAAACCAATAAGATTTTTAAAGTTTCTATATGATCTATAATTTCAACATTTTCTTTATCAATATACTCTATAGGTAGTTGCATATCATCTGATAGGATTTTATTAAGGTTTTCAAATTTTTTAATTCTAGGATTATTTTTATCTGAATATACAGTATCCGTTGTATATATTAAAAAACTTATGCTACGATCCATGCAATAGTCTATTATTTCTCTTACAGTGAATTTGTCAATAATCTTTGAATATAGTATTTCTCCTGTTTTAATATTTCTAATTAGTCCACCATTACAGGATATAACATGTCCCTTTAAATCTAATTGCTTAACAAACCGCTTTACCATTAGATCAAGTCTTCCTGATGCGATAATTACTTCAGTTCCATCTTGTTGAAGCTTTTTTAATGCTGCTTCATTTTCTTCTGATATAGTATCTTTTGAATTCAATAGTGTCCCATCCATATCACATACGCACCACTTATATTTAGTCAATTGTATCTTCTCCTGTCCATCATATTATAATTTTATTTTTTCTTTAGTTGAGTATAACCTTAACTACAATTATAGCATTCTAAAAGTCTTATTAAAACAGTGAATGGTAAGCTTTTTTGCATGTTACTTTGATGAGAATTTTTTCAAGTATTCTGCTGCTGAACGATTCATTTCTAAAGCAAAGTCTGACATGTATTTACGATTGCAAAAGGCTTTAATATTTTCATTAGTATTTCTATTTTCAAAGTCCTCCTTCTCATATCTGGACTTATGCATCTCTGTATGTTCTTCTTTAGTAAGCCTATGATATTTATTTTCAAATACTATGTATTTATCGTCAAAGCGTGCTGGCTTCTTTCTATTCTTTTGAGATTCTACTGGATAACCATAAACCACCATGGCAGCTGGTAATACATAATCAGGTAATGCTAATAGCTCTCTTACAGATTCACAATTTTCTATTATATCACCAATATAGCAGCTTCCTATTCCTAAGGACTCTGCTACTACAACTGTATTTTGAGCAGCTATTATAGCATCAGCACAAGCAAGTAAAATATCTCCTTCTCCTGGCTTCCTAGGATTACAGCCTTCATAGTAAAAGGAATCATACCATCTTTGATAATCTGCTAGAAATATAAGAACTAAAGGTGCCCTAACAATAAATGGCTGATCATCGCATAACACTGCAAGTCTTTTCTTTGTTTCTTCGTCAGTAATATCTAGTATTGTGTAAAGCATCATGGCACCTGCCGTTGGTGCTTCAAATGCAGCATTCAGGTGCCTGGCACCTTATAAAAAAGAAAGCTGCTCCTTTTTATACTCTTGCTTATACGTTTTAATGATATCACTCATTTTATAGAGGATTCTTAATCTGCGGCATTCACCTTGAAACAAATTCCACAATTCTTTAGCTTTGGGAGAGCGGCATTCATAGGCATTTCCAAATTGCTTAATATACTTTTCTTTAGTGCCAGGAAAAAGCTCATCCAATTTTCTAAAATACCAATCCCTTTGATTTTGCCTTAAGGTCACACCGAAAGCAGGATATATAAAACGTGCTCCATTTTTATGGGCAAGCTCAATAATTCTCATAATATTATCCTGGTTGTCCTGAATAAATGGAAGCACTGGCATTAATAATATGCCTGTAAAAATGCCTACCTCTGTCAATTTTTTTATTGCAACGAATCTTTCTGAAGATAAGGCTGCATTTGGTTCGATTTTTTTACACATATTATCATCAGCAGTAGTTATGGTTATCTTTACCAAAACTGGAGAATGTGAAGAAATCTTTTTTAAAACATCTACATCCCTTTCAATTAAATTGCTCTTGGTTGCAATAGATACCCCAAAACCATAACGGTGAATAAGCTCTAGGGCACCTCTTGTTAGCTTAAGTTCCTTTTCAAATGGATTATACGGATCACTCATTGCCCCCATTCCTATTACACCAATTTTACGTTTGGATTTCAGATCACGTTCAATTAAGGCAAGAGCATTTTCTTTTGTCCTTACCTCATCAAAATTTTCTATATGATAACATTCACTGCGGCTATCACAATAAATGCACCCATGACAGCAGCCTTTATAAATATTCATATTGTAGTTATTTCCAAACCAAGAGTTATTTTCACTATATCCCGAAACTATTGTTTTCGCCTGAATAAATTTCATTTTATTTTCCCTCAGCTTCTACCTTAAACCTTAGTACTGTTTTTAACTTTTCAGGCTTTGTTTTTCGTGGGTCTGAAAGGTATATCTCCCTATGAGTAAGATGTGTTCTTCTATATCCGTTATCTTTACAGAACTGTTCCATCATCTCAAAGCTCGCTGGTTCATCGTCATAGCTTCCTATATGAAGCATTTGGCAGCATAAACCTTCTGATATTGTACCAAATTCTAATTTATCAAGGTAAATATTTGGCTTTTTCCTTTTAGTTTCATATAAAAAGCGTTCAAATAATTCAGGAGTTAAAAAATCTGGCTGACGTATCATAATTTTATATTTTAAATTATTTTTATCTGTATGAGATAAAGTCTTATCTATCAGATCCCATACTCCCTCTAATGGAAATACTGTGTAATCATAATATCCAGCTGGAACATTATCGATTTTGTAGGACATCTTAACCGCATAAGTTAAACTGTATAATGCAGCAGTAGCAAGAGCAAATTCTTCGCCATTTGGATTTCCTTCTCCCTCAAGCATAATGAAATTCATAGCTGGAACTGTTATTATCACTGGACTTTTCTTTGGCAAATATAAGTCTTTAAATACTTTTTTATAATCTACCTTTTCCATTATAAATACCTCTTTTCGTGTTTTAATAAAATTAGTATAGCAGTTGTAACTTGACAACTGTGTGTCATATTATAGATACTTTTTCAAGCCTTCTTCAAATTTTCTTTTTATAATTTCCCTAATATACTTTGGCTCCAAAACCTCTGCATAATTCCCATATGACAGCACATATCCATAAACCCACTCATCCTCTGGGAAGGTCATAGTAACAGTAAAACTTCCATCTAGATTTTTTAATATATCCTTTTCATCAAACTCGTCATAAATTCTATATGCCATGCGCTCTTCAATTTTTAATATGACTTTTATCATTTTATTATTGTAGTCTTCTGTAGTACTCCAACTATATTTTGGTACTTCTCTTATAAATGTCTCATTGGAGCAGCTTAGATTTTTCATTCTAGTAACTTTGAATATTCTAAAATCACCTTTATCCTTACAAAAACCATAGACATACCAGCTTTGTCCTTTAAATAGAAGTTTCATTGGCTCTATAGTTCTTTCTGTTATTTTCCCATAAGAACTAAAGTAATTAAAAGAAACAATATTTCTATTGAGTATTGCTGTTTTAAGTAAGTTGAACTTGTCAATATTATCTGAGTTGCTGCCCCATTGAGTTAAGTCAACTTCAATCCAATTTGTATTCTTCTTATGAAACATGGTAGAAAGCTTTTTGAGCACCGGTTCTACATCTACAGCATTTAGAGCATTAAATCCTTGTAGTGAGGATAAAATATCAATTTGTTCTTTTTCTGAAAGCATAGATTTGTTAATCACAAAGTTGTCCAGCAAACTAATGCCTCCACCTTTGCCCTTATTAGTGTAAATAGGTATACCTGCTGCACTTAGCGTATCTATATCACGATAAATGGTTCTCTTTGAAACCTCAAAATGCTCAGACAATTCTTTAGCCGTTACTATCTTTTTATCAAGTAAAATATATATAATTTCTAGAAGTCTATTAATTTGCATATTCCATCACCTATGTTCATTTTATCATATAAACATGACAACGTTATGTCATATTATGGTTATATATAAAAAGCAAAATTCCAGCAGCTATATTAACAACTACTGGACATGTCTTTAGAGTTCTTTAAGTACCTCTTCAATTTTACTAAATACATAATTATAATACTCATTCCCATGAGGAACAAAATCGTCTAATTTAAGATATTTTTTCACGGGATTACTTTGTCCATGCTCATCATATTCAATTCCTTCTGATAAAACCTCATGTATATCTCCATTAAAAAGTTTTATAACGTCCTTTAATGGAATCTTAACAAGAGCGGTTAATTCATCTAGCTGAATTGTATACTCCTGTAGGGGCTTATCACTTATATATAGATATAACAAATTGAACTCTTTATCTATATAATTTTTATATCTAGTAACATTTTTTATGACCCCAAGAGGGATTAGCTTTTCAAAGGACACATCAATTCCTAACTCTTCCTTTAATTCACGAACTCCATCCTCTGTATCTTCATCATGCTGCAAATGACCGGCTGAACTTATATCATAAAGATTTGGGTTTGTATCCTTTTTAGGATGTCTCTTTTGAAAAAGTAAATAATATTGATCTTCTTCTTTTTTTACAATCCAACATTGAAAAGTTTTATGCCATAATCCCTTTAAATGTATTTCACTTCTTTCCGCTTTTCCTATATTATTTCCTTCTTCATCATAATAGTTAAGAATTTCATTATCACATTTATTCATCATGCTGATCTCCTACACTCTTTTTGCCCTTTTTACGCTGCCTTACACACTCTGTCAAAAGATATTCAATTTGTCCGTTTATTGAACGAAAATCATCTTCCGCCCAGACTACTAATTCCTGCCAAAGGGACGGTGATAATCGCAGCAATACCTGTTTTTTATCTTTTCCTTTACTATCCATTTATCACCATCCCACCTTTCTTTTATTAGTAAATAGATCCACTATTAACAATTGGTTGAGCATCCTTGTTGCCGCAAAGTACCACTAGTAAGTTGCTAACCATAGCTGCCTTTCTTTCCTCGTCTAAATGCACAACATCATTTTCATTTAACTTTGAAAGTGCCATTTCCACCATACCAACTGCACCTTCTACTATCATTTGTCTTGCGTCAATAATTGCTGAAGCCTGTTGTCTTTGAAGCATTACTGCTGCAATCTCAGGCGCATAAGCTAAGTGTGTTATTCTTGCCTCTAAAATTTCAAGACCAGCTATTTCTACCTTTGATTGTATTTCTGCTTTTATTTTTTCTGCTATTTCTTGGCTGCTGCCTCGTAGTGATTTTTCATTATCTTCACTAGATGCATCATAAGGGTAGAGCCTAACAATATTTCTAAGAGCAGAGTCACATTGAATAGATAGATATTCAGTATAGTTATCCACATTAAATACTGCCTTTGCAGTATTCACAACCTTCCAAATAACAACTATTCCAATTATTATAGGATTTCCTAATTGATCATTTATCTTTTGCTTATCATTATTTAATGTCATAGCTTTAAGAGAAATTTTTTTATTTACTAATCCTACGTTTGCTGTATGCACTGTGTTCTTTCCAGCAGCAGTGGGATGTTCAATCGCAATTGCACCAGTTGATGTTGCTGAAGTTGCTGGATTTACAGCAGTAACGAAAGGATTTACAAAGAAAAATCCTTCTCCTTTTAGTGTACCATAATACTTTCCGAAAAATGTAAGCACAAGTGCTTCGTTAGGTTTTAACACTTTTAAACCAGCAAAAAGAATTGGACCTACTATTAAAAAGTATAGAGCACTTACAATTATTAAAATTACTGGTAGGGCAATACTATGGCTTTTATTTACAAGAATGATTCCAAAAACAAATCCAACCACAGAAAGAATCATAAGAGTAATATTTAGGAGTAAAATTGCCATACCATTTTTAGCTTTTAGTTCAATTTCTTCAGAATGAAGTTGCTTTTCTTTTGTATTTATAATATCTGACATTTTAGAACCCCCTTTGTATTTTTATCAATTAATTATTATTATGATATTATTTTAATATCACTTTTATATTATTCCTAAATGAAATATTTGTCAATACTATGTCCTTAAAAAATAAAAAAAGAGGAAGTACTTTTTAGCAAGTTTTCAATACCACCTCTTCTATACCTATCTTGAAATAGATCTTTTTTCAATATCCTTTAAATCCTTCACTATGTCAATAAAATCATCACTTTCCCTAATTAAATCAAATTCTTCTCCTTCAAAAATCTTAAACATATTTTCATATAGATTCATTGTTATTGTACGTTCTCCATCTTTTATTTCATTAAAGCACCAAACATCATTAAATTTTCCTGGCCTATTTATATCATTTCTTTTCATATCTTCTATCATTTTCTTTAGCATCTCAATAGCTTTTTCTTTTTCATTAAATTTTAAATAGCTTTGTGCAAAATTAAGGTACTCAGTTGAAAGCCCTATTACTGAAGCAGCTTCTGGGAGAAATGCTTCTTTAATTTTAATAGATAAATTATAATATTTCTCTACTAAAATTAGATTTTTTTCATTCTTACTATGTGAATTTGCTAATGCCATACAAATCAGTGATATATCATGTATACTCTTATAAAGCTTACTTTGAAACAGCTCTCTACCCTTTTTAAGTTCATTTTTCTGAATATAAATACTTGCAAGAATATCATTGGGGTCGCACTGACTTTTATTAATCTTATTTAAAGCCTCAATCGCCTTATCCTCTTCTCCAATCCCTGAATATAAAGCACCTAGCTGAAACAAAGCTGCCTCCACCAGCTCCATTTTGCTGCAGTTTTTAGCTAAATCTTCAAATAATTCAATGGCATAGACTATCATATTCATGTATTCCTCTTCCCCTTTTCCTTTCCATGAATACATAGTAAATAAAAAACCTATTCTAAGTTTTAATAAATAGCTTCCTGGATACTTTAATACATAGTTTTTGCTCAAATCTATAGCCTTTTCTAGATCACCAGTGCTAAATTCAGCTTCACACTGACTAAATATTTTCATAACCTCTCCATCAGAGATTTCAATGTTATAGTTCAAAAGCATATCTATTGATACATTAAAAAATGTTGCAAGAATAGGCAGCAAAGTTATATCCGGATATGAAATTCCGCTTTCCCACTTTGAAACTGCCGCTGTTGAAACACCTATAAAATTTCCTAATTGATCTTGAGTTATATTTTTTTCTTTTCTTAATTTAAAAATCACTTCACCTATTGGTAATTTATCCATAATATATCACTCCATAGTTTTATTTGAGGCCCCATGAATAAAGTATACCTTAATTCAACTCTATCACCAATGGATGCATAGTTGAATATTAGAGTTAAAATTTAACCGTTAGTTAAGTTTTTATTCCTTTATATGTTAACTATGCTAAAATGTATTTAGACTGAATATTAATATTTTAAATAAATCCGCCTATCCTAATATAAGGAGTGTAAACTAGATGAGTATAATAGATTCTACTAAAATTTTTAAAGGAAACATTATTTTCACACCAACTCCTAATGAATTTTTTACTATAGAGAATGGCTATATAGTAATTGTTAATGGTAAAGTAAAAAATGTATATAAAATATTACCTGAAGAATACAATGATTTTAAAATAATAGACTACAGTAATAAATTGATAATTCCTGGCATGAATGATCTCCATGCCCATGCCCCTCAATTTAGACACCTTGGAATGGCAATGGATAAAGAACTGCTTCCTTGGCTAAATGATTATACCTTTCCTGAAGAGTCCAAATTTAAAGATTTAGATTATAGCAGAAATGTTTATGAAAGATTTATTAAAGAAGTTTGGAAGCAAGGTACTACTAGAATAGCAGTATTTGCAACTATTCATAAAAATGCATCAATGGATTTAATGGAGCTTTTTATTAAATCAGGTCTAGGAGCATATGTAGGTAAGGTTAACATGGACTTAAACTCTCCTCCTTATCTATGTGAAACATCAGAAGATTCACTTATGGATACAGAAGAAATAATAGTTAAATATAAAGATAAATCCCCTATTGTAAAGCCAATAATTACTCCAAGATTTGTACCCACTTGTAGTAGTGAACTTTTGAAGGGGCTTGGAGAATTAAGTATAAAATACAAGGTATCCGTTCAATCCCATCTTTCAGAAAATAAAAATGAAATAGCCTGGGTAAAAGAACTTCATCCAACCTCAAACTTTTATGGAGAGGTTTATAATAAATATAATCTTTTGGGTCAAAGTCCAACTTTAATGGCTCATTGCAGCTTTTCTTCAAGAGAAGAAATGGCTTTAATGAAAGAAAATAATGTGATTGCCGTTCACTGCCCAAGCTCTAATTTAAATGTTGGAAGCGGCATGATGCCTATTAGAAAATTCCTTGATAATGATATAAGAGTTGCCTTTGGCTCTGATATAAGCGGAGGCCATACCTGCTCTATCTTCAAAACCATGATATATGCCATTCAAGTATCCAAGCTGTTTTGGGCAAATTCCAATAAAGAAATTCCATTCCTTTCTAATTCTGAAGCTTTTTATATTGCTACAAAAACTGGCGGCAGCTTCTTTGGAAAGGTAGGAAGCTTTGAAGAAGGTTACGATTTTGATGCTCTAGTTATTGATGATTCTGAACTTAATTATTTTAACTACTCCTTAGAAGAAAGACTTGAAAGATTTATTTATGTTGGAGATGATAGACACATTCTTCATAGATATGTTTGTGGTAACTTAATAGAAGAACCCAGAAGTTTAATCCAATTATAGGATATATATTTTGCAGCTCTGCATACTTCTGTTGAATTATACTTAAAAACATTATAAAATGTTACTAATACAGAACTAATAGTACTATGTCTTTGTAGATTTATTTCTACAATGTATATAATCATAGTATTGCGTCTATTTTAATTATCTAAGGAGGATCACAATGGAAAAGTCAAAGGTATATTTTACGGATCTAAGAACTAAGCCAGGTTTTAATTTATTAGACAAGCTTGAGAAATTAGTTAAGACTGCAGGTATTGAAAACATTGATTTTAATAATAAATTTGTAGCAATAAAAATTCACTTTGGAGAACCAGGAAACTTAGCTTATATAAGACCTAACTATGCTGCAAAAATAGTAAAGGTTATTGAAGCTCTAGGTGGGATACCTTTTTTAACAGATTCTAATACTTTATATACTGGAAGAAGATCAAATGCAGTTGACCATTTAACTGCTGCCTTTGAAAATGGCTTTAATCCATTAACAGTTGGCTGTAATATAATTATTGCTGATGGCCTTAAGGGTACTGAATATAGAGAAATCGAAGTTAATGGCAAGCACTGTAAAACTGCAAAAATAGGTTCTGCCATTGCTGATGCTGATGTAATAATCTCTATGAATCATTTTAAAGGTCATGAAATGACTGGATTTGGTGGAGCTATAAAAAACCTAGGTATGGGTTCTGGTTCAAGAGGTGGAAAACTAGAAATGCACTCTGCTTCACAACCTAAGATTAAAGAGAAAAAATGTGTAACCTGCGGACAATGTGTAAAGAGCTGCTCTCAAAAGGCTATAAGCTTTAACGAAAATAGAAAAGCTTCTATAGACTACATCAAATGTATAGGCTGCGGTCAATGTGTTGCTGTATGCCAGTTTAACGCAGCACAGGTTATATGGAATGAGTCAGCGGATACTGCTAATGAAAAAATTGCTGAATACGCTTATGCAGTTATAAAGGATAAACAAAATTTTCATATAAATTTCATAATGAATGTTTCTCCAGATTGTGACTGCTTCAACTCAAATGATATGCCAATTGTACCTGATATAGGGATAGCTGCTTCCTTTGATCCTATTGCTCTAGATATGGCTAGTGTTGACTTAGTAAATAAAGCTCCAATTATGCTTGGATCAAAAATGACTGATCACCATTATCACGAAGGGGAAGATAAATTCAATCATATTCATTCAAATACAAATTGGGAAACTGGTTTAAAGCACGGTGAAGAACTTGGTTTTGGTTCTCTTGACTATGAATTAGTAAGAATTTAAGATTTTAAAAATTTCAAAAGGCACAGCCTTTATCTTAAGGTTGTGCTTTTTTACTAATAAGCAATTAACTACAACTATGAACTTTATAAACATTATTATCTTTTTATAGATAAAACTTCAATTGACTTACTTTGCACCCTATAGTAAACTATAAAGAGACTTAAAATACAATAGAGACAGTTCGTTTGAACCATCCTGTCTATAAACAAAACTAGGTCATACTACCGAGTTAGGTAGCTTTTTTTGTTTAGGGCACTTTGTGCCCTTTTTTATTTTTATTAAATATTATCGGGAGAAAATAAAGTGAAAAAAATAGGATTAACAACAACAGTACCAATAGAAGTTCTTATTGCAGCAGGATATACTCCAATAGATTTAAACAACATTTTCATAACCTCAAAAGAGTATACAAAATATATAGATATGGCTGAAAGAGATGGATTTCCTAAAAGCATGTGTGCTTGGATTAAAGGAATTTATGGAGCATGTCTTCAAAACAATATAAAAGATATTGTTGGTGTCATGGAAGGTGATTGCTCTAATACTAAAGCTCTTATTGATGTATTTAAGTTAAAAGGAATTAATATCCATCCCTTTTCCTTTCCTCACAGTCATAAGAAGGAGGATGTAAAAAAGGAAATAAACAAATTTATGGATATATTTCAGGTAGAGCTTGAAGAAGTTGAAATAATTAGGGAAAAGCTAAACTCTCTAAGACAATTAGCAAAGGAAATTGATGAACTTACCTATAAACAAAACAAAGTCAGCGGCTTTGAGAATCATCTATATCAAGTAAGCCTCAGTGATGCTAACGGTGATATGTCCGCCTTTGAAGCTGACCTTAAAAAGGCACTTAAGGACATGAGGAAAAGACAACCTGTAGTAAAAAAAATCAGATTGGGCTATATAGGAGTTCCTCCTATGACTGGAGATATATATGAATTTGTTGAAAAATTCAATGCACATTTTGTATATAATGAGGTCCAAAGAGAATTTGCCTTTCCAAGAGCAGATATTGCCTCAAATATTTATGAACAGTATTACGATTATACTTATCCTTATGATATGGAATATAGAATTAAAGAACTAGAAAAACAAATTAAAGAAAGAAAATTAGATGCAATCATCCACTACACTCAGGCTTTTTGCTATCGTTCAATAGATGATATTATCTTAAAAGAAAAGCTTAATATTCCTATATTAAATATTGAGGGAGATAAATTAAATACTCTAGATGCTAGAACTAAGCTTAGATTAGAAGCTTTTCTTGATATGCTGCTAGATTTAAAGGAGAGTAAAGAATGAGAGTACTTGGCATAGATCTTGGAAGTAGAGAAGTTAAGATTGTCTTAATGGAAAATAATAAAATAATACAAAAACAGAAAGTCAGTACCATGAGCTTTTACAAGGATTACTGTAATTTTCACGGCAAAATTGTTGTGGATTTAGAAAAGCTAAACTTAAAAGAAATTGACAAGGCTGTATCTACAGGCTATGGAAGAAACAATACTGATTTAAAGTTATTTACACCAATTAATGAGATAAAAGCTCATGTCTATGGAGCAATTTATCAAACTCAGTTAAAAGATTTTATACTCTTAGATATAGGTGGGCAAGACCTTAAGGTTATAAAAGTAGAAAAAGGAATTACTACTGATTTAGAACTTAACGAGAAATGTGCTGCCTCCTGCGGTAGATATTTAGAAAATATGGCTAATGTCCTTGAAATATCTATTGATGAAATGAGTAAGCACTCAGAAAACCCTGTGGAATTAAATTCAACCTGTGCAGTATTTTCCGAGTCAGAGTTAATAGGTAAGATAGCTGAAGGTATCTCTATTGAACGTTTATGTGCTGGGGTAAACTATTCTCTATATAAAAGACTTCATCCTCTAATAAGTAAATTTAAAGGAAAGAATTTAGTTTTAACTGGCGGTGTTGCCAGTAATACTTCAATAAAAAATTTTCTAAGAAGAGATTATGAAAATATTGTACCTATTAGTGAGCCTCAATTTAACGGAGCAATTGGCTGCTGTTATTTTGGTAGCAAGATTTTAAAGTAAATTAACATAAGGAGGCATTTACATGTATATTTTAAAAACAGAACACTACTTTGATAGTGCTCATTTTCTTGCTGACTATGAAGGAAAATGCAGCAACATCCATGGACATAGATGGAAGGTAGAAATTGAAATACAATCGGAAACATTAGAAAAAGGCGGTCAGCTTGATGGTATGATAGTTGACTTTGGAGATTTTAAAGAAGATGTTAAAGCTATGGTGGATTATTATGACCATGTGTTGATTATACAAAATGGAACCTTGAGAAAAGAAACATTGAATTGTCTTATGGAAGATGGATTTAATTTAATAAGTGTAGATTTTAGACCTACAGCTGAAAATTTTGCAGCCTTTTTCTTTAATACTATGAAAAACAAAGGATACAACGTAAAAAGAGCTACAGTTTTTGAAACCCCTGCTAACAGTGCTGTATATGAAGAAAGTGAGGCAAACTAAATGAATTTTAAGATAGTTGAAAAGTTTGTTAGCGTCAACGGAGAAGGCCCACTATGTGGTCAGTTAGCCGTATTTATAAGATTTTCAGGCTGCAATTTGAACTGCAGTTACTGTGATACAGCTTGGGCTAATAAAATAGATATACCTTATGAGTTAATGACTGATAAAGATATCTATGACTATATAAAATCAACTGGGATTAAGAACATAACTTTAACTGGAGGAGAACCCCTGATTCAAGAAGGAATAATAGAACTGTTAAAGAGACTTTCTAAAGATAGAGAACTTCATGTTGAAATAGAAACTAACGGCAGTGTTATTTTTGACAAATTTTCTCACATTGAAAATCCACCTAGCTTTACTATGGATTATAAGCTTCCTTCTAGTAATATGGAGAATAAAATGGCACTAGATAATTTTAAATATTTATCTAAAAAAGATACAGTTAAATTTGTATCCGGGAGCATTGAGGATTTAGAAAGAGCTAAAAATTTAATAGATACCTATTCCCTTGTGGATAGAACTAGGTTATATATAAGTCCAGTCTTTGGAAAAATATCTATGGATAAAATTGTAGAGTTTATGAAATATAATAAAATGAATGGAGTTAACCTTCAGCTACAGCTTCACAAGGTTATTTGGGATCCAAAAAAGAGAGGCGTATAAATTATGGCAATAGATATAAAATCAATCGAAGAACATATTAGAGGTATTTTAATAGCTTTAGGAGATGATCCTGATAGAGAAGGACTAAAAGATACCCCTAATCGTGTAGCTAAAATGTATGAAGAAGTCTTTAAGGGAATGTGTTATACCAATGATGAAATTGCTGAAATGTTTAATAAAACCTTTGAAGAGGATTTATTATTAGATGAAAACCCTCAGGACATGGTGTTAATAAAAGACATAGAAATATTCAGCTATTGCGAACACCATTTAGCCCTAATGTATAACATGAAGGCAGCAGTAGCATATATTCCAAATAAAAAAATCATTGGTTTAAGCAAAATTGCAAGAATAGCTGATATGGTAGGTCGCAGGCTGCAGCTTCAAGAAAGAATTGGAGCAGATATAGCAGAAATAATGCAGAAAATAACTGACTCAGAGGATGTGGCTGTTATTATAGAGGGTGAACATGGCTGCATGACTACAAGAGGTATACAAAAACCAGGTACAAAAACAATATCCACAACCTTTAAAGGAAAATTTATTACTGATTCAATGTTGAATAATAAATTATTAACTCTTTACAAATAAAATTAAATGGATGGTGAAATAAAATTATGAATAAAGAAAAGGCAGTAGTAGTTTTTAGCGGAGGTCAAGATAGTACAACTTGTTTATTTTGGGCAAAAAAGAAGTTTAAAGAAGTTATAGCAGTTTCTTTTGATTATAATCAAAAGCATAAATTAGAATTAGAGTGTGCAAAAGACATATGCAAAAAGCATAAAATAGAACATCATATTCTAGATTTAAGTTTACTAAATCAATTGGCACCAAATTCATTAACTAGACAAGATATTAAGGTGGATACTTCTGCTCCTGTGAATGGTGTTCCTAATTCCTTTGTAGATGGTCGAAATATGTTATTCTTAACCTTTGTTGCAGTATTTGCAAAGCAGCGAAGAATAAATACAATTATAACTGGAGTATCTCAAAGCGACTTCAGCGGATATCCAGATTGTAGAGATGTGTTCATAAAATCCCTAAATGTTACATTGAACTTAGCTATGGATTATCAATTTGAAATTTTAACACCTTTAATGTGGATTAACAAAGCAGAAACATGGAAAATGTCTGAGGATTTAGGAGTACTTGATATAATTAAAGAAGAAACCTTGACATGCTATAACGGTATTAAAGGCAACGGCTGTGGAGAATGCCCTGCTTGTAAATTAAGAAAGCAAGGATATTTAGAGTTTAAAAAATATAAAAAATAGTTATCCTATTACACACTCCTCATATATTATAGAAGAAATATTAACTATTTTATGATATATTATTATTGCGAGGAGGGATTTTATGAAGGGCAAAAAAAGTATAGTATATTCCATTTCTAGCAAAATGATTTTTATGATTATAGGTGCCGCTCTCTACTCAATTGGACTAGAGATATTTTTAATACCAAACAAAGTAATTGATGGTGGAATTGTTGGTATATCAATAATGATAAGTCATTTTACTAGTGTTCCTCTTGGAGTACTTACTTTCGTACTTAATCTTCCATTCTTTATTTTCGGGTATAAACATATCGGAAAAACCTTCACCCTATCAACCCTTTTTTCAGTAATATGCTATTCAATAGGAGTATCTGTTCTTCATCCAATCCCTGGTGCTACACAGGATATTCTTTTAGCATCAGTTTTTGGTGGAATAATAATTGGTCTTGGAATTGGAATAATAATTCGTACTGGCGGATCAACTGATGGAACTGAGGTAATTGCAATTATTCTTGATAAAAGAATCAGTTTTTCTATTGGTCAGATTGTAATGTTTTTTAACTTTTTCATATTGACCTCAGCAGGATTTTTATTTGGCTGGGATAGAGCAATGTACTCTCTTATAGCCTATTTCATAGCTGTAAAAGTTATTGATATTATCGTAGAAGGTATTGATGAATCCAAGGCTGTAATGATTATTTCAGAGCAGCACAAAGAAATAGCTGAAGCTATAATGGACAGACTTGGTCGTGGTCTTACATACCTCGATGGTAAAGGTGGATACAAGGAGGTGGAGACCAACGTAATATACGTTGTTGTTTCACGTCTTGAAATTGCGAAAGTAAAAAATATTGTTCACGGCTTTGACGAATATGCTTTAATGACCATTGGAAATGTGGATGTTTCAGGAAAGAAATATAAAAAGAAACCTATCCATTAGTCTTACTACAATTTAGGAAGATTATTTTCTGCTCTTTATAGCTTATGGCTATAAAGAACTTATGCAAACTTTGGTTTGCATTTTTTTTATGCTTAAAATAGAAATATTTATAAAAATTACACCTATTATTTTGTTAAAAATACATTAACCATATTATTTCATTAAAAAATATATATAATTTTTTAATATACCTTGACAGATGAGGTATATAAATATATAATAAAGCTATAAATTGGAAATTAACCAAATATATTGATAGGAGTGAGGGTATGTCTATAGCTTCAGATATCATAAGAGGTCATACAGAAACTATCATTTTAGCTCACTTAGCCGAAAAAGATAGCTATGGCTACGAAATTAATAAGTCCATTAAAGAAAAAACAAATAATCAATATGAATTAAAGGAGGCAACTTTATATTCCGCTTTTAGACGCCTTGAACAAGGGGCTTTAATAACATCTTATTGGGGCGACGAAACTACAGGAGCAAGAAGAAAATACTACTCTATAACTTCCCTGGGAAGAATCTCTTTAAATCAAAATAAAAGAGATTGGAATGAAGCTAAAGAATTGATTGATAAATTAATAAATGGAGGTAATGAAAATGATTGAAAAATTACGAAAAAATGTAGAAGATTTATTTGAAGCTGCACCAAAGACTCATAGAGCTTATGAATTAAAGGAAGAGCTTTTATCTAACCTAATAGATAAATATAATGACTTAGTATCTTCTGGCAAAAGCGAAGAAGAAGCTTTTAAAAGTGTTATGTCTGGCATTGGAGACGTTGATGAATTAATAAAAGGTTTAAAAGATCAAGATGTTTTAAATTACGAAGAAATTCAGAAACGTCGTGAAAAAAGTGCATTAGTTTTATCTGTTTCTGTAGGCTTATATATCATGAGTGTAGTTGTACTACTAATATTTAATGAAGTTTTTCAAGTAAATGAAGTTATAAGCGTAAGTCTTATGCTTACAATTGATGCTATTGCTACTGGACTTATCATATACAATGCAGCTTCTCGTTCTAAATATATAAAAGCTGATGATACTTTAGTAGAAGAGTTCAAAGAATGGAAATCTACTACCAACAAAGAAAAGGAACTGATTAAATCTATAAAATCAATAGTGTGGCTTATAATCTTAGCTCTTTATTTCATTATTAGTTTCACTTTTGGGATTTGGGCATTCTCATGGGTAATATTTATCATAGGAGCGGCTGTAGAAAAAGTTATAACATTAAGCTTTGAATTGAGGAAATATAAAAATGAATAAACGTATTATAAAGATATTAATATCAATATGGTTAATCATTGCTCTTTTCCTTTCAGCTGCTTTAATTTATGGCATTGTTTATGCTAGATCAAATGGAGGTATATTCGACATTATAGCCTTTAATATTGGTCCCCTTAAAATTCAAAAGGAGGAGACTTTATCTATAGAAAATTGTAATGAAATAAAATTAGACTTTTCTAGTGAGGATATAATTATCTACTCAACAGATGATCCTAAATTAAAAGTTGTTCAGAAATCCAGCAATAAGCTTAAAGAAAATGAAAAATTCACTGTTAATACTGAAAACAATAAAATAAGTATTGGAAAAGCTAAAGCTAGTAGAAATATAAATATATTATTTTTCGGGTACAATAGAAGATTAATTGAATTATACATTCCTAAAAATTATTTAAAAGATTTAGATATAAATTTAAGTTCTGGTGACATTGTCTTTGATTCTGATATTAATTTAAATAATTTCAAGTGTCACCAAAGCTCTGGAGATTTTAATGCAAAAAATTTAAAAGTAAACTCTTATAATATACGAACTTCCTCTGGTGATATAGATATAAATAATCTTTGGGGTACTGGAGAAGTTTTAGTAACATCAGGCGATATAAAAATTGCCTATAAAGATATAAGTGAATATACTAAGGTTACTACAACCTCTGGTGACATAAAATTAACTATTCCATTAAACTTAAGTTTTGAGTTTCATGGACAATGTACCTCAGGTGATATAAACTCAAATTTTCAATTAAATTATGAAAATAAAAGAGGAACTAAGGCAAATGCTAAGGTTGGAAATGGACCTTATAAAAAGATAGATGTAACTACTACTTCTGGAGATATAAAAATACAACAGTAGCTATAATGCAGCTTATTGTATGTTAAAATCCCGACAAAATTTAGTCCACTTTTCATATACCCCATTTAAATTTAATTTCTTTAATTTTAAAATTATTATGTATATCAAAATAAAATAGCACTATAACCCTGTTAAATTAATAATTATCCTGTTAATATTTTATTTATATTCCATCTCAAATATTTCTTGCATATAATATACGTATATAGGGTATACTGCTTTATATGAAAATGAAGGGGTGGATTTTATGAATATTGTAAAATACTTTTTAAATGAGAATTATAGAGAAATACAAAATAGACATTATACTAATGAAATTTGCGAAAAATTCTATAACCATGAAAATCAGCAAGAAGAAATATTTAATTCTGCTCTTACTAGTATGAACAGAAATCATAATATCTATGAAGAAAATGCTTAATGCTGCCAGGTGCTAATCCATTATCCAGTTCGTTTAGCCAAAATAAATATCCGTATGCTGGATTCAAATCATTGCAGAGTTTTAGTGCCTTTTCTAAATACTCTTTAATCACAATCTGTTCTCCATTCCAGCTAGCTCTTCCCCTTTCAGACTTATAGAATAATATAAAAAACAGATTGCTCTTAGAATAAAGAGTAATCTGTTTTCTGCTGTCTTTTTCAAAAGGTAGCCTCCTATTTGGTACATCATTTAACTTGCTCTTCAAAAACTATCTTTCTCTTCGCCATTCCACTGCTAATATCCATATTTTCTAAAACACCTGAAAATTCAATATCTATCAAGCTGTTTTTTAATAAGTTACTAAAATAATCATGTCTATTTGCAGCGTATAAAATATCTGACAGGTTAGTTTTTATATGATTTTCAAGTAATTTTATCCATATTTTCAAAATCTTCTTATTACCTTTTGTTAATACTGCCTTATAGTCAATTACATTTTCAATTCCAAGTATTATTTCATCCAGCATGCTTATTGATATATAACTTTCTTTATCAAGAAAGAGCCTTTCGGATATTCTTTCCTTAATGAAATCCAATCTTTTAAAAGCATCACAGCAATCACATTCTTTTAGCAAGAATCTTCCAATGTCTCCTGTCCTATATCTTATAAGAGGCATACCTTCTCTTTTTAAAGTAGTAAAAACAATTTCTCCATATTCGCCTTCTCTTACATCCTCCCCTGTTATTGGATCTACGATTTCAGTGTATAAATCCACTTCTCTCATGTGATATCCATTTACAGCCCTACAGCTAACTCCCCCGCCATATCCCATTTCAGTCATACCATAATGAATAAATACATGGCATTTAAAGGCATTTTCAATAATTTTGTTCATAAATTTTGAAATATGGTCTGCACTTAGTAGAATGCTGCTTAAAGTAATATCCTTATATTCTTCGCAATTATTTTTAAGTTTTGCAAGATAGTACACCTGAATAGGTATCCCAACAATACAATCAACCTTTTCCTCTTTAATACACTTTAAGACATCAAATGGATCACGAACAGGTCCATATATGATGCTTTCACAGCCTGCCTTTGAAAGTGCTTCTTCTAGAAGCTTTCCTATACTTGAAGGAGTTCCCCCTGACATTAAAATCAAAACTTTTTGCCCTTCACTTACCAGGTTAAGCATTCCATATCTGAAAAATTCCACTGTAGAGTTGAGATCATTTGAAGTGAAAAATATTCTTTTAGGCTTTTCCGTAGTACCTGAGGTGTTTAGAGTTACAACTCTTTCAATTTCACTAGGTGGAACAGCTAAAAAATCATGTGGATTTTTACTAATATCCTTTGCGGTTGTAAAAGGAAGCTTCTTAAAGCTGCTAAAATCTTTTATATCCTCGCTTTTAAAGTTTTCTAATTTTTCACTATAAAATCTGCTGTTTTTAGCTTTATTTATGACTTCTTTTATTTTTTGCAATTGATATACAGCTAAATCTTCACAGGTTAATTTTAAATTTGCTTCCTTTGAAATAACATCTTCCATCCATTGTTCATATTGAGTATTATACATATTATCACTCCATAATTTAGTCTACAGATTTTTAACATTTATTGCTTCTACTGAAATTTGGTCTTCTTGAAATTTTATAATATTAATACACCCGTAATCCTGTTTTATATTAAAAATATAATCTAAATCTTTATTTAATAGCTTACAAAGAAGTGCTCTTATAAAACCTGCATGGGTACATATTACAACGTTATTATTTGTTGACTTAACTATATTATAAAATACTTCAACTGCTCTTTCTTGGCACTGGGTAAAAGATTCTCCTTTAGGTGGAGCAAAGGATACGATGTTTTCTCCTCTTTTTTTAAATTGCTCCGGTTCTCTTTTTTTGATTTCTTCAAAAGTTAAGCCATCCCATTCTCCCATATTTATTTCCCTTAAACTTTCTAAAAATACAACTTTTCTTTGTGGAAAAACTATATTTATTGTGCTTTTGCATCTTATAAGATCACTGCTGTATATATGCTCTATTGATTTATCTCTAAAAGCCAAATGTAATTTTGCAGCATCCAGCAGCCCATTTTGTGAGAGTTTACAGTCAGTATACCCTAAATATCTTTTTTCTTTTCCGTACTCTGTTTCTCCATGCCTTATAAGGTATATATATCTCTTCAAGGCTTCACCTCAACATTTCTACCCTTTTTCCAATAACTTCTTCAATTTTTTCTTTTATCTTTTTTGCATCTGATAATTTATTATTAACCTCATCGAAAACAGCCGGTACATTTTTATATCGGACTAGTGCTTCCTTAAATCTTTCTTCAAGAGTAACATATTCAGTCCCTTTTATAAGTTTATCGCAAATATATACTATTTCCTTTTCTCCTATTAACTCGTTGGTACCAAGCTTCATATGCTGACTTACTATTTCTTTTAAACATCCGTAGCCAAAATCTTCAAGAATCTCTGCTCCTTTTTTTGCATGTGCTTTTTCCCCCTTAGCAACATCATGAAGAAGAGCCCCTGAATATATAGCATTTTCATTTAATCTATAACCATTTTTATTAAGTTCCTGTGCTACCTTCAAAGTGTATTTAGAAACTGCCTTCATGTGAGCTGCAGCATCACTTCTTACCTTACAAAGTTTCAAAATTTCTATACACTCATTTTCATCTGGATATGGAT
The DNA here is from genome assembly GCF_001263795.1 of Clostridium homopropionicum DSM 5847. Classification (GTDB taxonomy): domain Bacteria; phylum Bacillota; class Clostridia; order Clostridiales; family Clostridiaceae; genus Clostridium_H; species Clostridium_H homopropionicum. The sequence continues at coordinate 94,123 of NZ_LHUR01000036.1, forward strand.
CTTTTGAAACATGTTCTAGCAATACTTCAAAATCTTCTTTTGTATCCATATCCAAGAGAATTCCTCTATCTGCAACCTTCTCATAATTCCAGTATTCTTTGTGATTATTTAAAATCTCTCTTAAACCTTCTTTAGGATCACTATTTAATATTTCCTCTGAGAAACAGTAAGACATTAATACAGGATGACCTTTTTCCTCTGAAAATGTTGGAAATAGGATTCCTTTTCCTATTTTCTCAAAGCTATTCATCATCTTTTTAATGGTGTGACTTTTTACAACTGGTATGTCAGCAGGTAATATAAAGAAGGCCTCTGTGTCTCCTGGGAGGGCTATAACTCCAGCTTTAATTGATGAATACATTCCTCTATCATAATCCTTATTAAATACTACCTGACATCTATCACTGCACTGACTTTTTATAAGTTCATTTAAGTGCCCTGTAACTACTATGATATTATGTACTCCGCATCTCTTAAAAAGATCAATATCTCTTGATATTGGTGTTTTACCATACATGTCCATAAGCGGCTTAAAGCTACCCATTCTTGAAGAATATCCTGCAGCTAAAATTATGGCAGAGTATTTTTTCATAGTTTCTGCTCTTTTCTTACTTTAATAAGTTCTGCAGCAATTGAAATAGCTATCTCTTCTGGTGTTTCTGCACCAATTTCAAGTCCTATTGGATTATGAACCATATTAAAATCCCCACGAGTAAAACCTTCAGCCTTAAGTGCAGAAAATACAGCCTCCCTTTTTCTTTTGCTTCCTATCATCCCAATGTAATATGCATCTGTTTTAAGAGCTTGCTTCAGTACTGTTAAATCAAAAAGATGTCCTCTTGTTAAAATTACTATATAACTATTACTATTTATAGAAATGTTTCTAAAACAATTTTCAAAGGATTTTGGATTTATTATTTCATCAGCTAATGGAAATCTTTCGTAATTTGCATAATCTTCTCTGTCATCAACAACTATAGTCATAAAATCTATTCCCTTAGCTAGCTTGGCTAGACTTTGTGAAATATGTCCAGCTCCAAATAGAAATAATCTTGGCGTACTGAATATTGGTTCTACAACTATAATTGAACTTTTTTCTCCTACTATGAAAATGTATCTATTTTTTATGTGCTTTACATATTCTTTTATATTCTCTATTTCTATATCAGGAAATACATTATTTTTGTCATAATAATAATTGTTGTTTTTGCCATCTTTATTATATTTTCTTATTATAAATGCTTCTTTACCCTGCTCAATAGCTTTAAGTGCTTTTTCGTATATCTGAACATCTTTAATACTTTTCCCATCTACATATTCCATAACTACACTTACATCTCCGCCACAGTACATGCCAATTCCTTGGTTTTCAGTTTCCAGCAATCTATAATCTTTGAGCCTAGTGTGTTTTGTTTCAAAAATTTCTTTTGCTTCCTCAATTACTAATGCCTCTATTTTTCCTCCGCCTACAGTTCCAATAATAGAACCATCTTTTTTAACAATCATCTTTGCACCAAAGGCCCTTGGAGCAGAACCTTGACTTTCATAAATTGAAGCCAATACAAAGCTTTCATTATTTTTTAAAAGTTCAATTCTCTCTTCAAAATACTCTTTCAAGCTATTTACCTCCAATCCTATCTATATAAACTTGTATTATTACATGATGTAACATTGTAGGCACAAAAAGGTATTAAATTTCCTTCTTGACTTACTACATGAATACAGCAATCCTTTAGTCTTTCAATATCAAGATTCCATGCATCTTGGAATGCCATGGCAGAAACAGTGAAAAATCCGTTTTGTAATTTTAGTGCTAGCTCTTCAAAGGAATTTTTAGGTGGTTTATATTTTTCTATCTTTGCAGCAGACCAGTTCTTTTTTACAAACTTGATATTTTTATTTGCTCCCTCTTTACCACTTTCAACACAGCGGCAATTGTTTGTTTTGCTGACAGAAATTATTTTTTCATCAGCATAAATATAATTGGCATGGAAAGAACAATAGGAATTCTCACATCCCGATGGAGCAAAATCTTCAAATTTTATAACATGATTACTTTGCTCCACAATCTCATTCATTAATTCAGGCAAAGTAATTCTATCTGAATCTTGTGGAATATCAGGAATTCTTCCAAAATAGCTTACGGGCTGAAAATGTACTCCTCTAACTGCTGGAGAATTCTTAAGTCCAAAATCTATAATACTCCATAAGGAGTTATCATTAATATTAGGTACAACTGTACAAACTAGCACTACTCCAATTCCTAATTTTCTGCTGTTTTCTATTGCTTTTATTTTTTCATTTATTATATTTTTACCCCTAAGCTTTGATAAGATCTCTCCATCTAATCCATCAAACTGTAAAAATATTGATTTAAGTCCTGCTTCTTTTAGCTTTCTATAATAATCTATATCACCAAGTCTTATTCCATTGGTATTCAGCTGAATAAAGTCAAAGCCCATTTTTGAAGCTAGTTCAATTACTTCTGGCAGATCATCTCTAACAGTAGGTTCTCCCCCTGATATTTGAAGATTTTTATACCCTTGTGCCTTAATTATTCTGCTGTACCATATTTCTATTGTTTTTATATCTGGGTCTTCACAAGAACCCTTTGCATCTGCAAAGCAAAATTTGCAGTTCAAGTTACACCTAGAAGTAACCTCAACAAGTGCTGTACAAGTATTCTGACGATGTTCACCGCATAATCCACAATCATGTGGGCAGCCTTTTGCAACCTTTGTATATGGAATTTCAGGATGTGCTGGAGTTTTTTTTCTTAACCAGCTTTCATAGGTCGGATTTCCTCTCCATACTACCGTTTCAAAATGACCGTGTTCTTCACAGTCCTTCACTAGATAATAATCCTCAGCCTTTTTTACTATATTTGCAGCAAGTGTTTTCAAACACACTGGACATATGCTTTCAGTGTTTTTTATTATAGACCTCATATTCTTATCCTCTCAATCTATACTATAATTTTATATATACCCATAATCTTGTAGGATACTATTTATTTTATTGTATGATTTTTGTATTATACTGCCGCATCTTGTAGGATAAACTTCATGTTCATTAATATCCTTAAGAACATCTACACTTACAATATCTACGCACTCTGTTCCTTCAAACTCTTCCTCAAACCAATCAGTAAATTCTTTAATCATCTTTTTTAAGTTATCATCTTTAAGCTCTGCACCTTCACCTTTTCCAGCATACATTCCAAGAATACATGCTCCAGCAGTTACAACACCACAAGTTTTTCCTAAATTCCCAACGCCTCCACAAAGTGCAGCCATTGCTTTTACAGCAGGTACATTTTCCAAATTATTTTCTTTAAGATAAAAAATCATCATTATCTGGCTGCAGCAGTATCCTGCACTTGCAAGTCTAAAAATTTCAAAAGCATCTGCTCCCATTTTATCCCCCCGTTATTTTTTTCTTAAAATCATCAAGAAATATCCTGGTCTACATAGTGAAAGTATCTGTTGAAAATTTCCACAAGATGAAGATGTACTACAAGTTGCTATTCCCCAAAACCTAGACATAGAACCATATTTAAATATTATTTTTACCATGAGGCTTTTTAGAAGCTCTGTACACTCTTCAAAATAAACCATTTCAAATCCTGAGTTTAAAGCAAAATTTTTCAGTTTCTCAATATTTAATAAACCTCTCATACAGCTATTAATGTTGCTTTCCTGTAATTCATCTACATATTCTGGTCTTCTTGCATATACATCTGAAATTATAAAAAATCCTTCTGATTTCAATACCCTTTCAGCTTCTAACACTACCTTCTTCCAATCATCCATAAGAGACATAGTACATTCAGCAAAAACACCACTAAAGAAGGATTCTTCAAAAGAGAGTTCTTCACCTTTTCCCTGGCTTATTTTAATATTCTCATATTTACTTTTACCAAGTTCTAATAGTTTCTCTGATGGGTCAATTCCAAAGGAATCATAATTATAAACTTTATTTAGTCTATTAACCGTTTCTCCAATTCCACAGCCAATGTCTAGAATCTTGTCCTTTTGTTTAAAATTACAAACTTTAATTGCTTTATCCGTAAGAAGAAAGCCTCCTGGCCTTAAGGTATCCCCTGTTACCTTTCGCATATCTCCATTTTCGTAAACATTACAACTTTTCATTTGTCCTCCAAACTCTTCTCAACTTCAAGCATTTTTCCTTCAGCAAGTTCTTCTGTAATAAGGACATTTTTGCAGGTGGGGCATTCTAATAGTTCAATTTCAAAATTTCCTCCAAGATATACAGCCTTTACAGGTCCTTCTTTTAGCGGTCCTCCACACTTCGAACAAAACCATTCACATTTTGAATTTTTATCCTGCTCCATATTACACCCCCGCAACATCCATTCTATGGCTATATGCATTAATTATTTTATAACCCTCTTCTGTCTTTTCATATTCTACCCAAAAGGTTATATTGATAACTCTATTAAATGCTAAAATATGGCTATTATTTGGATTATAGAAGCTATTTTTAGTTTTTTCAGCATTATATATTACTCCTTTTATATCGCTGTCTAAAATAAGCTGTTCTTCCATTTTATCTCGTAGATTTTGGTCTAAAATTATTTTTATATCATCATGTTCACTATTTATTTCCATTTTTTCACCCCATAAGGTCTCAAGCATGTATTTTTTCATCCTAAGACGATTTACACGTCTTTCAGACAAGGTTGGTACATTCATTTCAGAAATTTCATTCTTATCATTTCCAAATAAAATGTCTAAAATATGATAAGATTTCTTACCATTTAAAACAAATAAGTCTCTGCACATTGCACAATATACAAGGAAATCATTTTCGCTGTCCTTTATTCTATCCTTGGAGACCTCTCTTGAAAACTGCTTGTTTGAAAAGAATACATTTCCCCCAAATCCGCAGCATTTAGTTGTTTCCTTTGTATAATGTGGTTCTTCTATTTTATAATCTAAATTTTCAGCAATTTTTCTGATACTCTCATGGATTTCCTTTTCTTCTCTTGTTGTACAGGCATCATGAACCATTAAGGTTTTTCCATTCCCTCTTTTAGCCTCTTCTGGAATTCCTTCTTCAAGGAAGATTTCCCACAGAGACCTTATTCTACTGTTTTTAAGTCCCTTACTAAAATTATTAAAACATGTTGAGCAAGCTGTTATTACAATTGGATTTCCCATCTTTTCAAGGTTTTCCTGGATTTTTCCCATAGTAGAATCAAACAATTCCTTTTGTCCTGCCCAATCAGCTGGTGCACCACAGCAGCCTAAATATAATCCTACACTGCCAGGAAGTTTCTCAGTTAAATAAACATAGGTTTTAACAACCTCTTCTGAGTAGCTGGCACTTAATTGACATCCTGGGAAAAATATATAGGTACTTTTATCATGATTCGATTCATGCTTAACAAGTTCAAAATATTCGCTATTTGTAAATTTCATGTCCTTCAAAGCAAAATCATGAGCTGATAATGGCATCTTACCCTTTTCTACCATACTCTGTCTTGTTTCTTTAATAATATCCGCCATATTAATGGAAGATGGGCAAACGGAGCCGCAAAGTCCACACATAGTACAAGAGTTTATTGTCTTGTTTGCATAATGGTTACCAAGAATAATTCTTTCATTTTGGTTTATTGTTCTAATATAAGCTTTAGGGTCAAGCTTTACTGTTTGAAGGTGCTTGCAGGCTTTTACACATTTATGGCATTCACACTGTATACACCTTGAAGCCTCAGCTACTGCTTCTTCTTTTGAATAAACCCTGGAATGCTTTATTCTATGCGGTTTTTCTATATAATCATAGCTCATTAAGAGTTTGCTTTCATATGGACCCTCATTTGTTCTAAGTGCAGTTAAGGATTTTTCATTTACAAATCTATCTATTGATACTGCTGCACACCTTCCTGTAAAAACTGATTGAATTATAGAATTACATTTGCTAATTATCTTACCGCCAACAAAAATATTTTCCCTTTCAGTCTGGAGAGTTGCTGGATCAACATTGAATTCTCTACTCCAATTACCTGTTCCAATATATATTGCTCCAAATTCATTAGAAATATTATCTAAATCTTCCTCAGTTATTGGATTACTTAATCTTATTTCAATTCCTTGCTTTTCTAGCTCACTTATCTCTTCCTGAATTGTATTTGAATCTAGCTTGTGGTCAGTAATATTTAAAAGTGATCCTCCTGCAGTAGCTTCTTTTTCAAAAATAACAACCTTATATCCCTTTTGATTTAGATCAAAAGCACAGGTTAGTCCGCTTATTCCGCCACCAATAACTGCTATCTTCTTGTTATTTTTAGGTATTGGAAGTACTTTAATCTTTGCTTTTTTTCCATAGGTAACAACTGCTCTTTCAAGCTCATGAATAGCTATTGCCTCCCCATCCTTTGAAATTACGCAGTGTTTCTCACAAGGGTGATCACATATCATTCCAATTAAATTAACTAGAGGAATCCTTTTTTTAATTATTCTATATGCTTCTTCAAAGTTTTCTTTTTTAACTTCTCCTATAAATGCCTTTACATCTACGTGTATCGGACATTCAGTGATACAGGCTGGAGGATTATCATTTATACACTTATCCTGAATTGAAAGAAGTTTTTCTAGATCCATATATTCTCCTCCTTTTGTTTTAATAAGAAACCTAAAATGAATATATATGTTTCATTTTAGGTTTCAATTTTATTTGAACATAAATTTTAAGACATTAATTCTTATTTGTTTAACATTTTAAGTCCTTCTAAAACTTTCTCAGGATATGCAGGAAGTTTAGTAATCCTTACTCTACAAGCATCATATATTGCATTTATAATAGCTGCATGAGGAGCAGAAAGAGGCATCTCTCCAGCACCTGCTGCACCATAAGGTCCAAGTGGTCTTGGAGTTTCTTGATATAGTAAAGTGATATCGTCAGTTACATCCTTAATCTGTGGTATACCGCATTTAGTAAGTGTAGTATGCTTCTTCAAATCTTCAAAGTCTTCATAAAGTGCAAGACCTATTCCTTGAACAAGGCCACCTAAGATTTGTCCGTCTACTACAAGTCTGTTAATTATAGTTCCTACATCAGAAACAATTGTAAGCTTAGTTACTTTAGTTTTTCCAGTTTTTAAATCAACTTCTACTTCAGCAAGTAAAACTCCATACATATAAACTGGGAATGGATTTCCCTGTCCTGTTTCAACATTACAGTCAGTACATGGTGCTGTCCATTTGCCATCATATTTAAGAGGTTTATTTTCAGCTACCATTTCTTCATAGGTTCTATAAGTTCCGTCCTCTTTCTTCATAGCATCTAATAGGTTTTCACAGGCTACTCTTGTAGCATTTCCAGTAAGAACATTTGATCTACTTCCACCCGCAGGACCACTGTTAGGAGTAAAGTTCATATCATTTAGAATTAATTTTATATCTTCAGGTTTGTAACCTGCTTTTCTTAAGGTTTCATGTGCCATAGCAAGAGATCCCATATCAGCACCTTGTCCATGATCTTCCCATGAGTTTCCTATGGTCACGCCATCTTTAGTAATTTCTGCCCAAGCTTCTGATGAATCAGCACCATCAAGTCCGCAGCCATATATAAGAAGTGATATACCTGCACCATGTTTTACATCTTCACTTGTTTTATTAAAGCTTGCTGCATCTACCTTAGCTTTTTCATAATATGGTTTTATTTTATCTAGTAAGCCTTCAAGACAATATACATCTGGCTTACATCCATTAGGAGTTACATCTCCCTCTTGATAAATATTTTTATATCTGAATTCAAGAGGATCCATCCCAATTTTAGCAGCCATTTCATCTACTAAAACTTCTGATGCAAATAAGCTTTGTGGAGACCCATATCCTCTAAATGCGGAACCCCATGCATGATTTGTAGCAACAGTTCTTCCTGCTCCTCTTATATTGTCAATTCTATATCCAGCCCCCATGAATTGTGATCCTCTCATAGTAACTAGGTCACCAAATTCGCAGTATGGTCCATGATCAACTGACCAATCTGTTTCTAAAGCTTGAATCTTGCCATCTTTATCAGCACCCATCTTAAGATGCATAAAGAATGGTGATCTCTTTCCAGTATATGTGATTTGTTGGAACATATTAAACTCAAGGTAAACTGGCTTTCCTGTATCAAGGGCAGCAACACCAAGTAATGCTTCAATAGTTGGACTAAATTTATATCCAAAAGTACCACCAGTTGGATTCTGAACAATGGCAATTTTATCTACAGGTAATCCTACACCATCAGCTATCATTAAAGCATGGAAATGAAGAGCAACGCTTTTTGAATGAATTATAAGCTTACCATTTTCATCTAAATACGCAAATCCAACATCTGGCTCAATAGGAAGATGAGGTTGTCTACCTACATAAAAATCATCTTCTACCACATATTCAAGCTTTTCCATTAATGGTTCTGTATCTTCCCCTTTTACAACCTTTGTTTCAAAATATATATTAGGTGTACCAGGGTGGATTTCTATTGCATCTTCAGCCATAGCTGCAGGAGCACTCATATATGCAGGAAGTTCTTCAATCTCAACTACAACCTTTTTAGCTGCTTCTTCTGCATTTCTTGGAGTATCAGCAAGTACCATAGCAATGGCATCACCAAATTGGAATATTTTTTTATCGTTCAATATTGGTCTTTCAAGTCCATCACCTTTGTTAGATGGGAATGCTAAACCATTTATTCTATTAGTTCCTTTTACGTCCTTATAAGTTAAAACTCTATATACACCTGGCATTTTTTCTGCTTCTGATGTATCAATTGATATTATATTGGCATGTGAAACTGTTGCTTGAACAAGTTTTATGTGTAGTGTATTCTCTGGAAGTCTTAATCCTAAATCTGCTCCAAATTCCCATGTTCCTGTTACCTTTGCACAGGCACTTGGTCTTATGGTTTTTGTTCCTAATATACTTGCTCCTTCAGGAAGTTTTACCCATAGGTCTTCTTTTTTGATTTCGCCCCTGATAAGTCTTGCAGCCTCCATTACAGCATCCACTAGTGGTTGATAGCCTGTACATCTACAGACATTTCTATTAGCTTGGAACCATTGTCTTACTTCTTCTCTAGTAGGATTAGTGTTCTTATCTAAAAGAGCTTTGGCAGTAACTATAAAACCTGGAGTACAGAAACCGCATTGTGCAGCACCATGAACCATCCAAGCAATTTGAAGAGGATGAAGATTGTCTTTAGTACCAAGTCCTTCAACTGTTAAAATTTCTGCACCATCTGGTACCCTTTTCATTCTTGTTATACATGACTTAACAACTTTACCATTCATAATTACATTACAAGCTCCACATTCACCTTTGCCGCAGCCTACCTTAGTACCTGTAAGAAATAACTGTTTTCTTAGTACATCCGCAAGAGATACTTCAGGATCACAAACAATTGATTTTTCATTAGAGTTTATATTTAGAACTAACTTTAACATTTTAACTCCCCTTTCGTTTGTTTAACTTTGTTTACTGAACTTTGCACTACAGAAATTATCACTTTTGATTATTTGCTTTCTAAAAGTGAGAGGAAAATAGTATTACTTACCAAAACCACATTTTGGAAAAGTACATACAGGGCAATTAAGACACAAACCTCCATGTCCCAATTTTTTTATATCTTCCTTTTTAATAACTTCACCAGTTAAAATTCTAGGCAAGACAAGATCAAATATTGTTACATCATGATACATAACACATCCAGGAAGCCCCAAAATAGGTATGTTATTTTTATAAGCTATTAAAAACATTGAACCTGGTAATACAGGTGCTCCATAAGATATTATATTTGCACCTGATTCTTTTACACTAGCAGGAGTAACATCATCAGGATCTACTGACATTCCGCCAGTAATAATAATCATTTCTGCGCCATTTTGGAGCAAATCATCTATAGCATCAACAATCATAGGAATGCTATCTGTAGCAAATATCTGCTTAATAACTTCACTACCAACCTGAACAAGCTTTTGTTTAATAACAGGTCCAAATTTGTCTTCAATTCTCCCACTGTATACCTCACTGCCTGTTGTAATGATACCTGCTCTAACCCTCTTCAAATTATCAATCCAAATAATAGGTCCACTTTGTTTACATATTTCTTCAATATTCTGAATCTTTTCTTCATCAATTATAAGTGGTATTATTCTTGTTCCTGCAACTGTGCTTCCTTCATCAACAATAATATTCTTATTTAAAGTAGCAACAATTGCTTCGTCTGTACTATTTATTTTTTCTAGAGCTTCAGTATTTATTCTCAGCAAACCTTTACAAGCAGCTTTAAGGCTTACCTTCCCTTCATTAGGTTCAGTAAGATATATTCCTTTACCAGTTACTGCTTTTGCTATCCTCTCTCCTGCCTCATTTTCATGAAGCATTTCATCATTTACTTCCCAAACATAAATGTTTCTTTTTCCAATATTAAGTAACCTAGGTATATCCTCTTCCTTAATAATATGGCCTTTTTTAAATGCAACACCTTTGAATTTACCTGGAATGATTTCAGTTATATCATGACATAACATCATTCCCACTGCCTTTTCAACTGGAACAGCAATCATTCTCATTCCTCCCACCGTCATTAAAACTAGAAGACATAATTAATCGTTTGCGATAATTTATCCATTATTAATACAACTATAGAAAAAAACCTCCTTATATTTGTTTTTAAATATAAGGAGCATATTTTGTGCCAAAATTAATATCCTACTTCAAATGGCAGTGTTGCTTAAGAGGAGTTCTATTTATAATGTTAAGTAATTTTTCCCTTTTAAAAATACGTTCTGTTTCGATACGTTTTTCACTCTAAACCCCGTTCTATTTCAGAACTGCGTTCTATTATAGAACGGTCTAAATGATATTTCTCCATTTTCCTATATAAAGTATTTCTGCCAATGTTTAAAACTTTTGCTGCTAAAGTAAGATTGCCTTTTGAATCATTAATAATTCTCATAATGTGTTGCTTTTCTATTGCATCCAAGCTAAGATCTGGAGTAAAACTATCATAAGTTTCTTGAATTCTAATAGTTTTCTCACTAAATTCTAATCTAATTTCTTCAGAATTTATCATTAGTTCCACTACATTTTCAAGTTCTCTAACGTTACCGGGCCAATCATATTCTATAAGATATCTCATGTGCTCTTCTGTAAGCTTAATTTCTTTTTTATTTAACTTTTCAGAAGTTTTTTTCATATAGTAATTAATAAGTTCCTCTATGTCATCTTTACGTTCTCTAAGAGGAGGTAAATATATAGGTAGCACATGCAGCCTGTAATAAAGATCCTTTCTAAAGTTTCCTCTTTCAATTTCCTTTTTCAAATCCTTATTGGTTGCTGCAATTATTCTTACATCGATAGGGATTGTTTTTGAACTTCCTATTCTAGTTATTTTTCCCTCTTCAATAACTCTCAATAGTTTTGTTTGCATATCTATTGGCATTTCTCCTATTTCATCAAGAAATATGGTGCCCCCCTCTGCAATTTCAAATTTCCCTGCATTTCCACCTTTCTTTGCTCCCGTAAAGGAGCCATCTTCATATCCGAACAATTCCGATTCAATTAAGGTTCTAGGTATAGCACCACAATTTAATGCTATAAATGCCTCATTTTTTCGATTGCTATAGTTATGGATTGCCTGTGCAAATACCTCTTTACCTGTTCCACTTTCTCCTGTAATAAGAACCGTTGATCTGCTGCTAGCTATTTTCTTAGCATAATCTATAGTTTGCATAAGATTTTTATTTTTTCCTATTACCTCGTCAAAGGTATAGACAGCCTGCCCACCTAAAATTTTACCTGCTATTTTTCTGCTAAATTTAAGTTCATTGATTAATAGTGTTATTTCATGAAGCTTCATAGATGAATCATAAATTGGGTATATTGTAAGAGTGTACTGAAGTTTATTCCATCTACCTTTAATGTAAGTATCCTCATTTATCACATTCACATTGTCATCTATTCTACTTTCTATATCACTCCAATTTTCAATAAAGTCATATATTTTCATTTTTCTTATATCTAATTCACTATATCCTAAAATTCTGATTACTTGCTTGTTCATTGAGATAATATTTCCCATCATATCGCAGGTTAAAATTCCTGATGAAATAGAGTGAAAAGTAGTTTCAAGTCTTTTATTTGAAAGCTGAAGCATTTTATTATATTTATTTATTTGAAGCATTTTTTCTATAGCATTTGCAGCGGCCACAACCATTCCTAAAGTATGCTTATGAACATTTCCTACATACCCTGTTAAATCAATTATTCCAATAGTGCTTCCAAAGGAATCTCTTATAGGAGCAGCACAACATGTCCATTTATGATATACACTAATAAAATGTTCCTCTCCCGAAATCTGAACTGGTACTTTTTCTGATATGGCAACGCTCATTGCATTAGTACCAATATGAATTTCATCCATATATGCACCTTTAATCATTTTTAACTTTTCTGCTTCGCTTAGTATATTTTCATCTCCAATAGAATTTAATATACATCCTTCTGAATCACATAATAATGAAAAAAAACCTGATCCTTTTACAAAATCATACAAATGGTTCATAAATGGAGCAGCTATTTGTATTAGTTCCTTATTTATATCCAGTACCTGCTTTAGTTCTTCACCTTCTATTATTTTTGAGCTAAATGGATTATCCTGTACAATTCCTTTGGAAATGCATCTTTCATGAGACAACTGAACCAGTTTATTCAAGATTCCTTCCTCCTTCACCTTCCTTGTAAAAACAGAAGATATATCTTTTATAACCTATCTATTATTCACATTTATAAGAAATCGTTTTCATTTTTCGTGAAACATTCTTATTTTATAACTAATCTTATATTTGATTCAATTATAACTTATGAACCATTATGTAATCAATATATGCTTATGTTGTAAAATAATACACCGATGCTAATTAAGGATATAGAGATATTTAAATTATAGAAAAGCTTTTTAGATAAAATAAAAAAACAGATCTCTCTTAAAATTAAGAGTTATCTGTTTTTTTATTATTCCTCATAATGTCCTTTACAGCCAATTATATAGATTGCTTCGTTACCAATTCTATATATTAACCTATCTTTGTCTGTTATTCTTCTGCTCCAATATCCTGTTAAATGATGTCTCAAGGGCTCCGGTTTCCCCATTCCTTCATAACCATTTCGTTCAATATCTTTTATAAGCTCATTTATTTTTTTTAGTATTTTTTTATCTTCTATTTGCCATTGGGTATACTCTTGCCATGCGAAATCCGAAAACACCTTATTCATTAGTCATTCCTTCTAATTCTTCGGTTGACTTTTTTACTATCTCGCCACGTTCAATCTGCTTTCTGCTTTCAACCAAACGGTCATAGTATTTTTTATTGCTCATAATATAAAGATTTTCCATAAGATTATTGTATTCATCTTGAGAAATCATAACAACATTCTTGTTATCTTTTCTAGTTATAATAATAGTTTCATAGTCATCATTTACCTTATCACAATAGGTTTTAAAATTTTCACGCATATTTGTAAAATTCACAGCTAACATTCTATCACCCCTTATTGTACATTATTCTGTACTTATTATTGTACATTATTATTATATGCAAATCAAGAGGTTATAATACTATATGTTAAATATCTTATCATTATGAATATCTAGTTCCATTCTCAGTTATATATATCAGAGAATTCTATATTTGTTTTTTCAATACAACTTCCACTTTTAACACTAATATATGTAATATCATTAGAAACTTCACCGCCTACTAATTTACATGGAATATATATAATAAATTCAGTTCCATAGCCCTCCTTACTTTTTACTGATATTGTTCCATCATGTAGTTCTACTAGATATTTCACAATCGAAAGCCCTAGTCCACTTCCCTCATGATCCCTTGCAAGAGATTTGTCAACTTGTATAAAACGTTCAAATATAGAATTTAGTTTATCTGCTGGAATTCCTCTTCCGGTATCTTTTACCCTTATGCAAATGTTTTCAATACCGTCCTCTATATTAACCATAATATTGCCACCACAAGGAGTAAACTTTACTGCATTTGATAATAGATTTAAAATAATTCTCTCAATTTTTTCTGGATCACAGGCAATAATTTTTTCCTCTACCTCTGTATCAAATATTAATGATAATCCTTTATTTTCTATATAATCAGCTACAGAAGTAGTTATATCTTCTACGAGAGAAATTATATCACTATTAATTTCATTAATATCTAAATAACCTGAATCTATTTTTGTTATGTCAATTAAATTATTAACCAATCTCAAAAGGCGATAACAATTTTGTTTCATTATCTTTGTATATTTAAATATATCTGCGTATGCATTTGGGAATTCACAGTCTTTTAGTCTAAGCTCATGTACCTGTAGAGCAGAGAAAATAACATTGATTGGAGTCCTTAACTCATGAGAAATATTTGAAAAAAACTCTATTATAATCCTATCATATTCCTTAATCTCATTTAACCTTTTTCTTTCTTCATCAACGTTTTTTTGTAATTCTTCCATATGTTTTCTTTCAGTTATATCTATGGCTACTCTCATAAACAACTTATGTCCATCCTGCAATTTTCCAATATATGCTGAATAAAAATCCCAAATTCGAAAATTTCCATCCCTTGTTCTTATAGAGTATTCGCCATCATTTTGTCTTTTCTCCAAATTAAACAGTCTGTTTACAGTAGTACGCTCTAAGTCTTCAAAAAATACATCTGATATTTTTGCCAATTCAGAGGTTGTTGGAATATCCTTAATTGTATATCCTGTAATATCTGTCCATGTTCTATTTAACTTTTTTATTTTTCCATCCTCAGTATATAACATTACAGGTAGCGGAGCTTCCTCTAAAGAATACCGGAATTGTCTTTCACTTTCTTTTAACGCTTCCTCAGTTTTGGTGCGCTCAGCAATTTCTTCTTCTAGTATAATATTGAATTCTTTTAGTTCCTCAGTTATCTCTTCTAGTTGTTGCGTTCTCTCCAGCACCTTGTTTTCCAAATCAGTATTCACTTTTATCAATTCTTCGTTAAATTTCTTCATTTCATCATGAGATTTTTTGAATTCAAGCTGAAGGGCACGAAGTTTTAGCTGTGTCTCAATACGAGTAAAAACTTCTCTATCATTAAATGGCATAGTTATATAATCAACACCCCCAACAGTGAATACTTTATCCTTGTCAATAGTCTCGTAGCATTCACTAATAAAAATAATAGGGATGTCCTTAAGATTCTCATCAGCTTTTAGAATCTCACAAACATGATATCCATCTATATCAGGTATATTAATATTAAGCAAAATCACATCAGGTGCCATTTCCCTTACAGACTGCAATGCTAATTCACCACTTAATGCATTTCTGACATTATATCCTCTTTGCTTAAGTATCCTCATCAACATTTTAACGTTGAAGGAAAAATCATCTACAATAAGTATATTATCCATTACTTACCGCTCCATTTTAGAATATTTTAACCAAAAATCAACTCATACTTTTGACCTAAAAATCAGCATAGTAGCTGTCTGGTTCATATGACCAATAAATTCTTCACCATAAGTTGAGAAACCTATGGTGGGAATATTACTAAATATTTCACCATACTGCTTTTCAAAATTTTTTTTCTCCAATTCAAGTGTACGCTCTA
The DNA here is from genome assembly GCF_001263795.1 of Clostridium homopropionicum DSM 5847. Lineage (GTDB taxonomy): Bacteria > Bacillota > Clostridia > Clostridiales > Clostridiaceae > Clostridium_H > Clostridium_H homopropionicum. The sequence goes on from NZ_LHUR01000036.1 coordinate 109,793, forward strand.
TACACTGAAAATTTATGATACCATCAATTCTTCCAAATTCATTTATTTTATTTTCAACAGCTTTCTTAGTATCTTCAACTATATTTGTAGCCTGTAGCAGTCTGACTTCCATGCCCTCAAGTATATTGCAATAAAATAATATACTTGTCCCCTTTGTTTGTTGGGGACTTCTTATGAATATATCATTTTCTCCAACTAATAAACCCACGGGATTGGTATTAAAGTATTTTGGAGCATCTTCAATGGAAGCCGCCCCTACTGCATCTGCGTAAGTCAAAATAGCAGGCTTGTTATTAAACTCAATGACTTCTCTAGCTTCTTCATTAACCTTATTTGCAGTAAATATTTGATCCAAAGCTTTGAAGCTTTGTGTTTTAATAATACTAAATTCAGCATTATCGTTTATTTTCAACATTATAAGAGCTGCTGAATCTGTGTATGCCTTTCCATTTGCACAAACATACGTTTTTAAAAATTTAAGATCATCTCCTGCAGACCCACCAACAAAAAAAACATTAGTCCTATTACCGATTAAATCCATAAGCTTTTCTTCTTTTCTACTTACACCATCAATTAAAACTATACCAACAAATTTTGTTGCATCCATTGTATATAAACTCTCATTAAAGTATTTCTCAAAAGATGTAAATGCTGCTTCTAAGCTTAGATTTTCTTTCATATGTTCAATTACTTCCACTTTAGCATCAGAAACAATATTTGAATTAATAGCCATAGCTACAACAGAATTTTTCAATAATTCTCCACTTACTATTTCTCCAGCAGTAGAACATCCCACTACTATGCAATCCTCAAAGGCTTCTTGTAGCAGATTACTCAACTTATCTTGGTCAAAATTAGAGGAAGCGAAGAATACTAATAACTTTGCATTGCAACGATTTAACTGACTTTTAATATCTAATACAACTTCTTCTTCTAAGGATTTTGTTGAAAACACAGATTTTATATTTTCTTCCATTTTTCTTACATTAAATTGTTTAGCAATGTTAAGAAGTTTTTCAATAATTTCCGGGTCATCAGCGGAGTAACTATCAAATTTATTGGGATTCAGTCCTTTGAGAATTAATTTGGCTATAGTCATTTCTCTAATGGCCGGATTGCCTTTAGCCCGTTCTTCAATAATCTGATTGATCATTTCCTTTATTTTACCAGCCAAAATAATCATTTCCTTTCTTTATATTCCCATCCTTGAGTTTTGGCTTTAGAATTTAATTTGTTTTATATTAAAAAATAAAATTTCTGTTCCTAATAGTATTAATTTTTCGTACTAAAATATAACATTATTATAACATATAATTCCTATTATTTACTTAATTTTCATTAAATAATTAAATTATTTGTGACATCTGTTTTAATCACTTTTTTCAACTTCCTTCTTGATTATTTATTTTGATATAACTAAAATGGAAATAATACATAATAAGATAATGGGAGAAAGTATAAAATGAAGAAGCTATTTAAAATATTATCAATAATATTTACAATTATTATTTTAATAGTTATTGGAGGATACACTTTTATGCAGCAGCCACAGTTTGGGAAAAATCCTGAGGGAGAACGGTTAAAAATAATCCAGAACTCCCCTAATTATAAAAATGGTGCTTTTCAAAATCTTCCGGAGGCTTCCGAGCCTAGAGAAGCTATTAGTCTATCTACAAAACTTAACGATTTTTTCTTTAATAAAAGTAAAAGAAATAAGCCCTCTTCTACTCTTCCATCTGAAAAAACTGATTTAAAGAGTATAAAACCAACAGAAAATGTTATGATTTGGTTCGGACATTCATCATACTTTTTGCATATTGACGGTAAAAAAATTCTGATTGATCCTGTACTAAGTGAAAGCGCCTCTCCTGTAAAATTCTTTAATAAGAGTTACGAGGGCAGCAATATATACACTGTTGATGATATTCCTGATATAGATTATCTTCTAATTTCCCATGATCATTATGATCATTTGGATTATGATACTGTTACCAAATTAAAACCTAAAATTAAAAAAGTTATTACAGGTCTTGGAGTAGGTTCTCATTTAGAATATTGGGGATATGATAAAAACACTATAATAGAAAAGGATTGGAATGAAACTGCAGTTTTAGATGATGGATTTGAAATCACTGCTACTCCAGCAAAGCACCGTTCTGGAAGAGATTTAAAATCAAATCAAACCTTATGGGTGTCCTTTGTTATTAAAACACCTAATGAAAAAATTTTCTATAGTGGAGATTCAGGCTATGGTGCTCACTTTTCTGATATAGGTAATTCTTATGGACCTTTCGATTTAGCACTTATGGAGTGTGGTCAGTATAGTAAGTATTGGCCAAATTCTCACATGACTCCAGAGCAAGTAGTTCAAGCTACACTAGATCTAGAAGCAAAAAAACTAATGCCTGGACATTGGTCAAAATTCTCACTTTCCATACATGATTGGGATGAACCAATCATCAAAGTTATAAAGGAAAGTAAGAATAAAAGCCTACCAATGCTGTATCCAATGCTCGGTCAAAAAGTTGATGTAAAAGAAACTGCTACTTCTGTAGCTTGGTGGGAAAAGGTTAAATAGATTATCATTCTACAAGCTTTGGCTCACCCCCAACTATCTTATACTTATACTCTTTAACTACAATTCCATCCTCTTTTTTCTTTGTGAAAATTATTAAGTCGTACCCATCACTAGTTTTACTTTGTGAGGTTTCATATATATATCTTACTCCATCTTCCACTTTTTCTATTGTACCTAACCAATACGGAAATTTATTAAGCTCTTGATCAAATTTAGTATATTCTGAAAAAAGCTTATTTGATGCCTGAACATTAATATTGGCTAATTTTCTTTCAGTATAGTTTGAAATTACCTCTGCTTTTCTCCCAATACTTTCAAGATATTTTGTAGCCTGCTCCTCTTGCTGTTTTCTAATTTCAGGGAAATTATTGGGATTAAGTACTTTATCCCATAACTTTTTAGGGAACATATCCTTTATTGAATTTGTATAATATGATCCATCCATAGGCTCTTTGTATTCTTTTAATATATATTCATTATTATTATTCTTTTTAAAGACAATAACTGTAGGAATAGATCCACTTCCACTTACAAAGGTAAATACTCCATTCTCAAAGCCAAAGGCACCATAACTAGCAACAGTATATACTTTTACAATTCCATCTTTTTCTTCACTATCAAGTATTACATGTCCTTCTGTAGCTACCTTTCCTTGCTTATAAGCGCTGGCTCTTCCAATTATAGCACTGCTTACAGCCTTATCTATTGTTTTTGGATAGTCTATTTTAGTTTGTGAATTAGTTCCTATTATAATGCCTTCATTAGGAACTACAGCATAAAATCCATCCTTAAATACTATAATTATTTCCTTTTCAGCTATTACATTGTGGTTTTCATTATAAACTTCTATTCTAACTGTGGCTTTATCTCCCTCTTTTCCTAGACCCTCCTCTATTAATGGTAACCAATATACTGGAATCCCATAAGTTAAGGTGAGTTTTTTCCCATATTCTTCAACTTTACCTGTACTAATATCCAAACCTGCGAACTTACCTTCAGAGGTATAATACTGTATAGTTTTAGCCTCTCCCACAAATTCTGGTTGAAGCTTTATGCCTATGGTGCTAGACATAGTTAAAGCATATTTTTCTGGGGAAACTAGTATTTTAAAAGTTTGGCTATCCATAAAAGCTTGAAACTTATTTATATCTTTTTCATCTTTTGTTTTACCACTAGTTAAAAGTAATAAACCCATAATCACAATACACAGAAATCCTATGATAAAAGCAATAGGTCTTTTACTTTTAAAAAAGCCCCCCATTTTTATCATTTTAATCCTTTTTTCCATATTCTTTTTATCATCCACTATACCTATAAGTCTTGGAGAAAATCTGGTGGAGCTTAAGCTTTCAAGAACTTTCAATAATACCCTTCCATACTCCCTATATTCATTGCCCTGTAATATACTTAACACCTTTTGATCAGTAGCCAGTTCCATATCATCACGTATTCTTTTAAAGCAAAACCAAATTATAGGATTAAACCAGTGTATGCTTTGAAATATAAGTAGTATATAATTAACCAAAATATCTCTTCTCTTATAATGTGCAAGCTCATGAAGTAATATATATGAAATTTCCCTATCACTGAAATCTAAAATTTCAATTGGAAGTATTATTTTAGGTTTAAATAATCCAAATAGTGATGGTGTATTAACTATAGGTTGAAAAATAATTTGAATACTCTTATTTACACCCATTTCACTTTTAACTTCCTTAAAAATCATATCTACTCTTTCATTTAAATTTCCACTATATTTTTTAAGCTTTAAATATAAAGAATAGTTTGTGTATAATAGAGCACATATCAATAGTAGTGCTCCAAGTAACCATACATATGAAAGATAAAAATTAATAGAATATTTTTTGTTCCCATTATCTAAAGTAATTTCGGAAGGATTTGTATTTGTTTGTTCATTTAAAGTTTGTTTATTTTGTATAGTATTTATTGCTTCACCGGAAACATGAGTAATATTTACTCCAGTTATCACAGAAGGTACTTTATTAAATATACTAATAGTACTTTCAGGACCAAAAGGAATAATTAGCTTTATAACTAATATAATCCAAATGATATAATGCCACTTAGGACTTATTCTATTTTTTAATAAAGTTTTAATAATAATAATGCTTATACCTACTATGCTAGAATAAAAAGATGTTACTAAAATTATCTGAAACATTCTTTCCATTATTCTATCTCCTTATCAAGAATATTTTTCAGCTCCTCAATATCTTCTTTTGAAAGCTTTTGTTGCTTTATAAAGCTTGAAAGCATTAAATTTAATGAACCGTTATAAACTCTTTGGAGAAAGGATTTATTTGCATAGTTTTTATATTCTTCATCAGATACCTTTGGAATATATATATAAGACTTTCCATCTAGCTTTTCCGCAATAATGGCTTCCTTTGACACAAGTCTAGTAATTAATGTATGTATAGTCTTTGGTTTCCATTCAGAAGTTTTTAAAAGTTTTTCTACTATTTCTGAACTTGTAGCTTTTTTTAGTTCCCATAAAATCTTCATAACTTCAAGCTCTGCTTCTGAAATTTGAGGTATATTTTTCATTTAAATCACTCCTAATATTTAGATTACATTTGTAAGATTTATTATATATTACACTTGTAAGATATTTTTGTCAACCCTATAAAAAATAAAAAAATACACTCTTAGAATATTCTAAATACAAAATATCTAGGAGTGTAAAATATAAATTATTTTAATGCTAATTTGATGTCATGACCCCCGTGGTGCAATTTTAAAATTCACAGCTAACAATTTAATTAATTTTTTCAACAATACCTTTTGCCCATTCAATAACTTCTGCTTCTAAAGACTGAAGGTTTTTAGTAACATTTTTACATAGTATCATAATCATCTAAATTTACACCTATTGGCAATAGTTTAGGTTTTTTCCCTATTATTACTTGACTACCACCCCAAATGAACTTACTAAAACCTTTTGATTTAAGCTCATTTACAGGCTTTACTTCTTCTAACTTTGCATCAATATTTTTTGCAATTATTTCGGCAATTTTTTTTGTACTTCCTTCAAAAGAATAATATAAAACCAGTATTTTAGACATTTGTTATTATCTCCTTCTTAATTTAATTATTGTGCTCTAAGTTTTTTATAGAAATTAACCCCAAAATACTTCCCAGTACACCTAGAGCAATACTAATAGTCATAATTAGTATAACTATGCTGAAAATCAATTCCCCTCTCGGTGGTAACGGCATAAAAGGCAACAAACTCATCTCACCATATACTCTATTTATTAAGAACATTGCAAGAGAGGATGCTAATATACCTCCTATTAAAGTTAATATTAACCCGACTAAAACAAATGGGAATCCAATAAAACTAATGGGTGCTCCTAAGAGTCTTAAAGTATTAATTTGATCCTTATTATTATATATACCCTGTCTAATCATGTGAGATACTATTACAATAGTGGTAATGCCTACTGCTGCCACCACTAAGAAGCCTAAAACCTTTAATCCTTCTGTGATATTTTTAAGTTGTCCTAGTACTTCTCTATTGTCTCTAACATAATCAATTCCTTTTATACTTTTAACCTTATTTAATACATTATCCATTTGATCCAATTGGATTCTTACCTCAATAAATTCCTCAAATGGATTTTTGTCTAAAAGCTCTAATATATGTGCTTCCTCAACTAAAACTTCCTTCATTCTATTGTAAGCTTCTTCTTTTCCAATCAGTCTGCAGTCCAATACACCATCTATTTTTTTTATGTCTTCAACTAAGTTCTTTCTTTCTACAGAATCAATATTCTTATTAAAAAAAACACTGATTTCTGCCTCTCCTTGCAGCATATTAACTAATCTATCGCTGACAGTAAAGCCAGATACAACCATGCCTAGAAGAAACAGAATAAGTCCTGTTCCGATAATAGATAATATGTTAGACAGCAGATTTAGTCTCATTATATTCTTTGCTTCTATAAAAAAGTAACCCAAATTATAGAATATACTCTTCATTACAATTCACCCCGTCGTTCTATAGAAATATTCCCCTCTTTTACATGGATGAAGGTCACATTCCTTTCATTTTGAATCAAATGTGTAGCATGGGTAGTAATAATTACTGCTGTATCTTTTTCTTTAAAAGAAGTTAAAAGCTCTAATATATTCAAGGCATTTTCATGATCTAAATTACCTGTAGGTTCATCTGCCAATATTAATTTTGGTTTTCTTGCTATGGCACGGGCTATGGCTACTCTTTGACACTGGCCCCAAGACAGGTTCTCTACCTTTGAAAGAGTCTTATTTGAGAGGCCAACTCTCTCCAGGGCATTGCTTGCCTCTTCCTTCATATGCTTTAAAGGAATACCTAGAAACCTTATTCCCATCATAACATTTTCCAAAGCTGTTCTTCCTTCGATCAGTTTAAACTCTTGAAATACAGGTCCAATTTCTCTTCGCATCCTTCTAATCTTTCCACTTGCACCTTTTTTTATAGGCTGATTAAGAACATTTAATGAACCAGAGGTAGGGTACTCTATCCCTAGGAAAAGCTTTAAAAGACTGGTTTTCCCCGAACCACTAGGCCCTACAATATACACTAATTCTCCTGGATTCACTTTCAAATTAACATCTTTTAAAGCTAAGGTTCCATCTCTATAACTTAAAGAAACATTTACCGCTTCTATCATCCTATACATCCCCCTGTTTTTTTCTAAGCTCCCACTTTAACTTCAAACTCTAAATAACCTTCCTTCATCTTTATAGACTGAACATAAATATCAAATATCAACTTATCTCCTGCTAAGTCCTTAATATCAATTAACAGATCTCCATTTTTAAATAATTCCTCAATAGAGGAAGTTTCAAGCGGAATTCCATAAAAGCTGCCTTTATCTACCTTAAGTTTAAAAGCAGTCTTTCCCTGAATTACAAATTTCCCATCTAAGACTAGATGCTTATCTGGTACTTCTATTACTACCTTATCTTGATAAAAATGAAATACCATATTAGGAAGATTAGAGTGGTTTTTTATCACATCATTAAATGTTTCCTCATATAAAGCACCTTTTATAATAGGTAATTTAAAACTTAAGTTCAATTTGCTTTGTGGGAAATATCCTTCTTGAACAATTTTTCTAAAATCTTTTACAATATCAGAGAAAATAACTTTTATCTCTTTCCACATTTGTTCTAAACCTTTTAATTGGGTCTCGTAATGTGCTTTGTCTTCCTTAAAAGAATCTAGATAAGCCTGCTGCTCTTCCTTTAGCTTTCGTTTTTTATCTAGTGATTCTTGTAATACTTTATTTTTATTATCTATAACTGAAATTTTCTCTGTTAACTTGTCTTTCTCCTCAGATAATTTCTTTCTCCCTTCATCTACAGAATCCAAAAGTTCTCCTACATTTCGCGAGAAATCTCTTATTATATTTATACTTCTAATAAAACTAGTTAAATTTTCAGCTTTCAAAAGGGTCTCTAAATATGATGCTGGTCCACTTCTTTGATAACTAACAAGAACCATTTCTAAAACCTTCAGCTTATCATCGTACTCTTTCTGCTGCTTCTGTATTTTGCTTTCCAACTCCTTAATTTCTAGCTTCAGAGCTCCTATTTCACTATTAGCTTTAGCTTCTTCTCTCTCCATGTCTTCTACCTCTTGGGTAAGCTTAAAAAGATTTTCGAGTACACTTCTCTCCTTTTCAGAAATTCCTTTTAACTTATTCTGAACTTCCTCAATAGGCTTTACATCTGCAGAAACTCTGTTTTCAGCTCCAATAAAAGAGAAAGTAAGGACTACAATTAGTATAAAAATTAATCTGGAATGTTTTTCTTTAACCATGTTCCACCCCACTTTATTTATGCTTGCCCCATAAACGTCCTATATTTATCTATATTTTGCCATTATAATTATATTATATAGAATTATTATTAAAAAAGGAGGATACTAATGAAAAATAATACTATTGGTTTTATTGAAACTGGTGTTATGGGTTCAAGTATGGCCTCACATATTCTAGAGGATGGTATAATTAACAATGCAAGACCAGGTACTTATGTAATTGATATGACCACCTCTAAACCTAACCTAGCTAAAATAATTTATGAAAAGGCTAAAGAAAAAGGTATATATTCTCTTGATGCACCAGTTTCTGGTGGAGATATTGGATAGAATGATAAAAGGTGATTTTGAACCTGGATTTTATGTAAAACATTTTGTAAAGGATATGAATATTGCTATATCAGAAGCTAAAGAAATGGGGATTAGTGCTCCTGGTCTTGAGCTATCAAAATCTTTGTATGATAAATTAGTAGAAGAAGGTAAAGAAAATAAGGGAACTCAAGTTTTATTTGAATTGCTGGATAAATAGATTAACATAGGTGCCAGGCACCGGAGAAAGGAGTTTTTATAAAAAACTCCTTTCTCCGGTGCCTGGCACCTGTTATAGTTTTATTATTAAATATATATTTTATGTTGTTTTTCAAATGCATCAATTTTATCTTTATGAAGAAGAGTTAAGCCTATTTCATCTAATCCATTTAATAGCTTATGTCTAGCGAAGTCTTCTACTTCAAAGTTGTATTCAAGTCCTTGGTTATCTCTCACTTTCTTTGCTTCTAAATCTACTTCAAGTTGGTATCCTTCAATGCTTTCTGCTCTTTTGAAAAGCTCATCTACTTGTTCAACTGTAAGCTTAACCGGAAGTATTCCATTATTGAAGCAGTTGTTGTGGAAAATATCTGCAAAGCTTGATGCGATAATTACTCTAAAACCAAAGTCAGCTAATGCCCAAGGTGCATGTTCTCTTGAAGATCCGCATCCAAAGTTTGCTCTAGATAATAGAATATTCGTTCCTTTGTATTCATCTTTATTTAACACAAAGTCTTTAATTGGATTCCCTTGTTCATCAAATCTAAATTCATAAAATAAGAATTGACCAAAGCCACTTCTTTCTATTCTCTTTAAAAATTGTTTTGGTATAATTGCATCCGTATCAACATTAACTCTATCAAGAGGTGCTACAATTCCTTTTACCTTAACTAATGGTTCCATTCCATTCACTCCTTACTATTTATCTAAATTTCTTATATCTACAAAATGTCCAGCAATAGCTGCTGCCGCTGCCATAGCAGGAGATACAAGATGAGTTCTTCCGCCTCTGCCTTGACGTCCTTCAAAGTTTCTGTTTGATGTTGAAGCACATCTTTGACCTGGGCTTAAAACGTCTGGATTCATCGCAAGGCACATACTGCAGCCAGATTCTCTCCATTCAAAACCTGCTTCTGTAAATATTTTGTCTAATCCTTCTTCTTCGGCCTTTGCTTTAACTCTTTGTGAGCCAGGTACAACAATAGCTGTTACATTAGTATTTACTTTTCTGCCTTTAGCAACTGCTGCAGCTGCTCTCATGTCTTCAATTCTTCCATTTGTACAAGAACCTATAAATACATAGTCTACTTTTATTTCACTCATTGGAGTTCCAGGAGTTAATCCCATATATTCTAATGCTTTTTCAGCTGCGCTGCGTTTATCTGCATCTTCAAAATCCTCTGGATTTGGCACAACATCATTTATTGAAGCTCCCATTCCAGGGCTAGTTCCCCAAGTAACTTGTGGTTCTAAAGCAGATAAATCGAACTCTACAGTTGCATCATATACCGCATCAGGATCTGAAGGAAGCTTCTTCCACTCTGCTACTGCTTCATCAAATTCAGCATCCTTAGGAGCATATTTTCTGCCTTTCACATATTCAAAAGTAGTTTCATCTGGAGCGATTAAGCCTGCTCTTGCACCAGCTTCTATAGCCATGTTACATACAGTCATTCTTTCTTCCATAGTAAGGTTTTTAATAGCATCTCCAGTAAATTCAATAACATAATTAGTTGCAAAATCTGTGCCGTACTTTCCAATTAAACCAAGAATCAAATCTTTAGCTGTAAGTCCTGGATTTAATGTCCCCTTGAATTTAACGTTCATTGTCTTTGATTTTTTTTGAGCAAGACATTGTGTTGCAAGTACATGCTCCACTTCACTTGTACCAATACCAAAAGCTAAAGCTCCAAAAGCACCGTGAGTTGCAGTATGGCTGTCACCGCAAACAATAGTTTTGCCTGGAAGACTTAGTCCAAGTTCTGGCATAGTAACATGAATAACCCCTTGATCATCACTGTATAAATCGTAAAGAGTTACCCCAAAATCTTTACAATTTTTACAGATAGCATCTATTTGAGCTTTTGATATAGGATCAGTAATATTGAATCTGTCTTTTGTAGGAACATTATGGTCTATAGTTGCAAAAGTTAAGTCCGTTCTTCTTACTTTACGACCTGAAAGTCTTAATCCTTCAAAAGCTTGAGGTGATGTAACCTCATGAAGTAAATGAGTGTCAATATAAATAATGCTTGCCTTACCCTCTTCAGCATGCACTACGTGCTTATCCCAGATTTTTTCATACATTGTTTTCCCTGACATATATTAAATCCCCCTCTTTATATTAAAATAACTACTAGTCAATTCGCCCCTTTGAATTTTTCTAGTGCCCCAATTTAACAATAAAAAACTTTATAATATGTTATTTTATAGTTGAATTATACAGCAAAGAGTTATATAATTCAAATGCATATAAATTATAGTTGATATAACGAGGAGTTATGACATGGATAATAATTTAGAATTATATAAGATTTTTTATACTGTAGCCTCCTGTGGAAATATATCTTTAGCTTCAGAAAAGCTCTATATAAGTCAGCCTGCTGTAAGTAAGTCCATAAAAAAGCTGGAAGCTGCTTTAGGAATCACTCTTTTTTCACGAAATTCTAGAGGAGTTAAACTGACAGAAGAGGGAATGGTATTTTATCAATATATTGAAAGAGCTTTGAATGAAATTAATGTTGGAGAAAAAGTTATAGATAAATTAAAAAATAAAGAAGCGGGGATAATTAAGCTAGGAGTAAGTACCACCTTGTGTAAGCACTTTCTTATACCAAAACTAAAAAGATTTATTAAGGAATATCCTCATATTGAAGTAAAGATAATCAATAAAACCCCCTATGAAACTTTAAAAATCTTAGAAAATGGTGAATTGGACATGGTTATAATCAGTGAACCACCTGAAAAGGATTTTTATAATTTTATTGAACTATATGAAATACAGGATATTTTTGTAGCAGAGAAAAATTATTTAGAATCATTAAATATAAAAAATTACAATGATATTTTTCCCTTTGCCACCTTGATGCTTATGGAAAGCGGCAACATTTCCAGAGGATATATAGATAAGTATTTTAAAAATAATAATATAGTAATCAAACCTGAAATTGAAGTAAGTAACATGGATTTATTAATAGAATTTGCAAAGATTGGCCTAGGGGTTACTGCTGTAATAAAAAACTTTATAAAAAATGAACTGAAGGAAGGAAAATTAGTTGAAATTCCAATTACTCCACCAATACCAAAAAGAAACATAGGTGTTGTTTATCATAAAAATATCCCACTATCAGTTGCAGCAGAGACTTTTTTGAAGTACCTAGTGTAATATAAATTGTGTTTGTCGGGCAATATATAATAGTAAAAATACCTGTTTACACAAGAGATCAAGAATAGTTATTTTATAGGAGTAATATATGATTATTAAAGTAGATATGCTTCAAGCAGTAGGCATCGGAGTTATAATGTTCTTAATAGGTGATTTTATAGTAAAAAAAGTGAAACTATTGCAAAAATATTGTATTCCAGCTCCCATTGTGGGTGGGCTAATTTTTGCTTTAATACATACAATTGGAGTAAAGACCGGAACATTTACTTTCCAGTTTGATCAAACATTAAAAAATTTCTTTATGATTGGATTCTTCTCAACAATTGGATTTACAGCTAGTTTTAAAATTATTAAGCAAGGTGGAATTGCAATTGTTATTATGCTTTTTATTTCAGTAATTATGTTAGTTATACAGAATATATGGGGAATTACTATTGCTAGAGCTTTTAAGTTAAATCCTCTTATTGGCATGTGTGCTGGTTCTATATCTCTTATGGGTGGAGTTGGGACTGCAGCTGCACTGGGGCCTGTTATAGAAGCTAACGGGGCTTCAGGAGGACTTACTATTGCAGTTGCTTCAGCAACCTTCGGACTAGTAATGGGTGGAATAGTATCCGGTCCAATAGCAAAATATCTTATAGACAAAAAAGGACTGATTAAAAAAGCAAAAGAAGAAGAGAAATCTGAAAATGGAAAAGAAAAAGACTTTTCAGAGCATCATATAGAAAATGATAATCATGATACCATTAAAACCAATGATTTAAGTAAAGGCTTCATTCTTATTATGCTGGCTATGAGTATAGGTTCTGTAATTTCTATTTTAATCAATAAAACTGGCTTAGTTTTCCCCGCATACGTGGGTGCAATTTTTGCTGCTGCAATAATTCGTAACTTAGCTGACTTAAGAAAAATATCATTACCACAAAAAGAAATCAGTGCAGTAGGAAGCGTGTTTTTAAATATATTCCTTGCAATGACAATTATGTCCTTAGAAATATGGAAGATTGCAAGGATGGCACTGCCTTTAATAATAATATTATTAGGACAAATGATTTTACTTGCTCTATATTCCATAATAGTGGTATATAATTTTACAGGTAGAAATTATGATAGTGCAGTAATGAGTGCAGGTTTTTATGGATATGCCATGGGAGCTACCCCTAATGCACTGGCAAGCATGACTGCGGTTGTTGATAAATATAACAGACCGTCACCCAAAGCATTCTTTACAATACCAATAGTTGGTGGATTCGCCATCGATTTGACCATGGGAATAATAGTTATTGGACATATGAACTTAATTTTATCTGGGTCTTTATAGATTTGATTTTGTAAAAAAGTCGCTGAAGAATTCATCAATTCTTCAGCGACTTTATACTTATATAAATTATTAGTAAACTTTATGTTCATTTTTACTAGGCTTAAAAAATTTTATAACTATTGACAAACTAACAACTGTTAGTTAAAATTAAACTAACAGTTGTTAGTTTTGCTTTATGCAAAAATTACGAGGAGATAAATTATGAATACACGTGAAAAAATTTTAATTGAATCACTTAACTTGTTTTCTATTAAAGGATATGATTCTGTTTCAGTAAGGGATATTTCAAAAGCTGTAGGTATTAAAGAAAGCTCTCTTTATAATCACTTTAAGAATAAGCAAGATATTTTTAATACAATCATAAATGAGTATTCCCGAAGAGGAAATGAATTTTTCCATGGTATGCGAATAACTGATGAGGATATGCAATTTGTAGTGGACGATAGAACAATCACTATGTACCGCAATATGACAAGAGAGCAATTTTTGGTGATTGCAGGTCAGATTTTTGAATTTTACTTTTTAGATGAAATCAATGTAAAGCTAAGGAAAATGCTTACTATTGAACAATACCGTAATGCTGAAATCAATACACTATACAGGAATTTATCATTTGATGATGCATTAAATTTTCAAGCAAAGTTGTTTACTGGGCTCATGGAGATAGGAAGTTTTATTAAGACAGATCCATATATGATGGCAATGGCGTTCTTTGCTCCGATTTTTCTTATCTTTTATAAATATGATAACAATGAGCATAGCCTGGCGGAAGCTAAAGAGTTGTTTAACCGCCATATTTTTCACTTTAACGAAATTTACGGAACAAGCAGTAGCTGCCAAGACCTTAAATAATATTTTGAAAGGATGTTTAATATGAAAGTCATAGTGATTAATGGTAATAGTCGTCACGGAAGTACATGGAACTGTATGAAACTATTCATACAAGAACTTTCCAAATATAAAACCGTAGAAATAACAGAGTTTACTTTACCAAAAGATATGCCTCATTTTTGCAACGGCTGTTTCTCATGCTTTTATAATGGAGAAAATACATGTCCCCACTCTTTATATGTAAATCCAATTGTAACTTCATTGACAGAGGCAGATTTAATTTTAATCACATCACCTGTTTATGCAATGGATGTTTCAGGTCAGCTAAAGGCATTGCTTGATCATCTATGTTTTATGTGGTTAAGTCATAGACCAAACCCAAAAATGTTCAATAAAATCGGGCTTTCAATTACTACCACTGCTGGAGCAGGTCTTGGCCATACAACAAAAACCATTAAAAATAGTTTTAAGTTCTGGGGTGTGAAAAAAGTGTTTTCATTTAAAAATCCTGTTTCGGCAATGAAATGGTCTGACGTTTCCCTAAAAAAACAGGAAGCTATTCAAAAAGAGATGGCAAAATTGGCGAGAAAAATAGTAAAGGCTGCTAAAAGTATAGATTCACTTCCAAAGCCTATTTTCAGAAGTCTCATGTTTTTCTTAATGAAAGGAATGATGAAGAAGAACACCTGGAACCCATATGATAGAAAACATTGGGAAAACCAAGGATGGCTCAGTGGCAGCAAACCTTTCTAATTCAGCTGCAGTCTTGCCAACGAGAAATCATATATACACCTATATAGAAAAACCGTATTAGATTTCTCTAATACGGTGACTGTATATTATTAATTTTGTATCTATTAAAAGTAATTTTTACTTATATCCATTTTGTTTATCTATTGCTTCATCTTTAATTTCTTCTCTCATACCTTTAAGTGCATCTCTTCTTCTCTCATTTTTTTCTTCTATTGTATTTTTCATTTTATTATCGTCTGTTTTTGCAATCATCTCTTCTGCAAGTTCAATGTTATGAATAGTATTGCTAATATTATGCTGAATTCTATCTACATTATCTCTTCTATCGTCTGGTTTGTTTTTCATAATTTACATCTCCTTTTCCATTAAGTTTTTTTGTTGAATTTGACCTATTACACAGTCACTATCAATTATTTTCTTTGATATCTTTTAATTTTCATTTTCGAAAATTAGTTTTAGCGCAGAGCAAAATTTTTATTCAAATAATATAAATTGCTGTTCTCCATTTAAATCTCCTTTCTCCGGTGCCAGGCACCATTTATTTATTTTCTATTTATTATATTTCTTCCATATTGACAAAGAAATAATTTCCAAATAAAATATTAACTATAGTAAATTATTTTACTATAGTTAATATTTTGGAGAAGATAATATGAGTCAGAATAAATTTACCTTAAGAGAACAAAAATTTGGAGATAAGAGAATTGAAATTTTGAATGCATTTATTAAAGAGTTGGAAACAAAGACCCTTCATTCTATTTCTGTTGACAGCATTTGTGAAATTGTTAAAATCTCTAAAGTTACTTTTTTCAAGTACTTTGAGTCCAAGGAACAGGTTTTATATTATTTCATACACAAATGGCAGTACGCTTTAAGCTGCGATATTGATGCAAAAAGATATTCAGGAGCTTCAGGAATATATCGTGTTTTTAAAGCTGTAACTGAAAGAAAGTATTCAGTAAATATAATGCTGGCTATTGCACAGTATTTTATTAAGCTTGAATCTACTCCACAACCAATGAATATAAGCGACTATGAGTATTATCTATTTAGCCGAGAAGCTTATGAACTAAATTCTCCAAAGCGGAGCTTATGCGATATACTAGTATACTACTTAGAATCTATGAACTGCAAAGCTGTAAATTCTACACTTGAAAACTTATTTTCTGTTTTTTATGGAGTTCCAATTGTAGTACATATGATGGGCAGTGAGGAAGAACTTTGGGACAAATACCAAAATGCATTAAATGCAATTTTAAGTAATTGTTAGACTAAAAGAATAATTAATTAATTGAATAGTTATTAATAAAAAAGGAGTTAATATTATGAAAACGCTTTTATTATACGATGAAGCTAGCAAAAACTTTAATGGTGTAAATCTAGTTGAAGAAGTTACAAGTTCCTTGAACAGTAAAGGATTTACTACTAAATTAAGGAAAATTATTGATTCAGAATTTAAGCCCTGCATAGGTTGTTTTGGTTGTTGGGTAAAGACTCCTGGATTGTGTGTTTTGCAGGGAGATGAAGCTAATGAAATAAATAATTATGTAATTAATTCACAACTATTAGTGATACTCACCCAAATTCAATATGGAAGCTACAGTAAGGATATAAAGAAATATTTAGATAGACAAATTCCTAATATATCCCCTTTCTTTACTATTATAAAAGGGGAAACCCATCACCAAAAGAGATATAATAGTTATCCTTGTTTTGTTGGTATTGGCTACAGTACAAATGTTAGTGAAACTGAAGAAAAGACTTTCAAAACTCTAGTAAAGCGCAACAGTATCAACTTACATACTCCTAAGAGCCTGTCATTAGTTATAGGAAATGAAAAAGATGTTTCTAAAGAAATGACTGAGTTATCTAATTTTTTAGTGGAGGTGTCATCATGAGTAAATTTGTTGCCATAATTGGCAGTCCAAAACTCAAAAAGAGCTCATCAAGTGCAATAGTTCACCGTATCTCAGAGATATTACATACAGATATAGCACAATATCGTGCTTTAGATATTATCAATGCTCCTAATAAAAATGTAATTGAAAATGACATACTACAAGCTGATATTTTACTATTTGTTTTCCCACTATATGTGGACTCACTACCTGGGTCGCTAATGGAAGCTTTAGTTGGCTTAGAAAAAACTCTGCAAAATTCAACTAATAGCTTACCAAAGGTATATGCTATTTGCAATTGTGGATTTTATGATGCAGAACAAACTGCTGTTGCTCTAGATATTATTCAAAACTACTGCAATAAAACAGGATTGGATTGGCAATATGGAATTGGCATAGGCTGTGGAGGAATGATCGCAGAAGAACCTTCAAATTTAAAGGCAAATGGTCCTCTTAGAAATATTTTTAAAGCACTTTCAGAACTCTGCGCAGACATGCTACAAGGATATAATGATAAGAAAGAGAATATTTTCGTTAGAGCAAGTATTCCACGCTTTCTTTATCACTTTGGTGGTAATATGGGTTGGAATATAAATGCGAAGAAAAACAATGCAAAAAAAATGCTTAGAGCGAGACCTCATGAGATTATATAAAATATATTGTCAAATCAACTGAAGGATATAATAAAATTTAATCAAATGGACTAGGTGATTGTGGACTTGTAGCCTAGTCTGTTAATTCTCCTTTCTCCGGTGCCTGGCACCTAACTTTCTTATAGAGTATAAATTTCATCCCCTAAAGCTTCTGCTTCTTTAATATCATGAGTTACTAATATAATGGTCCTCTTATCTTCATTATGAATTTTTAAAAACTCTTCTATAATTTCATTTTTTAATTTCTGATCTAATCCTTTAAAAGGCTCATCCATTAATAAGAGCCTGCTTTTATATGCAAAGGCTCTAGCAATGGCAACTCTTCTTTTCATTCCTCCACTTAGCTTCTCAGGAAACATATCCTTATAATCCATTAGTTTAACAAGACTTAAATATGTATTTACTGTTTTCTCAGTCTCTTCCTTGCTCATTGTAGATTTCAATACAAAAGCTACATTTTCAAAAGCTGTAAGATTCGGTATAAGCCTATCTTCTTGAAATATGTAAGAAATGCTGCTATCCCTTAAAATTACTTCTCCACCGTACTTTCTCTCAATACCACTAATAATATTTAGCAGAGTAGTTTTCCCACAACCTGAAGGTCCTAAAAGAACAGTAATTTTATTCTTTATAAAATTCAAATTCAAGTTATCAAAAACCACATGAGTTCCATAGGCCTTATATAAATTCTTTATCTGTACTTCATAATCATTTTTAACTTCCATAAATATCACCTAACTTGCTAAGTCTCTTTGTCCATTATTTTTATATAGTTTTTAAATATAATTTCAAAAATAAAGCTCAATAAAATTACTACAATGGTCCATGCAAAAAGCTCCGATGTTTCTAACATGGATTTAGAATTTAATAAATTCAAGCCTATTGAATATTTAGGTGTGCTTAAGACTTCAGAGCTAACTGAAACTTTAAAGCCTAAACCTAAACACATTAATATACCCGAAACTATGTAATGCTTTATACTTGGTAAATAAATATCTTTTATTATATATTTTTTCTTCACTTTATATATATTAGCCATCTGAATTAACTTTATATCTACAGATTTTATGCCATGCAATACATTTGTATATATTATAGGAAAGCATGTCAATATTGCAGTAAATACAGATACATAATAAGACTTAAACCAAACAAGAGCAAGAATTATTATTGACATAACTGGAATAGCTCTAATGCATACAATTAGTGGATTTAATAGTTCTTCTATAAACTTATTAAGTCCTGCAGTAATTCCAATTATTATTCCTATAACTATTGATAAAAAAAGTCCTAATATTACCCTAGAGATACTGCTAAAAACACTTTTCCAGAAATAATCATCTCCAATAAGTGTCATCAATACCTTTAAGACCTCAAAAGGAGAAGGAAGGAAAAGTGGCTGATTAATAAAAAGGGAGCAAAGCTCCCAGATTAGTACCCAGAATATTAATATAGTTATTTTTCTACTTTTCTTTATAATAGAAATTTTCATCTGGAAGCTTTCCTCCAATAGATTTAGGGTCATTATCTTTTAAAACAGTATAAAACTTATTCAAAGATTCTTTTCCCTCTTGTGCACTGATAAGTACTATATTGCATTTTGGAATAGCAATTTCTGCTACTTTAGCATTTGGTAATATTCCATTTTTCTCTATAAGTTTTCCTGCTTCAGCTGCATTTTTATTTACAAAGTCTACAGAGTTTTTGTATTTAGTTAAAAACTCATTCATTTCCGCGCCTCTTTTATCTAAGAAGTCTTTTCTAAATACTAATGCTCCCATTATTAACTGGCTAGTATCTTTTGATACCTTATCCCATTCTTTAGTTAAATCAATTACTATCTTCATATCCTTATCTTTCATCTGGGTTGTTGTTACAAATGGTTCAGGTAAAACAGCAATCGAAGCTTCTTTTGACGCTATTAATGAAGCAACATCACTGTGTTGTGCTTTGAATTCAATTTTAACATCTTTATTTGGATCTAACCCATTTTGCTTTAATATATAATTTAAAACAAACTCTGGAGTAGCACCTTTTCCGCTTATATAAACGGTTTTACCTTTTAAATCTTGTATGCTTTTAATAGTGCTGCCATTTTCAACAATGTAAAGAACTCCTAAGGTGTTAATTCCAACTAATTGAACTCCTCCATTGGTTTTATTATATAAAATTGGTGCTAAGTTAGAAGCTATTGCTACCCCATCTACATCACTATTTACAATTTTTGATACTATTTGATCAGGTGAATCATATAAAGAAATATCATAACTTTCTTTATCTTCTTCCATAAGCTTTACTATTCCCATACCTGTTGGCCCTTTTAACACTGCAATTTTAATCTTTTCTTTTGCAGTTTCATTTGTAGTTTTATCAGTAACTGTATTTTCAGGTTTTTGAGCATTTTTTGATTCCTTTGAGCATCCAACAAGAAGCAGTGCAGAAATTGAAAACACCAATGCAGTAATCAATATCCCTAATTTTCTTTTCATAGTACCATCTCCATATATGCAAATTATTGTTAATATAATTAAATATTATTATATCATAAAATAATAGACTACTCTTAAGTTTTCATGAGTAATCTATTAATCTGATTTATTACATTATCTATTTATTTCTCAATACTGCTGACTCTGCTACATATTGGACAAAACTTGTATAACCTCATTTATATCAGGCAATTGTTTAGGAGGGTAAACCTTCACCCATTTAACTTTTCCATTTTCGTCTACTATAACATTTGCCCGTTCTGATACTCCTTCCATCTGGTTAAATAAACCATAATCTTGAGTAACCTTTCCATGAGGCCAAAAGTCCGAAGGAAGACTTACTGTATTAACTTGAATTGATGTTGCCCACACTTTTTTACAAGGTATAGGATCAACACTAAATCCAAGAGGAATGGTGTTGAGTTTCTGAAATGTTTGCCAGTTATTTTCTAGTGCCCTCATCTGATCAGTACAAACTGGTGTCCAAGCAAGTGGATGCCAGGAGAGCAATACTTTTTTCCCTCTATAGCTAGATAAACTTATATTTTGATCATGATTATCTTTTACAGTGAAGTTCGGTGCGTCATAGCCTACCTTAATAAGTGCCATTACTATTAGCCTCCTCTCTGAAATATACATATATAGAATCCCTTAGTTTAGTATCTTTTATGCAATCTTCAAAATCTTATTAATACACTTAAACATTTATTGTAAGCTAAGTCTAATAAAGTGCCTCTCCACTGTAATCAGTAAGTCCATTTATTAAGGCTGTAAATTTACACTATAACTTAAATTTATTTTTTATCTTGCTGTAGTTCTTTAAAATATTGTTTTGTCTCATTTATTATTATTCCACTTAATCCAACTATAGCTATAAGATTTGGTATTGCCATAAGTCCATTTACTATATCTGCAATAATCCAAATTACTTCTAATTTTATGAAAGCACCTAAAGCAACTAATGCTATATAAACTATTCTATAAGGTTTTATTCCTTTAACACCAACTAAATATGCCATACATCTTTCACCATAGTAATTCCATCCTATTATACTTGTAAATGCAAAGAATATAAGTCCAATTGTTACAATCATTTCACCTACAAAAGGCATTGATGATAATCCAGTTCTAAATGCAGCATTAGTCATAGCCGCTCCTTTTAAATCTGAACTCCACACGCCAGTTGATATTAATACAAGTCCAGTCATGGTACAAACTATTATTGTGTCAATGAAAGTTCCTGTCATAGATATTAGTCCTTGGCGCACACAGGATTTTGTCTTAGCTGCTGCAGCTGCAATAGGTGCACTTCCAAGCCCTGACTCATTAGAGAATACCCCTCTTGCTACACCGCTTCTTAAGGCAAGCATTACTGTCGCTCCTGCAAAGCCTCCTGCTGCTGCAGTTGTAGTAAATGCTCCTTCTATTACCATTTTAATTGTTTCTGGCAATGCACCTGCATTAACAATTAATATAGCTATAGATCCAACAATATAGGATATTGCCATAAAAGGGACTATCTTTTCAGAAACAGCAGAAATACTCTTGATTCCTCCAAGCGTTACCATAGCCGTTAAAATTGCTATTACTATTCCAGTTACACCTACAGGTATATTGAAACTTATATTTACTGATTCGGTAATAGAATTTACTTGTGCAAAGGTTCCAATTCCAAATAAAGCTACTCCAACTCCAAAGATAGCAAACATTTTCGCTAACCATTTGCTCCCAAGTCCTCTTTCTATATAGTACATAGGACCCCCTGCCATTTGACCATTTTCATCAACTACTCTATACTTTATTGCAAGTAAGCCTTCTGCATATTTTGTAGCCATTCCCACAAATGCTGCCATCCACATCCAAAATAATGCTCCCGGTCCTCCTAACTTAATTGCTGTTGCAACCCCTACTATATTACCTGTTCCTATAGTTGCTGAAAGTGCCGTACACAATGCTCCAAAACTTGATATATCACCTTCCTCATCTAATTCAGCATCTTTTCTAAATGCATACTTTAGAGCTAAGGGCAATTTTAAAACTTGTAATAGACCAAGTCTAATAGTAAGATAAATCCCTGTACCCATTAACAAAATTAATAAGGGCGGTCCCCATACTATGGAATCAATGCTGTTTAATACTTCTAATAATTTTGACATAAGATCGTCCTCCTGTGATTTTTTATGCAGTTTGACTTTGTTTTCTCCATTCTCCGGTGCCAGGCACCTTTAATTATTTAATTAAACAAAGACATTTGCTCTGCGGCATTAAGTCTTAAAAGGCTTTGTGGTTCTTTGTCCATAAAGAAGGCTTGTTTTATTTCTCTTTCCTTTGAAATAATTTGACTTTCTCCATTGGCCGCATATCTTAGCTTACAGCTGTACACTACAGGGAAATATTTTCTTATGAAGGCTCCTTCTGCATGAGCTGTTAGTGCTATTATTTGAAAGCCTAATTGTTCGGCTATCATAAATACTGGATCTAAAACATGGTCACTAGAGGCTTTTCCAAAGGGGTTATCTAAAATTACAGTACGATGTATCTTTCCCCTATTTGAAATAAGATTCCTTTTTTCTGCTAGATAATTAAGCAGTCCCAGGAATAGTGTCATATTTTTGCTCCACTTTTCTCCTCCGGACCAGGAATTTGAGGTTTCCCAAGTGAAGGAAGTTGAGCTTATTGTACCTTCATTTCTTACCTTTCTGCATCTTATCTTGATTTCTTCATTTTTAAGGACATTTCTTAGCAGCTGTTTTGTTCCAAACCACTTTTCTATTTCTTTTCTTATTAAATTAGTGTTTTCTCTTCCATCTTCACTTTTAAATTTATCTTGTTCTAGTTGATTTAATATCCAATTGATATGCTTTCTAAGTTCACTCTTTCCCTCAGTTTCATTCCACGTAGGTATATTAAATATATATACCTCTTTCCAATCCTCTTCAACCTTTATTCTTGTCTTTTTAGGTATTAATTTCATCTCTTCAACTATATTAGTTAAATAGCTATGAAGATGCTCTATAAATTGTTCTAACTCCTTGTCATGTTCTCTTATATCTTCCTCTAGCATTTGTACAGTTCTATTAATTCTATCTTGCATATTCTTTTGCCATTTAATCACGTCTTCATATCCCTTGTTGTAGTCAATACCATTTAAACTCATCTGTCTCATTTTAATATCTTCTATTTTACTATTGCAAAAGTTTCTAAAATCATTTCTATTTCTATTGACATTTTCTTCTGAGGAAGTGAGATTATTGCTTAAAGCTTCTACATCGGCTATTAAGTTATTCACATATTTTTCTCTCTCATATGAAAAATTATTTAGTTCTTCTCTCAAAATAGCTACTTCTTTAACAGACTCTTTTAAAAAGTCAAATCTCTCATTTTTCTTTTCTAGCTCATATAGTGAATTTCGAACCTTTGTCAATTCATTTTTTAGCTTTTCTGAGCTCTTTAAAAGCTCTTCTTCTAAAGTTTTAAGACTTTTCTTTTCCTCTAATAACTGCTGATTTACAGTTATTAATGGTATATTAAAGTCATACAGCCGATCATATCTCTTATAGAACTCATTCTTTTGATTTTCTATTTTGTACCCTAGTTTTTTTAATTCTTCATTCTTTAAATCATATGCTGAATTTGCAGCCTTAAAGCTTTTCTCCAGTTTTTTCACGTGGACTATTAAAGCTTCAATTTCTTTTTCATAGAATTCTTCGTACTCTATGTCTATTATGTCATATTTAGCCTCAGATGATTTTATGTTTAAATCTCTTTCAAGTTTACTTATGTCCCTTTGGGTTTCTTTTATTCTGTCCTCTATTCCTTTTCTGTCTTTCTGAATTTCATGCAGCTGATCTTTTAGTCCTTCTATTTCTGTCTTTAATATACTTTTAGCCTTATTTCCAAACTCAGGCTCAAAATCTTCAATCTGCTTATAATAAGAATCTGCCTCTAATACTTTTATTTCTGTTGAAACAGCTGTTGCCTTTTTTTCTTCCTCTTTTATTGCCTCTTCTTTTGCCTTTATTATGTTGTTTACTCTATAAATCTCTTCATCTAGATTTTTAACTTTATTTAACAGCTCTTGAATGGAAATATTATAATTATCTATACTTTTTTTCTTTTGAATACAATCTTGAGCTGATATGAGCTTTCCAGAAATATTGTCTAAATTTTGTTCAGCTTCCTTTAGCTTTAGACTAAGCTCTCTCTCTTCCTTCTCTAACTCTTCCACTTTTAATTCTTTATTTCTAATATTACTTATTATCTCATTGTAGAGCTGTGTTAAGTTGAGTATACAGTTTTTTACTTCTAAATAATATTCATGAGGATATTTATTAAAGAATCCTTTTGTGCTGTTTAATATATTTTCAAAATAGGATATTTCGCTTTCCTTATTTTGTCTAAGCTCTGTAACTGTTTTAGCCTTTCCCTCTAGAGATTGCTTCCATGATATAAAGTAATCTTTAGAAAGATTGTTTTTCCATATATTAGGATATATAGTTTTATGCTTATCCTTTTCGCTGAAATTTCCTGAAGCTATTTCCCTAGCTTCTTTTTCCTTTAAAATAACCATAGGAAATACAATATTTTCACCTAAGTCTTTTAGTTTTTCTAGTAACTTATTTTCTTCTTCTTCATCTACAATTAAGCTATTTACCCAATAAGGGTAATCCTTGTATAAAGCCTCAATTTCTCTTTCCAGTACTGCAGAAGCTCTTTTTACATACATTGCTCCTATTTCTAAGGTAGTTATGCTGCTTTTTAAATTTTCATATATCTTATACAGAAATGGATCTGCTGTATAATAGGAGTTTTCTTTATAATCGTCTAAGAATCTGTAAACAGCTCTTTCCTCAAATATTAAGTTTTCTTTTTCTCTTTTTAAAGCCTCTACCTTAGCTTCCAAACTGCTTAATACGCTGGATTCTTTTAAATATATATCATCTTTTTCTGAAAGAACTATACCTGTAGAAATTAGTTTTCCTGTAAGTTCTGTTCTTTCCTTAGAAATTGTATCAAATATAGTATTATAATTATTTAACTCTCCTTGAGAAGTTTTTTCTTTTTCCCTTAATGTTTTTAATTCCGCTTTTAGCTCTTCTCTTTTGTGTCTTAACTCTGGAATTTGCTGCTGGTAACTGGAGATTCCACTATTCAGGCTTACTATATTTTCCTTCCATTTTTCCATTTCTCTTTCTAACACATCTGTTGTAGGACTGCTGAGTATTCTATTTTTTATTCTCTCAATATCTTTTTCTAAATTGCTTATTGTAGTTTTTAGTTTTATAATTTCTCCATTTAAGCTATTTTTCTCTTCAATTTTCCTTTTTAATGCTTCAGCTTCACTTTGTTTTTCTTTTTCAAGAGTATTTATCTTTTCTTCATGATTGCCTTTAAGCTTTTCTAAGGCCTCCTTCTCCCCTACAAATACTCCTTTTAAAAGGCTGCAGCTTTTATTTAAATTTATTTTTATTTCTTCTACAGTAAAATTTTTATCCAGGTTTTCTAATTCCTCTTCTAAATATTGCAGCTTTTGATTTTTTTCATTTATGTTATGCTTTATCCTGGATATCTGCAGATTTTGAAGCCTCTCATCAGCTTCTTCATATACCTTTTTCTTTTCATTAAGCTCATCCTTATATTGATTACAAAGCTTCTCTAAATCCTTAAACTCCTCCTCTAAAACAGCTATATCATAGGACAATTCTTTTCTATGCAATTCACTTTTATTTTTTTCACACTCAATTATATCCTTCTCTGCCTTTCCAAGCTCATCTTCCAGAGAAGTTTTTTCTTCTTTTATATAATTATTCAAAAACTTAACTCTTCCCTTTTCAGTATTCAATTCCTCACTTAATTTATGATACTTAGAAAATACCTCTACATACTTATTTATTTCTTTATCAATAAGCTTGCTCTCATTTATTCTCCCTTTTAGCTGCTTATAGTTCTTAAAATGTTCTCTCTGATTTTCAAATATATCTGCAAAATCCTTAGCACCACGTCCAACCATTGCTTCTTCAATAACTGGTATTAAAAGATTATCAACAAGCTGCGTAGTAGTCTTGCAGTTGTCAAAAAAAGCTTCAACTCCACCCTCACCAGCATTTATTCTTGCTATACTTCTCCATTCAGCATGGTATATTTTAAAATTCTCCTCTAGGTGTTTGTGATATTTCCTGTTAGAATCGAACAACTGAGCATGCATATGATTTTTAACCATATCAAGATAATATTCATGAATTTCCTCTTTGCCAGAGGCTCGTTTAGTGCCATTACTATTTTCCTTAACAAAAGGAATATTTTCTATTGAATTTTTATCATCCTCACTGTACTCATAAGTATATCTATAAAAATCCACTCCATTACTTCCCATAAATAAGGTTACTGCAGTTACACCATATCTTCTCGGATTATTATTAAGTATCCATTCAATAGCTATATGAGAGGCGTTACCCGTAAGCACAAGAGTGTCCTTTATCTTCCTATCAGCTACTTCAATATTTGGAATTATAGCTTGAAGTGCAGTTTGTATAAATACAGTCTTTCCTCCGCCATTTTCCAGCAAAAAGGCTCCATTATACCCTTCATAATTGAAAATATCATCATTATATCTTTTAGCTCCACCTTCATATATAACATTTGTAAATCTTATTTTAGATATGGCTGGCATCTAAATCTCTCTCCTTATCCTTCTCTATACTATAGATAAATTCTAATATTCCTCTGTTATAATCCACTTCCATATAATATTTTTGAATTATAACCTTAGCCTTTTCTGTAAGTGCTATTTCATCATTTCCTATGTCCTCTATAAGCTTCTGATCAATCAAAAATTGCTTTACAATAGTTAAAAAGCTTTTCCTGCTTATAGTTCTTGCATCCTGAACTTTTACTTTTTCATTTATATCATCCATAGCCTCCCATTTTTCCATAATGGCAACCCAATTATATTCCTGTTCTTTGCACATGTTTTTCAACTTTTCTGAATCATGACCTTTTAAGGATTCGATTTTCTCATTGATGCTATCCAGCCAGCTAGAGATAGATAAAAAATCTCTAGTTGCTTCTCTAGTTTGATAACTATCATAAAATTCTCCAAATAAAACTATTATAGAGAAATACATTAAATAAATATCTAGATTATTAGCTCTATTAGGTAGATGATTTCGTTTTATGCTTTCATTCGATATGTGAAATGGAGAATCTACAGCAAGAGGTATCATGTAAATATACTCTCCAGACTTAAATATAGTGCAATCTACTTCTCTTGCAAATTGTTCTACTAAAGCCCCTATATGATCTTCTGCTAAAAATGCCCTTAAATCTTCCTTATCAGCATAACCATTCTTTGCTAATACTGAGTATATTTTAAAGGCTCCAATTACATCATCATTACTATATTCCATAGAAACCTACTCCTCCAATTTTATAATCATATTACTTATAGTAAACTTATTGTTTACCTTTATGTAAGTGTTACTTTCTACAGCTTCTAAAGTCCTATATCTATTTTTTAAAAGCTCTAATCCATGACTTAAAATATTTTCTTCCTCTATTTCTCCAATATTTATAGGTGATTTTTGGTGAAGAATCATGCAAAAACTATAAAATATTCTGTTATTAAGTATGTAATTAACTTCATTATCTTTTATGTAATCTACTATTTCTCCTAAGGCAATCTTATTTTTATCCCCTATAACCTGAAGGATTAATTCCATAAGCCTTTTAAAATCCTCTTTTAAATGTAATAACTCTTTCTTTATATTTTCCTCATCTATATCTAAAAAGTAATCCTCTTTATCAATATTTTTATCATTACTATTAATTCTTTGAGGAGAAAAAACACTTAATGGGGACCAGCTTTTGTTCACTTCTAAGCTTAAGAATGGGTTTACTATTCTTCTTGATGCCTCAAGGGGCAATGGAGAAGCAGTAAATCTTGCTGCAACTTCTTGATTAAAATTAAAAGATTCTATACCTGCATAATAAAGAGATTCTTGTGCCGATTGCAGCGCTGTTGTTTTTAAAGCTATACTTTCTTTTAAAAGTGTGCTGTGTTCATAATGAACCTCTCCTAATTCTTTATCTATTTGTATAACAAGTTCATAGGTTTTCCTATCCTTCTCACTCTTAAACTCATAGCTCATCTTTTCTCTAGTTTCTCTTACAAATTCCCTAAGTTCTCTAAATTCTTCACTTTCAATATTTAGTCTAAGATTTAT
Organism: Clostridium homopropionicum DSM 5847; assembly: GCF_001263795.1. GTDB lineage: Bacteria > Bacillota > Clostridia > Clostridiales > Clostridiaceae > Clostridium_H > Clostridium_H homopropionicum. Next base: position 138,065 of record NZ_LHUR01000036.1, read on the forward strand.
ATCCTCAACTGTATTCTTATATCTCTCGTAGGTTTCATCTGAAATTATATTTCTCTGTATTTCATGCTTTATTTTATATATTCTCTCATAAAGGTTGCTTACACTTAATCTCATCTCATCAATTTGCCTTAAAGCTCCTACAAATTCTCCCTTTTCCAGCTGTTTTCTTAAAACCAGCTGATTTATTGATATTTGGAATTCAGAAAAGTATTCTTTAGTTGCAAATATTAGATCTAATCCTTGCTCATCTAACATATAATACTGAGTATTGCTTTCATTATCCCACATACTGGCTTTTAAAATAGAATACTGAACAACTTCACTTCGCCTTGTATCCCAATTATAAAAAGTCTTACTATTTCTCTTTCCACTTGGTGGTCTAAAGGCTTCAATAATTGTCCTTGCCAGCTCTTCAAAACCCTCACTGCTTAGATTCACTTCTTCTTTATTTATAGCTTCAAAAAAACTTCCTAGTTCCTTAACTCCATTTTTCTTATTTCTCATAAGCATATTTTCAAAGAAAAATAAAAGAGTAATTAGTCCAAAGCTAAAACAATCCACTAGATTTCCATTACCATCTTTGAATCTTTTATCCTGCAATTTATATAGTGGTTCAAATAGTGCAATTCTTTTTACTCTTTCATCATAGTCCTTAGTAATATCCTTTATGCTTAAATTCATTAAAATCCCCCAAATCTATCTTTATAAGAATTTAGTATTTCACACAAATCCTCTTTTTTTAATGCTTCCTGTGGATAATATTTTCCCTGCTTTAATACCTGTGAAATCTGTTTTTTATAGCTATCTTGAAAATTATCTAAAAAGCTGCTTAAAGCTTTAATATTTTTTTGTTGATTTGTTTTTCCATCTAGAGGCTCTTGTAATAATAATTTCTCATAAAATATTTCAGCTAGCTTTACTGGATACTTGTCTTTTAAATTGTTCCAGATAGCTATGCCCTCAAAATCCAGATCACCAAAGTAAAAAATTTCATTTTCGCTCTCTTCTATCCCTAATTGTTTTTCCAGGTTGTTTATATTAGATACTATTTTCCAGCCGCAGCCATAAGTAAGGGAAGTAAATACACTTTCCCTCAATAAATCTAACAGCAGGTAAAAAATACTTTTATTCTCTACTATAATGTGATACTTCTTATTTTCATTAAACAACTTGGGATTAACCGCTATCATTAGTGGTTCAGGATTATAATTTATTCTAAGCTTATGCCACAACCCCATTCTTTCTAAAATAGCTTTTCCTCCCTTTTCATCTATCCATTTTTCATCACCTATTATTTGAAAAGAACGTTCTGGTGAAGTAGCATCCTCCCTTGGAATACCATTTTCTTTTATGTAATCATTTATCTTAATGATATAAGGAAAATCTTTACGCCAATATTGCTCATCTTTATTTAGATAGAAGCTTAGATTTATCTCTATCTCCATCTTTAATAAATATTTTTTAATCTCTTCTTCACTGTCTCTATGCAAGGCTTCTTTATTTATCCTATATTTGTAGCATAAGGGGATCTTTTTTCCATTATTATTTGATGAATTTATTGGAATTAGTAATCCTTCTTCTACTAAATTCAATATTCCTCTTGCAAAATCCTCGTAGGAACAGCCCCCTCCAATAATATTTTCTAAATTCTCCAAATTCACCGTTTTTCTTTTTAAGTTTTTTATGTAATTGATAATTATATCCATATTTAATTCTCCTCGGGATTATATAAAAATAAGCCCTGTTCTTTCCATGGCTTATTAAACATTTGACTGCCTTTGTTTTCTCTTTTCTCCGGTGGCATGCACCTTTTATAGTAGGCACCTTAGCTAATATAGCCTGCTTTCCATTTTTCTATGCTCCATTTAAAATGCATATTTAAGCTTTCCTCTGCAAGTTTACTATTTATCTTCATTAAACTCTCTAATTCAGGTGGAGTATATTTTTCAAGTTCTTTCATTAGTATTCCAGCATCTTTTAGAAATACAGGTTTTGTATATAAGTCAGTATTAGTTGCTTTCTCCCTATTAAGAGTTTTTGCTGGGGACAATATGGCTATCATTTATGCCTCACCTCATTTTATTTGTTTTAAATTATAGTATAGGAATTTCCATAGGCTGGATAAATCTTTGCTACTTTATAATCTTTTATTAACTTCCAACTATCTCTAATTACCTGGTCGTTATAGGCTTCCATTAGAGCAAATTCTGGAAGATCGCCTGTAAATGCACAACATCTATCAATAATTAGAGTTATGCTATCATCTGTATGACCAATCTTACTCCTAAATTCTTTAGGTCTTGTACAATACCTGCATGATCTGGATGGAAATGTGTTACAAGCAGATATTTTATATGGCTTATTTTTTATATCATGCTGTTTCAATGAGTACATTAAGCTATAAATATAATTGCCTTCATTACTTGATTACCACGCTTAATTTGTTCCACAGGGAATTGTCTCACCCTTTCTATCACGAACTAACTATCTTTTATCATATTTTAATTTAAAAATTACAAATGGTAGTAATCCTAAAAGAAAAGAATACTTTTTATCAATATATCTGTTTGTTAATCCTCTATGAATTGATATTTTATCAGGCAAAATTGGCATTAATAAAAGCATTATAATTACAGGTATTGTTAGGATTAAAATATCTACAAATATACTTTTTTATTAAACTTCATTTTATAATACATCCTCTCTTTATTTAAATGGCTCATGATTTTTTCAATTGTAAAATAAAAAAATAAGTTCTTATATAGCAATTATAATATATTTTTCAAGTAAAATATCGAATATTTATTGTTCGGCTAGGAATTCTAAATATAAAAAATAGATAGCCCTTTATGATTTTCTTGCTTAAGAGACTATCTTATGAAATCTCAATTCTCCGGTGCCTGGCACCTTAATGCTTTCCACGTGCTTCTATAAGCTTCTTTATTTCCGCAATATCTTTATCTGAAACACCTGTATATTTCTTTATTTTTTCTTCTGATTCCCCATCAATCAGCATATTCTGAGCAACATCAAATTTTGCTTTTTCTATACCTTTTTCTTCAATTCTTGGATCATAAAAGCTTTTTACCATACTCTCTACCTCCAAATCAAAGTCCCTATATTTTCCATACATATTCATAAAATATGAGTTAAGATTTTCAATAACTATATTCATTTCATCATATAGCCGAAACATTTCAAACTTTTTTATTTCCTCTGGCTTTTTGCTATAACTAACTTCATTCATTTTCTTTCTAAGCTTAAAAATCTGAAGTGGATAAAGAAGATACATATTTTCATTATAAAGTTTTTTCAAATCGTAGGTCCAATACTTAAGTACTTTTATGTCATAATTAAAAATGACACCTTTACCAAATTCCATTTCTAGTTTAATAGTATCCTTTACTCCTTCTATCTCTTCAATAAGAATAATATAAGGCTCTGGCATTTTTAACTTTATACTTTCCTTCGCATTTGAATAATCTGCTAATTTCACAGCCCTTTCAAAGCTATACCTAAAAACTCTAACAGCAATTTCCTTATCAAATATTGTTTGAAACTCTAAAGCATATTCATATACATCATTTCCATCTGTTATAGTTATGTACATATCCGCGTAGAAACTTATTAGCTTATTAGAATTATTTTTTCTATTAATAATCTCTTTATCGCTATAAGTAACCTTGGCATTATAGCTAATATTATCTCCATAGATTGAATTTAAAAAATCAATAATAGGTATTGGATTTTTTATGCTGAAAAGTTTTTCATTATAGCATCCATCTGTAAATAGCTTTTATATTCCACCTTATCCTCATTAATAAAATTAGTGTTGTAGTAAAAGTTGTTAAATATGTTCATCTTAGTTCAGCTCACCTCATATGTTAGAGTACTTACATTAATATTATAGCCAATTAATTCATTTTTCAAACATACGTTCGCTAGGTTTTATAAATGTATTTTTCATACCGCTTCTGAAATTATGACATTTTACGAGCTAAACCAAGTCTATTTGATTTTCTTAGTTTTCTCCTTTCTCCGGTGCCTGGCACCCTATACCTTGTTTAGAGTAATTATAAAGGATACTCCAATATTTTGATTTTCAGCCTTTATAGTACCATTGTACATAGTTACTATTCGCTTTACAATATCTAGTCCAAGACCAAAGCTGCCACCTTTATCCTTATGAAAAGTACCGAAAATACTGTGAAGTTTATCATCAGGAATTTTCTCACCATCATTATATATTATAATGTATTGATAACTATTATCTTCATATGCTTTAATTCTAATTAGGGTTTTTGCATATCTTAATTCATTATCAATTAAATTTTCAAGAACTACCGTCCATTGCTCTTCATCACCATAAACAATTAAATCATCAATATTAACTTCAAATTGAATATTTTTTTCATTATATGAAAAACTATCAACAATTTCTTCAATTAAATTTTTTATATGAAATTTTTTAGACTCATTTTTATGCTTAGACATATATCTAAGTTTGGTTAAGTAAAGAAGGTTTTTGATTCTCTTTTGCATTCTTTCAGCTTCAGAATCAATGACATTCATGGTATTTTTTAAATCTCCCTTTGGATAAATACCATCCTCTACGGCTTGAACATAGCTTCTTATCACCATTAACGGTGTTTTTAAATCATGAGAGGCTTGCTGCAGCATAGTTTGTTCATATTCATCCTGTTTAACTAGTTCTTTTCGCATTTCTTCTATAGATTTTGAAAGTTCTCCAATTTCATCATTGCTATTTATATTAATACTTTCATGCCACTGCTTTTTACCAATTTTTCTCACTTTACTTTCTAATTCTTTTAAGGATGTTACAAGCTTTTGTGATAAATATTTTGCTGCTATTATACTTAAGATTAATGCTATAATCATAACAGAAAATAATTTTCTCATTAAAGCAGTAGAGAGAGAATTTCTATAAGTATCCCACATATACGATACAAGGAAGGTTCCTTTTTTGTTATTACGGTTTATGGTAACCACATATAGTATTCTTCCTGAATTTGTTCTTTGAATATATCTTTTAGTAATATCAGTTTGATTTTTAACCTGATTCTCTAATTTTTTTAAGAAAAGTTCAGCTGTAGTTTCATTAGGGATGATTTTTTCTATTTTTTGTAAATCTGCCGCATTATTATTGTAACTGAGCTTTATATGCTTAACTTCTCGTATATCATTGTTTTCACCTGTGACACTATTATCTTCAGTTGAAATTGATTTATTAGTGTTTTTTAGAATAATATTTTTTTGTGCAGTTTCAATGGTTTTATAGGTTTCCTCTGTAAAAAATCTTTTTATTGCTAAAGTAAAATATAAGGACAGTAAGATAAATATAACTAATATAACTGAAGTGAATACTAGCCATATTTGTAGCGCTAAAGGCTTATTTTTTCGGTTTTTCATAATATATCCTTTCTAAACGGAAAGTCTGTACCCATGACCATATATGGTTTCCAATTTTAATTCAGGCATTTTTTTTCTTAGCCTTCGAATTAAATCATCGACTACTCTATCACTTCCAAAATAGTCATTACCCCAAAGAGCATTAAGTATTTGTTCTCTTGTAATTGCACCTCCTTTTCTATTTATAAGAAGCGTAAGTAAATCGAATTCTTTAGAAGTTAAAGGTATTTCTTTTTCATCAAGCTTTACTATTCGTTTATTTGTATCTACATTATATCCTTCTATAATTAATAGTGAATCATTTTTATTAGCGCTATAGACTCTTTTTAGGAGCTTTTGAACTCTAATAACTAACTCTCTTGGCATGAAGGGTTTAGATATATAATCGTCACTTCCCATCTCAAGTCCAATAATTCTATCGATATCCTTATCACGAGCAGAAATAAATATTACTGGAATATCCTTATCTTTTTCCTTTATTTCTTTTAATAGTTCAAATCCATCTACATCAGGAAGCATAATATCTAATATCCATAAATCTGGTTTATTATCTATACTATTTCTTGCTAATTCCCCATTAAAAAATGCTGTAACTTGAAAGCCTTCTTTTTCTAAATAAGAGCGTAATATGTCATTTAAATTTTCTTCATCTTCAACCAAATATATTTTATAACTCATATGTAAACACCTCCTTGCAAATCCTAATTGAATTTCATTCTATTTATATAATTATATCAATATTTTGTGTATTCAATAAAGATATATTAATACATAAAGCAAATGCATGGCTTTAAAGTTTATAATTTAAAGTCATGCATTTTACCGGAAAACAGAGAGGTTATTTATCTTAGCTTAGAGATGTAAGCACTTGATTTAATATAGTACCTCTTTTCTTGATATTATCTAATATGGAAGCTTTCTTATTTAGTATTGCTTGAAAAGTTGTTCCTGCTGCTTGGTAATCCTTATTTTTTATATTTTCCTTGTAAGTATTCCATAATTGTGCTTTTTCTTTTTCCTGAGATTTTATAGTTTCACCTATTGCCTTAGCTTGTTCAAGTTGATTTTTTACACTATCCTTCAATTGACTATTTGTATCTTTTATATTTTTAAGCTCATCTTTTAGAGGAGCAACCTGGGTTTTAATTGAAGAATATTGGTCCTTAAGGCTGCTTACTTGATTATTTAAATCTAATATTTGCTGTTCAATGCTTTTCATTTTATCCACATCTTTTGCTTTAACTGCTTCTTTATATTGACTTCTTAAGGAAATTCTTTGTTGATTTAATTGTTTAACTTGTTCTACTAAAGTTTTTCTTTGGCTTGCTAAATCCTTTAATTTACTTACATTATCTGTATTTAATGTAGTTTTTGCCTTTACTGCATCTTTTATTTTCTTTGCCACTGTATTATTAGCATCTACAGCTTCTTTTGTTTCTTGTCTAAGTGTTACAAGTTGATTCATATCATCAAAATGTTTATTAAGGTAGGCCTCTCTTGCTTGCTGCTGCTCTGGAGTAAGGTTTGCACTTTGAGTAGTTTGAGTAGTTTGAGTAGTTTCAGTTGTGTCAGTACCTTCAGCAAAGGCAACTGTTGAAATACTTAAAGCTAATGAAATTGAAAGTATAAGTGACATGATTTTTTTCATTTTTTAATCCTCCTTAAAATAATTATTTAACACTAAAATGTGATGGAATACTATTTAAATCACTATTATCATTTAGAAGCGAATCTATTTCATCTTGAGTAAGCTGCTCTGATTGAATATATAGTGAATCTAACTGAGAAGTAGAGTCGCTTTTATCGGAATTTAGTAAATCACTATCTGTAATATTTCTTGCATTTTTATTTACAGTTGATATGTTATTTGTAGATAAAGAACTTTCATCAGATGAATTATCATCTTTAACAGAAGTATTTTCTGTTACTAAGGTATTTGTAGATTTTTGTGCATTTGATCCAGTGTTATCTCCAAAATTATTTCCACCCTTTGAACAACCAGTAAATAGTAAAGTTATTATTGTTAAAAAGCCTATTAATCTAATGACAAATTTTCTTTTCAAAATGATCACCTCTCTGTTTTGTATAGCTTAATTATAGAAATATTTTGTGGTAGAATTATTAAATAATTATGTGAAATTGTGTAAACTACAAATAAAAACAGACTACCCTTAGTTTAGAGTAATCTGTTTTATTAACTGATAATGTTTAATTCTTGGATCATATAATTCTAAAAAGTCTGGATTTCTCAAAAATTTAATTCACTGAAATTTCAATTCTCCTTTCTCCGGTGCCTGGCACCTTTAATTAATTAATTCTCTAAATTAAAACAAATTGTAACTTTAAATAAATCTCCGTCTATATCTACCTTAAAATCCCCACCACATACATTTGTAAAACTTTCAGCTATTGATAGACCTAATCCACTACCCTCAGTATTCCGTGATTTATCTCCACGATTAAATCTTTGAAGTATCTCATCAGCAGTAAAGTCCATTTCATATCCTGCTATGTTTTTTATAGTTGCTACAGCTTTTCCGTTAACTTCTTCAAGTTCAACAAAAACTCTTGTTCCAATAAGTGAATATTTTAGTGCATTATCCATGACATTCTGAAAGACACGATATAGCTTTTTACCGTCTGCAATAATATTTACAGGTCTATCAGGAAATTTTGTTTTAATTTGAATTTCTGACTTTTCTATTTCATCTGCCATATCTGCTAAGGTTTGCTCTATTAACTTTTTTATATCAAGCCTCTCTAAATCCATGACAATATTCCCACTTGTGCTTTTAGCAAGATCAAAAAGATCTGAAACAATTTGTTTAAGTCTATTGGATTTTTCTACTAAAATCTTAACGTAATCAGCTGCAGTCTCAGACAGTTTCTCTTCCTTTGATAATAAATCAATATAGCTTATAATTGAAGTTAGCGGTGTTTTAAGATCATGAGAAACATTTGTAACTAGGGCAATTTTCATTCGTTCTGCCTTCATTTGTTCTTCTAAACTCTCATTAAAGCCTTTGTTAATATCCTCAAAGGTTCTGTTATTACCTTTGATATACCAGTAAATAATTACAATTTCTAGAATTGGAGGAATTATTAACAACGGTGGCGCCATTAAAAATAAAAATGTTAAAAATACTAAGGCTGCACTTGATGATATAAATACAAGTTGTCTATAAAATAGGGATTTTGTTAATGGATATTTTGCAAATACTCTTCCATCAAATAGGCTTTTGAAAAAGTCATAAACCCTATAGCAAACTGTGAATATTAGGCTGTGCTTCAGCATCTTCCCTGACTTTATTTTGCGCACAAGTGATAGCAGTATTACTCCACCGATTGATGATATAGCAGCTGTCAAAACTTCAATATAAATCATAGAGTAAATTTGAACCCTGCCTAGCCTTGTACCTAACTGCCTAACATTAGGAAGTACATTTGATAAGTTTTCTAAGTATATGGCTAAAAGTAATATTAGGGCAGCAAATAATATATCTGAATAAATCCTATCCAGCTTTGATAAATGAATTTCTTTATCTTGTGGCTCTCTACCAGTTACACATATTAAAAATATTATTAGGGCTAATGCTAGAACAATACTAATTGTCATTATTGTGGCAATTTGAATAGTCTCTGCCCTCATCCCTTGCCATTCCTGCTGCCTTGCTTCCATAAATTCATCCTGAAAAGCAATATATAAGGTAATCTTATTAAAAGTATTATTTGCATTAACATAGCTATATAATGAATCTGAGGGATTTGTATTCTTACCAAAGGACAATAGCCCCTTCTCATTAATATAGCAAGCATTGCTATACTTCTCAAAAAAGCTTTTATTGGCATTTTCAGTGTTTGAGAATGTTTTAGTTCCATCAGTAACATAATAGTAAAATCCGCTGTTCTGTGGAATCGTATTTTCACTTCTTAATAAGTCAGTTGTTTGATGAAATGTATTTAAAACACGATTAGTTACAAAGTCTTCACTATCCTTATATTCTTTAATAAATAAGGATTCAATTTTAATATCTCGATATATAAACCTCTGCACTTGCGCCACTGATGCCGTGATAAAAATTACAGCCAAAATAAATGCTGCAATTTTTGTTGCAGTATTTGTGCTAATATTTCTCAATTTTGTACCCAATACCCCACACCACCTTTAAATATTTAGGCTCTTTAGGATTTATTTCAATTTTTTCACGGATACGCCTGATATGAACCATTACGGTATTTTCAACAGAATAGGCAGTCTCATTCCAAACTCGTTCATATATGTTTTCAGCAGAAAAAACAACTCCAGCATTGATCATAAGCAGCTCCAATATTTTAAATTCCTTTGCAGTAAGCTTAACAAGTTCCCCGTCAACTGTAAGCTGTTTAGCATCTGTATCAAGGCTTAGTCCTCCAACTACAATTTGAGATGATCGTGCTATATTTCCCATATCACCAAGGTGCATATACCGCCTTAATTGACTTTTCACCCTTGCAAGAAGCTCTTGTGGATTAAATGGCTTTGTTACATAGTCATCAGCTCCCATGGAAAGTCCTAAAATCTTATCGCTGTCTTCAGATTTTGCAGATAAAATAATTATGGGAATATTTTTGCTCTCACGAATTTTTAAAGTAGTAGAAAGACCGTCTAGTTTTGGCATCATAACATCAAGCAATATTAGCTGAATATTGTTTGTGACTATAGCATCAAGAGCTTCTAACCCATTGTAAGCTTGAACCACTTCATACCCTTCTAAACTAAGAAGTTTATCAATAGCTTTAGCTATTTGCTTATCATCGTCAACCACTAAAATCCTTGCGTTGTCCATTAGTCGTATCCTCCTTTCCCTTAGCCTTTATGTATATTGTAGTGTAGTAAACTTAAAATAAACTGGACTTAATTCTTACAAATTTCTTAACAAATGCCAACTACAGAATTTAAAACATCAGGATTTATTACATAAGCAATGGTAAATATAAACATAATAATTGATGCTATTAATACTCCTAGTCCTACAATCTTTATTTGATTATGATAGTATTCGTTCGTTGAAATTTTATATCTAGGTATATAAAAAAATTTGCGTTTAATCCAATAACATTCTCTACCAATTATACTTGGCTTATAAATTGATACTATGCCAAATATCATGAATAATATTGCTGTAATTCCTAGAGCTAAAGCTGTTACTATGTTCAAGGTAATTCTCCTTTCGGCCGTGCCTGGCACCACCATATTCTTCCCATTTGCAGGTATAATAGAACCTTTCCTGATGAATCATATTAAAGAATTCTACAAAATTATTTGATTTCCCTTTATATGTGAATAATATATTTTATAAAATATCTTAGAAGAATTATGGGAATATTATATATAAAACAAAAATTAGGAGGACTTATATATGGAAACAACTATAATGGCTGTAGCTATAGACCCTAGATCTGAACATGCTCCACAGGTTCAAACCGTACTTACCAAACACGGTTGTATAATTAGCACCAGATTGGGACTTCATGAAGCAAGTAAAGATCATTGTTCAAACAGAGGATTAATTATTCTCCATGTTAATGGTGAAACAGAGCAATTTTCCGATCTTAAAAGAGAGCTTGAAGATGTAGAAGGGGTAAAAGTAAAGCATATGACAATATAAGGCTAGAGCTATACTTAATGAGTTTGATAGAGGAGAGGGATATTCCCTCTTTTTGCTCAACTATATAAATATTATAATCTGGATTCACAAAATTAAATACTTGCTCAAATAGTAGATCCTCTAAAATAAATAAAATAAAAACCGTAGGATAACTAAGCATCCTACGTTATTTAAAGTATTTTAGGTATTCTCCATACCCTTCTTCTTCTAACTTATCCTTTGGTATAAACCTTAAGGCAGCACTGTTTATGCAGTACCTAAGTCCTCCCTTTTCTAAGGGACCATCAGTAAATACATGCCCTAAATGAGAATCGGCCTCTTTGCTTCTAACTTCAATTCTATGCATATTATGACTGAAATCAGCCTCGTCTTTTATTGCCTTTTTCTCTATAGGCTTTGTAAAGCTGGGCCATCCACAGCCTGAATCAAACTTATCATTAGATGTAAAAAGCGGCTCTCCTGATATTATATCTACATATAGTCCTTCTTCTTTGTGATTCCAAAACTCATTTTGGAATGGCCTTTCTGTGGCATTTTCTTGAGTTACACTGTATTGAATGTGGTTCAACTTCTTTTTTAACTCTTCCTTGCTTGGTTTTTGATATTCTTTATTTCCCATAGTTAACCTCCAAATGGAAATCTGTAAATTTACCGTACACATTTATAAAATATTATCTTAAATTTTCAATTACTTTATTCATTTCTTTCAAAATAGCCACTATCTAACTGTCTTTGAAGCTCTCTTTTAGAATATTTTTCTTTTATACAAAGCTTTAAGTAAAATCCCTTTTCTTCACTGGATTTTTTTGATGATAAAATTAATAAATGGTTAGTCCAACTAATTTGTGTCACCAGTGGTGACACAAATTTATTATCCTTATAAGTCTCATAAAACTGCTTCATTCTATAAAGCCCACGTCTATTAAACCCTTTAATTTCTGGACAATTTACTGATATAAACTTTGCTAGTTGATTAATATATAAATTTGCCAACTTTTAATTCTCCATTTGTTCTGAAATATATTTGCCAACATTCCAGTTTCGAAATACACTTTCACAAGTTACCATACTTCTATCTATCCGATAAGATAAGGTTGCTTCTTTTTTTATAAATTTATAGACTCCATTGCCTTTTTTAATACTGCATCCTCAACTTTATTATAATCCATAGTAATCTTCTCTTTCTAGTGGTTTATGTTACTTATCAGTTCCAACCAAAAAGAGTTTATGAAAACACTTATTCGTGCATTTTCTACGATTTAATTTTCGATACCCATTTAAATTAATAGCTTTATTATGCCATCTATAAAAAATAATAATAGCTGATATATTAATTTTATAAATAATAAAAAATAAATAGTCCCTTATGATTTTGCTCTAATGTTATTCTCAATCCTCTATATTTAATATTTTTACGTACCTACTTTAAATTAGAACACTCCACTTTTATACATACCACTTAAACAGATTTTAATTTAGAAATAGCACCATTTATCATATAGCGTACTTTTTTCACTTCAACTAATCCCCATTTATTTAAAAATCTTATAAACCCAATATTCTTACTTCCTCCAATTTTTAATAAAAGTAGCTTTACTACTTCTCTATTAGTTAGCTTCAACTGTTCTATAAGATCATTACATATAGCTTCATTCACATTTAGAATATTATTATATAGCTCATCCACATAAAAAGGCTTATACGTTTCCCAACCCTTTTCTGAAAATATTATCATGGGAAGCCTTCCATTATAATTAATATCCAAATAATTGTGTACAATCATCCAGTCTATTATTTTCGTTATTTCTTCAATTGACAGTTGGCTATAGTAACTATAGCTAGGACAATGATCAAGCTCTTTTTCTAATAATTTCTTATCTTTTGAGCCCTTAAGTATTTTTGCCAGCATTGTTCTCCCTGCTACAAAAATAATTTCATCTGCTGCCCTAAGGATATTTCTCATATCTTCTTCAGATGGCTCTGTTTGTCCTCTTAAATCATTTAGTTGATATTGTACTGTTGATTTTCTGCTCATAGCTAAAATCCTTTCTCAAGCTTACTACTTCATAACTAAAATGGTAATTCATCATCTGGTTCATTATGATTATCATCTTTCTCTACTATGTATGTTTCTATCTCTTCATTAAACAAACCATATGGCATCCCATTCTCTGTGAATCCAGCTATAAATTCCATACCATATATTCCTTTTAAATACTCTTCATATTGTTCCTCTGTCCATACTTCAACATTTTTATTTGTGCGCTTTTTAGACTTTTTCATTTTACTCATATTTAGTATAGGAATAATATCATCATATATTTTTATATTCGCTGACAGATTTATCACCATCCTTTTAATAAATAAGCATATATAATAACTAATGCTTTTGATTTTACTTCATTATGAAATTTCAATTATCCTTTCTCCGGTGGCAGGTACCTTTTAAGGCACCTTTTAAAAATATTTTTCTATTTCTTCAGCCTTATCAATTTCAAATATATCAGTAGCTATAACATCTATAGTTTCTTCTGGTAATTTTCTTATTCTTTCTTTATATTCTTCAGGTACAGATTTAAACTTTTTAATAAGTAGTTTTATGAGCATCTCTGACTTACCTTCTGCTTTTCCTTCTTTTTTACCTTCTTTTATTCCTTCCTGAATTCCTTCTTTTAATGCCTCATCTCTTATCATTTTACCTATTTCAGTCATACTGATTACCTCCTTAAATTTACTCTTTGCTTTTTCATCTCCGAATTTATCAAGTAATGCATATAGTAACGTTAAGCATTGTAATTTCTCATTACTTTCTGGAATTTTCTCTGCTAAGGTTATACTTTTTAAACTTCTGTCACTGCTGCTTTCTTTTCCACTCATAAGTGGTATTAATGTTAAAGCTAATATGTCTTCCGATGTCAAGCTTTTACCCTTAGAGATTTTTTCTCTCAGATACTCTAACTTTTCATCACCATTTAAGTTTTTCATATAAAAAGCTTCTATGTTATATTTTATTGTTCCACCATCTATGAAGGTTTCTACATTCTCTATTTCTGAAGAATATATTACGATTGTTCTTACTTTTCTTCCCTCTTTACAAAACAGAGATACATCATAGTAGAGAAATCTCTTTAGATCGTCTCTTTTATTTGTAGTTTGAAACTCAAAGTGAAGATATCCTTATCCTCAACTTTATTATAATCCATACTTATCTCCTCTTTCTAGTGGTTTATATTACTTATTCTTTCCAAATAAAAAGAGGTTATGCGAACTTTTGTTCGCATTTTCTGTATTTTGCTTTACGCTCCCAATATAAATCAATAGCTTTATTATGCTATTTGTTAAAAACAATAATAGTTGCTACATTGGAATTTTACATATAAAAAATAGATAGCCTCTTATGATTTTCTTGCTTTAAGAGGCTATCTTATAAAATCTCAATTCTCTTTTCGACCGTGCCTGGCACCTTAATATTAGCTTTCCATAAACATCTTCATATCATCTTCTACATTAGTTATTCCACCAATTCCAAAGTTATCAACTAATACTTTAGCAATATTTGGTGAAAGGAATGCTGGAAGAGTTGGTCCTAAATGAATGTTCTTAACACCCAAGTGCAATAATGCTAATAATACAATTACAGCTTTTTGTTCGTACCAAGCTATGTTATATGATATTGGTAGTTTATTTACGTCATCTAATCCAAATACTTCTTTAAGCTTAAGTGCTATAACAGCTAATGAATATGAATCATTGCATTGTCCTGCATCTAGTACTCTTGGAATTCCACCAATATCGCCTAAGTTTAGTTTATTGTATTTATATTTAGCGCACCCTGCAGTTAATATAACTGTATCTTTAGGTAGTTTTTCTGCAAATTCTGTGTAGTAATTTCTTGATTTAGCTCTTCCGTCACAACCTGCCATTACAAAGAATCTCTTTATAGCACCAGTTTTAACAGCTTCTACAACTTTGTCTGCAAGTGCTATAACTTGGTTATGAGCAAATCCACCAACTATTTGTCCCTTTTCTATTTCAGTAGGCGCTTTGCACTTCTTAGCCATTGCTATAAGCTTAGAGAAATCTTTTGTTCCATCAGCCTTAGCTTCTATATGAGCACAACCTGGCATTCCTGTAGCACCTGTTGTAAATAATCTATTTTTATAAGAATCCTTTGGAATAACTACGCAGTTAGTAGTCATAAGTATTGGTCCATTAAACTTTTCAAATTCTTCTTTTTGCATCCACCATGCATTTCCGTAATTACCTGCGAAATGTTTATATTTTTTAAACTTTGGATAGTATTGTCCAGCAAGCATTTCTCCATGAGTATAAACATCTACTCCAGTTCCTTCTGTTTGCTCTAATAACATTTCTAAATCCCTTAAGTCATGTCCAGAAATTAATATTCCTGGATTAGTTCTAACCCCAATATCTACAGTTGTAATTTCAGGATTTCCATAACTTTCAGTATTGGCCTTATCAAGTAAAGCCATACCATCTACCCCATATTTACCTGCTTCTAATGCTAAAGCAACTAATTCATCTACTATTAAACTATCATCTAAAGTTGCAGCTAATGCTTTAGCCATGAATCCATGGATCTCTTCATTGTTATATTTTAAATTCATTGCATGCTTCATATAAGCAGCTAATCCTTTTAATCCATAAGTTATAAGTTCTCTTAAGCTTCTTATATCTTCATTTGCTGTTGAAAGAACTCCAACTTTTTCAGCCTTAGCATCAAATTCTATTGCATTATCAGCTGTCCAAGCTACTGCATCTGGCATTATTGTTTCCTTTGTTTGCTTTCCAAATAACTTTTTAAAGAAACCTCCAGTTATTTTTACTTCTCCAACTTGTCCACCAGCTTTAACTACTCTAGTTTTTAATTCTTCTCTTAATTTTAAAGTTTCTCTTACTCTATTTAAAATTGAATCTCTATCAAAATTAGCGTTTGTAATTGTTATAAATAGATTTTCTGTTATATATTTATCTACCTTACTATCAATCACATTAACCTTTCTTCCTTCATTACTTACTATAGCAAGTCCTTTAGTTACATATATTAATAAATCTTGAGCCTTTGCTACAGATTCATCTTTACCGCAAACACCTTTTACAGTACAACCTGCACATCCAGCAGTTTCTTGACATTGATAACAAAACATTGACATATTATGTCCTCCTCTTTTTTAGTATAAAATTAATAATTTCTTGTTTTTATTTCTTTACTTCAATGATATAAAGTTTACTATATTCTGCTCACTATTTCCGTAACTTTTGTTACTCATTTGAAATTACTAATTTATTGATACAAAACAAAAAGTAAAAAACGTAGGATAACTAAACATCCTACGTTTTTTAAAGTATTTTAGGTATTCTCCATACCCTTCTTCTTCTAATTTATCTTTTGGTATAAACCTTAAGGCAGCACTGTTTATGCAGTACCTAAGTCCTCCCTTTTCTAAGGGACCATCAGTAAATACATGCCCTAAATGAGAATCTGCATCTTTGCTTCTAACTTCAATTCTATGCATCTTATGGCTGAAATCAGCCTTCTCTTTTATCACCTTTCTCTCTATAGGCTTTGTAAAGCTGGGCCATCCACAGCCTGAATCAAACTTATCATTAGATGTAAAAAGCGGCTCACCTGATATTATATCTACATATATTCCTTCTTCTTTGTGATCCCAAAACTCATTTTGAAATGGCCTTTCTGTGGCATTTTCTTGAGTTACACTATATTGGATTTGATTCAACTTCTTTTTTAGCTCTTCTTTACTTGGTTTTTTATATTCTTTATTTTCCATAGTGTTAACCTCCAAATGGAAATCTCTATATTTTCCGTACACATTTATATTAAATTGAATTCACAAAGTGAATTTTTACTCCAAAATTGAAGAAATCCACAATGGTATAATATCTTTTTTCCATACAATTATTCCATCTGTAATAAAAGCTATATGTGTAAATTTACTGGTATTATCATATATATTAACTTCATCACATAATTCTAAAACTTATTTTAGATTTTCTAATGATTCATAAAATCTTCTCTCTAGCACATTTCATTTGAAGATTACTGTCCTTCCATGATCCAACTCTTTCTACCATTTCATCAGTATTTATTCTTTTTTCATCCTTATTTTTTTCATAATATATAGTATTGTATATGGAGGTTTTTCCTGCACCATTTACTCCTGCGAAGATAGTATAAGTAGGCATTATCTTTTACCAATCACTTCTTGTTGTTTTTTTTGTAAAACTATATCTGATAGCAGCATATAAAAGTCCTTTTCTTCTTTAGTCTTAGCACTCTTAAATAGTTCTTTTAAATCATAATATGAATATTTTAAGAATTGTTCATATAAATCACTTTTCTTATCCATTTTTATTTGCCTCCTTTACAAAAAAACATCCTTTACTATATTATAACCTATTAATCAACACTAGTTAACTAACGGAATTTTGCCGCTCCTGTCTTTATAATTATTGATTTTAATATTTTTATGAAATTAGGTTTGAAACATCACGATTTATTACGTAAGCTATATAAGAAAAATAAATGAAATTTCAATTCTCCTTTAGACCGTGGTAGGCACCTTATAGGCATAATACCAAGTAATTTGTGCAAGCGCCTCTTGCACTAAATTGTGTTTCTTTTTCTATAGATTTTATTAATTTCTCTAGCTGAAGCTCTAATTCATGAAGTTCTACTCCCTTATCTTCTTTAAATTCTAGGTTATCTATTATAAACTTTATTATAATCCATAGTTATCTCCTCTTTCTAGTGGTTTTCTATTACTTATTCTTTCCAATTAGAAAGAGATTATACAAACATTTGTTTGTATTTTCTTTTATTCTTAAATATCTTATGATAACTTCCAGCAATCTCCTATGGGATCTGACCCCATGCCATATTTTTTATCCATAAATTTATTATTTATGTTAGCAAAGTTTACCCAAAACAAATCAGCTAGATTCTGTATATGATACCAGATGAATTGAGAAGCATGAACAAGTATAAGCTTAATTCCTTAATTTTTGAATTCCAAAATTCTTAGGAATTTTTATTCTTTTGTTCTTATATTTTTGCATTCTTAAATTCTTTAAGAAAGTCTTCTCTTATGTAACTATACAAACCATTAAATTTAATAAAAAAGAGATAGGCACTTAAACTTTAGGTTAAGCAGCTATCTCTTACAGGCTAACAACTTTTGAAATTGTGACACTTTGCGAGTAGTTCCAGCCACCTTGCCGTAGGAGTGAAAGGACTCCGCTTGCTAATTTTCCTATGAAATTAGAAGGTAGTTCTCCTTTCTCCGGTGCCTGGCACCTTTTAGGCACCTTTTAGGCACCGCTATCTCCTCGCTCAAATGTATTATTGTATCTTTACAATATTCATAGTATTCCAAACCCATTAAAGAATTTTGGGCATCCTTACTAGCATTGTATCTTTACAATATTCATAGTATTCCCTTGATACTGTAAAAACTTATTGAGTCCTTTATAAGAAACAGTAATAGTTGCTGTGTTAGTATTAGGATGAAAGTTTATTTTATCTAAACCAACTAAATCACTATCTAAAAGCACTATTACTTCCCTTTCTAGGTCATTTACAATCCCGAAAGGAGTTACAGACCCCGGTATAAGCTTAAGGTATTTATATAGTCTCTCATTACTTGCAAAAGATAATCTTGTGCTTCCTATATCTCTTGCTAACTCCTTAAGATCTGCTTTTTTTGACTCCTGTATTATTAGAAGGTAATGTACATCTCCCTTACTGTTTCGCAAAAACAGGTTTTTACAATACTCCCCTTCAAACTTCATATCCAAATCGCTGATATCTTCCATATTAAAAACTTCCTTGTGCTTATATAACTTATGTTCAATTTCTAATTTTCTTAAAAGACTCAGTAACTTCTCTATAATAATATCAGTATTCTCTTTTATAACATTATCCATGTATATCCCTGCCTTCTCTTTTGAAAAATTACTAATTATTATAGACCACATTCTATAACATTCTTCTGGTGGAAACAAGTACCTTTGCGAAGGAGTGTAGGAGTGAGATAGCTATTTAACATACCAAATTACAGAAATTATTATTTTTCCTTATAGGAAACCAATATATACCTTTCATTCCCCTCTTCTAAAACCTTCTTTATTTTAGCTGTCATCTTTTTCTGCAATGAAGGAACATCATATTTTCTTCATATAGTTATTTCAAATCATAAGTCTAGTACATAAGTACTTTTATATCTTAATTTAACTAATTAATGATTTGCCCAAAGTTTGTAAGTAAAAATTATACATATATGTTATAATATTAAGCGAAATATAGCTAATATTGTTGCAAGAAACATTTAAGGAAGGATAGTATGGAGAACTCAACTGAAATAGATAATATACCGTTCCTAGAATCGGATATAAATATTAAATCCATTGATACAGACTCACCTAAGGAATCAATACTTGCTAAAGATATCTTAACAGCAAGTGAAACTGAATTAATTAATAATTTAGTAAATTCAAATTTAGCATTGAAACCTAAGCTTATAATAAATGATTACAGTAAAAACAGGAAAGTTTTAAGCGATGTTGCTTCGGAACTTGTAAAATGTGATGAATTCATAATGTCTGTAGCTTTTATCACTAGCGGCGGTGTAACCCCTCTCTTAGAAACTTTAAAGCATTTAGAGAGAAAAGGTGTCAAAGGCAAAATTCTAACAACAGATTATCTAAACTTTAGTGAACCAAACTGGACAGTCAGGAATTTATCTTGGTATTTCCACAGTTGCATGGGGAATTGGTGGATGTCTTGGAAGTTTAATAGGCGAAATAGGATTTAATTTCTTTTTAAAGCAAAACAACATTGAATTTTTCTGGCTGAGTATTGCTATAATGGGTATTACTACTGCTATGGCTATGACATACTTTAGATACTTTGTTTTGAAAAAAGATGGTAAATTGGAGGAAATACTTAATGTTGGCAACTAATGCAAACAAATATGCAATTATTTTTGATTTTGATGGAACAATACTTGATACAGAAATGGCTGAATTTTTAGCTTGGAATGATATATATAATCAATTTGATATCTCTTTAGAACGAAGCCTTTGGGAGCAGCGTATTGGATTAGTTGGAGAAAACTCATTTAATCCTCTTACACATCTTCAAACGATCGTAAAGGAAACTATCGATATTTTTTCGCTTCAACAGAAGCGACGTTCCATACTGAGAGAATATGTATTAAGTTTAAAACCACGCTCAGGCGTTTTAGAACTGATTGAAGCAGCTCAAGAGAACAATATTTCCTTAGGAATTGCTTCAAGTTCGCCAAGTAAATGGGTTAAATCTAATTTATCTCAAATGGGCATTGCTGATGTATTTAGTACAATAAAATGTGCCGATGATGTGAGATTTGTAAAACCTGATCCAGAGTTGTATATTTGTGCATTGAAGGATATGGGTGTTTCTCCTAAATTATCCATAGCTATTGAAGATTCGCCACCAGGTCTACTTTCAGCAAAGCGTGCAGGAATGTCCTGTGTATGTGTACCTTGTGAATTATCAAGAACATTAGATTTTGCTTTAGCAGATGTTGTATTTGAGTCTCTTGCTGAGTTTTCAATTGAAGCTGCATCTCATTTATCTTTATGGTGACTTCAAATTTATTCAACCAAGATATTTAATGCAAATAAAAGTACATTTAATATTCTTTTAAATATGGAGAATTGTTTTATAAAGTTAATGTAGAGATATATGCAGAATTGCCAATTTAAGTTAATTGGCTAGTTATGTAAAAAAATAGCTATAGAATAGTACCTAACGGAATTCAAGTGAATAGATCGTAGAAATATTAATCATTCAATAATGAGCGATAGTGAAATAATTACAGTTTCGCTTGTTGGTGAACTTATGTCATTTAATTCGGAGAATGCTTGGTAGAGCAAGGTTTCATTAGGAAGGAGATGATTGGAAGTCATCTCCTATGGGGTCAGACCCTATGCCATAGATTGGGAACGTAGTGGACAATCTATGGTTGCTTATTAATTACTCTATGCTTATCTATCTTCTTTACAAATAAAAACAGACTACACTTAGTTATTTTAGAGTAATCTGTTTTATTAACTGATAATGTTCTGTTTAATGTTCTCCTTGAGTTTCTAACATTTTCTTTATTCTCTCAATGTCCTTGTCAGTAACCCCTGTATATTTCTTTATTTTTTCTTCTGACTCCCCATCAGCTAGCATATTCTGAGCAACATCAAATT
This sequence comes from Clostridium homopropionicum DSM 5847, assembly GCF_001263795.1. Classification (GTDB taxonomy): domain Bacteria; phylum Bacillota; class Clostridia; order Clostridiales; family Clostridiaceae; genus Clostridium_H; species Clostridium_H homopropionicum. The sequence goes on from NZ_LHUR01000036.1 coordinate 159,421, forward strand.
TTGCTTTTTCTAACCCTTTTTCTATTCCCTTGACCATCCCTTTTGCCATGCCTCTTTCTTCAACTCTTGGATCATAAAAGTTTTTAACCATACTCTCAACCTCCAAATCAAAATCTCTATATTTTCCGTACATATTTATAAAATATGAACTTAAATTTTCAATTACTATATTCATTTCATTATAATCGCCTATTTCTATTTTACCATCTTCATAAGCCTTATCAATAGCTGTAAGTGTATTTTTTAAAAGGATTATCATTTCCTCATATAATTTAAACATCTCAGATTTTTTTACTTCTTCTACTTTATTGCTAATACTCACTTCATTCATTTTCTTTCTAAGTTTAAAAATCTGAAGAGGATAAAGAAGGTACATATTCTCCTCATAAAGTTTTTTCAAATCATAAGTCCAGTACCTGAGAACTTTTATATAATACTTTAAAGTAACTCCCTTACTAAACTCCATTTCTAATTTAATAGTGTCCTCTATTCCACCAGCCTCCTCAATAAGAATAATATAGGGTTCTGGCATTTTTAGTTTTATGACTTCCTTTGCCTTTGAATAATCCGCTAACTTTACAGCTCTTTCAAAACTATATCTAAAAATTCTGACAGCAATTTCCTTATCAAATATAGTTTGAAACTCTAGGGCATACTCATATACCTCATTGTCATCTGTAATAGTTATGTACATATCAGCATAAAAGCTTACTAGCTTGCTGGAACTATTTTTTCTATTAATTATTTCTTTATCACTATAACTAATTTTAGCACCATAGCTTATGTTATCTCCATAAATTGAATTTAAAAAATCAATAATAGGTATTGGATTTTTTATGCTGAAAAGCTTTTTCATTATAGCATCAATCTGGATATAGCTTTTATAGTCCTCCTTATCCTCTTTAATAAAAATTGGTTCGCAGCAAAAGTCCTGATAAATATTCATCCCATTTCACCTCTTATAGTAGAGTGCATTACATTAAAAGTATTACCAATTTTTCTAAATTCAAACATATGTTCGATAATAGTTTTAGGTCACCCCTCATGTCTATAAACAAAAACAGACTACTCTGAGAATTAAAGAGTGGTCTGTCTTCCGAATTATGAATTGAAATTTTCCCGTAACTTCCCTTATGTAACTATATAAACTATTAGATTTAACAATAAAGAGATACTCACTTAAACTTTAAGTTAAGCAGCTATCTCTTACAAGTTAACGACTTTTGAAATTGTGACACTTTACCAGTGATACCTAGTACATTTGCGAAGGAGCGAAGGGATTCACCTTGCTATCATTTATGCCTCACCTTATTAGAAATTATGTTGTCCTAATTATAACTTTTAAGGAGATTTAGGCAATATCAGTACCCTTACAGAATATTAATATGATAATCTATTGAATGCTTAATGTAAAATTTTTTAGATCTATATTAACATTTAGATTTAGCAAAATATCTAATCCTAGTAATCCATTAATTTTCCCATAGTCATCTACTAACCCAAAATCAATTTTTATATCCTTTAATTCATGGTTACACATTTTTATACCTTCTATGGATTTTCTATAAGCATATTGTTCTCCACCAATTCCATACATAGTTACAAATTCATCTTGGCCTTCTGGCTCAACATCTAATTCTATGACTGCATCTGGAGAAATTATTGTATGTGATGCTCCTGTGTCTATAATCATATCATTGACTATTTTTGTTTTTCCTTTATATATTATTTCTAATGAAGTATGTAAGAGTTCATTCTTAAATGCTATTTTCATAATTATTTATCCCTCTGTAAACATGATTTTGTACAATAGTCAGACTTAATTCATCTTTTGATGTATGAAAAACAAATGTATCTCCCTTACTTCTTATAAGTATTTCATTTGCTTCTTTAGGATTTTGTATTATTTTAACTAAAGCTACCTCATCTACTATCTTTTTATTTCCATTCACATGGCTTTTTAAGGCTTTTAATAGCACAAATTTATTAGGATATTTTTCTCTTATTTCATTCCATTTCATATATATCACATCCTTTTCATAAATTTATAAGCTTCACTGCCTTATTTAAAGAGAATCTTCAACTTTATTATAATCCATAGTTATCTCCTGTTTCTAGTGGTTTCGTATTACTTATTCTTTCCAATTAGAAAGAGGTTATGCAAACACTTGTTTGTATCTTCTTTTATTCTTAAATATCTTATTATAATGATCTAAATAAAAGATAATGAAATTATATTTAAGTATTAATACGAATGATAAATGGAGGAAAAAACATGAATAATAATGCAACTTTAGCTGATAAAATTTGGGACATATTAAAATTAGAAAAAAGAGAAATGACAATCAAAGAGATTAAAAATATGATACCTGACAAACCCGAATCTACTATAAGGGGAAGGTTAAGAGATAAAATGAATGCTTTAAATATACAATTGATGACTTCAAAGAAAAAGCCAGAGTACTAAAACCAGGTGCCTTTCTTGTTGAATTCATTCCTGAAGAAAATGCTAATAATTATGATTATATTTACCATATAAAAAAATTTGCTGAGGAATGCGGTTTAATATATTATGCATGTGTGCCTTGGAAAAAAGGTAATTTTGTATCGAACATGGGTAGAAAAGCTAAAAATAAAGTGAATTTATTTAAAGCTATTTTAGAAGCTATAACTTTGCCTGGAGAAATTGTTTTGGATCAATTCGCTGGCAGCGGAAATTTAGGAATAGCAGCCAGTATTACTGGTAGAATAAGTATTTTAATTGAGAAGAGCAAGGAATATGTTTGTAAGATACTAAAAAATATTAATGATAATGGTTTTAGAACTTGTTTTGATAGTGAGCAGGTAGGGTGGGAGCTGTAAAATTAGGTAGCTTTGATTGGAAGTTAAAAAGAGAGCTGATTAGGAAGGAGATGACTGGAAGTCATCTCCTATGGGGTCTGACCCCATTCCAGGGATTGGGAACGTAGTGGAGAATCTCTGGTTGCTAAAAATATTCTCCCAAGCTACTCCTAATAATTTGTTCATTATATCCTCCCAAGTGCTATAACCTTCTGTATAAAATTACATAATATACTCTATAGTTATTGTTCTAGTAAAATTCTTAATCATATTAATTATCTCAATTTCTTATAAAATATTTCTTACTTTAAATTCTTTATATTGGTTCTATGATTCTATTTCGATAGTTACCCTTTCATATTCTTTATCCATTTTATGCAACTCATCTCTCACTCTTTGTCTAAGCTCAACTGCAGGCTTTACACAAAATTTTATAAATTCCTCCTGGGTTAAATTTAGATCAGGGAATAAAATTTTCAAGTAAGCGCTTGCCAATCTTGTTACTGCTTTCCTATCTCTTAAATCCTTACAGCCTGTTAAATACATATTTAAATTAACATAATCAGTGAATGCCACTTCACTGCGTAAACTGTGTAAGACTTCTGAGAAGAAATCACCCTTAAATCCCAATGTTTTTGAAGGAGTTTCAGCAGAAATTCTGGGCATATCCCAACCTGGAATTATACCATGTATTCTATCAATAAAAGCAGTTTCTTGTAAGAAGTTAGGTATCTCTTTAAATATACCTTCGTCTTGATAAGCTGGCTGTCTATTTTCATTTAGCGTAATATTGCCAAGCATAACAAAGCCAGCTTCTGCAGTTGCCTCTGTGTTTCCTCTACTAAACTTACCAGACTCAAGATAAACTTTTAAACCAGCTATCAACTCACCTGTACTATCACCTTGAATACTTTGTATCTCATCGAGCACAACTAAATCATATTTTGAAATAAGCCCAGGAGTACTTGTAGTCAAATTATAGAACATAACAGCTGGTGAAACTTTCCCTCCACCAACAACTCTTGTATACCTTGACACATTATCATAAACAAATGACTTACCTGTACCTTTTGGAGCCAATTCTACAAGATTAACTCTGGGTTCAACCATTGGCAGCAACCGTGTGATAAGAATTTGCTTTTGTCTATCATTATATATTGACGGATTAAATCCCATACTTGAAATTATAAGTTCTATCCATTGATTTATTGTAAAACTGCTTCTACATTCTTTATAATATTCAATATCAACAAATCCCACTTGAAAAGGCTTAAAATCTCTCATCCATACTTGACCAGGTTCTCTTGGTGAAGTTGGTGGTACAAAAAACAACTCACCAACTCCCCACACACCACTTGATAAAAGCAAGGAGTTTTTCTCAACTATATCCTCCGAAACATAAGCATCTTTTTTATCTAAAAAAGGAATATTTAAAGTTCTTTTACCAGTCTTGAGATTAACAGAAACATTATAGTCATTAAGTAATCTTACTGTTTCCATATTTATAAGTCTATTTTTAACTTCTTCTTTTTCACCTTTTTGAGGTAGATATTGTGTTATAAATTTAGATATTTTAGTTCTAGCCTCTTCAGTAAGCTCTCCATCCTCTAAAAAATTATAAAGAATCCACTCCCCTACATATGTAGGTATAGCTCTTGATGAGAACCCTGCCTTTTGAATAAGGCTTTTATTTATAATTACATCTCCATAGCAGTTATAAGCTATTTGTTCAAACTCTTCCATCATTTCTCCCACCTTTGCTAAAACAAGTCATTCAAATCAAATTTACTTTCCTGTATTGATTTAATATTAAGCTCAAGTATTATAGTATCTGAGTACTTTTTGCCGACAAATTCGTAGTCTAGTTTTAATTTAAGATATTGAGTAACTTCTTTGTTGTTGGTTATCCTAGCATTACCTATAATATATTCCTTAGATTTATAGGATTCTATATCTCCAACCGCATAAACATCATCTTTAACTTTTATATTGTCATTTAAAATGGTAATAGATAAATTATTAATTTCATAATCATTAAAATTTTTAATTTCGAGTACAAAATTAGCTAAAGTATTAAATCTAAAGTTATTATTCTTTAAGCCAACAGTAGGTCTATTAATAGTTACATTTACTTTTTCAAATTTAAGAAGCGGAATTATATGCTCCTCTGGTGAAATTCCTCCATGAACATATGTGTCTTCATTAATCTTTAAAAATCTGTTGTATGATTTAGCTATCATATAATTATACTTAACACCATACCTAGCCTTATCCATGGGGTAACATAAATTACCTATACCATCTTTATATATGCTGAATTTGCTATCATCAAGTTTAATATATTTATATCCTGCATCATCAGATTTATCTTTGTGAAATTTTTCTGGAATAAGATTATCCTGACCACTAATTATTCTTGTACTTCCATGGTCTGATATAATATATATTTTTATTAAATTATCTACTCCCAGCCTATGTATGAATGCTAAAACTTTGTCCACCATAGCACTTAGCTCAGCTTTGATCCTCTGCCTTAGTGGAATAGCTGAATCTTTGGAATTATCGTGAAGTACCTTGTCTAAACTTAAATAATTTAATATATACACATCTGCATCCTTTTCATAGGTATTTTCCAAGGAATTCAAATCAGGCAAGTACTTAAATCTTTTTTCCAACATACTTTCCCACTGCTTGCACAATACAGAATATTTTTTATCAAAACTCTCAAATGGTTCACCACTAAAAAATGCATATTTAGATACCTCAGTAGCCGTAGGTAACATACTTAATGTTGGTGTATTTTGTGTTAATGCAAATCCTTCTTTAGAAAAAAGCTCTTTGCTATAATTTACGTACTTATAATTAAAATTGTCTATCATAATAATCAGTGAAGTATTATCAGTTTTAAGATTTGAGCTTATATTTTTCATAGTTTTATATATCATTTTTGATTCACTCGATATTAAGCTACTATAGTTATTAAATACCCAATCCCCATACTTTTCTGAATACTTATCAATGCTCAAATCAAAAGTATCTGTATCTTCCATCCAGAATCTATATGGTAGATATGAGCTTATAGCCCAATTAATCCAGTCATCAATACTATTATTTTTTTCTGGATCTAATACATAATTTGGTGGTATCAAATTTGATAAATATTCTTCAAAATTACTATCAAATATATTAGTACCCTCAAACTTATCTATTATCTTGTTTATTATAGATTTATTAATGGTAGAATTATTTTTGTCTAAAAGCTTTCGCACAAATTGAGCTTCCTCATTTAAATGTCCTGAAAGCATATCAATATACTCAATCATTTCTGACTGACTTAAATCTGTAATATTGATATCATTTAAAAATAACTTTATGTGACTCTTTAATTCCTGAATATCAATACTATCTAATATAAATGTATCTATCTTTAAGTTAATCTTATTTAGGGCTTTAGTAATATCTCCTATAACTATGATTTGTAAACTAATAGGATACTTCTTTAACACCGAATATTTTGATAAAATATCAAATAATTTACTAGGATTACTAATAAATTCAGATATAATATTCTCTTGGATACCATTGGTGCAATTTTCATTCCATTGTCTTAATTTATTTTTATAAACCTTGTTAAGCACTCTATATTTTTTTATATTATCTATTAGACTAAAGTCCATACTATTTAAAAGATCAAATATATTATAAAAAGGAAATTGTTCCTGAGTAAAATATATTCCAAAATAGTGATTTAATAAATTATCTTCAAAACTTAAATTTTTACTAAATATGAATTTATCCGCATTAGGAATAAACTCATCCTTAGCTATATCATCATCACTAACATAATCAGGAATATTAATACCTATTATTTCTTGTAAATTAGTTTTAGGCGAATACTTAGTAATCTTGATTCTATTTTCAAGATATTGTATTTGCATTTTTTTTAACCAATTCATACAATGTTTGTCTCTTACAACAACAACTAATTCTAACCCTTGATATATTGCATTTAAAATTGAATTATATCCATCCACATAGTCATTAACCTTAGATACTAGAACATCATATTTTTCTTGATATGTTTTTTCAAAATCTTCTATTAATATTACTTTACTCATATTTACTCCTGAAGTTCTCTAATAATATCATTAAGAATATTAATAACTTCTTTCTTATTTATTGAATATTTATTTTCTGTTTCGTTTAATATGCTATTCAAACAAGTTTTTAAACTTGAAGTGTCTTTAGGCAATACAACTGAAATTTTATATTCCTCACTAACCTTTTCTTTGTTAAATAGGTTAGTTTGTTTTGGTTTTATATCATATTTTACTACGTATTTATTATCTTGATTTATAAATTCAACTCTTATAGTTTTGCTAAACTTCCCTTCGTTATCAAAAGCACAAAACTTTATTGGTTTATCGTTCGTAACCTTAATAGTTATTTCTTTGCTATCTTCTTCCCTTTGAATTTCTTCTTTACTTGGTTCTTCATCATTAGACGTAGCATAAATAACTTTATGATTTGAACCAGCAGTAATTTTTATAATAGCCTGTTGCCTATATTCGACCTGAATATTAGAATCGCTTAACTTTATTTCGTTCTTATTTAAAGCATCTATAGAATATATTGGAGGCTCAACTAAAAATACATTTTCTTCAATATGCTTTTTTGCCTCTCTAACTTTACTGATATATGATTCTGTTTTATCAGTAGTCCATTCACTAATCTTATTTAGCGAGTAAGCTATTGGCAGCTTATCAAGTATAAAGTCTTCATGAGAGGTACTTTTTCCAATGTTCATTACTAACTGTTTACTTTCAGTTGTTTGTAAATCATTGTTATAACTCTTTTGAATATCACTAAGTCCTTCAAACCACTGTATTAAAATATCATCCAATGCTTTCATTGTTGATATTTCTTGCTCAAAAACATCTCCGAATCTCCTTATTATTTTATCTATAAGTATCTGATAACCACTTTCTATCAACACTTTGTCCTTAGCAAACTTTTCAGCTAAATCCTGCACCTTATCCTCTAAAATTAAATCGTCTTTATCATATCCATAAATAGTCTTAAATTCTTCAAGTATAAAATCTCTAGATTTTATATTTTCAATTTTATTAAACACCTCAATAAGTTTATCTAATTTCCCTTCGTAAATAGATTTAACCTTTTGAATAGGCATCAATCCCTTATACCAATTAGAAAGTAGAGAATGTACCCCATCTAGAGTTGCATCTTTTGATACTTCTAATTCATCAGGATTAAAGATTTTTTTCAAAGCTTTTATTAATGCCTCATCGTGCGTTTCAATCTTTTTATATTCTATTATCGTATTTTTGTGTTTTTTATTGTATAAAAGATCTAATAAAGAGTCATAGGATGTAATATTTAAAATACCTATTTCGCCAACATTAGATATAGTCAAACTATCTCTAAAATATCTTTTTACCATAGCAAAGAATAATATTGCAGAATTATATCCAATGCCATATTCTTTCATGACTCCCTCAACAAATCCACTTGGACTTAGTTTCAGGTGAAATTCATTATCTAAAATCACATTTATCATTTCTGCAAGTGCAGGAAGTGTAGACTTATACTTGTTAACATTGCTCTCAACCTCACAGATTATACTTTGACCAACTGTATGTGTCTGTTTAATAACCCCATTTGCATATAAAACATTTTGGAGATATCTTTTATCTCCACGGTCAGCAGCGTAATCTTTTCTAAATGCTAATTCCTTATTAGCATCAAGTAAAATTTCTACAGCTTCCTTTAGCGCTGAGTTACCTTTATCTTTAAATTCATGAGACTTATTTAAATCCTCATGTCTTATTTTGTTTCTCTTGCTTTCATAAATGGTCTCAAGTACTTTAGCTATAGCTGCATCATCCTCATTGGCTGAATTTGTAAGCAAATCTCCATCCTTGCCATAGTAATTGAGATTTTTACTTGTATTATATTTTGTAAGCGACTGATTTATTGCATTATCATACTGTCTAATAGTTTCCTTTAAAACTCCTTGATCTTGAGTTGAAAATTCACTTACATCTAGCTTCAAAGCAGCTCTTAATGAAAATATAACATCATACATAGGTATTTCTTCATTAGTAACACCAACAATAATGCGTTCAAAATAATTATGCTTTACAAGTTCCTTAGCCTTCTTTACTTCATCTTCAGATTCACATATAACATAAAGCGCTATTCCTTCAAAGCCCTTTTTAAAATCATCTTCATTATCTATGAGTTTATTTAAATTTTGAAATATAGCCTTATTTTCAATATCCTTTACCGTTGCGTATTTTTTCAAAAATCTCTTATCTTCTGAAAATGTATAGTTATATCTTTTAGCATCAAGATAAATATTTGTTTTTAAGAACTTACTTAATTTATCAACTTGGATATCCTTCGCTAATGCTTCTAACTCTTTTATAATATCTAGAGGAGCATTATTAGGTTCTGTTTTATATTCATTTATAAGCGCTACAACATCAACAGCATCGCTTCTTCTAAATTCGTAAGACTTATTTTGATCATTGTAATAGATTATTTTTTTGCTGCATGCAACCTTTATAGAATGTTGTAATTCCTTTATTTCAGTTTCACTATTAAGATATAAACCAAATTTTAAAGTAACTTCATTTATGGCCATACCAATTATTTGATATATAATCATTACTCTTAAAATCTTTTCATATATCTCATTATCTAACTCATTAATTAATACGTTTGCTCTTTCTGCAACCTTATACTTATTAAGTTCTTTCAATGAAGTTTCAAAATTTCTTATTAAATCTCTAATTGTGCTTCTTAGCTCACCGTTGTCTGATTTAATTCTATCCTTGAAAAATTCAAATAAAGAAGCTACAGAATAAAATTGTAACTTACCGTTTTTATCTAAGATATCGTGATTATTAATATACCAGCTAAATGAACCTAGATATTGTTTTTCATCAGCAAAAAAGGTTACAACTGAACGATTATTAGATCCTAGATCAGAAGCCAACTTAAGCAAAGAGTATGTTGCCATTGGATGCATAGGGTATATATTTTCAACTATTCTCTTTTTTATTTTAGGACTAGATAAATTGAAGATTTTTAATGAGGAACATTCATTTGAAATCGTACTAAGCATAGATAAATTTGGAACAATATTTTCTTTCCACGAATTTGAATTCTTTTGAGGATTTACAACTGCTGATATTATTTCCTCAATTCCTTCTGTCTCTAGTGGTATTTCCCTAATTCTATCACTTACCGTTGAAAAATCTTCAGAATTATATGTCGTTTTATAAGATACAAATGATCTATGAGTAGATGCAACAAAAATAATGGGAAAATCGTCCATTATCGAAGCTGCACACATTTGAGCAAATTTTTGAAACTCATCTAAGTCAAATCTTTTTCCCTTCAACTGATAATCGAATTCATCATATAAAATAACAAGTCCAGCAAAATTATCTCTAATAATTTTGCTCTTGGTCATCTCTTTTATTATTTCCACATAGTTATCTTTGTCAAATTCAAATTCTGAAGTTGTAACAATTTTATGTAACTCTTTAAAAATATCAATAGCATCCTTATTGTACTGTTTTAACTCACTTATTAATTTATTTATAGTCCATTCAGAATATCTATTTTCTAGTTCTTTCTCTAATTTTTCATAATAATATTGATCTTCGCTATCACCCCAAAGCCCTATCTTTTTTACTGCCTCCAGATAGTAGCTGCTCATCTCTTCAATAGATATACCTTCTCTATTTAAAGCTTCCTCAATAGCTTTTAATATATATGTTTCAAATTTATTTGTTCCATAGTTACTTATAGCTACTATATATCTATTTTCCTTTCTTATAGTTTTTAAAAGTTCGGCTCTCTTGTCTAATTCCTCTGATTCAGATTCAGCATAATTTTTAAAAAACTCTATCATTTCATCGGTATCAGATTGACTTTCAAAATAATTAGCCGCCATAAGTAGTAAATGGGATTTACCTGTTCCGTAAGATCCTGATAATACAAAACATCTTTTTGATGTAGTAGTATAAGCTCCCTCTGCTATAATCTCAAAAGCCTTTCTATGCGACTTAATCGGCTTATATTTTGACATTCTGTCTTTCTTTAAAGCTCTATCATTAAATTCTCTATGTAAATCTACCTGATTTGAATAACTACTTTTAATATCTAGTAATTCTTTAATTTTAGTCATTAATATCACCCCTTAAATTAACAACATTAAACATCCTATGAGTACCTTTATCACTTAAACTAATTAACTCTTCCTTCTCTAAAAGCTTATGAGTCTGCATTACAAAAATATAACAGCTCTCTGATTGGTTTTTATCAATAAACACCATAAAATCTCTTACTTCACTATCGGTCCAAGTGTTTATTAAAAAATCAATCTGATCAACAACCATTAATTTATCATTTTCTGTAATATCTTTAATATATTGAATTAATCTTGAAGGTCCAAATATATCTATGTTATCTTTAGCCTCTTTATTATTTATCAATAACTCAAGTAAAGAAATGTATTTACACTGATACTTTTCACAAATTCTTCTAGCTAATTCAGTCTTACCACTTAGTGCAGGTCCATGTATTAAAAAGTTTTTATATCTCTCATTCAGTTGGACATTAATTAGAGTTTCTAGTTCCATTCCTTCCCTCCATAATACACTTCAATAATATCTTCAAAACTCTTATTCGTTTTTATTCTTATTTGGTCTAAATCAGCTCTTGATTCAATTCCTATATATCTCCGATTTTTTAGTTCCTCAAGTTTCTGCCTAAAAACGTGCTCATCAATAAAGAAAATCCTACCTGGAGAATTTTTTGCAGTTGCTATTTCATTAATAGAAATTGATGTAGCTCCAGGGTAATTTATATCTTGGTATCTTTTTATAGCGGCTAGTAAAATTAGATTAGGTACTTCAGGGTTTTTGTTAACTTTATATTTTTTATTCTGTTCTTCAATAATATATAAGTTAGAAAATCTCTGATTCGTATATGCATCTATTATAATCCTTATCTCCTTGCCTATATGATTTTTATAAGTATATTCGCCTATTTGAGTTTCTAAATCTACGAATAATTCCAGTAAATCCTCTCGTGTAAATGTATCTACATTACCCAAAAAGTTTAGCAATCTATTCCATATAATTACGTAATCATTAGTTCCTTGCAAATAGTGCATGATCCACAATGTACCTTTATCTTCTAAAAAATCATCATACTTATGAATTAGTCTCCCTAACTCAGTGGATTTGAGTGATGCTTTTTGACTTAACCCTAGATCAGCAAGGTAATTTAATATAAGTCTAGCTTTTCTTCTATTTAAACCTGTTATTTCAGCTAATTTATCAAGGTTTATATCCTCGTCAGTATCATATTTTGCTTTAAATACGTTCACTACTTGATCAAAATACATTTTAAAGCCATTTAGACTTTGTATCTTATAATTCATATTTTTAATCTCCATCATCAACTCTAAACTTAATATCATAATTTATTAAATAATTAATTTCATCTGTGGTTAATCCATAATAACTTCCCAAAATAAAATCAACCTTATCAAAAACCTTTTTCGAATATCTTGGTCTAAATAGCATATATTCTGTATCACCTTTAGCTTTTTTATATAATACTTTTTCACCATTTTGATATAAAGACTGTTCTATTTCCTTATAAATGCTTTCAAACTCATCACTAAATTTGTAAAGTTCTTCCAGATCAATATTTAATCTGCTGAAATCCTTCTTTGTAAAGTTATAACAATCAGAATATACTGTCCAGAACCAGTAAAATAACGAACTATAGAAAACACAAATAGCTGCATACTTAGATATATCTTTATTTAAGCAAATAGTTTTAAGCGTTGATGAAACTTGCTGTACTCCATTTACCTTAAATAAAGGAGGTTCATTAAAGGCATATCCATAATATGTCATACCTAACGTTCTATAAAAGAAATAATTATCACTATTGTTTTCTGACATGAAATCACTCATATTTTTTTTAGTTTTAGTTAGTATTTTGTGTAGTATCGTTTTTTCAATATCATAAGATACTTTAGGAATTATATTTTCTACCATAATATTATTTTCTATATCTGTATACTTAATTGTTTTAAATATATACTTTCTATCTCTAGCAAAAAATTTAATATAATCGGTTGTTCTAATTATACTAGAACTATCAGTTTGTTTATTATTAGAAACAGTAAGTATTGTTAGTCTTAAAATAAGATTATTGAATAAAGTTCCAGGATGTGTAGAACTATCTATATTTAAAAAATTAACATTACTGTACCTTTTCTTTAAAATATAGTTTCTCAAGCTTGTCATACGTTTTGAACAAACTAATGATAAAGGTACAATATAACCTAACTTGAAATCTTCTTTTACAAATTTTAAATTATTGTCTATCATATATGAAAATAAATTAGTAGTATCTACATTAGTGATGACTGAATGCTTATATTTTTCCACTGATACATCTACATAAGGTGGATTTCCTATTGCAATATCAAACCCTCCATTTGAAAATACCTGTGGAAATTCTAACTCCCAATGAAAAAATTTATTTTCTCTTGCATATTTTATTAGAGGTTCTATTTCTGGCTTTTCAAAATCTTCTATACTTCCAAATCTCATAATCTTTATATATTCATCTTCATCTGATATGCCACCAGCATATTTTGTTGATAAATAGTAGTCAAATTTTGTCTTAATAAGATTTAATTCCCCTTCAATTTGTTCGTAAATAGCTTTCTGCATTTCAACGTCATATTTAGTTGAGCTTCCAATTTCTTTAATTCTATTAAATTTTCTAATGACATGATAAAGCATTGCATCTGGCAAAATATCGAACATCTTAATAAGTTTTTCATCAGACACATGCTTTACTTCTGCTTTTGTTGAACCTATTATACTATCCCCTGTTTTTAAGTGGTGGTCTATAAATGACAATGCCTTATCATTTGACGCAGATATTAACCAAAGCGAAAGTCTTGCCAATGCAACTGAAAGATCATTTATATCAATACCATAAATACAGTTTTCTACCACTTTACGTATCCATTCTTTTATATCTACAGGTATCTCATCTAAACTCTTCCAATCATTATCTGATAATATCCCTACAATCTCATTTGCTACTCTATAAGCTGCATTTACTAAAAAATGTCCACTTCCCATAGCACTATCTATTATTGATAGTGATAATATCTTTTCATTTATAAATTCAAGAGTAGTTGTATCTATGGTATTTTGTATTGTTCTTTTCCCTTGATCAGTTGGTTCATATGTTAATTCTTCATAATATGGTTTTAATTTCTCTCTTAGTTGTTGCCTTAACTCACTTATTCTTTTCCCTACAGTATTTTCAACGATATATTCAACAACATCCTCAGGAGTATAGTAAGCTCCAGTTTCCTTTCTTTCCATAGCATCCTGAGATAGATAAATTCCACCAACTTCAATAATATTTTTTAAGTCTGATGTTTTTAATATAGTTTCAGATGCTTTTATGTAAGAAATCTTATTTTTATTCTTTCTTTGTACCATTCTTTCTTCAGCAATAAATAAGCGGTACTCAAGTAGTCCCTCATATATTGCACCTAGATTTCTTACCGATAGATCCTTATAATGAATTTTAGAAGTATACTTTTCATTTTTATCTTTGTTATATGAAATCTCAGCTAAACATTTTACTAAATGATCATTTGCAATTCTATAATCTCTTAATATAAGCTTATCCTGGTTATGAAACAAACCACCATTATAACTATTATCTACATACACTCTTAAATGAGAGTCTAATCTTTCCCAAAACTCAAATCCATCCTTTATGCTTGGAAGTTGTCCTAAATTCATAACTTCCTTAGCATCAAAACAAAGTTTTTCAAAGCTATCAGTATAATCAGGGTCATCATTTATAATTGGTAATAAGCCTCTGGATTCTGCATATCCAAAGAATAATAGCCTGTAAAGCAGAATTATTGCATCATTATATATATTTTTTCTATCCTCTTCTGAATAAACTTGTTTATTCATATTTTCTTTTAAACCATAACAAAGATCCTTTAATATTTCTTCTGATTTACCTCTTAAGAATTCTTCAATAGTCTCTGCTATCTTATCAGACTCATGTTTAATTTTCTCAATCTTTAATTGTCCATCTTCTGTATAGTAGGTACTTATATTAAAAAACAAATTAAAGAGTTGAAAAGCCTCATTAGGCACACTGTTTTCTTTAATACTAGACTCTATATCAATTTCAAAATAAAATTCAAAAGGACTAATATTTTCTGTATTATAAATTCTCCACTTATAACCGTTGGTAAGTAAAGCCCATTCAACGTCGTTTTCTTTAGCAGCTTTAACTGCATTATAAGCATAATATTTACCTTTAACTATTGATGCTACCTCTTCTTCTTTATCAATTGCATAACAGATTGCCACTGGCTTCTCAACATTGGTTATAGGATTAGTATATAATACCCTCACATTTCCTTTAGTATCCTTATGTTGAAATCCTAATACATCAAGCACTGTATCAATATAAAACTCCCATGGATCATCCTTATAATCACCCATTGTATACTCTTTATTCCAATCTACTATATTAGTAAATAGGTTTATTAAGTTTTCATCCTTAGCAGCTGATTTTTTATTATTTTCTTTTATATACCTACTAAGATATGTTTCTGAAAATAAAAACTGATTATCAAAGTATTTCATATTTCCTCCTTGTATAATCTAGTCATAACATTCAATAGAAAACTATCCATATTTGTAATGAACATTAAGACTTATTTCTTTTTTATTATTCGTAAATACGTTACCCGACAGGGTAAACTTCTCTACTCTAACTTAGTTTTCTATTTTCCCTTAATGGGAAACCAAATTAGTAAATATTGATGTATAATATCTCCTGAATA
>NZ_LHUR01000037.1 GCF_001263795.1 Clostridium homopropionicum DSM 5847
TGTCAACAATAATTTAAAAGTACACAAAAGTACCATTCAAAAAGTACATAGATTAGGTAAAAAATTTTACTTTGATTGTATAAGGGTGTTAATTACATCCTTTTTATTATTCATGAACTCTTTTCTATCCTTTAATCTATAGGAGTCCCCCTTTATATTTACAACGGTAGCATGATGTAGAATTCTATCAAGTATAGCTGCCGCTATAGTATTGTCTGAGAAAACTTCACCCCATTGTGAAAAAGATTTATTAGAGGTGAAAATTGTTGAACATTTTTCATAGCGTTTAGCAATAAGCTGAAAAAATAAATTAGCTCCTTGAATATCCATTGGCAAGTATCCTATTTCATCAATTATAAGTAGTCTATACTTAGCGTAATGCTTGATTTTTAAAGCTAGTTTATTCTCAAAATGAGCCTTATTAAGTTGAGATATTAGATCCTGGCAACTGATATAGTAAGTAAGATATCTATGCTTAGCAGCTATTATACCTAAGGCTATCGCCAAATGGGTCTTACCTACGCCGGGAGGCCCTAAAAACACCACATTTTCTGCATTACTTACAAACCTTAAGGTGGCTAGTTCATCTATTAGTCTTTTATCGATAGATGGTTGGAAATCAAAGTCAAACTCCTCTAAAAGCTTTCTAAAAGGAAATGCAGCTACGCTTACTTGTATTTCTGCAGCTCTTTTTGATTTAAATTTAACTTCTTGAGTTAATAAGTGGTCTAGTATCTCTACTATATTTTTATCATCCTTTATTGCTAGTTCTAGATAATTATCAATAATTTCTAAGGTATTAGTTAAATCTAATGTTTTTAAGTTTTCTTTTACTCTTTCATATGTTATATTATCCATTTGATGCTACCTCCCCAAATATCTTATCTAGTTCTAATAAATCACGGCTTTCTATCTGAGTCGGTGCCTTAAATCTATTCAAGTTAAATAAGCAGTTAGCTGAATAGTTATTGTTAGGGTTTGAAATTTTATCATAATGATCTTTATTTACTATAATTTTATTTTTTACATTGGGTATACTATGTGTTGCGATTAATTCGCTATTATGATAAACTTTCAATAAGTTATGAGTGTGAAGGACTGCAACCTCTTTTCCTATGTATTCTGGTGGTACAGAATATTTGTTGTTTTGGAAAGAGATTAGGCAGTCTTTCTCCACTTTTCGCAGATCTAGTTTATTTATCATATATTCTCTCTTTACAGTATTGAGTTTTTCTTGGAATAATCTACTATATGGAACTTCATTAGTTGTTGAATGGGGATGATTATTAACTTTTTCACACCATTCATAAGCCATTGTATTAATTTCATAAAGATTCTTAAACTTTATACCAACAAAGAAGTTTTGTCTAACAAACCTAACGGTTCTTTCTATTTTTCCTTTGGTTTGACCTCTATATGGTCTACAAAGTATAGGTTTAAATCCATAGAATCCAGCAAAATCCTCGAAGAGAGGATTAAGTTTTGAATCTTCTTGTTTCAAAAGTCTCTTAATTACTACTTGTTTCATATTGTCATAAAGTATTTCGTCAGGATACCCATTGAAATATCTAAAAGCATTATTATGACATTTTATTAATGTTTCAGTACTCATATCAAGAACAAATTCTATATATCTCATTCTTGAATATCCTAAAATCATAAGAAAACAGTAAAGATTTCTTTCTACTCCATGTTCATCAACAAAGCTACCAAAATGACCCCAGTCAACTTGACCTTGTTTACCCGGAAGGGTTTCAAATCTCACTGTAGCTTTTGAGTTAAGCTTTCTCTTCTTTAACTTAACATAGCTTCTAACTATGCCTATTTTCCCAACAAATCCATGTTCTTTTATTTTCTCATAAAGCCTAACGGCACTATATGGTGCTTCTTCAAGTAAGTCATTTAACATAGGTTTATATTTATCAAGTTTTGATGGTTTAGGGCTTGTTAATGTGTATTTAGGAACTTTTTCTGATGTTGAATATTTCTTGGCTGTACGCCAATTAATATTGTATTTTCTTGAAATTTCTGATATTGATAGTCCTTTTAAATAGTCATTTCGTATTTCCAACCATAGATCCTCCTTCATTTCTACAACACCACCTCTTGTTTTTT
>NZ_LHUR01000038.1 GCF_001263795.1 Clostridium homopropionicum DSM 5847
GAGCCTGTAAAAATTTTTGTGTAAAGTGAATAAAAAGCACTCTTTCTTGGCAAGAATTTGGATAAATAAATACCAAATATATACAAGAAGGAGTGTTTTTTTATGTCGAATATTTCTAAAGAAATTTTAAGAAATTATGTTAATGAGCAGAACTTTAAAAACCCAAATGATGTTTTAGCTGCTATGAAAGAAATGTTTAAAGATGTGCTACAAGAAGCATTAGAAGCAGAAATAGATACACAGCTTGGATACGATAAGTATGATGTTGCTGAAAAACAAACCACAAATAGTAGAAATGGATATTCTAAAAAGAGTATAAAAACTGAACTAGGACCAGTTGAGTTAAATATACCACGTGATAGAAATGGTGAATATGAGCCTAAAATTGTTCCTAAATATCAAAGAAATGTAACTGGAATTGAAGATAAGATTATGGCTCTTTATGCAGCTGGAATGACTACAAGAGATATAACTGAACAGATCAAGAATCTTTATGATGTTGAAATCTCAGCTGAGATGGTGTCAAATATAACAAACAGAATTATTCCTGTAGTTACAGAATGGCAAAATAGACCACTTGAAAAAACTTATTCATTTGTATTTATGGACGCAATACACTATAAAGTACGAGAAGATAAGCAGATTGTACTTAAGGCGGCATATGTTGTATTAGGTGTAAATATGGATGGGGAAAAAGATGTTTTAGGTATATGGGTAGGAGCAAATGAAAGCAGCAAATTCTGGCTTTCAGTTCTTAATGACCTGAAAAATAGAGGTGTTAAAGATGTGCTTATCTTTTGTGTGGATGGCTTAAATGGCTTTAAAGAGGCAATAAGTGCTACTTATCCTTTTGCTAAAATCCAACGTTGCATAATACATCAACTAAGAGCTAGTATGAAATATATACCATATAAAGACAAGAAGGCTTTTGTAGCAGACTTAAAGGCAGTATACGGAGCAGTAAGTGAAGATATTGCTCTTGAAAATCTTATTTCCGCAAAGGATAAATGGGGTAATAAGTACCCCAATGCGATAAAAAGTTGGGAAGATAATTGGGATAATCTAATAACCTTCTTTGCTTTCCCTGATTATATCCGTAGGATTATTTATACAACAAATGCAATAGAAAGTCTTAATAGTCAGTTTAGA
>NZ_LHUR01000039.1 GCF_001263795.1 Clostridium homopropionicum DSM 5847
CTGTTCTATGGTATATTGAGGATTTATCTCTTTTAAGACTATTCCCTCTTTTGTTACCTCCATTACTCCCATTTCCGTAACAATTAGATTTACTTGTTCTTTCGCAGTTAAGGGTAAATTACATTTTTTAAGAATTTTAACGCTTCCATTAGCTGTATGAGTCATTGCAACAATTACCTTCTTTGCTCCCACAACTAAATCCATAGCTCCTCCCATGCCAGGAACTTTTTTGCCCGGTATCATCCAGTTTGCTAGATTACCTTTTTCATCTACTTGAAGAGCTCCTAATACTGTAGCATCTACATGACCTCCTCTAATGATTCCAAATGAATCTGCACTATCAAAAAATGCTGCTCCTGGCATTAAGGTAATTGGTACTCCTCCAGCATTAACTAAATTCTTTACTTCTTGTCCTTTTTCTGCTGATGGTCCTATTCCTATAATTCCATTCTCTGATTGAAATACAACATCTATATCCTGTGAAACATAGTTTGCTACCATAGTTGGAAGCCCAATACCTAGGTTTACCACATCTCCGTCTTTAAACTCTTTCGCAACTCTCTTTGAAATAATTTCTTTTATATCGGCACTATTCAACTTATTTACCTCCTTTAACCACAGCGTCTATAAAGATTCCTGGGGTCATAACATCATTAGGATTTATTTCCCCAACTTCAACTATTTCTTCTGCTTCAGCTATGACCATATCCGCTGCCGAAGCCATTAAAGGATTAAAATTTCTAGCTGCTTTATCGTAGTATATATTCCCTTTTTTATCAATTTTAGAACCATAAACAAGAGCAATATCTGCTTTTATAGGAAGCTCCAAAATATATTCTTTAGTATCTATTTCAATCTTTTCTTTTCCTTCTTGCACCATAGTTCCTATGCCTGTAGGTGTTAGAAAGCCACCTAAGCCTGCTCCAGCAGCTCTAACTCTTTCAGCTAAAGTCCCTTGTGGAATAAGTTCTACTTCTATTTCACCTGAATTCATTTGCCTTCCAGTCTCAGGATTGGTACCTATATGAGATACTAAAAGTTTTTTTGCTATTTTATTTTCTATTAATTTTCCTACTCCTACATTGGGGAAAGCTGTATCATTGGAAATAATGGTTAGGTTTTTAACTCCTTTTTTTATTAAACCATTAATTAATGTCTCTGGTGTACCAACCCCTAGAAATCCGCCTATCATTATGCTCATATTATCTTTAGCATATTCCAAG
>NZ_LHUR01000040.1 GCF_001263795.1 Clostridium homopropionicum DSM 5847
TATAATATAGAAAAGTCTAGGTTAGATGGTAAAGTTCAAAATCTTGCGATTTATATCAATGAAGATAATTTAAGTACTATTCACAAAGAAATGAATAGGAAGAAGGCTAAAGGCATTGATGGAATATCAAAAGATGACTATGATGTAAATCTTGAGTCCAACATTGAGAATTTAGTAAAACGAATGAGAAATGATAGCTATAAACCAGAACCTATAAGAAGAGCATATATACCTAAAGACGGAAGTAAGAAGAAAAGACCCTTGGGGATATCTTGTTACGAGGATAAATTAGTTGAAAACAATATAGCAAAGATACTAATGGAGGTATATGAACCGAAATTCTTTAATGAATCCTATGGATTTAGACCAAATAGGAATTGTCACCAAGCTGTAAGAGAAATTATTGAATATGTGCAGTATCATAAAGTGTGCTATATAGTTGAAGCAGATATAAAGGGCTTCTTTGACAATGTAGACCATGATTGGTTAATTAAGTTCCTAGAACATGATATAGCGGACAGGAAATTCATAGATATAATAAAGAAATTCTTGAAGGCAGGAGTTATGGAGAAAGGGAAATACTTAGATACTGAAAGAGGAACCCCACAGGGAAATGGAGCATCCCCAGTTCTTGCAAACGTGTATTTGCATTATGTTTTGGATTATTGGTTTGCTGTTAAGATTAAAAGACAATGCAGGGGTGAGGCTTATTTAGTAAGATACTGTGATGATTTTGTATGTTGCTTCCAGAACAAATGGGAGGCAGAATCTTTCTATGAAAAGCTTATAGAAAGATTCAGGAAATTTGGTCTAGAACTAGCTTTAGAGAAAACGAAGATATTAGAGTTTGGTAGATTTGCAAAAGAGAATAGAGCAAGTCGAGGCTTAGGGAAACCAGAAACATTTGATTTTCTTGGATTTACGTTTTACTGTAGCGAAAATGGAAACAAAAGATTCTTTCGCTGTAAAGTTAAGACCTGCGGAAAGAAATACAGAAGCAAGGTCAAGGCAATGAAAGAATGGATTAAGAGGAACAGAATAATGCCCGTATGTGAGCTTATTAAGAAAATTAATCTTAAGCTTAGAGGGCACTACCAGTATTATGGTGTAACTGATAATACAAGAAGTGTGAAAAGTTATCAAAATACAGTTAAATATCTGCT
>NZ_LHUR01000041.1 GCF_001263795.1 Clostridium homopropionicum DSM 5847
GATATTTTAGATGAGGATTTAGAAAATTTAGTTAAAGAAGGTAAAATAAAAGCTACTACTAATTTCTCTTTTGTTAAAGATGTGGATGCAGTAGCTATTGCAGTTCCAACACCACTTGATAAATTTAAACAACCAGATGTATCTTATGTAGTAAATTCTACAAAGGATATTGCAAAGTATATTCATAGAGGTATGCTTGTAGTACTTGAAAGTACTACTTATCCAGGAACTACAGAAGAAATAGTAAAACCAATATTAGAAGAATCAGGATTAAAATGTGGAGTTGACTTCTTTTTGGCATTCTCACCTGAAAGAGTAGACCCAGGCAATAAGGAATTTAAGACTAAAAACACTCCAAAGGTTGTTGGGGGAATTACAGAAGAATGTACTGAAGTAGCGGCAGCATTATATAGCAGCGTTTTAGAAGGAGAAATTCATAAGGTTTCATCACCAGCAGTAGCTGAGATGGAAAAGATACTAGAGAACACCTTTAGACATATAAACATTGGTCTTGCAAATGAAATGGCAATACTATGTAAAAAAATGGGCATAGATATATGGGAAGTAATAGATGCAGCTAAAACTAAACCATATGGATTTATGGCATTCTATCCGGGCCCAGGACTAGGAGGACATTGTATACCACTAGATCCATTCTATTTAACTTATAAAGCAAGAGAATTTGACTATCATACAAGGCTTATAGAAACAGCTGGTGAAATAAATGATTTCATGCCAGAGTTTGTTGTAGATAATACAATGAAGCTATTAAATGAACAAAA
>NZ_LHUR01000042.1 GCF_001263795.1 Clostridium homopropionicum DSM 5847
AATTGCTTCTCGATTACAAAACAGGCATTACGGATACAAAAACTGCGTTTCGGTTACAAATATTTAGTTGTCGATTACAAAGGTGGCTTTTCATTTTACAAAGTGGCTTCTTGCTTTTCTATTAACCATTATCCCTTCCATAATGTCAATTATTTTTGTCATAATGCAAATAATATTTGTCATAATGACAAATATTATTTACTAAAAATTGAATTGCATTTTCTGACCTTTTCACTGTTTTTTCTTTAGTTTCTCCGTCAGATGAATCACCACTATATACCAGTATATTAACTGTTAATCTACATATAATATAGTCGAGAGGTGATAAGCAATGGAAAAAGATATAGTAGATGATTATTTGAGGTTAGACCGAAAATAGCTTTACAATCTCCATACATTCACTGATCTGTAACCAAGGAGTATTTATTATTAATACTTCTTGGTTTTAAATTTTTTATGATTTATTTGTATTCAATCTAAGCAATACTCTTACTATTTTATAGACCTGACGAATTCATCTAGTGCTTCATAACTAATATTTCCCTTGACTATTTTATATTGTGTACCTTTACCTTGCGCATAAATTTTTATGTAGTTTCCTATAAATAGTATATTGAATACTCTTTCATCATTAGAATAAAAAGCTGCTGATAAGTAATATCCTGTACCTGCTGGCCTAATTACTTTCTTTACAACGCAAAGACTGATATTATCAATAAATTCCTTTATTTTTTTACTATCTGTAATTGTTACTGCAGGGTATTTTACTGAATTATACTGAAGCCCTATAGATGTGATATTACTAAAATTAACTTCAGGTACATCTTTAATATTTTTATTTAAACTTAAATTGAGAAAGATTAGTAATAAAATGATAATACAAATTACTAATATAATTCGTATATACCGTTTCTTTATTACAGTATTAAATTTTCTTTTTATAGCTTGGTTGTTTAAGCTTAAACTATTACCTCGAGACATATTAACATCTCCTTTTATATCATAATTACGTAATATCCTATTTCATGTATGTGGTATTCTATTATTTTGTTATATTCTCTTCTTTATAGTTCAAATTATTGTATGGCAACCAGATTTAATTTACTTGAATTTTATAATACTATTAAGTTATAGAGTTTTAACTAAAATGTACATAAATATTATTTCTTATATTTTTCCTACTGGAGCTAAATAGATGACAAATTCTTCGTTACCATCAAGCTTTAAAAATTCGTCCATCTCTTTTTGCATATATGACGCAATTGCACATGTGCCAAGTCCAATACTCTCACAAGCAAGATATAAATTTTGACACATTAGCATAAAATAACTCATTACATCAATTATACAAGTAATAATTTCTCTCTATTGTGTTATACTAACTCTAAATTATTTTCTAACAAAAGGAGATTTGTCCATGGAAAAATACATTTGTACGGTTTGTGGCTATATTTATGATCCTGTAAAAGGAGATCCTGATAGTGGTATATCACCTGGAACAGCCTTTAAGGATATTCCAGATGATTGGGTATGCCCAGAATGCGGGGTTACAAAAGAAGATTTTGAAGTTGTTTAGAATTTAAATTCTATACATTAGTTTAATGTTTATAATAATATCATTTTAAGGGAAGATATTTTACTTCCCTTAATTTGTACTTTAAGAAAATTGCTTATATACATTAATATCCCAAAGTATCAATAAGCCAATAGGAATCCTTCTGTTCCTTAACAACATAAAATACACACTCATACTTACCATCCGGTTCTGGCCCCTTATTATTATCTATATACTTAACTTCATATTGGACTTTAAAAACTTTTACATCGAATGGATTTTTAATGTTCCCTAACTATCTGTTCAGCAGACAATTCATCAGCAAGCTCTACGATGGTATAGTTACTTGTAAATTTCCGAATATCTGATACAACATTAGTTATATCGCTTTTCTTTTTTCCAAAGTATGGTAATTAAAGTTCTTCATCAGTTAGTTTAAATCCCTTATTGTATAAAATTTTACCTAATGTTTTAATACCTTTGTCTTCATAGTCATTACATTTAAATATATATCTTTCAGGTTTGGATGTTGCTCTAACATATTCTATTTTTGTAATGTTTAACTTAAGTATAGAATATGCTATATTAATAGGATTTCCCTCTTGAAATATAAATTTATGAAATAATAATATTAATAGTGATAATAACAAACATATAAATATCATCATTTTTATTAGTATTTTTTTTATTTCTTATCCTCCAACCTCAATCGCTTACTTATATACCAATTATACTATTATTTTCTATATAATGTATATAACTAGATATTTATCTTTCTTTTATAAATCTGTAAGATTCCTTAATACATTTTCAATCCTTCATTCTAAAAAATCTCTTGACATATTCTCAATTAATTTCTATCATATTAAATATAATTTGATAGTTTATGACTATGACAAGGAATAGTAGAATTAAATTCTTTTTAAAGAGAGGAAGCTATTGGTGAGAGGCTTCTAAAAGGATAATTTCGAACCAGCCTTTGAGTTCTGTACCGAAATTAAGTAGGCTACAGCGGTACTTTACCGTTATTAAAATGAGTGAATATATTATTTTATATTAACTAGGGTGGTACCACCGGAAGCCGGTCCCTTTTGGGGATTAGGGCTTTTTTATTTTGCAAAATATAAGAAAAATGCGATGCATTTTTCTTAGGTTCTAGGTTCGAGGTACTAGTGAAGGATGTTTTGCTTAAGCAAAACTACTATCGCATATTGTAGCTTGCTACAATGGAGGATTTTATAATTAAGCTATGCTTAATTATTTCAATTTCTAGTACCTAGCACCTAGATCCTAGTACCTCAAGAATTTTACCTCGTAAAATTTTTAAACTTCGAAAACTGCCTACAAACTTTAATTAACTAAACTATAAATAGGAGGAAAGAAAAATGGCAAAACAAAAAAAATTCGTTGAAGCTATAACAGCCATGGATGTAGACTTTGCTCAGTGGTATACTGACATAGTAAAAAAAGCTGAGCTTGTAGATTATTCAAGTGTAAGAGGCTGTATGATTATTCGCCCTTATGGATATGCTATATGGGAGAATATTCAAAAAACTTTAGATCAAAAATTTAAAGAAACAGGTCATGAAAATGTATATATGCCAATGTTCATACCAGAGGGGCTACTTCAAAAGGAAAAGGATCACGTAGAGGGCTTTGCTCCAGAAGTTGCATGGGTAACTCATGGTGGAACTGAAGAATTAGCTGAAAGATTATGTGTTCGTCCAACTTCAGAAACTTTATTTTGCGATCATTACGCAAAAATTATTCAATCCTATAATGATCTTCCTAAAAAATATAATCAATGGTGTTCTGTTGTAAGATGGGAAAAAACAACTCGTCCATTTTTAAGAACTACTGAATTCCTATGGCAAGAAGGTCATACTGCTCATGCAACAGCTGAGGAATCTGAAAAAGAAACTATAGATATGTTAAATGTTTATGCAGATTTCTGCGAAAATGTTTTAGCTATACCTGTTGTTAAGGGTCAAAAGACAGAAAAAGAAAAGTTTGCAGGTGCAAAGGCAACCTATACTATTGAAAGCTTGATGCATGATGGTAAGGCACTTCAAAGTGGTACATCTCATAACTTTGGAGATAACTTTGCAAAGGCTTTTGAAATTCAATATACAGATAAAAATAGCCAGCTTCAATATGTTCATCAAACCTCTTGGGGTATGACTACAAGAATCATAGGAGCAATTATAATGGTACATGGAGATGACAGCGGTCTTAAACTTCCACCAAAAATAGCTCCAACTCAAGTTATAATTGTACCAATTGCTCAACATAAAGAAGGAGTTATAGAAAAAGCTCAAGAGCTTAAAGCTAGAATTTCTAAGATAGCTAGGGTAGGAATGGATATTAGCGATAAAATGCCTGGTTGGAAGTTTAATGAGTACGAAATGAAGGGTATTCCAGTTCGTCTTGAGGTTGGACCAAAAGATATTGAAAACAACCAAGTAGTATTAGTAAGACGTGATACAAGAGAAAAGCTTGTGGTTTCAATGGATGATCTTGAAACTGCTATTCCTAAATTATTAGAAGATATTCATAACGCAATGTATGAACACGCTAAGAATCATAGAGAAGAAAAAACTTATACTGCAACAACCTTAGATGAATTTAAAGAAATTGCAGATAACAAACCTGGCTTTATAAAAGCTATGTGGTGCGGAGATAAAGCTTGTGAAGAGAAGCTTAAAGAAGTAATTGGAGTTACTTCTAGATGTATTCCTTTTGAACAAGAAAAGCTTTCAGATAAATGCATCTGCTGCGGCAAAGAAGCAAAACACATGGTTTACTGGGGAAAAGCATACTAAAAACATTCGCTAGTCTCTAATCGCTAGTTTCCAATAGGTTTCAAAAATCTATATAGAAACTAGCAATTAGCTACTAGCGATTTTATTATAGCTTAGTATGCACTATATTTTAAAGTTTAAAGTTAATTTAGTTAACCTATCTGCAATTTCTGCTTGATTCTGAGCTGTCATAGCAACTTCTTCTATTGCTTTAGTAGTTTCCTCCATGCTTGCTAAAATTTCTTCAGAACTATGAGTGGTATTTTGCATGTTATTAGCAATATTTTGAACCACGCTAGTAATTTCTTCTGTTGAAGCATTTAATTGTTCAGTCATAGCGGCAATATTCTGTGACATTTCACTTACAAACACAGCATCTTTTTCATAAGCATTTCCTGTATCAATCAATAAATCATAATCTTTTTTAACTCTATTATTAATAAATTCTAATACATCCTTTGAATTAGAAGATAAATACCCAAAGGCATCTTGTACATTTGAAATTACACTTTGAATTTTATTGACGTATTCAGCTGATTGTTCTGCAAGGGTTCTTACTTCATCTGCAACAACTGCAAATCCTTTTCCTTGTTCTCCAGCTCTAGCTGCTTCGATGGCTGCATTTAATGCTAATAAATTGGTCTGCTCTGCTATTGATGCTATAGAATTTGCGATTATGTTAATTTCGCTAACTACTTTTCCTTTTTCAATGGCACTAAGTATATTTTTTTCTTTTTCATCATACAATTCATCTGCAGTTTTTTTAGAGTTAAAACCATTTTTCTTAATATTTGAAGCTCTATCCTTAATCTCAGTAGACTCTTGGCTTCCTTCTGTAGAATTTTCTGCTAATTGTCCTATACCAGAATTAACTTGATCTACAGTTGCAGACAATTCTTCAGTAATGGTACTTACTTCTTGTATATTCTGAACTATAGTACTTGTACTAGTATCGATATTTTCGAAATTACTTGACATCTCCTCCAAAGTAGCAGATAATTCTTCACTTGAGGCAGTTACCTCTTGTGATTCTTCTATAATACTTTGAATAGCTACCTTGATTTTTTCTCTAGCATTATTTAAAGCCCTAATTAGTTTTCCCAGCTCATCATTTATTTTAGTTTCTACAGAATAAGTTAAATCACCATTACCTAGAGCTTCTGCAAAGGCAAGCCCTTTTTTAACTGTTTTAGAAATGTATGAGGACATAGCAAGTCCAATTACAATTGCTATAATTAATCCAAAAGCAATTAATGAATACATCATTTTAGTTGTTTTACCGTAATAAGCTTTGTTATCTTCATTTGCCTGTTTAGCTAGTTCCTGATTCCTAGAAATTAATTCATTTAGCTTTTTGAACATATTTTCTCTAACTTCAGTGGCTTCTGACATTTTAATTTTTGCTTCATCATATTTACCATCTTTAGCTAAGGTTAAAGAAGTATCTCTTTTAGTTTTATAGTCTTCTACTAGCATATTAAATTCATTGAATACTTTTCTTCCCTCTTCACTTAAAGATCTTTTACCATAAGATTCTATGTATGCAGCACCTTCACTTTTTAATATTTCAATTTGATTTATGGACTTAACTGTTGTAGCTGGATCTCTGGTTAAAACTGCTGTTTGAACCTCCCCCTTTATCTCAAGCAACTTCTCTTTTATTAAATGTAGTTCATCAATACTTTGAAGATTGTAGCCATATATATTTTCTGCGTTTTTCTCAATGTTTGACATGCCATAATTCCCCAAAACACCCACTACTCCAAGTAGAATAGCAATAAAAATAAACCCAGTTAAGAGCTTAGTTTTAATAGATAAATTCTTAATGAATCCCATTGTTTTACCTCCTTTTACAGTTTATCATCTTCTGTAAATCTAATTCACTGCAACCCCCATATTTAGATTATATTTTTCGCCACATTATGTCAATGCAGGTTGCAATATTTACATTTTGTTAACTTTTCTCTTTTTTAACATTGTATCCTTTTAATTTTATTATAATTTAAATTAATCTTAGTAGAAATTGAATTTTTTTCAAATAAAATCGCTAATCATTATTAGATTTTAATTTCTAAATAGCAATTAGCGATTGATTTATATTTTATGTTTTATTTTTTATAATAAAATTTTTCATGTTCTAAAAGCCACTGCTTTATATGAAGTCCTCCAGCATAGCCTACCAGTTTTCCGTTCCTTCCAATTACTCTGTGGCATGGTATTATTATTGGAATTTTATTTTTATTATTAGAGTTCCCTACAGCACGAACAGCCTTTTCATTGCCAATAGCTTTAGCTACATCCTTATAGGTTGATATTTCTCCATAAGGAATTTCTCTTAACTGCTTCCAAACTTTCTTTTGAAAATCAGTTCCTTCTATGTATAATTTTAAATCAAAATTCTTTCTAACTCCTTTAAAATATTCATCCATTTGTGTGTAAGCTTCTTTTAATATTGCAGGAATCTCAATAGTATCATTTTCTTCTTCTACAAAGTCAACTCCAGTTACTGCATCTTCAGAGCTAGTAATTTGGATTAATCCTAATTCAGATTTATAACATATTTTATATTCTTTGACCATTTTATCCTCTCCTTATTGTTCTAGATAAATTATTCCTCATTTGATAAATATATTGATGATAATTCATTTCATATTACTCTTGAATAAAGTATAAAAGATGTAAAATAAAACATCAACACTATGTTTTAGCCTATATCTTTTGCGTTTCTACTTTTATTAAAACTTATTGCCCTTTTAATCTCTTCATATAATAGACTCCCAATAATACTAATGTTGCAGCTGACAGAAATAAGGATTTGAAAACTTTTGAATTTTCAAGAGATCTGTCTACTTTATAGCCTATACTTTCTATAGCCAAGCTTTCTTCATGTATATCCATATCGCCTCCATGTTCACTGCAAGCCCTTTTGAATATGCCTGATACCTTTATTATGTCTCCCTTATACTTATAACTTCCAAAAGTTTTAATCTTGTTGGCATCTTCATTCTTTACCCAAATACCTATACCATTACTTCCATCACTAATATTTATCCATGTAAAATTTCCTCTTGTCATTGCTTCGCCAATGGCCTCACCTTTAATTTCGACCATTCTTCCATCAAGAGTTTTACCATTTTCAATCAAATCATTATAATTCGTATATTCCTCAGCCCTACAAACATTATTGAAGATAAACATAAAGAATAAAACAAAAATTAGCGTCTTGAGTATCTTAAACATAAATTTTTTACTCCTCCAAATATGAATCCAATCAATGCAAAAACTGAAATAAATTCTAGTCTTCCAAGATACATGGCAATAATATAATAAACTTTCATTAAGGTTGGCATTGATGGCGATGTTACTCCAATAGATAGGCCTACATTTCCAGTAACAGATGCAGCTTCAAAAGCAGCACTAGTCAGAGGATATCCATAATAAGTTCCTATTGCTGTTCCAATAGAAAACAATGTCATATAGCAAATTATAATAAACGCTGCACTTTTAAGCATTCCATCCTCTAACACATAATCCTTCATATGATGAAATTTATAAAGCTTGACTCTTCTTTCAGGTCCTATCATTTTTTTCACATCTGCAACAATTCCTTTAAATATAATTCCAACTCTCAAGCCTTTAAATCCTCCAGCTGTTGAGCAGGCAGCTCCTCCAAAAAGCATTGCAATTATAAGCATCATTACTCCAAAGTCTCCCCATTCAAGTGCAAATTGTCTTGCATATATATTAGAAAAACCTGTAGTTGTGTGAGCAGAAAGCAAATTATAAACACCTTTTCTAAGCAAAGCCACAGCGTTGGGATATATATTTAGTTTACTTAAACTGAAAACTGCCAAGGCTGCCGTTAAGGTTGCTGTTATAAAAAAACTCTGAACCTCTATATTTTTTACAAGTTCCTTCTTATTTTCCTTCCATACGGTATAATGTAGTCCAAAGTTAAAAGAACCTATTATGAAAAATATTATTGTAATTATCTCATAGGAAAAGCTGTGGTAATAAAGTATATTTTGAGCCATAGGTGCAAATCCCCCGGTACTCCATGCAGACATAAATATAAATAAACCATGAAAAAGTGCAGAAACAGGCTTTAATCCAATAAACATACCATTTATCCACAAGATAAATGTTCCTATAAGTAGATATACCATACTTATTATCCAAATAATCTTTGCAGTATTCTTAACATTAGGCTGTAATTCTATATCTTTGCCTTCACCAACATACATTTTGTAAGCCCCAACAGTATCCTTAACCAAAAAAGTCAGTGCTAGTACAACCATTCCCTGTCCACCTACAAAGGTTAAAATATGTCTCCACATATTTAATCCTAAGGATAAATGATCAAGGTCTTGAGTTAAAGCTAAACCGGTAGTGGTAAATCCACTCATAACATCAAATGCTGCATCTAAAAAAGATTTAGTATGACCACTTAAATAGTACGGCACAGCACACAGAATAGTTAATATCACCCATGAAAGTGAAGCAATAATTAGACCATGCTTCCACTCAAGTTTCTTTTGGGATTTTTGACCTAATATCAAAAGAAGCAAACTTGTTAAGAAAGCTATATTAATGCTAATCACAAAGTCTAATGCAGTATTCCATTCTGAAAGCAAAATAGAAGTTACCAACGGTACAACCATTAAAGAAGAAGTACCTAGTGTAATATATCCCGAATAATAACTAACTATTTTTAAATCCTCAATATTCTTGCTTTGCTTAATCATTTTATCACCTTATAAAGAATAATATTCATTGCATAAATGCCACCTATAAAAGCCATTACATATAATACTTCCGAAAAAACTCCTCTAATTACCTTTTTATAATTTATCATTTCTATCCTCCGATTATCGACTTTTCTAATAACTTTTTCTTTTCCGAGCTGGTTACCAATAACACTTTATCCCCTTGTAAAATATTAATATATCCACGAGGATAAACGACCTTATCATTTCGAATTATTGATGCAATAACACATTCCTCTGGCATTTCAATATCTTTTATCATTTTATTGCTCCAAGGACTTTTAGAGGTTATTTCTACTTCTAAAAGAAGTATTTCTCCTCTATCAAGTGTTTGAACAGCCCTTATCTCTTCGCTTCCTATAGCACCTTCGATTAAATTAGATATAACCTCAGTGCTGCATACTGTTCTATCAACTCCCAAAGCTTTAAAAATAGGTCTATTTTTAGGATTATTAATTCTTGCAATTGTCTTATTAACACCAAAATTCATTTTTGCCATTTGGCAGATAACCAAATTCTCTTCATCTTTTCCTGTTACAGCAGCTACGACTTCCGCTCTTTGAATATCTGCATCCTTAAGCACCTCAGAGTCTGTACCATCTCCACATATTATTTCACCGTCAAGTTCCTCTGAAATTTTATCGCATTGATCTTTTCCTCTTTCTACCAGCACCACATCATAACTCTTTTCTCTCAAGGTTTTAAATAGGTAGTACCCTACCTTACCTCCACCAACGATTATAGCCTTCATTATTTCACATCCCTATGAATTATATTTTTTATTTCACTGCCAACAATTTTTACTGTACTTATACACTCTATGCCAAGCTTTCTATAAATAAATTCTCTTGAAGGCTCAACATTTCTTGCGATTACCTTTTTAACTCTATGAATATTCTTTGCAATTTCGCAAGCCATGATATTAATATTATCATCAGAAGTAACCGCTAAAAATATTTCTGCGTAATCTATTCCCGCCTCTATTAATGTGTAATTATCTATTTCAACTCCCTTTATTCTTCTTCCATTAAAACCACTACCAAGCCTTTCAAGATTATCTTTATCATTATCAATAATTACCACATCATGTCCTTCCTTTGAAAAGTCCATAGCAAGACTGCTGCCAAGTCTTCCGCAACCAATTATTACTATATACATTTTTCATCTCTCCTAATAATTAATGTATTGTTGTTTAAATCAATGAATTTGGTGAACATATAAATTCCTCCCTTTTATCAGAACCATTGTTTATTTAGCTCCTGATAAATTTTTCATAAAAATAGCAAAAACATAGCCGGCCTATGTTTTTATCTAAAGTTTATGATTTATTAATGACTTTTCATTGATTTATTCTATCACTTATGCATAGATTATCAACTTCCCCTATAAGAAGAGTTAGAGATTATCATATTTAGTACAAGCTATTATAATAAAAAAATTCCTATTAATCTTTTATTTCTACTCATTTGCTCTTATTTACGAATAGTATTATTTCTAAATTTTCTTTGCATTTAATTGAAAACATTATCATTTTTTTATTTACATTGACTTTTTCTAAAGTAAAAACTATACTATTTTAAAATCAAAAATTTAGGTGATAACTATGTTAAAATCATTAAAATCAAAAATTTCTATGGTGTACCTATCTCTTGTTTTTACGATTGCTATTGTGGGTATAGTTTCTATTTTTAATGTATATCAGTTAATTAAATCTATTGATAGCCTCATGGTAAATAACTACAAAAGTATAAATGCTGTAACCAATATGGTGGAGGCTATTGAAGAACAAAATAATTCCATATTGGCTTATCTTTATGTTGATAAACAAAAAGGAATTAACGGCTTTTATAATAATAATAATATTTTCAATCAGTGGTATATTGTTGAATATAACAATATAACTGAGCAAGGTGAAATGGAGCATGTTACTAAAATAAATGAGCTTTATAAAAACTACTTAAGGCTATTTTCGAATATTCAAGAAATGAGCAACGCTCAAGGCAATGATAAAGCCTTAGAATATTATAACAAGGAAATAACACCTGTATTTTCAGCTTTAAAACAAGAGCTTGGTTACTTGTCTTCCCTTAACGAAAAAGCCATGTTTCACAGTAAAGAGATGGTTACCAATAGTGCTTATAATTCTATGTATATTATAACTGTACTATCTGCAATAGCTGTTTTTGGCGGATATGCCATTTCACGATTCTCAATAAATAAAAGCTTAAAACCAATTTACTCTTTAACAGAAACAATGAAAGCTATTAAAGAAGGATATTTAAATCAAGAAGCACCTATAATTTCTCAAGATGAAATTGGTGAACTAACAAATGAGTTTAATAATATGACAAAACGTCTTCAGAATTTTGAAAAGAGTACCCTAGGCAAACTTTTATCAGAAAAAAATAAATCAGTTGCAATAGTAAAAAGTATTTTTGACCCTCTTATTGTTTTAGATGAAAATTATAAAATAATACTTCTTAATGATGCCTGTGAAAAGCTATTCAATATTACTGAAAGTGATGCCATTCAAAAATATTTTCTAGAAGTTATTAGACATGGAGATCTTTATGATTTTATTTATACTGCCTCAAAATCTGCTGACACTAATACCAGCCAAAAGATTATACAAATAGAAACTTTAGATCAGATATATTACTTTAATGTAGTAGTTACAGCTATAAAGGATAGCACTTCAAGTATCAGCGGTTTAGTAGTTTTGCTTCAAAATATTACGCAGCTTAAGCAACTTGAAAAAACTAAAAGTGACTTTATGTCTACAGTATCACACGAATTCAAAACTCCACTTACTTCTATAATGATTGGTGCTAGTCTACTTGAAGAAATGAATATAGGCAAATTAAATAATAAACAGCAAGATATAATTAAAACAATAAAAGAAGAAGGTGAAGAGCTAAATACACTTGTGACTAATCTTCTTCAAATTTCAAAATTAGAAGCAAAGAAACCTATTTTTAATGTTGAGCCTGTTTCTATTAATAGAATAATAGAAACTGCTTTAAAAACTTTTCGCGAGCAGGCAAACTTGAAAAATATATCTTTAACTTATGAGTCTAACGAAAGCTTGCCAAAGCTTAATATAGATTCAGAAAAGGTCAATTGGGTAGTTAATAACCTTATATCAAACGCTTTAAAATTTACTAAATCCAATGGATCAATTACCATTAAAACCTTCCTACAGGAGGATAGAATGTGTGTATCTGTAACGGATACAGGTATCGGAATACCTGAGGAATATAGAGAAACCATATTTGATAGATTTGTTCAGATTAAGGAGGAAGATAGTGAATATCATGGAACCGGACTTGGCCTTGCTATAGCAAAAGAAATTGTTGAAGCTCATGGAGGAGAAATCTGGTGTGAAAGCACTCTTGGTAAAGGAAGCACTTTTATTTTTACTCTTCCTATAATTGATTAAAATTGAGGTGAAAATTATGAAAAAAGCTCTTGTAGTAGATGATACAAAAAGTATTCGACTTCTGCTAACTACTTGCCTTGAAACAATGGGCTATGAGGTTTCCAGTGCAGTAAATGGCGAAGAAGCCTTAAATCTTTTTCAGTCTACAGATTATGATATAGCCTTTATAGATATAAAAATGCCTGAAATAAGTGGTACAGAGGTATTAAGAAGGATTCGCAGCCTAGGTAATCAGGTTCCTGTTGTAATAATGACAGCCTTTGGAACAGTAAAAAATGCAGTAGAATGCACTAAATTAAATGCAGTTGCGTATCTGCAAAAGCCTTTTACAGCAGATAAAATCAGAGCTGTTTTAAGCGAAATAAATACTTCAAGAAATAATGCTACAGAAATAGAATCATGCTTGAATAAGAGCAAAGAATACTTAGAACTTGGACGTATTAACGAAGCATATAGCCTTCTAAAAAATGTACTATCAATAAATCCTAGTTGTGGTGAATGCTATAAACTCATTGGGAAAGTTCATGAAATTGAAGGTAATCTTCATGAAGCAAAACGTTTTTACGATATATCTAATTTATTTGATAAATAATATTTTAAATATAAAAAAGCTTCTATAAAAAAAATTCTAGAAGCTTTTTTACTTATCACTAATATATCGTCTTATTTCTTCCCTCTCGTTTTGCCCTATAAAGATTTTCATCAGCTTTTTTGATTAAATCAATTGGATTAGTTTTAAAGTCCTCCAGAGAGCCTATTCCAAAACTTGCAGTTACTTTAATTTCATTTCCTTCAAAATTAAAAACTTTATTGCTTATGCCTTCTCTCATCCTCTCTGATATTTTAAAGGCAGTATTCTTATCTGTGTTATTAAGGACTATTAAAAATTCTTCTCCTCCGTATCTTGCAATCCAATCCCTTTCTTTTCTAATAGCATTGTTTAAAAACCTTGCAAATTCTTTTATAACTTGATCTCCCGCTAAATGACCATATATATCATTTACCCTTTTGAATAAATCTATGTCAACCATTATTATAGATATAGGGTTTTCTTCCATAATATTGTTTTCCACTGCTTTATGAAAATTTTCATCAATATATCTTTTATTATATATACCAGTTAATTCATCCATTAATATATCATTATTTAATTTTCTTATTTCTTGATTTATTTCATTTACGCTTTTTTTCTCTAAATCGCATATAATTCCTGTATTTGTGATATTTTTTATTATTTCAATTATGTATTTTGTATCTCCTAATACTAATGGGGATGCAGATACCATAAACATTTTATCTTTATTATACTCTACTTTTACAAAAGTGTCATTGAAGACCATCGCTTTCATAGCTACGCAATTTTTACAGGCATCATGTCCACCCCAGAACATATGGCATTGATGCTTGTACTCTTTTATTTCAGATTTTTCAAGGTTAATTACCTTATTATTAACAGGGTCTACAGCTCTAATAATATCACCAATACCCTGAAGCATTGAAATAGTTCTTAAAAATTCATTAATATCGTTCATAATTATCTCCTTCAAGTAATGTTACTTAAAATTAGATTTTTAAAGTCAAATAAAGGGTTTATTACTTTATTATATCATAAAATTAAAAGAGCAACAGTTCTTCTTAGAAGAAGAAAAGTGCTCTCTACTTTGTCATTTAAATATTACATTTTTAATGCTTTTAAAACATTTTGATTCTTTTGAAGAAGCTTAAATAGTGGATATCCAGCAACGGTTACTACAGTAAATTCTCCTAAAGCAACTTGAAGAGATGTTATAACTAATGGTAACTTTAGAATAAAATATAATTCTGCTCCTACAATAATTCCATTAAAGATAGTTGGCCATAGAGATGCAATAAGTAAATTTTTAGATTTACTTATCATATAGACACTTAAAAAGGTTGCCGTAGTTCCTACGAAAACATCTACTATTCCAAGAGGACTGAAAAAATTTGATATTGCACATCCAATTACAAGTCCTGGAATATATAGAGGATCTATAAATGCAAATAAAGTCATTACCTCTGAAATTCTAAATTGAACTGGTCCATAACTAATTGGTGCGATTGCTACAGTTAATACTGCATAAATTGCTGCCACTAAAGCTATCTTTACTACTTTGTTTACTTTATTTTCTTTCATGATTTTTCCCCTTTCATAAAATATAGTTTTTGTGTTGGGAGAAAGTTTACATCTTAGCTTTTTAGCTAAAATAAAAAACTCCCTAAAACAAGGCAGTTTTATCAATCGCAACTAGACTATACCTAAAATTTAAGTATAGAAAATAGCAAATATAAATTTTCTGTTGCCTTAGTTTTGTTTATTGACAGGAGGCTCTCGAACTGTCATATATATAACTTTTTATATTATTATAGCTTACAGCGTATAGAAAATCAAGGATTCAATTGTATGTTACTTCAAATAAAGGAGAGGTATTTTTACCTCTCCTCTCTCCTAACTCTTACTTCTTGTCTATTTTTTTGTTAAGTATTTTATAATACTCATTTAAAACAGAATCAAGAATTTGACTTGCAACTATAACTTCTTTATCAAGCAAGTCACCTTTTTCATTTAAAGTCTCGTTCATTATATTACGGACTCTCTCAACTTCTTCCATTATATCTTTGAGGTCAGACACAGTTTAATCCCTCCTTTCCACTAAAGTGTATAGTTGGAAAGGGGCTTAGCACCATATTAAACTGATGGAAATATGTCCATATTTATCACATATTTACAAAATTAGTATATAGGTAATTATCTATATATTTTAATTAATACTTCAAAAACGTATACTATTAATTAAATATAAAAAAAGAAGTACCTTCATAAAGTACTTCTTTTGGAGCGGGTAAAGGGAATCGAACCCTTGTGTTCAGCTTGGAAGGCTGACGTTCTACCATTGAACCATACCCGCATATATAACATATATAATCTTAAATGGTGGAGATAAAGAGATTCGAACTCTTGACCCCCTGCGTGCAAGGCAGGTGCTCTCCCAACTGAGCTATACCCCCATAAATTATAATCATCCATCGGACGAAAATAATTTTACCACAAAATGCCCTTTAAAAACCTTTTCAGTTGGTAATTTATTTTATTTATTTAACAATAGCTTGTATTTTCACCTTATATATTGCGTTTTCATATAATGACACACTTGGCTCAGTTTCTCAATACATTCCTAAGAAATTAGCCATTCTAATCTTTTGTTCCTCAGATGCAAAGCATAATCCAATGGCATCTCTTTCAATTTCTAAAGCTGTATCAATGTCTGTTTCTATTCCAATATTCATTACTGCTTTAGCATATTTTATTGCTATTTGACCTTTAGAGGCTATTTTTCTAGCTATAGTTAAAGCTTCCTCAAGTAAATTCTCCCTAGGAACTACCTTTTCCACAAGACCTATCTTTTCTGCCTCTTTTGCATCTATCATTTCCCCTGTATATATTAGCTCTTTTGCTTTTCCACGTCCGACTAATCTTGCAAGTCTCTGAGTACCTCCAAAACCAGGTATAATGCCTAAATTAACTTCTGGATATCCAAACTTAGCATCTTCTCCCGCTATTCTAATATCACAGCTCATAGCAAGTTCACAGCCTCCTCCTAAAGCAAAGCCATTAACTGCTGCTATAATAGGCTTTTCTAACACTTCTATCTTTCTAAAAAGGTCTTGACCTTTTTTTATAAAACTTCTTCCCTGTTCTGGAGAATAATTTATCATTTGTGATATATCAGCGCCAGAAGAAAATGCTTCTCCATTTCCAGTTACAATAAGCACATTAATATTATCGTTTTCAGAAATATAGTCCATAGCCTTATTTAGCTCTAATAAAACATCTGTATCTATAGCATTTAAAACATCCATCCTATTAATACTTAGTATGGCTATATTATTTTCTTGTCTTAATATTATTTTATTAAAATTCAATTAAATTCCCTCCTAAATATATGACAGATAAACCATTAAATATTACAGCAAGAATAATGCCAAAATAAATCCTAGATATTTCAAGGCTTCTAGAGTGTAGTGTTTTCTAAATTTAATAAAAAAGTTACACTAAAACAGCTAAACTATTGATTTTGCTCACTTTGTAGTGTGTATTAATTTTGCTATAACTGTATACAATTAGAGACAGTGTCGCAAATATTTTATCCATTTATTTACATTTATTTATTTAAATGTTAAAATTAGTTTAGTAATTTATTTTCCTAAGTTGTAGGGGGGTCTTTTTATGTATAAACAATTTTTTCAAGATTTTTTTAACTTTTTTTCTTTAGATAACGTAGAAATCGGCAAAACAGATAAAGAAGTATTTTTTGAAGAGGATAATGTAAAGGTTTTCCACTACAAACCTATAAAAAGATATTTAAATAAGATACCCGTATTAATCACTTATTCTTTTGTAAATCGCCCCTCGATTTTAGATTTAGACGAGGATCGCAGCATGATAAAAAAGCTGCTAGAACTTGGTATAGATGTTTATATAATTGATTGGGGGTATCCTGATCATGTGGACAAATACTGTACATTAGATGATTATATTAATAACTATATAGATAATTGCGTTAACATCATATTAGCACATCATAAGCTTAAAAAAGTTAATCTTTTAGGAATTTGTCAAGGGGCTACTTTAAACACAATTTATGCTGCAATTAATCCAAATAAAGTTCAAAATTTAATAAATATAGGCATGCCATTTAAATTCGACATAGATGATGGTTTGCTTTTTAAATGGAACCGCAATAATAATGTAGATAATTTTGTTGAATCCTTTGGTTTAATTCCTGGTAAATTAATAACTTCTGGAATTATGATGGTTAAACCTTTCGAATACAGTATTAGTAGATATATAGAATTTTTCAATAAAATTGATGATGATTCTTCCCTTAAACATCTATTAAGTGTAAACAAGTGGCTTTTAGATAGTCCTTCTCAACCTGGTGAAATGTATAGAGATTTCATTAAAGATTTATATATAGAAAATAAATTATTTAAAAATCAACTAATAGTCGGAAAACATCATGTAAATATTAAAAATATTAAAATGCCTGTACTATGCGCTAATGGAACTTATGATAAGATTGTACCTCCATCATCTACTCGTCCATTTATGGATGCTATCAGTAGTACAGATAAAGTATTTATGGAATATCCAGTGGATCATATTGAACTCTTTATACAGAGTGAGAACAACAATGATATGATTCCTTTTATAGCTAATTGGCTTAAGTACAGAGATAAATAGCTGGATAAAAAATAATCTGATTCTTCCTTTAAATATAAAGTTTCATCTCAACTTTTCGATTAAATATATTACATGGATTTTATAGTAAACGAAGGTGATTAATTTATGGAAGTTAATTCTTCAAAAAAAGCAGAGCAATTTATGCAGTTCCAACTTTTGACTGAAATGTTTAAGGAAGCTGCTGGCGATAACCCTTCCTTCCAACTAATGATGGAGGGACTGCTTCAATCTGTTACTGACAGCAAAGGAAACTTAGATTTTAGTAGATTAGGCCTTGAGCAAATGGATTTAGATAAGCTTGGATATGCCGCCCAAGAAAGACTTACAAATGTATATAATGATGTAAGTTCCTCAGTTAAATCTGGCAATAGTTCCATTGACCAAGCTGTTGAAAAAGCTTCTAGAAAATATGGTATAGATAAAGATCTTATTATGGCAGTAATAAAACAAGAATCCTCCTTTGATCCTTATTCTGTGTCAAAAGCTGGAGCTGAAGGTTTAATGCAGCTTATGCCTGGCACTGCAAAGGACTTAGGAGTGAATAATCCTTTTAATATTGAAGAGAATGTGGATGGTGGAACTAGATATTTAAGAGATATGCTTGATATGTATAATAACTCTAAACAACTGGCATTAGCTGCTTATAATGCTGGACCTGGCACTCTTAAAAGAAGAGGCGTAGATACTGTAGAGGAAATATCTAATTTACCTTCTGAAACAAGAGATTATGTACAAAAGGTCATGAAATACGAAGCTTTATATAAACAAAAATAAAAATAAAGGTGCCAGTCACCGGAGAAAGGAGAATTTCTTAAATTCTCCTTTCTCCGGTGACTGGCACTTCTACTCTTAGGAAAAACTAATCCATTGCCTCTTCTTCATAAATTTTTCTGTATTTTATCATTGATTGTGAAAATAATTCTGCTGATGATGGTGGTGTATAAGTAATAGCGTTTGCTCCAGCTTCTATTGTTTCCTTAATACTAATATCTGTTGGTCCACCTGTAGCTATTATAGGAACACTAGGGTATTTCTCTCGAATTCCTCTAACGATTTCAGTGGTTCTCTTAGCTCCAGATACATTAAAAATGTCTGCTCCAGCATTTATCCTAGCTTGAATATCTTCATATTCAGATACTACTGTAACTACAACGGGAATATCTATAGTCTGTCTTACCTGTTCCACTACATAATTGGGTGTTGGATTGTTTAATACTACTGCCATGGCCCCCTTAAATTCAGCATCTAAAGCCAAGTTAATAACTCTTTTTCCAGTAGTAACGCCGCCTCCAACTCCACAAAATACTGGAACATCTGCAGCCATAATCAATGCTTCAGTTATTAAAGGTTGAGGAGTGAAAGGATATACAGCCATAATAGCATCTGCATTAGTATTCCTGATAATCGCAACATCCGTACTGAATACTAAGGATTTTATTCTTTTGCCCAATACTATTATACCCGTTGCATCCCTAATTACTTGAGGGACTTTAATCATATGACTTCTTAAATTTCCACTAATCTCAGGTGCAAATCTCTTCATACCTTCACTCCTTATATACAATTATATATATTATATATATATTTTATCATATATATTCAAGTAAGTTATTATTTTATTGTTAAACTTCCTTTTAAATAAGGTGCTTTGCTAAGTTCTTTTGCTGTTGAATAAAATTCATATTCATAAGTTCCCTTTTCTAAAGGTAAATCCTTTAAGTTCACTTCATATACTTCACTTTCACCTTGAATAATAGTTTTTTCAGTTACTTCTTGAATAAAGAGTTTATCCTGTGACCAAGTATATACTAACTTTCCGTCCTTATAAAATTTTATATCGAATCTCTGACCACTAGTATAGGTTAGTGTAACAGGTTTTTCATTTTGATTTTTAACTTGAACTTTAAGTCTTTCATTATCTATACTTTGAAGCTCATATTTTAAAGGAAAATAAGCTATTCCACCAGTACCATTTGAACTCTTTTTGCCAATTGTTAGAGTTCCCTCTTTATGAGCTAAATTTGTCAATTCATTTGCAACAAGATAGAATTCATATTGATAATTTCCTTCCTCTAAACCTAAAGAAGATAAGTTAATATTATATTCTAGTTTGCCCTTCGCTTCCACTTCTTTTTTAACTATCATTTTAGCAAAGGATTTA
The DNA here is from genome assembly GCF_001263795.1 of Clostridium homopropionicum DSM 5847. Taxonomy (GTDB): domain Bacteria; phylum Bacillota; class Clostridia; order Clostridiales; family Clostridiaceae; genus Clostridium_H; species Clostridium_H homopropionicum. Next base: position 19,986 of record NZ_LHUR01000042.1, read on the forward strand.
TCTTTTGAGTATTTGTATACTTCCTTCCCATCCTTAAACAATAAAAATTCATATTCCTGTGTACTTCCAAAGGTTAGAGTAACCTTATTCTTTAGAGGATTCACTATTGTAATTTTTAAATTATCCTTATCCTTTTGTTGTGTTACCTTATATATTCCTAAATCGCTATCCTTTTGTTCATCTCCTATCCCACTACTTATATTGGAATTGGCAGAAGCACATCCTACAACCCCTAGGGTTAAAGATAATGCTAACATAAGTGTCGCTATTTTTCTCATTCTCATACTTTTTCTCCCTTCTTTATACTTTTTTTTAAGTTTTTTCTTTTTTTTTATTAATTTGTATCTTCAATAGTATATACGAGATAAACAAAAAAAAGTTTGTAATATTTTTCTTCAAATTTCTACATTTTAGAAATCTCAAGTAAAACATTACAAAAAATTAAAAGAGGAACTGCGTTTACAGTTCCTTCGTATTTACTATTATCTGTTGAAGCCTCTTCCATTGTTTCTTTGTTGCTTTCTTGCTTTTCTGCACTCTGGGCATCTTACAGGTTCATTTTCGAATCCTTTTTCTTTGTAGAATTCTTGTTCCCCTTCAGTAAATACAAAATCTTTTCCACAATCTTTACAAACTAATGTCTTATCTGCCATTTTATAAATCTCCTTTTTTCTTAAACTGCGAGTTTCCTTACCATAGGCTTCAACCTTCAACTGAAAATTTTCTGCACATGATAGCTTAATCGCTATATTTTCTGTAATAATTTTAGCATATCTGAAAATATTATTCAATAGAATTAATACTAAATATTTCTGTATTTTTCACTATAATCCTGTAATATACTACATTAATAAATCTCTATATAAATCCGCCGTCTACAGTGATTACTTGAGCTGTGATATATTTTGCAGAATCACTTGCTAAAAAGACTGTAAGCTTTCCAACATCCTCTCCAGTTCCAAATCTCATCATAGGAATTTCCATCTCAAGGCTTTCTCTTTCCTCTTTTGACATCCAGCTATTCATATCTGTATCGATAACACCTGGTTGAATTGCATTAACTCTTATACCTGATGGTGCCAGTTCCTTCCCTAAAGCCTTCGTAAAAGCATTTATTCCTCCTTTTGAAGCAGAATATAGCACTTCGCAGGATGCTCCAACCTGCCCCCACATAGAAGAAATATTAATAATACTTCCAGTTTTTCTATTTAGCATATGCTTAGCAGCACAATGAGAGATATTAATAGTTCCCTTTAAATTTGTATTTAGAACTTTATCAAAATCCTCTTCCACCATATCAATAAAGATTCCTATTTTAGCAATACCCGCATTGTTTACTAATACATCTATTTTACCGAACTTATTAATTATAGTTTCAACCATATTTTGTGCAAAACTATAGCTGCTAACATCACCTTTTATAGATAGACCATAACCTCCAAGGCTTTCAATTCTTCTTATAGTTTCTTCTGCAGCTTTTTCATTACTATTGTAATTTATTATTACAGTCCCTTCAAGCCTTGCGAATTCTTCAGCAATACTTCTTCCAATGCCTCTAGATCCTCCGGTTATTAGAACTACTTTCCCACCAAAATCCATTTAGATTACCCCTTCTTACACAAGTATATATTTAATATACTAATAAATTTATTATACGCTTAAATTTACATTGTATGAAGAAGATTTTTTAGGTGCTAGGTACTAGTTTTTAGGTACTAGAAAAGGTTGTTTTGATACGGCAAAACCACAATCATAGCACCTAGTACCTGGTACCTAGCACCTAATTTTTCTTCTAAATATTCTAACCTAAATACTTTCTACAATCCCATAAGGTTCAACCCCTTCATTTATAAGGTTAATGACCTTCATTTTTATCTCATCATACTTTTTAAAAGTATCTTGTGCCTTCTCTGCATTATGGTACACCTTCCAATACCCAAATATTAAGGCTTCTTTATTAGGGTTCTCCATAAAATCTAGTACATCTTCTAATGGATAACCTAAGAAAAGTCCCATTTCATGTGGGCAAAATTTCGCATACCTTTCCTTGAGAGTTATAAAAACTTCTTCTAGAGAAATTCCAACTTTATATCCATGAGCAGCTAAAAAATAAATATACTTATCTTCCTTTAAAATATTATCCATTTGATTTTTATCATAGAAAAGTACAGCGGAACTATACTCTTCTTTCTTAAGCTCAAAATATTTTATATTCAGCTCCTTTCCAATGGAATACTTGTATTTTTCCCAAAAATCATATAGTTTTCTTTTCCCTTGATTGTGAAAAATAAATAAATAGGAAGGTTTATATTTAGCTATTACTGGTGCCACATTATAGGTTATGGTAGATAGTAAATATTTTTTATCGTCAAAGTTTTCTATGGAACTAATGAAGCTTTCGGACAACTCTTTGCACATGTGAATATCCCCTTCACTATTGGTGTATTAATCTTAAGTTAAATTGTTTATATTATATTTTATACAATTTAAAATAATTTAATGCTTTGGGATATTGAAAAAAGCTATGTTTAAAATCTATAAACATAGCTTAAAATTAACTTATATTTCTTTTATTAATTTTTTTATAGCTTTAATTGCCTCTTCTGGAAGTTTGTCAATTCCCCCTCTTTCAGTCTCTCTATCCTTAATAAATTTTAATCTGTCGTTCATTCTATCCTTAAGTGCATTCAAATATTCTTTATCCTTCATGTCAGGAGTAAAGCCTTGGACTTCCATAATCTCCATACTTGAGAAATGATTCCACTTTACGAATTGAGCCTTTTCTTCAACTATTGCTTCTAGAGCACCTAGGGTTATTTCTTTAATTACTTTCTTGCCCATGAAATGACCTGTATTTAAAATATAGCATTGAACATTTCTTTTTTCGAATAATTTTTTAAATTTATAGTAATCGTTGCTCAAAGGATAAGTTCTGAAAGGATTAGCGTAAGGCTCTACTACTAGAGCATCTGGATCTACTCCTGGTGCTAATCTTTCTGCAGAAGTTCTCTTTGTAGCAAGAGTAGCTCCCATTACTGCAGCTAGTTCAGGGTTATTTATCTTTACTACTGGAGGTAAAGTTGGATCCTTCATAAGCCATATTATAGCATTTACTGGTTCATTAAATTTGTCCACTCTATTTGGTGACCATAATTTAGATTTTATAGCTCTTCCATTTCCATTTCTTATATCTTCAGTGACTAATACTTTTTTACCGTCTTGGTCTAAGGTAATGCCACAATTTTGCGCTGTTATTAAATACTTGTTGTCCTCAGAGTTTAGAGGATAATCTGAAGTTTTATCAAAGTATGAAGGTTCTAATGCAACAGATGATCCATCTTCTGTAGAAATAATGAAAGCATCATCATGAAGTACCGTTACGTCATATTTTCCATCATGCTTTGCATGAGTTAAAGTTGACTTTCCTGAGCCTGATAGTCCAAAAACTCCTATAACGAATTTTTTATCTCCTGGTAGATTATATCTCTTTTGTCCTCCATGGCAGGAAGCATATCCATTTCTATCAGCTGAGCTCCAAGCTAGAGTCAAAGTACCTTTCTTATGTTCTCCAAAATATCTCATACCTAATACTGCTGCACAATTACATTCTGGAGCAAAAAAAGCTAAGCCGCCTGGATGATCCTGATGCTGCCATTCTGGATCTGAGAAGAAATAAATATCTCCTTCATTAATTTCTTTTGATTGATTGTACATGTTTAAATATTCTTCAGTTATATATTGAAAATTCAAAAGCCAGTTATACATTATATTTTCATGGCCTTGTGGAATTAATAAATGTGCTCTTATCATGAAATCTTCATTAAGTCCTATTAAGGCTTCTGCATGATATAATTTTCTATATCTTGTATTGTAAATAGCCTCTCTTATTTTTGAAGCATACTGCTCTTGGTCTACTCCTATTTCTCCTAAAATTCTTCTTGCTGCTGCATAACGTCCTTTAACTGCCCCATCGTTAAAAAGAAGAACCTTCGCATCATCTGGAAGTCCAATCTCATTAGGCTTATATACAGGCATATCTGTTACTATAGTTCCCGGAGAATTCTTTGCAAGCTCATAAGCCTCTTTTAATGAATTAATTTTAACTACATTATTGCCATAAAAGGCAGTCTCTATAGTTACCCTGATTTGTGAAAAAATAGTGTTATTTGAATTTATGCTATCTCTATTAAAGTATTGTTTAGTAGACATTAATTGCCCCCCCATAATAATTTATTCAACTGCAATCCATATAATATTATGTCACTTTTCAGTTATATTTTCAATAGTATAATATACAATTTCTTATTTTTTAATATATTGTATATTATATTTATTATATTATGAGTCATATTTCAAAAAATGAACTGCCTAAAATACATTAAATATTTTTAGGCAGTTATAGTAAATTAAATTTGACTTATATAACTATAGGAGGGTTAATAAGGCATAATAAAAAAGATAGTCATTAATACATTGCCCTTTGAAGTTTTCCTAGAGAATTATACACAGAAACTGCTAATTCAAGCATAGTTGTCTTTTCCTTTGGTTTAAAGTTACCATCCTTTAAATCCATTAGATTTAAGCCTTCAACTATTGAAACGTAGCCCTTTAAATTTTGATCTACTTCATTGGAATCTTTATTTTGTAAAACAAAAATTTTATTTACCTTAGCTAAGTCTTCATAGCCTAGAGCTTTTACTAGATATTTTGCAACTTCTTCACGGGTTAGTTCTGCTTTAAAGTCTATATCACCTTCAGTATTCTCTATAATGTTATAAGATACAGCCATTTGAAGATAATTATAGTTTTCTTCTCCTTTTTGATAGCCTGACTTAAATTTAAGATCTTCTATGTCTCTTAAAATATAAGGTCTATATCCTTTTGCATTTACTAGCATTTTTATCAAATCTAATCTTGTGGCAACCTTACTAGAATCGAAAGTTTTAGTATCTATTATAGAACTTTTGGCTAGTAATAGTAATTCCTTTTCATATTTGTTTCCTTTAATTTTCTCCTTGAACGCATTTATATTATTGTCAATTTCATTTCCACTATAATCTACAGGTCTTCCTGTAACTGCATCAATATTAATGTATTCCCCGTACAAATTTCCATTTAGTTTAGAAACCGGCTTATACACAAGCTTTGCTTCAAATACGGGTTTTTTAGTATCCTTGCTAACATTAACCTTACTATATTGAAGCTCTGTGGAGTAAGTATTAGCATACAATTCCTTAGCTTCATCTTCTGATACTATTCTTGTTATAGTTGGGAACTTTATATCATTACTCCAATTACAGCTTATTTCTAAAAGCTCCCCTGTTTCCGAATCTATAGCAACAGATATATTATTTTCCATAAAAGTGATGCCATTTACACTTCTTGCAAAATTAAAATAATATCTTGGAATAGCAGATTCTTTTCCATTTATATAGTAAGTTTGATCATAAAAGCTTTGTTCTGTTTTTATTTGTTTTACCTTATCTGGATAATACTTACCTATTAACTCTATAGCTTTCTTGTAAGCATCTTCTTTGCTAACAGTAGGCTTAACAACAACCTTTTCCGGATAATAATATCTTCTTATGCTTAAAATAGCTCCATTTTCTGCATTGATTTCAATGAATCCATCATCTGGAGTATAATTATTTCCCCCTACACCCTTAAATGTTGCAGACCAAGCCTTATTATTTCCTTGATAATATCCATAATTGTTTTGGACATCTCTATAGCTAATATTACTAATCTCTAAATCTTTACTGTATACATCTTTAAGTGTTTGTTTTATTATTTTTTCTGCTGATTCTCTATCTAATTCTTTCTCAAAATTCTTTACTTCCTTAGACTTACTATAAAACTCTTCCTTTTCCTTCTCTGTTAAGTCTCTATAAGTAACCTTACCATCACCAGCTACATTAGGATTTATTAATTTTCCATCCTTAGCATCAACCATTTGCCCATCCTTGAATGTAGGCACATATACTAACTTTGGTGTTAAAACATTATCGTATTGACCATACTTATCTACAGGAATTCTATAATTTAAGTTCATTTTTATATTGTCTTTTAACAATTTATTAGCTTTATTTACATCAATGTCTGCATCTTTACTTGGCAGCTGTATATTGTCATCCCAATTAAAATTGTAACCGGTAACTTCTGAGGCAGCTCCGTTTACTTGCACTGTAATATAATTACCATCAAATGTTATTCCATTTGCCTTTCTTATGAAATTAAAATTATAGTTATATAGATCATAAGGTGATGAAGCAATAGCATTATCGTTCAATTGTACTTCCTTAAATTCCTTTGGGTTAATTTTTTTAATAAAATTCTCAGCTACCTTTTTTGCTTCTTCTTCTGTTATTTTAGATATACTAGGTGTTTCTCCTGCATTGCCCTTGTATATATTAATACTTATAACTTTACCATCATTAGCATTTATTGATGCCCAGCTGTTAAAATATTGTTTGGCTGAATTCATGTTCCAACTGATATCCCAAATAAAATTGTCTTTTCCTCTATTGTAATAATCCTCCCTTAAATTTATGTTATAATTAAACTTCTTTTCATCTATTTCTGTATTAAAATATGTTTTAAGTATTTCCTTAGAAATTTTTATAGCTTCTTCTTTTGAAATCTTTGTAGCAGCAGCGATAAGCTTGTCTTCTACTTTTGCTGGTTCTACAACCTTTTGTGTCTCTAAAGCAAATATAGAAGGAGTATATCCTACCATAATAGCTCCAGTTATCACCAATGATATTAATTTTTTATTCTTCATACTGTTACCCCCAAAAATCCAATTTAATTACAATACCTGTAATTATATACTAATTATAATATATTTTAAAGAGTAAATGTTTAAAATTTGGTAACATTTCTAATATAAACAAAAAAATGCTTTTAAACAAATTTGTTTAAAAGCATTAAAAGTAAGATTTATCTACTTTTAATATATTCTCTGTCAATTTCAATTACAGGAAGTTCTGTAAGGTTACATAATTCGTCTTGTGGAACACTACTAAAAAACTCTCCTCTATGATTATATACACCCTCACTTATTCCTTTAATTGCAGTTTGTTTAGAGAGGTCTAAAGCTTCTCCCTTTGAAATTGTTTGACCATTTTCCAATTTATAGGCTATTATATTATTATTCGGGTCGCGAACTATATCGGTTATTATATGAGCAAAGCTAAAATCCATATACATTTATTTCGCCTCCCAATTCTATTTTAATAAAATTACTTCACAGTAATATTATTTCCCTTTTAAATTTATATATGAAAGTAAATAAAGGAATAGTCGGCTGTATATCAAGATTATTCGCTCATTTAATATAGAAAATTTTTATTTTTTTATTATGAAATTTCTTGTGTTTTAAATTTATTCATGTATTCTAATAAATTATTTGAGCTGTTAGAATTTTCTTTTGACGCATAGGTGATTATTTCATTCTTACTGCTGATTTCTCCTATGCTTTCACCTATTTCAAAGGAAGCTTTAGCTGCTTCATTCATGGATGTAGTTATTTCCTCCATGCTGTTTACTATTTCATCTATTGAAGTAGAAATATTATCTGTGGTATTGGTAAAATTTTCAATAATGCTTTTTATTATATCTCCGTCTTTTTTATACTCTTCTCCCATAATTACAAATTCATCATAATCCTTTATAGTTTCCTTTTCTAAGGTTCCTAAAGTATTTTCTGATGCTTCTGCTAACTCATCTACTGCATATACAACTTTATTTACCAGAGTTTGAATTTCATTAACAGTACTTGACACCTCTTCTGCAAGCTTTCTAATCTCTTGAGCTACTACAGCAAAGCCTCTTCCAGCTTCTCCAGCACTGGCAGCTTCAATGGCAGCATTTAAGGCTAAAAGATTTGTTTGCTTAGCAATAGATAATATGCTTCCTGCCATATTAGAAACCTCATTTACCACTTTAGCATCCTCAATAGACTTTTCTAGCATTTCCTTTGAGTTTTCATATATATTTGATATTCGTGCTTTTGATTCATGAGTTCTATCTTTTACTCTATCTGCCTTTTGCTTTATTTTGCTGGCAGCCTCTAAACCATTTTTTATATTTATTAGTGCACTATTCACTTCTTCTTTAACCTTATGAGTTTTAGTGCTGATTTCCTTAACAGCAACATTAGAACTTTCCATTCCAGCAGTTATCTCTTGAGAAGCAGCCTGTGCCTGCTGCAGTAGACTATTTACTTCACTAATACTTTTATAAGTATTTTCTGCTGATGTTGAAGTTTTAAAGCTTTCCATTTTTACAATTCCTATTGCCTTTTGTAATTTGTCTACGGCTGTATTTAAGGCAATAGCAGTTTTCGCAAACTCATCCTTTCTCATTATGCTTATTCTATGAGAAAGATTTCTCTCAGCCAGTTCTTCTGCATACTTTTCAATTTTAATAAGAGGCTTCTTAATATCTCTTGCAAAGGCAATGCTAACAACTATTCCTAGTACTATAAAGCCTAAGGTAGCAAATATAACATTATTTCTTAATTCATCTACTTCCTTAAAAACTTCATGCTCAGGAATAACTAGAGCTAGAGACCAATCAGTATTTGGAATTGGCGCATATGAAATAATCATTTCTCCAACATCATTTGAAAAGGTTCCATAGCCATACTCTTTATTTATCATTTTATTTTCTATTTCAGCAAGCTTTTCAAGGCTTTTATCATCTTTAGCTTTTTTTAGATCATTATCATCTTTTAAAACTAGGTTCATATCCTTGTGAGATACTTTATAACCTTTACTATCTATTACAAAAGCATAACCATCATTTCCTACTTTAGTTCTTTGAACTAATACATTTAATTTAGATAAACTAAAATCAGCAATTATAACTCCTAAAACCTCTGAGCCATTATTTTTAATTGGAGCTGCTATGGAAAGTATTTTTTCGCCTTCAGAGGTTTCAAACGGATTTGAAATACTTGCTTTTCCTACCAGGGCATTTTTTAAATATATTGTTTCATTACTTTCAATTGTCATATTAGGCCTATAAATTGAACCATTAGTAGAATGAACTACCCCATCTTTATCTAGTATTCTTAACTTTAAGTACTCCATTCTTTCTGCCTCAGTTATTAATACTTGTTTTTGCATTTCAAAATTCATAGATTGAATATCCGGTCTTGTTGCAAGAACACTTAAAGCCTTAATGTCCTGGTCTACCATTGAAGTTATTAGCTTTGCACCATCCTCAGCTCTATTTAATAGTGTAGTGCTTATACTATTCTTTAATGCCCTTGATGCACTATAATAAGAAATAGCCCCTAAAGTACAACATATTACAACCACTAATATAGTAATTTGAAAAATCACTTTTATTTCTATGCTTTTAAATAAACCCTTTTGCTTTTCACTATCAATTTTACTTTTTTTCTCATTATGCTTTTTAATTTTTACCGGAATAATTCTGTTCATCTTACATTACCCCTCACAAGATAAATTTACCAATAAATTCTTTTATTGATATTTTATCATCTGAAAAGCAAATAAAAGACTTTGTAAAGCATATTTAACTATACTTTACAAAGCCTTATCAGGTAATTATTTCCATAAGTAAGAAAAATGAGACGCATTTTTATTTTAGGTACTAGGTGCTGGGTTCTAGGTTCTAATGAAAGATGTTTTGCTTTTGCAAAACTAAAATTTAGCTTAGAAGCAAAGCTTCTTACGCTCCCTAGTACCTAGAACCTAGCTTCTAGCACCTGAAGAATTTTACTTCGTAAAATTCTTCAGCTTCGCTATCAAAAACTTACTCTTTATACCTAATTCTTTAAATTTACTTTCATACTCAGTCATTAAATTTTCACTGGCATAATCACTATTGTGAAGGTCATAGGTTTTATAAATTATTTCAAAACCGCTTTCATTAAAATATTCAAAAGACTCTTCAAATAACTCCATATCATCTGTCTTGAAATGAATCTCAGTGCCCGATTTTATAAAGTTTTTATATTTATTCAAAAACTTTGAATGAGTAAGTCTTCTCTTTTTATGTCTATCCTTTGGCCAAGGATTACAAAAATTAATATATATTCTGCTAATTTCGTTTTCCTTAAATATTTCCTCAATAAATGCTATTTGCATGGCAATAATTCTTACGTTAGTAAGTTCTGCTGCTACTACATTCCTTAAGGCATAAACTAAAATTTCATCTTTAATATCTATGGATATTAGATTTTTTTCAGGGTATTTTAAGGCTACTTGAGTTGCAAATCCTCCTCTTCCACAGCCTAATTCCAAAAATATATCATTATCATTCTTAAATTCCTCTTTCCAATTTCCCTTTAAAGCCTTTGCCTCTTCAAAAGATTTAAAAAAAGGACTTTCTTCTAATTCAGGTCTTGCCCATCTTTTTTTCCTAAGCCTCATGGTCTTCCTCCTTAGAGTTAATTTTCTCTATTTATCTAAGTTTATATTATACTTTAAGAACGATTCTAAAACAACTTTAAAAAAGTCCCTAGTCTCTAATCACTAATCTCTATGAATATATATACATCCTATAGGGACTAGCCACTAGCGATTAGCGACTCCTTTATATTTCTGGTTACTGATCACTGGCTACTGCCAACTGGAAACTGGTTACTGGCCACTGGCTCCTATATAAAGCTTCCAGTCTTATCTGTATTTTTCATCTTAAATGCAGCTAGTGCGAAGAATACTAAAGCAAAACCTAGCATTATAAATATATTCATTCTTATATCCCAAAGGCTCAATCCGTTCTGAAGCTTTGCTATTGCATCTATTGCCCATTTTTGAGGAATAAAATTTGATACCTTTTGAAGACCTTCTGGCATTAGGCTTAATGGCCAAAAGCACCCTCCCAGCATACAAGTAGGAGTAACTATTAGAGTAGATAAATTTCCTGCCTCTGCTGAAGATTTTGATAAGGCAACTATCACCATTCCAATTCCAACTGCTACGATTCCTAGAATAAACATAACTAAGAATAGTTCTAAATCTGGAATATAGGTTTCAATCTTAAGTACTTTTCTTACTGCAACTAAGGCTAGTATTATTTGTGCTGTTATTATCGTTAAATTAGCTATAATGTTGCCACTTATATAGATTTTAGAGCTTACTGGAGTAGAGCATATTCTTTGATAAACCCTTTCCCTTTTTTCCTTAAGTATTATGTTAGATGTTATTGTAGAACCTATTAACATAAACATTATAAAAAATCCAAAGCCTTGTTGAGTTACTCCCTTGCTAAAGCTTTTATCTTTAATCTTCTCTACTTTTAAAGCAACTTGTCCCTTTTCATATTCACTATATATTTTATTAAAGGTTTCTTTATTTCCCTCTGAAGCTTTACTTATGTCTAATAGGTTTTTAATATACATATTAGTATAATTTTCAACCCAAGCTGTAACTTCTTGGCCTTTTAAAGATACTACCTTAATTGACTTAAAAGTCCCATCATATATGCTCTTTTCAAAATCCTCTGGTATTACTAAAGCTAAGTCTACTTTTTTATTTACTACCATATCACTAATTTTATCTTCTTCTATAGGTACATTTTTGAATCTACCTGTATTCTCTAAATACTTTGTCATATTTTCTGATATGGCACCTTTGTCTTTATTTACTATACCCACCTTTACAGTTCCACTGCCTTCTCCACCCATTGCATTCATCATAAACAATATACCTGCTACAGGAAGTATTAAATAAACAAAAATATTTGACTTTTTCCTAAAGGTAACCTTGAAAGTATTTAAAGCCAGTAAAATTATATTTTTCATTTATACCTCCTCCTTTCTAAATGCTATTGATGAAATAAACATCAGTATTAATCCTATAATTAAATTAATTAATATAGCAGGGACTATTTTACTAAAGTCGTTTCTATATATGGAATTAAACATCGCATCGTTGACCCATTTAATTGGCGATAATTTGGCTATTGTATCCAAAGTTGCACTATTAAATTGCTCTAATGGGACATAACCTCCTCCTAAAAATATCATAACTACGACGATCATATTTAATATGCCTGACATAGCTCCTTCGCTTTTTGCTATAAAGGATACTGCTATTCCAATTGAAACTGCCATCACTATTTCAGCTGCAAGTACAGCAGCTACAGCCAAAATATTATCTCCCCAATTAACCTTAATGATGAATTTTCCAAAAGCTAGAACAATAGCAATTTGTATCATTGTAACAGCTAGAAATCCTAACACCTTTCCAGTAAATATCTCCTGCTTCTTAAGAGGACTTATGAACATTCTATTTAAAGTTTTTCTAGTTCTTTCTGAGCTCATACCAAAGCCTGCAGTCATAGAAGCATACATTACAATAAGAGTTGTCATGGTAATTCCATAATAATCAACTGCTCTTGGCTGCTCTTTCTTATCTAATGCCTCTACCTTTACATATTGAATATTTTTTTCGGTATTTAAATCTCCTATTATTCTTGGATTTACCACTGCAATTTCACTTATAACATTATATCTTTGCACAAAAGTATTTAATATCCCTTCAATAAAACCTGCGTTTAGATTATATCTATCGTTTTTATAAAGCTTTATTTCCTTATTTATTTCATCAAATACTATATAACAGGAGTAATTTGAATCTTCAATCGCCTTTAATGCCTTACTTTCATCCTTTTCGTAGGTGAAGCTTACCTTATAATCCTTCAAATCCTCCTTCAAAGAATCGAAGGCTTTAGAAACATTTCCTTCTCCTTTTACAGTATAAATTACTTCAATTTCACCTAAATCTACGGAATCACTCATTACCTTTGAAAAGGCTGTTCCTAAAATTAAAATCAATATAATAGGAAATAAAGTCATTATTAGCATATTTCTTTTATCTCTAAGATTTTCTATAATATCTTTATAGGCTATATTTAATATTCTCATAGTTTCACCCCTAATCTCTTAACTTTCTACCAGTAAGGGTCAGGAATACTGTTTCAAGGTCTGGTTTCTGAGTTTCGATATTTTGTATCTGTATGTCCCTTTCAGTAAAATAAATTATTATCTTATCTAAGTTGTTTACTTCTTTATAAGAGCTTATTTTTATCTTATACTCGTTAATATTTACATCAATAACTCCATTTATTTTCTTAATTTCTTCAATTTCCACTTTGTCAATTAAGTCAACAGTAACTTCTACACTATTCTTATCTGTAACAATTGATTTTAGTTCTTCCTTAGTGCCTTCTGCTATGACCTTTCCGTGATCTATTATTCCTATTTTAGTACAAATGGCCTCAACTTCTTCCATGTAATGAGTAGTATATATTATTGTGCATCCCATAGAATTTAACTTTTTTACTGATTGAAGAATATGATTTCTTGATTGAGGGTCAATTCCTACAGTAGGCTCATCCATAATAATAAGCTTTGGTCTATGAGCTATAGCACAGGCTATATTAAGTCTTCTTTTCATACCACCGGAAAAACCCTTTGGAAACTCCTTAGCCCTATCTGAAAGGCCTACGAATTCTAAGGCTTCGCTAGTTCTCTTTTTCAATTCTTCTCCCTTTAATCCATAAAGGCTGGCGAAGAATTTTACATTTTCATAGGCTGTCAAATCTTCATAAATTGCTATGTCCTGAGGAACCATGCCTATATTTTTTTTAGTAAAATAGGCTTCTTTTACTATATCCTCATTTAAAACTTCTATTTTACCTTTGTCCATAGACAGTAATCCACACATTATATTAATAGTTGTACTTTTACCAGCTCCATTTGGACCAAGCAATCCGTATATCTCTCCCTCTTCTATATATAAATTGATGTTATCAACAGCAGTTAAGTCTCCAAATCTTTTTATTAAACCTTCAATTTTAACTATCTTCATCATAATTCTCTCCTTATTTATAAATAATTCCTCTTTTGATTTTATTATATAAAAAAGTGACCTTTTCTCTTACTAGAAAAAGTCACTTCTATAGTATGACTAAAGTCATATTCACTACAATATTTATTCTTTTATCATTCTTTTAAAATTATTATTAAATAAAGTTTCAATGTCTCTCTTAATTTCTTTTTCAGAAATTTCCCAGCCTAATTTCAAAAGAACTTTATATTTATCAATTAATAAGCTTGCTATGGTTTTTCTCATAAAGCCCCATATATAAATTAATTGCTCTAAGACTTTTGCATCAGAATATTGAGGAATAAAAGCTAAACCCAAGCTCTCCATTCTAAGTTTTGTAGTTTCCTCTATAAGATTTGATCCACTAAGATCACTTCCACATCCAAAAAGATATAAATTCTTAAATCTTTTTGTAGCATTTATCAGTTCGTACTGATTTTCTCTTGCAGCCATGGTAATTATAAATTTGTTTTGTGGATAAGCTCTGCACATATATTCCACTGCAGCAACTCTTCCTTTAGCTACAAAATCAGTGAATTCTCCTGACTTAGTATTATTTCCTCTTTTTATTCCTATAATCATTACAAAAGGAAGATTAAATTCTTTGCACACAGGAATGATGCAATACTTCATAATCTTTTCACTTTGGTAAAAAGCAGGGAGTAAAAAATCTGGAGGCATAACTGCTGAAAGGTATAATGCTCCTGTATTTTTTATCCATTCTGTTAAGTATCTCTTTATCTCTTTTAGAGATTTTTCATCCAATCTGTTACTTACTTCGTAACCCATTTCTCTTAATTTTTTATAGCTATTCTTATAGTTATTTAATAATGCATCCACAGATATAGCAGATTTAAACCTATCGTCAGCATTGCCAGTTTTTAGCCAAACTTTTCTTTCCTTATCATCCATTGGATCATTTATCATAACCAATTCTTTAACCTTTGCAGCCTTAAGAACCTTCTCTATATGCTCTTCTAAGTCTACATTTTTAAAGTATTTTCTAATTTCCTTTAAGTCTTTTGTGGATGTATCTATTCCAAGCTTATTTAAAATATATATTATTCCTATTTGTTTTTCACTAACAGGAGAATTATCTATAAATAAGGTTTTCCAAATTAAATCTGCCTGTTGCTCTTTTGGAAGCAGTATAAATTCTGCTTTATCTACTACATTGAATTCTAAATACTCACTTACTAAATGATTATCAGTTAAAAGCTCATCTATTCCCCATACTAGTGAGTTTTTAAAATTTTTAGAGAAAACATGGGCATGAGGATCTATAACCCATATATCTTCAACCTCTTTATTAACTATTTTTTTTAACTCTTCTTTACTTGTAATCATAAAATTCCCCCTCTTCCTAGGCCTCGCCTTTAAGATAGTATATTGCTATTTGTGTTCTATGTTTTAGATTTGTCTTAGATAATATATTAGTTATGTAGTTTTTTACAGTCCCTTCCGATATAAATAATTTACATGAAATTTCTTTATTAGATAAACCTTCTGCTATAGCCTTTATTATATCCAATTCTCTTTCTGTAAATATACTCTCGTCAATATAATTTTTCTTATAATTCAGCCCTTCTTTTATTTTATCCAAAATTTCATCTTGCATTACAGTATTTCCTGAATATACAGTTTTAATTGCATTAATTATCTTTTCTGGAGAGTTATTTTTTAATATATATCCTTTTGCTCCATTTTTTAGTGCGTCTTTAATATAGTCATCTTCATCGAAGGTGGTCAATATTAATGGTTTACAATTTGTATTTTCAGCAATTTTTTTTGCTGCTTCTACCCCATTTAAGATTGGCATTCTTATATCAAGTAATGCAATATCTATTAGATTTTTAGCACACATTTCTACTGCCTTTAAACCATTATCTACTGTATCAACTATTTCTATATTATCATCCATTCCCAAAATTATCTTAAGACTTTCTCGAATTAAAGAGTCATCATCAGCAATTAATACTCTAATTTTCATAGAATTGCCCCCTAAAATATTTAGTAAATAAAATTAGATTGGGAGCAGCATTATAATAGAAAAGCCATCGCTGCCATCTACTACAAGCTTCCCATTTATATTTTCGCATCTCTCCTCCATTCCAAGAATACCTAGTCCCTTTTTAATATTAAGGTTTCCATTTCCGTCATCTTTTACCTCTACTTTTACAAGCCGATTTAAAACTTCTATTTTTATTTCAATCTTAGATGCCTTAGAGTATTTAATAGAGTTAGTTAAAGCTTCTTTTGTGTTATCATTAATAACTTTCCAGTGTTGATGCGCTATTTTCTCTATCTTATTATCATATATTAAAATAACCTTCATTCCACTGCTTAATTGAAATTCACTTACAATTAGCTTTAACTTATTAATACCTAACTGCTGCATAGGTGGTTTGATATTTCTCAAAGTTGATCTGATGCTTTCCATACCTTCTCTTAAAATATCAATGGTATTTTGAAGCATACCTCTAGCTTTTTCTTCATCTTTAGTCATAATAAGCTTAACAGCTTCTAATTGCATTAGACTTCCTGAAATAGTGTGTCCAATATTGTCATGTATTTCCTGGGCAATTTTATTTCTTTCTTCTATTTGAGAAGTATACTTAATTTGAAGTTGATAATCTAAATCCTGGCTTAAATTTCTAGCTAGAATACTGTTTTTTTCCCTTAGATTGTTGTTTTCATTTCTTAAATAAATAATTCTCTCTAAATTATCATATATAATAAAACATAAGGCATAACTAAAAAAAGTAACAAGCATAAACTCTTTTAAAAGGTTAACAGGCATTAAAAATAACAGAATAAAATTTATTACAATTCCAATCCAAGGCTTAAGTTTAGATAAGATTAAAAATTCAAATAAATTTATAGGAAATAGCATCATAAACAATGGATTTGTAAAATAACTAGCAAATAAAATAATTACTAAAGGACTAGCAATAATATATTTATTAAATTCTTTGCCTTTGAACATATACATAATTATATTTATAGCCATGTATATGGTGAGAAACAGTACCGTATATCTTAAATCTTTTATCTTAGCAGTTAAAAAAGATAATGCAACATATAATACTATGAAAAACTTACTTAGAATAAGCCAACCTTCCATGAATGCTATCCCCCAAAATTAAAATCAGGTCTATATTAAGAAAATATACTTAGAATTAAGCCTGAAATGTTAATAAATAACTTAAATAGCACTGATACAGGTCCTCCTAATATTATGTCTATTATGGACCTACCACCGAATATAGGAAATATAAATAATATTAGTATAACCATTTGATATCTTAATAGAGTTCCTTCTATTTTATAAAACGCCTTAGGAAATAAATCCCTAAGTATATGGAAACCATCAAAGCCTGGAACAGGAATTAGATTTAATATAAATAATACACAGTTAATTTGTATGGATAGTAATGCTATTGTAGCTAAAACATCAGACAAGTTACCTGCATTTATTTTCCTAAAAACAATACCAACGACAGCTAAGATAACAGATGAAAGTAATGCTGCTATAAGGTTTCCTATTACTCCTGATACAGATACCTTCAAATCATCCTTATAATAATTTTTAAAAGCACTAGGATTAGTCTGAACAGGCTTTGCCCAGCCAAATTTAAAAAATAAAATCATTATGAATCCCAATAGATCAATATGAGCTATAGGATTAAAAGTAAGTCTTCCCTGGAATTTAGGTGTTTTGTCTCCTAGCTTGTAGGCAACTAAAGCATGAGCATATTCATGAAATGTAAATGCAAGTAAAATTCCCGGTATTAATAATATTGTGTTTAATATATTTTCTGCACTGAACATGTTTTTCCTCCTAGAATGTTATATAAGTAATATTATATCAGAAGCTCTAGTAAAATGGATATAGTTAACCATTTTAAATATGAAACA
Source organism: Clostridium homopropionicum DSM 5847 (assembly GCF_001263795.1). Taxonomy (GTDB): domain Bacteria; phylum Bacillota; class Clostridia; order Clostridiales; family Clostridiaceae; genus Clostridium_H; species Clostridium_H homopropionicum. The sequence goes on from NZ_LHUR01000042.1 coordinate 37,772, forward strand.
AATAATACATGTAATCTCATTTTCATGAAACTACATGTATTATATTCTTTTATTTTACTGTATATTTATGTCTAATTTGCAGGTATAATTAGTTCCTGTCCAACATAAATCATTTTTGGATTTTTAATATTATTTTTTTTAACTATCTTTGAATAATCTACTCCAAACTTATCTTCAATCTTCTTTAAAGTATCCCCTTTTACTACTACATAAACTGTATCCTTAGTTATTACTATCTTACCTGGTATCTGAAGCTTTTGACCTGGGAATATTAATTTAGGATTTTTAATTCCGTTTGCTTTAACAATTTCTTGAACACCTACATTATACCTGTCAGCGATTTTCTTTAAAGTGTCTCCATTATTTACTGTATAAAGGTTTGATAAAGTTACAACTGGTTTATTTTCTGTGTTTTTATCTTCTGTCTTCTTATCCTCTGTTGTAACCATTACTCTTCCGTCAGTCTTAATATCTACTGCTCCAAGCTTTTGAATATAGCTTATTAGTATTTCATCTAGAGAAGGATACTCAGCTAAAATCTTTCCTCCAGCAAGCATTGTATATCCGTCTCCCCCTACTGACATGAAGTCATTTGTAGCTAGCTTATAAACCTTATTTTTATCTATTGCTTTTCCATTTACCTTAACCTCTACTAATCTGCTGCCTGCTTTGTTATTAGGATTAAAGCTGTAGGTTATTCCAGCAACCTGTGGGAATCCACCCTTTTCTTTTGGATAATCAGAAATTCCAAGTTCTAAAGCAGCTAATATGTCTGAACCTTTTACTTCTTTTAAAACAACATAGTTTCCAAAAGGAAGTACAGTTATTACCTCCCCCTTTGTTATATCACCAACGTCTATAGATGCTCTTATTCCACCGCCATTAGTTAAAGCTATATCTGCCCCAGTGGCATCTAACATTGCATTTGTAATTAAATCGGCTAGATTTGTTTCCTTTGTTCTTACATTACCTCTTACTCCATCTAACTCTACTTTAGTATTTCCTATTACAGCAGAGGTAACCTTAGAATTTTCTTTATCTACTTCACTAACTATTGATAAAATATCCTTATCTTCAGAGATGTTTTTAGCTTGAGCTTTGCTAAATAATGTAGCTCTTATATTATCTAGCTTCCCATCCTTGAATAATAAGTTAACTTCTCCTAAGTTTTTATCATAATCACCTGTTTGTACAATTAGAGTCTTATTTACTAATTTTCCAGTTGGTAAAGTAGTATGGCTGTGACCATCCACAATTATATTTATTCCACTTACCTTTTCAGCAACTTCAATACTAGTATCTTCTCCGTTATCACCTAAGTGAGCTAGAGCAACAACAACATCACATTTTCCTTTTAACTCTTCTACCATCTTCTTCGCTGCCATAACTGGGTCTTGGAAGGTTAAACCTTCAACATTTTTAGGATTAGTTTTATAAGCAGTTTCAGGAGTTACTAAACCGAATATTCCAAATTTCACTCCATTAACTTCTTTTATAATATAAGGTTTGAAAACAGTGCTTCCATCTGCTTTTAATAAGTTTGCTGCTAACATAGGAAAATTTGTAATCTTAGATAACTCTAATAATCTATCTTGTCCGTAGTTAAAATCATGATTTCCTGGTGTCATAGCATCATAGCCAATTGAATTCATTATCTTAACTATACTTTCTCCCTTTGAAAGAGTAGCTATAGTTTGACCATGTAAAGTATCACCTGCATCAAGTACAAGTACGTTTTTAGTAGTTGCTCTTAATCTGTCTATTTCAGTAGATATTTTTGCAAAGCCCATTCCATCACTGCTTGATTCTTTTACTCTTGAATGGGTATCATTAGTATGAGCTATTGTAATTAAATCATATCCTTTTATATCATCACTTTTAATAGCTTTAACATTATCAGTTCTTCCATCAGCTGATTTAGGAAGCTGCATCTTTCCGGAGTTAACAAGCTCTGTTACTACTGCTCTCTTATACAAGTCCCAATTAGCCCCTACAATCTTCCAATTGTTATCTACTTGAGCAGTTATTGCACCAGCTTTAACATTCTTAATATAGTCTCCTATTAGTTCTCTTACAGATTTACCTCCTACCATATCTTTTTCTAAAAGCTTTGGTAAGTTTCCGTCTTTATATATTTCATTGTTCTTTTCACTTAATAAATGTGAAGTTGCTCTGTAGTTATTTACTGCAAGCTTCAAAACATCTGTATCTTTTATTAAAGTATCATCCATTTTTCTTAGATTAATAATTCTGTTTCCTGGTTCCTTAGTTACGTCTATCTCATATTTTACACCTGAGAACATATCATAGTTATATCCTCTAATGTTTTCATTAAAAGATAATGTCAAATCCCCTGGCTTAACTGTATTATAGAAATTAGCTGACCATTCCATATATTGTTTTAGTTGTTTACCAGTTACTTGTAGTAAGTAAAGAGTATTTGGATATTTATAAATTAATGATGTATCAGCTTTCTTAATTTTGCCTTCTTTAATATTAGCTGTAGTACTGAAAGCTGCAGCTGCTGCTACATCTGCCCCAGAATAATGCATCTGTACAGCGTTTATTAAATCAATCATTGCTGTGTCCTGTACTTGCGCTGTTGGTATTCCTTTTATTTCCTCTGCAGGAACTAAATCTCCGCCCTTAAGTTCACCAATAACAGCTTCAGCGTCTTTTAATGCTTTTTCGTGATATGGTTGAAGCTTTTTAACTAATTCTGCATCTTCTTTATAAACTACTTCTTTAGTTTTAGTATCTTTCATGTATACTAATGTTGATGTTAAGTCTTTTTCTTTATCTGCAACTACATATTTACCATTTATTTTAGTAAGCTTTATATTTATTTTTCCTAATGTTTGTCCTGCATTTAAGTTTTCTATAAATAATACATTATTTATTTTTTTACCTGGAGTAGCCATATGTCCATGGGCTCCAACAATAGCAGTCAATTCAGGACATGCCTTTGCTATTTCTTCTGCTCCTGAACCAGCTGTACCATACTCTCCTTGTTCAGCTAAATGCTCTACTGCAATTAATACATCTACTTTGTCCTTTACTTCTTTTATAACCTTTTGAGTCTCTTCAATTGGATTAGTAACCTTGTAATCTTTTAAGTTCTCTGAATCCCATCTTGTTATATTAGGATTTGTCATACCTATTATTCCAACTTTAATTCCATCTTTTGTTGTAACTATTTCATATGCTTTTCCTAAAGTTGTCCCATCTTTCTTAAAAACATTCCCCATTAATACTGGAGCTTTAAGTCCTTTTAAAACCTTTTCTAAAGTTGGAACCCCAAAATTAAATTCATGGTTTCCTGGGACAACTGCATCATAGCCCATTTCATTAAAGGCTGCAATCATTGGATGAATTTCCTCATTAAAAAATATATCTGATGAGTTGCCCTCTATTGTATCTCCAGCGTCTACTAATATAGTGTTGTTTGGATTATCACTTCTAAGTTTTTTAACTGCTGATGCTATTTGTGCGAGACTTCCTGAATCATCCTTAGAATTAGTTGCATAGTCATAAGCCATAAATTTTCCATGAGTATCACTTGTAGCAAGGATTTGTAATGTAATGCTACCACTAGTTGCTTCAGCAGCAAGTACTGATGATGGTGCAATCAATGAAAATATCATTGTAACCGCTACCATAAAGGATGTGAATTTTTTGCATTTGAAGTTTTTAAACAAATTTTTCCCTCCTCTTTTCTATATATTATTGCCTTTAATTAAATTTATATATTTAAATAAAGTAATTTATAATTAAATTATATAAATTTATCCATAAGATGTAAATATTTATTAGTAAATTTAAACACTTTATTACATTTGCATAATATTATTCCTTATAATATAACAATAGCCAAAATAACTTAACATTTAATTAAGATAAAACTGTTTTATATTTTAAATTAATATTCCTTTAAAATATAAAAAGGTTATCTTAAGATGCAATATTAAAATAAATTGTATCTTAAGATAACCTAAATAATGTTTAAACTATTTTAGTGCAGTTTCTAACAGCTTTTCATCACTTATTGAGGCTACTCCTCCATTATACATTTGAAGGAATATTCCTTTATATTTTGTCTGTTTCCCTGACTTTAATTCTGTTACAATACCCTTTAAATCATCATTAATATATACGTTTCCGTTTCTTGATATAAATATATCTTTCTTATTAACCGGCTCAGTTAAACTAAGAGCTTTCCACTGGCTTGAATCTTCATTTGTTGTGCCATAGTAAATATTTTTTATTTTAGTTGATCCTTGAGTTTCTTCAACCTGTCCTACATAAATATTATCATTGTCATCCACATCAATAAGAGCTAATTTGTCTACTCCTTCAATGCTTATAGGTTTTGTCTTTCCAGTAATGTACACTTTATTTTTTGTGTTAGCTTCGTAGGCTATTTTATCATCATTAGGTACTATTCTTATATCTCCAATAAAGTACACTTGAGTATCTACTTTATTTATTCTTTTCATTATATTAATGCTGTGAATAGTACTTCTTCCTCCACTTAAAGCAGTCTTTATATAAGTCATGTTTGTAAACGGAGATAACTGAATATCCTCCACTTCTGAGGTTTTTGATGTAACAAATGCAGTTTCATCTTCTTCTTTTGTTTCCAGCTTTGCTGCCATGTCTCTTTCAGCGTCATAAGAGTAAAATAGGAATTTTGCACTATTATTATATTCTTTCTTTGCCGATATCATTATAATATTTCTATCTGGAGCCCATTTAAAAAATGAAACTTTAAGCTTGTCCTCTAAATCTACTGTCTTTTCATCTCCTGTATATACGTCAACTACCTTAAATACATCATCCTTATAATAGGCTGCATAAGAACCATCAAAGGATAAAGCTACGTTCTTAGCTTCATTTGGAATTATTATATCCACATTCTTTTTTTCTCTCTCTTTTCCATCTTCAATTTTCTTGCTGACAATACTGCCGCTAACATCCTCTGATGCAAATAAATAATTATTAACATAGAATAATACTGCTACTTGCCCTATTATGGATATTAATATCCATATAATTATTCTCTTTATTGCTTTCATTTTTTACTCTCCTTTAAGGCTCAACATAAATAACTGATGGTATTGATCTTTCTCCAAGTGCATTATAAGGTTGATTAATTACCTTTCCATTATAATACATAGTAGTTGAAGAGCCCCCATCTAAATTACTTGCATTATAAGCTCCATTTTCATAGAGAACATCTTGTACCTCTTTTAAAGTTGCAGCTAACCTTTTTACTTGCACTCCATCCATAACTAACAATAAAATGCTTCCATCTTTTCTCTGTCCAATGGCTGTACGAGGAGCCTTACCCCATCCACCATCTCCGCTGGTAATTGTTTTTTGACCATTTACTATTAAGGCTGGGCCAAAGGATACTGCTTCAGTTACTTCTTTTTCTTTAAGCTCTGCTACAGTATGCTTACCTACTAAAAGAACGCCTTTTTTTGTAATAGCTACAATATCATCTTTCACATTATCATTTTTATAGTCATTAAAAACAATTTTGCCATTTGACATTATAATTCCTCTTGGTAATCCGCCATTTCCAGCCCATTGCTTTCCGTTAGCAGATTCGTCTGTAAAGCCTCCAGCATTAATTGCAGCTACAGCATTATTATTTTTTGCAATTTTACTGGTGGTTTCTCCAACCTTTCCAAGCTTGCTGCTATAGCCTACCCTCACACGTTTTGGATCCTTAACTACTAGCAAATACCCATTAAAAGTCTTGCCATCTATTTCATATCTTTCAATAGTATTGTCTCCACTATTTTTTATTTCTAAATCCTCTGAATTCATTTGTAAGTTTGGATCGATTTCTTCAATCTTACTCTTATTTAAAATTTCATTTATTTTCTCATCGGATAAGAAAGCTGTGGCAATCCATTGGTGAGTTAAGGTAGTCATAGCCGCACCAACCATTGTGCTTTTTGCATTTTCAAATGGCCCATAGTAAAGCATAAATGGTCCTGTAGCTCCAGTAAATATTATTTCAAAAACTAAAAATCCTATAAACAATTTTAGTGAAAATTTTCTCTTTTTTTTCTTTTTACCACTTCTACTATCTCTGGTACTTGTATTTCTCATAAAATTCCTCATCCCTTTTTTTATTAATCCACCTTATATTGTACAATAAATAGTCTTATTTTCAAATTAAATTTTTTGTTAACACAAGAATATTATTCATAAATATATAAAATAGTTTATAAACATCAAAAAAACGTCAAAATAAATTGACGTTTTTTGATATTTCTCGTTTAAAGCCTCTTAGAAGCATCATGGGCCAGTGGCGATCTTTCACATTCATCATATTTTAAGGTAACTTGATAGCATAGAGGACTCCCTTTCATTCTTTCTGATGCATAACAAAGTCCATTAGATCTATAATCTAGAAATGGCTGATCTATCTGCTCTGGGTCACCAATAAGTACTAATTTTGTCCCTTCTCCTACTCTGGTTGTAATTGCTTTTACTTGCTTAGGGGATAAATTTTGTGCTTCATCAATAATAATCCAATTTTTCACAATAGACCTTCCTCTTAAAAAACCTACTGCTTCTGTAGTTATAATTCTTCTATCAAATAATTCTCTAATTTTATCATTTAGTTCCTTTTCATTTCTATATCTTTCTTTTTCATCTGAGTCAATTAATATTTCCAAGTTATCTAAGACAGGTCTCATATAAGGAGCTATCTTCTCTTGCTCTGTTCCAGGAAGATACCCAATTTCCTCATCCATAGTTACATTTGGTCTACAAACTAGAATTCTTCTATATTGTCCACTATTATCTTCCATAATTTTATGAAGTCCAACGGCTAAGGAAAATAGTGTTTTTGCTGTTCCTGCGGGTCCCTTGATAATAGCTAAAGGAACTTCCTTTGCACTAGTAAATAAAGCTTCTAGCATAAATTTCTGTCCTAAATTTCTAGGACTTATTCCCATAGGATTCATTTCCTTATACAAAAGTGCAACTGCCTTTTCTCCGTCAAATTTTGCCAATGCGGTTTTTCTAGGATTGTCAAGGGAGTGAATTATCAAAAATTCATTTAAATATAATTTAGGAGTTAAATATTCTCCTGTTTCTTCTGAGTAAACTTTTATATCCTTTATTAATATATATTTGTTTTTATAAAAAAAATCTATATTTTCAGAAGTAGTATAGACTTCGCTTCTTCCCGTATATTGATCATCATATTCTGGAACAACTTTTTCATAGTAATCATCAACATCTATCCCAACAGTATCAGCTTTTATTCTCTCGAAAATATCTTTTGTTATTAAATGAACTTCTTGCCCAGCTTCCTTTAATCCTATGCAAACTTGAATAATTCTATTATCTGCCTTCATTTTATCCCAATAAGATGGAATGTTTGTATCATAATGATTCATCTCCACTCTAAGCTTCCCACCATTAGGTAATTCTATTCCTTCACAAAGATTTCCTTTCTTTCTAAACCCATCTATTAACCTAGCTGCAGTTCTTGCATTTGCTCCTAATTCCCCAGTATTTTTTTTAAGAGCATCTAATTCTTCAAGAACTACCTCTGGTATTACAACTATACCGTTATCAAAGCATAATATAGACCGCGGAGAATACAAAATTACATTAGTGTCTAATACATAAGTTTTTATCAAAACATAATTCCCCCTCTCTTTTACTATTATATTATGCTACTAATGCTATATATGTATTAAATAAAAAATGCATATTGTATTAAGAAGATTTGACAGCGGATAATTTTTATTATATAATAATGTATGATTAGTTTGAAGGGTGGTTTCTATGGACAATATCACAACAATTTTTAAAGAAAAAAAATTAAAATTAACACCACAGAGAATTGCAGTTTACATGTATCTACGTTCTACTAAAGAGCATCCATCAGCAGAAACTGTCTATAAAGCATTGCATAAAGATTATCCTACTATGAGTCTTGCAACAGTTTATAAAGCATTAAAAACTTTAGTTGAGGTAAATCTTGTTACTGAATTAAATGTAGGAGAGGGAAACTTCCGCTATGACGGTCAAACTGCTCCTCACCCACATATACAATGTATCTCTTGCGGAAAAGTTGATGACATTGAGGGTATATCTTTTGACGAACTTAACGATTCAATTAAAGATTATACTGATTTTCAAGTACTTTCAAATAAAATTTACTTTTATGGATTATGCAACGAATGTAAAGATCAATATAATTATGAGAATGGATATTAATCCCTTCTCTTTTTTTTATTTTATAAATATTTTTTTAGTTTCCTTCATAAATATAATTAACTGGAGGTGACTAATTTGAAGCTTAGAATTTTATTTTTAAGAAAAAAACATGTGTTTTACTTTTTTTTAGTGTTAGTTGTATTTACTTTTTTTATTATTTCACGCATTTCTATGAAGGATTCCTCTCCAATTTTTAAAGTTAGCTCATTTAATAAAGCAATAAAAGCAGATTTAACGGGAGATGGGAAGGGAGATGTTCTTTACATAAGTACAATTAATAAAGATAAATATGTTGTTCAGGTAAGTTCCCAAAAGGAAACATTTCCACTTGAACCTGAAAGTAAACTTCCTACACTAGGGACACATTCTGACTACTGGCCCATGAGGATTAAGTTGTATGATATATCAAGAGATAACTTCCCAGAAATTTTTATTCAATCTTCTGAGAACAATAAACCTATTCAGCATGTTTTTATATACAATAAGGGCAAATTTCTAGATATATTCTCCAGCAATAATAATCTCTTAGGTTTTTTAGATGTTACAAATAATAAAACTCCTAAATTTATTTCTGGGAAAATAGGAGAAACTAATTTTAATATTTCAAATTATATACTTATTCAAGGTAAATTTCAAAAATATGATTATAGTGTAACTGATACCTTCATGGGCAAAGATACTATTCAAAGCTTTATAAACATGATGACTAGTAAAGATAAGCAAAACTTAGAAATGAACAAGGACATTCTTGATTCAAAGCTATACTCAAATTTAAATTCCGCAATAAATAAGATAATGTCAGCAGATAAGAACTTTATTTTTCAAGATGCTATTTTTATGGATACTAAAAGTAACAGCAATGGAGATCCTACTGAAGTTCAATGGACTTTAAACTTTAAAGAAAATTTAATAAGTAATCCAGATGAATATAAAAACTTAACTATAAAAGTAACCTTGAGAATAAAATCTTCTCTAGAAGATAAGTATCAGTATAAAATATGTTCTATCAATTAAATAAATAAATAAAAATGGACCGCTTCTGCGGTCCGAATCAAAAGGGGGATGGGGGGTTTTAGCACTATCAAGAGGGTAACATTTTTTTATAAACTATTACTCCTCCACTGTACATTATATATGTTAACCTTTTTGAAGAAATTTTATTCACTTATCATAAAATCTTTTATGTATAACTTTGCCATACCTGCTATTTCTTTGTGTATATCATTTCTAAGTTCTTCTGGTTCTAATACTTCTACTTTAGTGCCAAAACCTAAAAGCCAACTTTTTATTTCTCCTAGTTCATTAACAAAGGTATGAAAAATTGTATTTCCATCGCTGGTTTTCTCTATTTGTTGATCCATTAACCATTTGCCTTCTTCTATAAATTCAGTGATGGCTTTATTAAACTTTACCTTTACTCTAATTTTCCCTTCTAAATGAAGATTCCTAAAACTTTTTAAATAATCTTTCAAGGAAAAGTTTCTAGGCTTAATAAAAATATCATTAGTAATTTTTAATTGTTTGATTCTACAAACGTCAAAAATTCTTTCTCTATTTGTGCTGTGACAATAGGCAATTAAATACCATATGCCATTCTTGCAAAAAATAGTATATGGATTAAGCTTTATCTCCACTTCACTATTTCTATTCATTGAAAAATACTTAATGCTAATTACTTTTCCTCTACTCATTGAATAATTTATCTTAGATATAATATCATTAAAATTCTCCAAATTACCTGCTTTTCTCATCTCAAAAGCTACATTTTCTTTAAAATCAAATAAGCTGTCATCTTCATTTAAAGAACATCCTTTAATTTTAACTATAGCTTTTTTTAATTCATCTGAGTAGAAGAAACCATTTTCCTTTGAAAGTATCTTTGATGCTAAAAGTAATGCCTGCATTTCTTCCATCTCAAGCTTAGGATATTTAATGTAAAAATCCTTATTTATATAGAATCCGCCATATCTTCCTTTTTTAGATTCCACTGGAATATTGGATAATTGTAGATTTTCTATATATCTATATATAGTTTTCTTGTCCACCTCTAGAATATCAGCTAGTTCTGCAGCTGTAGAAAATTCTTTATATTGCAGCATTAATAGTAGCTCTAATAAATGTGAAAATTTGGACATAAATCTTTCCCCCCAATATTAAACTAAATATTTTATCGTAGCTTTTTAAAAAATATTAATATTACTATTAATATTTTTTTAATTTAAATATAATTTTCATTAAACATTGGGGGTACTGATTTAAATTTTTCCTTCAATATAAAGTCCCACAATCCTATCTATTATTTGAGCTTTATCTGGAGTTACAAGTGACTTTAGCACATTCAGAAGAGCTACAATAGAGTCTCCGCTCTGTTGAGTGTTTGTATTATCATTTTCCCTATCATACTTTTGCTTAGTTTTATGTTTACTATCCTCTTCTTCATATTCTAAATCTTTGTAATTATTCATATTAATTATACTATTTAATTCATTAGCCTGGCTTAGTAACTGACTGATGTCTAAATTATTAAGTATACCTTCTTTAACTTCTCCTCCAATATCTTTTATTTTATCTTCATTTATCGAAGTATTTCCTTTATTCCCTAAGATACCAGATGCATTTAAAAGAGAGGTTATTTGATTAATATCTATATTCCCTAAGATTCCAGCTAAATTATTCATATTTCCATCAAAGCTGCTCCCATTTTCACATTGGCAGTTAGTTCCGCTTACACAATCATTTCTTCCTTCTCCTGTTTTTCTTCTCTTATGCTTTGACATTTTCTCACCTCTCTATTCCAAAATAGGAGGGCTAAAAGCCCTCCTTAGTTTTTAATATTAGCAAGCACAGATCCCTCTTGATCCAAATCCCTTACAGCAAAGTAAGAATAAGAATATTAGTATAGTAGCACTTTCAGCATCGATTATGCATGCTTTCTTTAGGATTAATAAGAATAATGCTAATCTGCATGGATCGAATCCACCGCATCCTGCTCCAGCATATGCGCCAGCAACTGGTCCAAATCCGCAACAACATTCTCTTGATCTTCTTGACATGATATACCCCCCTTTCTTGGGCCATGGTTTCAATGTAATTTATTCTTCTTCATCAGCATCTGTATAAACTAAATTATCCTCTGTATCTTTGGCATCATTACCACTGAAGTTGAATATGCTACCTGTAGAAGTATTTGCAGCTATAAAGTTTTTCTTACCAAATTGGATTATGAGTAAAATTATAATAATAAATATTATATTTCCATATCCTGATCCATATCGGTTCCCATAGCCACAACCATAGCCACAGCTACCAAATTGGTTTCCACAGCTACTACAACCACAAGAGCAATCACATCTTCTGTGATGTCTTCGATGCTTTCTCTTGCAACAGCAGCATGCATATTGTGGGGAATTAAAGTTCCCTCCCTTATTGCCGAATAGTAGTATTAAAGCTAAGATTAGAAGTATAGGAAATCTATTTCCTAAACCTAATCCAAGACCTTTACTTCCTAATAGGCCGGTGAGTTTACTTATATCGCCGAGCCCCTCTATGCCATTCCCACCTGTTAAATCGTTTATCCAAGCGCTAACACTTTCCATATTGTTAAAATCCACCTTACATCCCCCTTTCTGCCCATCCTGCTTTATCTTTTGTTTATAATATATACTATTCAGGACTATTTTAATTTGACACTAAAAGAAAAAAGTTAAAGTAATAAAAAGATAAGCGAATTCAAACACGTGAATTCGCTTATCTTTTTATTCTTCTACTATTATTCCATTTGTTATTACTTCTAGAAGTTCATCTTTTCCTTCTTTACTTAGTGAAGAAAAGAATAAAAACTTATCTTCTTCTGCTAGGTTTAAGGTTTCTAAAATTACTTTCTTATTTTTCTGATATTCACTTTTCTTTAATTTATCACTTTTTGTGGCTACCACTATTACTTCATATCCATAATGTTTTATCCACTGGTACATTAAGACATCATCTTTTGTAGGCTTATGTCTTGAATCAACCAGTAAGGTAATTCTCTTTAATTGAGTTCTGTCAATTAAATATTTTTCCATCATATGGCCCCATTTTTCTTGCTCACTTTTAGATACTTTAGCAAAACCATACCCTGGTAAATCCACAAAATAGAATTGATTATTTATTAGGAAAAAGTTTATTAATCTGGTTTTTCCAGGTGTTGAACTTGTTTTTGCAAGCTTTCTCCTATTAGTAATAGTGTTAATTAAAGAAGATTTCCCAGCATTGGATCTTCCTACAAAAGCAATTTCGATTCTATTATCTGTAGGATATTGATTAGGGCTTACAGCTGAGGTCATAAATTCAGAATTTTTAATTATCATTCTTACTATCCTCCACTAAAGCATTCTCAAGCACATCATCAATTTTTTCTGCTAATACAACCTTAATCTTTCCTAGAATAGACTTTGGTATTTTCCTCAAATCTTTTTCATTTGCTTTTGGAATTATAATAGTATCTATACCTGCTCTAAAGGCTGCCAAGGTCTTTTCCTTTAATCCTCCTATAGGAAGAACTCTTCCAGTAAGAGTTATTTCACCAGTCATAGCTACATTATGCTTTACTTTCCTATTGCTTAAGGCAGAAACCAAGCCAGTAATCATTGTAACTCCAGCAGAAGGACCATCCTTAGGAACTGCACCTTCTGGAGCATGAATGTGTATATCCTTTTCCTTATAAAAATCAGGGTTTATTCCATACTTTTCTGCATTAGCTCTTACATAACTATAACCAGCTTCTGCAGATTCCTTCATCACATCACCTAATTGACCTGTAAGCTGAAGTTTACCTTTTCCTTGCATTATAGTAACTTCAAGGGGGAGAGTATCTCCACCATATCCTGTCCAAGCCATTCCCATAACTACACCAACTTTATCAACCTTGCTTGCTTTATCAAAAGAAAATATTTCTGATCCTAAGTATTTTCTAATATGATTAGCCGTAATATTGACACTTTCTTTATTTTTTTCAAGGATTTCTGCAATTGATTTTCTTATAACAGAAGCTATTTTTCTTTCAAGATTTCTTACTCCAGATTCCCTTGTATAATCCTCAATAATTTTATATATAGAGGCATCTGAAAAAGTAATTTTGTCTTCACCTAAACCATGTTCTGTAAGCTCTTTCTTTATTAAATGCCTCTTAGCTATTTGAAACTTTTCCTCATATGTGTATCCAGACACTTCTATTATCTCCATTCTATCAAGCAAAGGTCTAGGTATAGTATCTAGACTATTTGCTGTAGTAATAAACATAACTTCTGAAAGGTCTAAATCTAACTCTAAATAATGATCCCTAAAGGTTTTGTTTTGTTCTGCATCTAGCACTTCAAGTAAAGCACTAGCTGGATCTCCTCTAAAATCACTATTTAACTTATCAATTTCATCCAATAAGAATAATGGATTCTTAGAACCAGCTTGTTTCATTCCATAGACTATTCTTCCAGGAATTGCTCCAACATAGGTTCTTCTATGTCCCCTTATTTCTGCTTCATCTCTAACTCCACCTAGAGACATTCTTACGAAGTTTCTATTTAATGCATTAGCAATAGATCTTCCTATAGATGTTTTACCAACCCCAGGAGGACCAACTAAGCATAATATAGGACCTTTTAAAGACTTGCTTATACTTTTTACTGCTAGAAATTCAATTATCCTATCCTTAACATCTTCCAATCCATAATGTTCATTTTCAAGTATTTCTCTAGCTCTTTTTATATCAAGATTATCATCAGTTTTCTTCGTCCATGGAATATCAAGAATCCAATCTAAATAGGTTCTAATTATGCCACCTTCTGAGGAATAAGCTCCAGTAGTTTTTAGTCTATTTAACTCATAGTTTGCTTTATCCTTTACCTCTTTAGGCAACTTTAATTTCTTTATTTTTTTTAGATATTCCTGAATTTCCTTTTTATTCTCATCCTCTTCTCCAAGTTCTTCTTGTATAGCCTTGAGTTGTTCTCTCAAAAAATATTCCTTTTGTGACTTGTCTATTTTGTTTTTTACTTTTAACCCAATTTTTCTTTCAATATTTAAAATTTCTATTTCATTTTTTAAGATTAGTAATAGCTTTTCAAGCCTAACATAAACATCATAAGCTTCAAGTAACTCTTGTTTCTTTTCTTCCTTTAAAATCAAATATGAACTCATAATATCAGCCATTCTTCCTGGCTCATCAATCTCATCTATATTTAAAAGCATTTCTGAGGAAACAGAATTAGATAGTCTGATATATTCATCAAAGGCATCTGACACCATTCTGATTAGAGCTTCACATTTATCCTTATCTTCACATTCTTTATCTTCTAGAATTTCAGTTTTTACTTTGAAGGAAGGTTCATTTTCAATATAGCTAACGAGTTTAGCTCTATTTTCACCTTCAACTAATACCCTAATTGTATCTCCAGGCAGCTTTAATATCTGTTTAATATTACATACTGTTCCTATATCATAAATATCTTTTTCCTCTGGCTCTTCTACTTTCGCTTCCTTTTGTCCAGCTAGAAAAATTTGCTGATTATTTACCATTGCTTCTTCAACTGCTAGAAGAGATTTTTCTCTCCCCACATCAAAATGTAATACCATATGAGGAAATATAGTAATACCTCTTAATGGAATTAAAGGAAGAACTTTATATTGTTTTTCCATGTGTTTCCCTCACTTCTAGTTTTAATATTGTTATCCCACAAAATTCATAAACATTTTATACTATGCTATTATACCTATAAACTAAATTTTTTTCAATTAGTTTAATATCTAGCCCTTCTACCAAAAGGTAAAAGGGCTAGATAAACTTTATATTGATTCCGCTGTTAAAACATCTGTATTTGGACTTGTAATTATTATAGATTCATTTTTATTTTCTTTCACAAGGGCTATTTCTAGCACTTCATTAATATTTGATACGGAAATTATTTTAATTTCATTTTCATCTTTAAATTTATCCTGCCAATTTTCCTTAGGTATAATTACTTTTTTTGCACCTGCTTTTTTAGCAGCAGATATTTTTGCATTAACTCCACCAATAGGCTTTACTCTTCCATGAAGAGATATCTCACCTGTCATGGCCACTTTACTGTCTACTGGTATTCCTGTAATAGCACTATAAACAGCAGTAACTATACTTATTCCAGCTGAAGGTCCATCAACAGGCATACCTCCTGGGAAATTTACATGAATATCATATTCGTCACAATTTATATTAAATAACTTTCCTAATACACTAACTACATTTTCAATAGAGCCTTTTGCTGTACTTTTTCTTTTAATCTTTTTATTACTACTACTTATCTCTTCTTCTTCAACTATACCAGTTACTACAATTTGCCCTTTTCTGTTTACGGCCATTTGAGAACTAGCCTCAATTTCCATTACAACTCCCATATTAGCTCCATAAACTGCAAGTCCGTTTACATATCCTACTTGAGGTTTTTCAGGAACATTCTTTTCTGGTCTTGGAGAATATTGCCCATTTTCTATAATCCACTCAATATCTTCTACTAATATTGTATCTCTTTCTTCATTTAAAGCTATTCCAGCACCCATTTGCACAAGTCCAACAGCATCTCTACCATTATTAGAATATTTACCAACAAGTTTTTTGGCTCTTTCCTCTATTTTGAAACCAATTTTATCTACACAGTTTTTAACTATAATCTCTATTTCTTCTTGTAATAATGGTCTAAAAAATACCTCTACACATCTTGATCTGATTGCTGCACATATTTCTTCTGGATTTCTTGTAGTAGCACCGATTAACCTGAAATCGGCTGGAAGTCCATTTTCAAAAACTTCTTTTATGTATTCTGGCATATTAGGATCTTCTGAATTATAATATGCACTATCTAAAATTACTTTTCTATCTTCCATAACCTTTAAGAGTTTATTCATCTCTACTGGATGTAGTTCCCCTATTTCATCTATAAAAAGTATCCCTCCATGTGCTTTTGTTACTGCTCCAGGTTTTGGTTGCGGTATTCCGGCACTTCCAAGAGCCCCTGCTCCCTGATAAATTGGGTCATGGACTGAGCCTATTAAAGGGTCAGCAATCCCCCTGTCATCAAATCTTACTGTTGTAGCATCAATTTCAACAAACTTAGCACCTTCCATAAACGGTGATATTTTTTTCTTTTTTGCATACTCTAGTACAAGCCTTGCAGCGGCAGTCTTACCAACTCCAGGTGGTCCATATATTATTACGTGCTGTGGATTTGGGCTACATATTGCTGCTTGGAGAGCTCTTATACCTTTCTCTTGACCAACTATTTCCTGGAATGAAGTAGGTCTCCCTTTTTCTGTGAGAGGTTCTGTTAGTTTTATGCTCCTCATCTTACTTAACTTTTCCATTTCTCTTCTATTTTCCCTAGCTACTACTGTCTTATGTCCTGTTTGCTCTTTTAACACATTAAAAAAATAAATTCCCATAATTATCGTAACGCCTAAACTTATAATACTTATTATTGAGCCTGACATTAAATTTCATCCCCTTGCTTATTTTATTTTCTCTTAGTATTCTGTTCAAAACAAGGAAATATAATACTTAGGATAAGCTAAGTTTTATGACATTATTGTTCTATAAAATATAATTTCTAAATTAAATAGGATAGAGCATTTTACTCTATCCTATTATTAAAACTATTCATTTATTATGCTGTTTCTATGCCTCTTTTTTTTCTTTTTCTTTTTTGTGGAGTTATAGGCTGCCTAACTCCTCCTTCAGCAAGTATAATTTCTGGCTGCTTGTTCTTTATAGTATCTTCATTTATACAAACCTTTTGAATTTCTTCTCTTGAAGGTATATCGAACATAATGTCTCTCATTATATCTTCAATTATAGCCCTCAAGCCTCTTGCACCAGTTTTTCTCTTTATAGCTTCTTCAGCAATAGCTATTAGAGCTTCATCTTTAAATTCAAGCTCAACATTATCCATTTGAAGCAGCTTTTGATATTGCTTTACAAGAGCATTCTTAGGTTCTTTTAATATTTTAACAAGAGCTTCCTTATCTAATGATTCAAGGGTTACAAGTATAGGAAGTCTTCCTACAAATTCTGGAATTAAACCAAACTTTAATAAATCTTGCGGAACGATTTCCTTAAGTAATTCTCCCATATCCTTTTCTTCTTTTGATTGAATTTCTGAGCCGAAGCCTAAGCTAGTTCTTCTTGTTCTCTTTTCAATAATTTTATCTATACCATCAAAGGCTCCTCCACAAATAAATAATATATTAGATGTATTTATTTGTATAAACTCTTGATGAGGATGCTTTCTTCCTCCCTGTGGTGGAACAGAAGCTACAGTTCCTTCAAGTATTTTAAGTAGAGCTTGTTGTACTCCTTCACCAGATACATCTCTTGTTATAGAAGGATTTTCTGACTTTCTAGCTATTTTGTCTATTTCATCGATATAGATTATTCCTCTTTCAGCTTTCTCAATATCATAATCAGAATTTTGTATAAGCTTTAAAAGTATGTTTTCAACATCTTCACCAACATAACCTGCTTCTGTTAATGTAGTAGCATCAGCAATTGCAAAAGGAACATTTAAAAGCCTTGCTAAAGTTTGGGCAAGTAACGTCTTTCCAGAACCAGTAGGTCCTAAAAATAGGATATTACTCTTTTGAAGTTCTACGTCATCCCCATCAACTACTGAATTTATTCTTTTATAATGATTATATACAGCCACTGCTAAAGCTTTTTTTGCTCCATCTTGACCAATCACATATTGATCTAAGTAATCTTTTATTTCAGTTGGCTTTGGAAGGGCACCAATATCAACTTGCGCTGTCTCATCAAATTCATCTGCTATTATCTCAGAACATAAGTCTATACATTCATCACATATATAAACTCCTGGACCTGCTATTAATCTTTTAACTTGTTCTTGACCCTTGCCACAAAAAGAACACTTTAATTGTTTTTTTTCATCATATTTGGTCATTACGACACCTCACTAAGGTTTATTTCTTTCTTGTTACAACGTCATCAATTAGACCATATTCTTTAGCTTCATATGCCTCCATGAAATAATCTCTCTCAACGTCTTTTTCAATTTGCTCTAAAGACTTTCCAGTTCTTTCACTAAGTATTTTATTTAAATTGTTTTTGATTTTCATAATTCTTTTAGCATGAATATCAATATCTGTTGCTTGACCTTTAAAGCCACCAAGAGGTTGATGTATCATTATTTCACTATTAGGTAGAGCAAATCTTTTTCCTTTAGCTCCTGAAGCTAAAAGAAATGCTCCCATAGAAGCTGCCATACCAACACAAATAGTTGATACATCTGGCTTTATATATTGCATTGTATCATATATAGCCATCCCAGCTGTTATTGAACCTCCAGGACTATTTATATATAAATAAATATCTTTATCAGGATCTTCTCCTTCTAAAAATAGTAACTGTGCAACAACAAGACTAGCTGTAACATCATTTACTTCTTCTCCTAAAAAAATTATTCTATCTTTTAATAATCTTGAATAAATATCGTAAGATCTTTCTCCTCTATTAGTTTGTTCAACTACTACTGGAACTAAACTCATTTTTCTCTCTCCTCCTTATAAATATATTCTTTATGATTATCGCCTATATTAAACATCATATTCATAAATATTATATATTTTATTGTAAAATTAATTGCCAGAAGATTTTCTGGCAATTATGTCTATTACTTATATTATGCTATCTCTTTGCTGTTTTCAACTAATAATTTTATTGCTTTTTCATTTACTATTTGTTTTGTTATGAATTCTCTTTGAGTTCCTAATATAGCATCAATTAATTTTTCTGGCTCTTTAGCTCCATATTGCGTAACCATTTCTAAAGCTTTATTCTTTATTTCTTCTTCTTCAGCAACTATATTTTCATCCTTAACAATCTTTTCAAGAACTAATTCAGTTTGAACTCTCTTTTCAGCTGTTTCTTTCATGTATTCTCTAACTTTTTCTTCTGTATTGTTAGTATATCTATAGTAAGCTTCAAGATCTAATCCTTGATATTTTAATCTCATTTCTAAATCTTGAATCATAGCATCTATTTCTTTATTTATCATAGCAGTTGGAATATCTACTTCAGCTTTTTCGCATACTGCTGCAATAACAGCTTCTTCGTATTCTGCTTTTTCACGAGCTTTGCTGCTTTCTTCTAACTTAGTCTTTATATCAGCCTTTAATTCATCTAAAGAATCAAACTCAGAAACTTCTTTAGCAAATTCATCATCTAATGCAGGAACTTCTTTAGTTTTAATTTCTTTAACTTTAACTTTGAAAACAGCAGGTTTGCCATTTAATTCTTCTCTTCCATAGTTTTCAGGGAAAGTTACATTAACTTCTTTTTCGTCTCCTACTTTTAAACCTACTAATTGATCTTCAAATGTATCTATAAAAGTGCCTGATCCTATTTCTAAAGAATAGTCTACTGCTTCTCCACCTTCAAAAGCAACTTCATTTACGAAACCTTTGAAGTCTATTATAGCTAAATCTCCTTTTTCAATTGTTCCTTCTTCTTTAGCCATAACTCTAGCATTCTTTTCTTGCATAGATTTTAGTTCTTTTTCTATGTCTTCATCATTTACAGTATATGTATTTTTCTTAACTTCTAATCCTTTATATTCATTAAGTTTTACTTCAGGCTTTACTGTAACTTCTGCAGTATATACAAAATCCTTATCAGAACCTATTTCAACTATATCTATTTTTGGATAATCTACCGGCATTAAATTATTTTCTTCTACAGCCTTTGGATATGTCTCCTCGCAGCAATAGTTTATTGCATCTTCATAAAATACGCCTTCGCCATAGTATCTAGTTATAATATTTAAAGGTGCTTTACCTTTTCTAAATCCAGGAATATTGAATCTTCCTGCATTTTTTTTATATGCCTTTTGTATAGCTTCATTAAACTTTGCTTTTTCAACTGTTATTTCTAATTTTACTACATTGTTTTCCACTTTCTCTATCTTGGTGTTCATTCTGTTTTTCCTCCCAATCACCGTAAGTACTTATTTTGACTTCATACATTATAACACACATTATAAATTATTTACAAATGAATATGTGCATTTTTTCATAATAAATATTATATACTAAAAAAATTATTACAACAACGATTTTATTGAATTTTTACAGATTCTTTGTAAGATATTCCCTACTTTCTATTAACTGATTATAACTTGTGTAATTATTGCTATAAACCTCAATTATACCCATTCCATCATAATTTATTCTTCTTAAACTATCATTTAGTTTTCCATAATCTACTTTACCTTCTCCAGGTAAAATACATGAATTATTCTCATCCACATCATTTATATGCAAATTAATAATATTTTCTCCCATAATTTCAATATACTCTTCCAGAGATACTGATGCTCTGTAGGCTTGCTTTATATCTAATGTGAAATTCAATTTATATTTACACTTTTCTATAAGAGTTTTAAGAAAATCAGGTCTTGAAGACATGCACCAGGATACATTCTCTTGAGAAAGGCTTATCCCTATTTCCGAGGAAATATATAAAAGTTCATCATAAATTTCTATTACTCTTGGAATTTTCATGAAATTTAAATCTACATTTCTTATCCCATGAAAAGTGTAGCTTTGTGCTCCAAGTGCTTTTCCTGCCTTACATACTTTTTTAAATAGCTTTATCATATCATCTCTTCTTCTCTTGTAGCTATCAAAAAGAAATGGTTCAAAAGAAGATGAAAAAGCATGAATTGAGTTTATAGAATATTCATGCTTAATTTTTTCCTCATTAAGCTTTTCAATAAAATTTTCTTCAAATTCACTGGGGCAATTTAAAAATAATTCCCCCTTATGAAAACCAAGTCCTTTCATTAAAGCTATTGTTTCTTCTAGATTAACATGCGGATAAAAACATGCAGATGAAATTCCTATTTCCAAATTTAAGACCATCCTTATCAGTGTTATTTTACTATTTTAACATTTCCATCAATTATTACTTCTAGCCCGTCTGAATAAAGCTTTCCATATTTAATATCAGCTCCAAATACCTCGCCTAAACCTCCATTTAAATTATGTTCATGAACCTTTGAACTTATAGTATACTTCCAAATATACTTGATGCTTCCTTTATTGAACCAAGGCAGTTGAGACTGATAAATAATATTATCTTCATTAATGAATTTGGGTAAGGCACACCAAATAAAACTAGTGTTAGTTTTTATTATACTATCCTTGCTAAAAACAGTTCCTTTAGAAGACATATATTCCTTTTTAGAAATATCATTTAAGGTACCATTTATATCAAATAAAATTAAGTTTTGAGTACCATTCTCTAATACAACAACCTGCTTTTTCGAAGGGCTTATATCATAAACTATTGTTTTTGGCGTTACTTCAATATAATTCTTTTCATTATTAATTGCACTGTATTTCAATTTTATTTCTTCCCCATTAGGAAGTTTAACAGTATATTCTCCAGTTTCTTCTTTTTTTACTTCTTCCTTCTGAACTACAGCATCAGAATTTTTGTTCTCAGAGTTATTACCGGTTTCTTCATTTTTAACTTTTGAATTATTATTGGAATCTTTATTAGTTTTATCTGTTGAATCTTTGTTCATCCTAGTTATTACTATGCCTTTTATTTTATTCATGCCTAGTTTAACATTAACCCCAATTTTAGAGCTAAAAGAAGCAATAACAATAGCTATTACAGCAACTATTAATACAATTAGAACTGCAATTCTTCTATTTCTCTTTCTTTTTCTCATCTTTTCATCATAATCTTTACTGAAAATACTTGGTTTAGGCATATTGTCTCCTCCTAAATAAGTTTCCAATTTATTTTATCCTATTATGCAGTTTATATAACAAGGGAATATTGATACCTTATATAATTATAATATACTTTATAATTCTTTCAAATACATTGTACAAAAAAGGCCAAAGATTATAAAATCTTTAGCCTTATCTGTAAAAGTTATATATTTTTTATTGGAAATATTCGTTTATAGGTAGATATTCTATATCTACATTTTCCTTTTCAACTTTAATAGCTTTTAAGAATATTTTTGCAGTATCTATGCATGTAAATACAGGAACTTTGTATTCTGCAGCTTTTCTTCTTATTTTAAATCCGCTAGTGATACAATTATTACCTTTGGTTGGAGTATTTATAATAAAGCCAACTTCACCCTTGCTTATAAGCTCAAATAATTTTACCATTCCTATAATTTCGCATTCTATATTTTGTTTCTTTAGTACTTCTCCAGTTCCTTTAGAAGCATATATTTTATATCCTTCTAAATAATATTGTTTAACTATTTCAGCTCCTTCTTCCTTGTCAACATCTTTTAAGGAAACATAAACTGAACCCTTTAAGTTAACATTTATTCCTGCAGCCTTAAAGCCTTTATATATGGCTTTATCTAAATCATGGTCTACTCCAAGCACCTCTCCTGTAGACTTCATTTCTGGTCCTAAATAAGTGTCTACATCAGCAAGCTTTTCATTAGAAAATACCGGTACTTTAACAGCATGCATCTTATGTTCTTTCATAAGACCTGTACCATACTCTAAATCCTTTAATTTATTTCCTAGCATAATTTGTACTGCAATATTTACCATAGGAACTCCAGTAACCTTACTTAGTATTGGAACTGTTCTTGATGCTCTTGGATTAACCTCAATTACATATACATCTTTTCCATCAAAAACATACTGTATGTTCACGAGTCCTTTTATTTTTAATGCTTTTGCAATTTTTTTAGTGTTTTCTACAAGTTTATTTATTGTTTCTTCACTTAACGTCATATAAGGGTATACTGTAATACTGTCACCAGAGTGAACCCCAGTTCTTTCTACATGTTCCATTATTCCTGGAATTAGTATGTCTTCTCCATCTGCTAAAGCATCTACTTCTATTTCTGTTCCCTTTACATATTTATCCACAATTATAGTGTGCTCATTACCTAAACTTACTGCTTCTCTCATATACTTTTCTAAAGCTACTTTATCGTAAATAACCTCCATAGCTCTTCCACCTATTACATAGGAAGGTCTTACAATAACCGGATAGCCTAGTTCTTCAACTACTTTAAAGGCTTCTTCTACATCCTTTACTGGACTTCCTGTTGGAGTTTTTACCTTTAATTCTCCTAATAACTGTCTAAACTTATCTCTATCTTCAGCTAAATCAATGGATTCAAAGCTTGTTCCTAGAATATTAACTCCTCTTTGGCTTAACTTTTCTCCGAGATTTATAGATGTTTGCCCTCCGAATTGTATTATAACTCCCTTAGGATTTTCTTTTCTTATTACATTCATTACATCATCAATAAACAATGATTCAAAATAAAGCTTATCTGAAGTATCAAAATCTGTACTTACTGTTTCAGGATTGTTATTTATCATTATTGATTCGTATCCAGCTTTATTAATAGCCCATGATCCATGAACACAACAGTAATCAAACTCTATACCTTGACCTATTCTTATAGGTCCAGACCCGATAACCATTATCTTTTCTTTATCTGTAACTACATTCTCATCTTCAGAATCATAGCAAGAATAGTAGTAAGGAGTTTTTGCTTCAAACTCACCGCTGCAAGTATCAACCATCTTATATACAGGGTATATATCCTTTAGGTTTTTAATTATTCCGATCTTTCTCACATCTACATTTGAAAGACTACTTATTTGATCATCTGTAAAGCCCATAGTACTTGCATCGCATATAAGCTCATTATCTATATTTTTGCTTTCCAATCTTTTTTCTATTTGAACAATGTTATTTATTTTATTTAAAAACCACTTATCTATTTTAGTCATTTCGTTAATTGAATCAACTGTAAAATCTCTTCTGAAAGCTTCACCTATAGCAAATATTCTCTCATCATCCTGCATTTTTATTTTAGAAATAAGCTGTTCCTCTGTTAATTCCTTTGCATTTTGAAGCTTTAAGCCCGTCATTTTTCCTTCTAAGCAAGTTATAGCTTTTATAAAGGCACTTTCAAAATTTCTATCTATTGCCATAACTTCACCTGTTGCCTTCATTTGAGTTCCTAGCCTTCTAGCCGCTGTATTGAACTTATCAAATGGCCATTTTGGCATTTTTACAACAACATAGTCTAAGGCTGGCTCAAAACAAGCACTAGAATTTTGAGTTACATAATTTTTAAGCTCATCTAAGCTGTATCCAATTGCAATCTTTGAAGCAATCTTTGCAATAGGATATCCTGCAGCCTTTGAAGCAAGAGCACTAGAACGGCTAACTCTTGGATTAACTTCTATTACTATATACCTTTTGCTAAATGGGTCTAAAGCAAATTGTATATTACATCCACCTTCGATTTTTAAATTTCTTATTATTTTAAGAGCAGAGTTTCTTAACATTTGATATTCTTTATCTGTTAAGGTTTGTGAAGGTGCAACAACTATACTGTCTCCTGTATGTACACCTACAGGATCTATATTTTCCATATTACATATTATAATACAATTATCTTTTTTATCTCTTATTACTTCGTATTCTAGTTCCTTCCACCCTGCAACGCTTTGTTCAAGAAGTATTTGATGTATTGGACTCAATGTAAGTCCAAGTTCGCATATCTCCATGTACTGCTCCATGGTTTCAGCAATTCCACCGCCGGTACCTCCTAAGGTATAAGCAGGTCTTATTATTATTGGTAAACCATTCTTTTCAACGAATTCCTTACATTGTTCTAGGTTTACTGCAATAGTGCTAATAGGAATCGGCTCATCAATTTCAAGCATTAGCTTTTTAAATTCTTCTCTGTCTTCTGCCTTTTTTATAGATTCGCTGTTTACTCCTAGAAGTTTAACACTAAATTTATCTAAGATTCCCTTTTCTTTTAGCTCCATTGCAATATTTAATGCTGTTTGACCACCGAAGCCTGCAAGTATTCCATCTGGTTTTTCTTTTTCTATTATTTTTTCAAGAACCTCTACTTTTAACGGCTCAATATATATCTTATCTGCCATATGCATATCTGTCATAATTGTAGCTGGATTACTATTAACTAGAATTGTTTCTATTCCCTCTTCCTTTATTGACTTACAAGCCTGAGTCCCTGAATAGTCAAATTCTGCTGCTTGACCAATTATAATAGGTCCTGAACCTAATATTAATACTCTTTTTAAACTTTTATCTAATGGCATAGCTTTACCCCCTAGCTCCTTATTCTATTTTCCTGCTCCTTAAGCGTTTTTATCCATGTTTTCGATAAACATATCAAATAAATACGCTGAATCAGCTGGTCCTGGTGCACCCTCTGGATGAAACTGAACAGAAAATATTGGAAGAGATTTATGCTTAATTCCCTCTACTGTATTATCGTTTAAATTTATATGAGTGACAACTAAATTCTTATCCTTTATGCTTTCAGAATCCACTGCGTATCCATGATTTTGAGCTGTTATATATGCTTTATCTCTATTTATATCATAAACACCATGGTTACCGCCTCTGTGTCCAAATTTTAGTTTGTATGTGTCTCCACCGAAGGAAAGAGCTAAAATTTGATGTCCAAGGCATATTCCAAAGGTAGGCTTTACCTCAACTAATTTTTTCACTGTTTCAATTGCTTCTGGAACATCCTTTGGATCTCCAGGACCGTTACTAAGCATAACTCCATCAGGATTTAATTCCATTATCTTCTCAAAGCTGGTGTCATAAGGCACAACTGTTATATCACAATTTCTTTGCTTTAAATCTCTTATTATATTCTTCTTTGCTCCAAAGTCCATTAATACTACTTTATGACCTTTTCCTTCAATTTTATATATTTCTTTAGTGCTTACCTGCTCTACAAAATTCACTTCAGGTATAAAATTTTCAAGAATTTCTTTATATTTATCTAATGGCAAATCTTCATTAGATATTAAACATTTCATAGCACCCTTACTTCTTATTTTCTTTGTTATGCTTCTTGTATCTACCCCATAAACTCCTACTATGTTCATTTTGTTTAGCATTGAACTAATGTCTTCTTCACAGGTATAGTTTGAAGGGCTATCACAGATTGACTTTACAACAAAACCCTTTGCGTGTACTTTTTCTGATTCTAAGTGTTCATTATTTACTCCGTAGTTACCGATTAGTGGGTAAGTCATTGTTATTACTTGACCTGCATAGGATGGATCAGTCAATATTTCTCCATAACCTGTCATAGAAGTATTAAATACTATTTCTCCTAATGATGTTCCTATTTTTCCGAAACCTTTACCCTTATATATTGTTCCATCTTCAAGATACAATATTCCATTCACTATTTATTACCCCCTGTAATTGTAAATACATTTTCACATATGCGGAAAATTATTCACCAAATTTATATTTTCGTGCCTATTTTAAAGCTAGTAATCTAAATGTAAAAAATCATGTATTTTAATAAGTAAATGTTAATACCTACTACTTAATTTTTAAAAACACTCATTATATTTATACAAAATATATTTATATTTATACAAAGAGTATCATTTTCATTTTTTAATGTCAATACTTAGTGTACAAAAAAACCTTCTGCAGACCGGCAGAAGGTTATAATATCCCTAGTTATCAACTATTTAGCAGTAAAATACTACGATTATTTAACCTTTCTAATCTCTCTGGACTAAATTAAAGGTATTCAGATATTTAATTTTAGGCATAAAAAAACTTCTGCACCAAGACAGAAGGATACCGCATCTTTCATCAGTTCCTTATTAGTCTCTCGGACTAGCTTAAAGGCTTACTGCATTTATTTATATTATGTTATCATAAAAAACAATTTCCGTCAATATTTTTATAAATTACGAACATTCATTTTTTTATACATTTTATAATTCGTAATATAACGAGAGTTTTATCGAATTTTCATTTTAATATTAACATTTTCACTTTTTTGTTGTATAATCTAAATTGTGTCTAGCAAATAAATATATTAAATTTCTACATAAGAAAAAATAAAAAAATAATTTTAGGGAGGATTTTATATGTTTAAACAATGGGATGGATTTAAAATAAGCACTTGGACTGAAGAAATAGATGTAAGAAATTTTATTCAAAAAAACTATACTTTATACGAAGGTGATGAGAGCTTTCTATCAGCCCCTACAAAAAGAACTAAAGCTATTTGGGAAAAAGCTAACTCACTTATAATAAAAGACATAAAAGAAGGTGTATCTGGGGTAGAAACAAGTAAATTTTCTTCTATTGATGGCTTTACCCCTTGCTACTTAGATAAAGAAAATGAACTTATAGTTGGATTTCAAGCTGATGCTCCATTAAAAAGGCTTATGAACCCATACGGCGGAATGAGAATGGTAGAACAATCTCTTGAGGAATATGGTTATAAAATGGAATCTGGATTAAAAGAAACCTTTACTAAATATAGAAAAACTCACAACGAAGGTGTTTTCGATGCATACACTGAAGAAACAAAGGTTGCAAGACACGTAGGTCTTCTAACTGGATTACCTGATGCTTACGGAAGAGGAAGAATTATTGGAGACTATAGAAGAATAGCTCTATATGGAATAGATTATTTAATTGAAGATAAGAAAAAAGATTTAAAAAATTTAAAAGGCCCTGCTATAGATGACATGATTAAACTTCGTGAAGAAGTTTCTGAACAAATTAAAGCATTAAAAAAGATAAAAGCCATGGCTGCTAGCTATGGGATTGATATTTCTGAACCTGCAAAAAATTCACATGAAGCCATACAAACTATATACTTCTCTTATTTAGCTGGTGCAAGAGAAAATAATGGTGCAGCTATGTCCCTTGGAAGAGTATCTACTTTTATGGATATATTTATTGAAAGAGATTTAAAAAATGGACTAATTACTGAGGAAGAAGCTCAAGAGCTTGTAGATCAATTTGTAATTAAATTAAGAATGGTGAGACACCTTAGAACTCCTGAATATAACGAATTATTTGCCGGAGATCCAACCTGGATTACTGAATCCATAGGTGGAGTTGGAATAAACGGAAAGCCATTAGTTACTAAAAACTCTTTTAGATTCTTGCACACTTTAACAAATTTAGGTCCTGCTCCAGAGCCAAACATGACTGTGTTATGGTCAGAAAAATTAACTGGGGGCTTTAAAAAATACTGTGCAAAAATGTCTATTGAAACAGATGCAATTCAATATGAAAATGATGACTTGATGAGACCTGTTTATGGAGATGACTACGGTATTGCTTGCTGTGTTTCTGCAATGCAAATAGGAAAACAAATGCAGCTTTTTGGTGCCAGAGCTAATCTTGCTAAATCCTTATTATATGCTATAAACGGTGGAATAGATGAGATAGCTAAAGAAAAAGATGGAAGCACAATAAAAGTAGTTCCAAACATACCTTTGATATCAGATGAAACCTTAGATTATAAGAAGGTTAAAGAAAATTATTGGAAAGTAATAGAATATGTTGCAGAGTTATATGTAGATACTATGAATACAATACATTACATGCACGATAAATACGCTTACGAGTCAAGCCAAATGGCATTACATGATACAAAAGTTCATAGATTCATGGCCTTTGGAATAGCTGGCCTATCTTGTATAGCTGACTCCTTAAGTGCCATAAAATTTGCTAAGGTTAAACCTATAAGAGATGACGCTGGTATTGCTGTAGATTTTGATATACAAGGAGATTTCCCAAAATACGGAAACGACGACGACAGAGTTGATGATATAGCTGTAGAAGTAGTTAAGAAGTTTTCTTCTGAATTAAAAAAGCATGCTGCATATAGAAACGCTGAACATACTTTATCAGCCCTTACCATAACCTCAAATGTTGTATATGGTAAGAAAACCGGTTCAACACCTGATGGAAGATTAAAAGGAGAACCTCTTGCTCCTGGAGCAAATCCAATGCACGGAAGAGATTCAAACGGTGCCCTTGCGTCATTAAATTCAGTAGCTAAAATACCATATAGGGAATGGTGTCAAGATGGAGTTTCTAATACCTTCTCAATTGTTCCAGATGCCTTAGGGAAAGATGAAATTTCTAGAATTAACAATTTAGCTAACATTATTGATGGATATTGTTCTCAAGGTGGTTTCCATTTAAACATAAATGTATTAAATAGAACTACACTAATTGACGCTATGGAGAACCCTGAAAAATATCCTACGTTAACTATAAGAATTTCAGGCTATGCTGTTCATTTTAATAGATTAACTAAAAAGCAACAACTGGAAGTTATTAAGAGAACTTTCCATGAAAAGATGTAATTATAAATTTTAGGAGGCGCATTAATGACCATAGGTAGAATTCACTCTTTTGAAAGCATGGGTCTTGTGGATGGACCGGGAATAAGAAATGTAATTTTTCTTCAAGGATGCCCTTTAAGATGTCTTTTTTGTCATAATCCTGATACTTGGAATTTTAACGAGGGTACTGAAACTACTCCTGAGGAATTAATGGAAAAAATTCTTCGTTTTAAGCCATATTTTAAAAATGGTGGAGGAGTAACCTTTTCTGGTGGAGAGCCATTAATGCAGCCTGACTTTTTACTTGAAACTTTAAAGCTATGTAAGGAGCATAACATCCATACTGCTATAGATACCTCTGGTTATGGAAATGAAAAGTTAGATGAAATTTTAAGTTTTACTGACTTAGTAATTTTAGATATCAAACATGTAAATGAAAATGATTTTTTATCTCTTACTGGAGTATCAATGAAAAGATTAAATAAGTTCATTGAAGCTATAAACAATTCTAACGCAAGAGTACTTATAAGGCATGTGGTTGTTCCTGGAATTACAGATTCTAAAGATCACTTAGAAAATCTTAAAAATATAATAAAAACTATCCACAATGTTGATAAAGTTGAGTTGCTGCCTTATCATACTTTGGGAGTTCACAAATATGATACACTGAATTATCTCTATAAACTTAAAGATCTGCCTCCTATGGATAAAATTTTGTGCTCACAGTTAGAAGAACAACTTTTAGAAAATCTAAATTATTAGTATTATTTCAATAAAAAGTTAGTAATTTAAAAACAATTATGTTATTAAATTATTAACTTTTTTTACTTGCGAACCATTTTTACTATACTTACGTATTAAATATTAAAGATTAGTAATATAAGATTTACAACAATTGTAAATATATGGTATAATCTTATATATTTTTCTATCCCCTATATAAAGGAGAATTTATTTTGAAAATTATAAAAAAATTATTTAAGATATTTATAATTTTATTATTATTCATCATTGGTAGCACAGCTTTCTTACTTTACGGTCCCTTTGAGAAGCCTAGAGAATTGTGGATAAATACTGCAATGTCTACTTATACTCATCAGTATTTAGCTACCTTTCTTTTCCCTAAATCTACCATAGATAAAGTATTATCCCAAAATAGCATTAATGATAAAAATGAAAAGGTAAATATAAAAAGTATAGACATAAAAAATCTGGAATCTTTATCTGCTTTTAATTTTAATAAATCAAATGAATTCGATCTTCAAGAAAACTCACATAAATCTGATGTTTCTTCAAATGATTACTGTAATTTAAATTTCATTAGTGGTAAAGGATTTAAAGGATACTTACTAACTATTTCCGATCCATCGATGGTTTCAGTTGACGTAACTGAAAATCTAAATGAAAGAGGAATTAAAATTAAGGACTATATAAAGACAAAAAAAGTTTCTGCTGCAATCAATGGCGGAGGTTTTAAGGATGATAGTGGTCACGGCAACGGTGGTAATCCATTAGGAATTATAATTAAAGATAGCAAGATAATTTTCACCGAAGACAAGGCAAGTTATAACTTTATAGGCTTTAACAAGGATAACATATTAATTGCTGGTAACTATTCTCTCAATGAAATAAAAAAAATGAATATAAGAGACGGATTAAGCTATTTCTGCAGACTTATTGTTAATGGCAAGGGTCTTATTGAAGAAAGCTCAAATAACTCAGGTATTCAACCTCGTACTGCTATTGGTCAAACTAAGGATGGAAAGATTTTAATGCTAGTAATAGACGGAAGGCAGCTTCACAGTATAGGTGCAACTTTAAAACAAGTCCAAGATATTATGCTTGAGTATAGTGCTTATAACGCAGTAAGTCTTGACGGGGGATCCTCAAGTGTCATGTACTACAAAAATGAAATTGTAAGTAAGCCATCCAGCCAATATGGCGAAAGATTTTTGCCCTCCATATTTATTGTTAAATAAAAGAAATCCATAGACATATCCTTTAAATATGTTTATGGATTTCTCACATTTACTTTATATTTCTGCTACCAGGCTTTATATATTCTAACCCTTGCTTGCATAATGGACATTCCTCTGGAGTAAAGCTTTCAATTTCAAGCTCTACGGCACTATAAATAGGATATTGTATATTGCTTGTTTTTCTATCAACTATACAAGCAATTCCAATTACCTCTCCTCCTAAGCTCTTTATAACCTCTGCAGTTTCAAGAGATGATTTTCCAGTAGTTACTACATCTTCTGTTATTAAAACTTTTTGCCCTGGTTTTATCTCAAAACCACGTCTAAGAGTCATTTTCCCATCTACTCTTTCAGTAAATATTGCTGGCTTCTGAAGTTGACGTCCTAGTTCATAAGCAACTATAATGCCTCCCATTGCTGGCCCTAAAACTATATCAAAATCTAAATCTTTTATTTTATTGTATGTAACACTTAATACCTTTTCTGCTTTATCTGGATATTGTAAAAGCTTTGCACATTGTACATATCTATTGCTATGTCTACCTGAAGACAATAGAAAATGACCCTCTAATAAAGCATCAGCTTCCTTTAATATTTCTAATACATTAACATTATTGTTCATAATTTTACCCTCCGTTTTGTTAAAATAACTATTTTTTAGTCGCTAACCGCTAATCTCTAGTCGCTAATCTCTAGTGATTAGATACTAGTCACTGGTTACTGGCTACTAGCAACTTCCCTTAAACTATTCCTCTAATTTCACTTATATCTTTGATACCTTGTTCTTCCATAAAGGTTTCTATTCCATTAATTATATCTAAACAAATATCTGGTTTCATAAAGTTTCCTGTTCCCACCTGCACAGCATGAGCACCAGCCATTATAAACTCAATAGCATCCTCAGCACTAGATATTCCTCCCATTCCTATTACAGGAACATCTACGTTTTTGCAGACCTCGTGAACCATTCTAAGCGCTATTGGCTTTATTGCAGGACCAGATAAACCGGCATATACATTGTTAAACACTGGCTTTCTATTCTTTATATCTATTGCCATGGCTTTAAAGGTATTTATTAAAGATATCCCATCAGCTCCAGCCTTTACACAGCTTACAGCCATATCCACTATATCCTCTGCATTAGGGGATAGTTTAACTATTAAAGGTTTTTTACATATATTTTTTACTTCTTTTACAACCTCATAGGCAACCTTTGATTTTATTCCAAATGCCATACCACCGCTTTTTACATTTGGACAAGATATATTTAATTCTATCATATGCACATCTGTATCATTTAACTTTTCTATACCTTGTAAGTAATCCTCAATGCATCCTCCACCAAGATTAGCCAATATAACTGTATTCAGTTTTTTCATTTTAGGAATATAGTCCTCAATAAATGAATCAACTCCTGGATTCTGAAGACCTACACTATTCATTATTCCACTAGCTGTTTCATATATTCTAATTCCGTCATTGCCTTCCTTTTTATTTATAGTTAAGCCCTTACTTGAAATGCCCCCTAGCTTTGATACATCATAAAGCTCTCTATATTCATCTCCAAAGCCAAAGGTACCAGAGGCAGCAATTACAGGGTTCTTAAATTCTACTCCACATATATTTACATTAATCATTGAAAATCAAATCCCTTCCATTAAAAACTGGACCTTCTTTACAGCTTCTCTTATTCCCTTCTTTTGTTTTGCATGTACACACTAAACAAGCACCTATTCCGCAGGCCATCCTCTTTTCCATAGATACATAAACATTTATATTTTTTTCGCTGCACATATCTACTACTTTCTTCATCATAATTTCCGGTCCACAACATAAAACTAAATCATAATTTTCAACCTTTAAAAGGTCTGTAATATATCCTTTATGACCTTTGTTTCCACTTTCAGTAGCTACATATACTGATTTTACATACTTCTCTAATTCCTCTAGAGAATAATCTACCTCTCTAAAACCAGCATATAAATCAATTTCACAACCTTCTAGCTGTTTTACTAAGTAGTTCATAGGAGCTATACCTATGCCTCCAGCAACAATTGCTACCTTACCTTTTATCTTATCTAAAGGAAAGCCATTTCCTAGAGCTCCTGTAATTTGTATTTCATCACCTATCTGTAATTTACTTAATTCCCTTGTACCTTTTCCTACTAAAGCATAAAGAAAGCTTAGACATTTTCCATCTACTTCATACACACTTATTGGTCTTGGAAGTATTAAACCTTCTTCCCAAGCCTTAAGCATATAAAATTGCCCTGGCTTTGCATAAAAATTTCCTTCCAGAACTAATTTATATATACCCTTAGAAATTTCTATATTTTCCTTAACTATTTCCTTTGAGTATTGCATACTTGCTACTCCCTTCCAAGTTCTTTCTTCATCTTTAGAACTTCTTCTCTAGCGTATTTTTGAAAGTTATCTTCTCCATCCTCATGTTTCTTATAAGCTAGCAAAATGCCTCTAGAAGAATTAACTACTCCACCATTTCCATTTTTAAGATATACTTTAGCTTCTTCTGCTCCACCACCCTGTGCACCAAAGCCAGGTATTAAGAAGAATGTATTACTAAAGTCACTTCTTATTTTAATTCCATCTTCTGCAGTTGTACATCCAACTACACCGCCTATGGAACTATATCCACAATAACCCATTACTTCTTTCCCTAGAACTTCTAATTTTTCTCCAACTATATCATAAACTCTTTTACCAGATTTATCTTCTATATATTCAAAATCCTTAGATCCTGGATTTGATGTTCTAATTAAAACGAATATTCCTTTTTCTTTATTCTTCATATATGGAACAAAAGGCTCTATGCTGTCCATCCCCATATAAGGATTTAAAGTTATAAAATCTGTTTCAAAATCTCCTTCAAAATGACCCTTAGCATACATTTCTGCAGTCTTTGAGATATCTCCTCTTTTTATATCAGAGATAGCAATACTTTTAACTTCCTTAATATATTCTAAGGTTTTTTTATAAGCAAGTAAGCCTTTTATGCCATAAGCTTCATAATACGCTATTTGAACCTTAAAGCAAGCTGCTTGATCATAGGTAGCATCAATTATATTTTTATTAAATTGGAAAAGTGCTTCCTCTATATCCGTATACTGTTTTCTAAAACCTTCAGGTATATAACCTAATTCCGTGTCCAAACCAACACATACATTTCCTCTTTTATTAACAGCCTCATACAATTTATCTATAATCATTTTAATACCACCTTTTTGAATAATAATCGCTAATCTCTAGTATCTAGTCGCTAGGGATTAGTGATTAGCGACTAGTGATTTGTTCTTCCCTTATTGGTTACTATAAACCACTTTTCCCCCTTTAATGGTAATTAATATTTCTCCAAAAACCTTTTTGCCATTGAAAGGTGTATTTTTTCCCTTTGATAAAAACTTTTTTGAATCTACAATATATTCTTTTTCTAAGTCTATTAAAGTAAGATCTCCTTCAAATCCTATACTTATTTGTCCTTTATTTAATCCCATTATTTCAGCTGGTCCTTTAGACATTATTTCTGATAATTTATTTAGAGAAATTTTATCACCTTTTACTAGGCTTGTGTAACATATAGAGAAGGAAGTTTCAATACCAGAAATACCTGGAGCTCCATTTTTCTTATCTTCCTCAGTATGTGGTGCATGATCTGTAGCAATTGCATCCACATAACCCTCCTGAATAGCTTTTATTAAGAAATTTACATCTTCAATTTCTCTTATTGGTGGATTTACTCTATATCCTTCTCCCCAAAGAGCTATATGATGAGGTGCCACTTCACAAGTAAGTTTTGCACCCTCTTTCTTTCCATTAATTACGTATTTCATTGCCTCTTTTGTGCTTACATGTGACATGTGAAGCTTGCAGCCAGTAAACTTAGCTAATTCTATATCTCTCCAAGTCATCAAATTCTCTGCCATCCTCATGTCAACTTTGCTCATTTCTGGACTTTCCGCATGAGACATTATTGTTATACCCTTAGCTTTTGCCTTAATCATAGCATCTAGTGTAATTTTGTTGTCTACAACACCTTTTCCATCATCAGAAATAAATTTAACAGTCGGCGGTAAAATATCTAAATGGCTTATATCTTTTCCTTGCAAATTATTAGTTATAGTTATTACTTGATTTACATCTACTAGGCCTATTTTCTTTGCTTTTTCCTTTACATAATTAACAACATCCATACTAGAAGAAACGGGATTAGTATTTCCCATTAGGTTAACTGTGGTATATCCCCCTCGTACTGCTGCTCTGCTTCCACTTAAAATATCTTCTTTATGGGTAAATCCAGGCTCTCTAAAATGAGCATGCAAGTCAACAAAAGCTGGCATTAAAGTTTTTCCTCTTCCGTCAATTGTATCACATTCCTTTGATAGGTGCTTTCCAATCTCATATATTTTCCCTTTATTTATATAAACATCTCCATAAAAATCCTGGGCCCAATCAATTACTCTTACATTTTTAATCAATAACTCCATTGTCCGTTTCCTCCTAGATATCATTTTTGTGTGCTTCATCACAATATCTGCATCTATATTCTCTATTTTCTTTATCAACAAGATAGAATTGTTGAGGTATAGTTTCTTCAGCAGTTGTTATGCATCTAGGGTTTTTACATACCATAACATTTTCTACTTCCTCAGGAAGGTTAAGCTTGATCTTCTCTTTAGTTTCACAGTTTTCAATAATACTTATTGTTATGTTAGGATCAATTAGCCCAAGCACTGTAAAATCTATATCAATTTTATTATCAATTTTTATTATATCCTTTTTCTCTAATTTTTTACTGTTTGCATTCATAATTAGAGCCACTGAAAATTCAGCATTCTCTAGCCCTAAATAATTAAATATTTTAATTCCGCTGCCAGCTTTTATATGGTCAATTACTATTCCATCCTTTATACTATCTATATTAAGCATTACTAACACACCCCCAAAAGCTTTGATATAAGAGCCATTCTAACATACATTCCAAACTTAGCTTGCTTGAAATAATAAGCCCTCGGATCTGAATCAATTTCAGTTGCTATCTCGTTAACTCTTGGTAGTGGATGAAGAATAATCATATCCTCTTTTGCCATTCTCATCTTTTGAGCATCTAAAATATAGCTATCTTTTAATCTTATATATTCTGCTTCATTGAAAAATCTTTCTTTTTGAACTCTTGTCATGTATAGAATATCTAATTGATCTATAACATCTTCTAGTCTTTCTACTTCCTCAAATTCTGTATTATTCTTCTTTAATATTTCTTCTTTTATATAATCTGGAATTTTTAATTCATCTGGAGAGATAAGTATAAACTTATTATTCTTATATCTTGATAAAGCTTTTACTAAAGAATGTACTGTTCTTCCGAATTTTAAATCTCCGCAAAGCCCAATAACATGATTTGAAAATTCACCTTTAACATTTCGAATAGTTAATAAATCTGTTAATGTTTGAGTAGGATGTTGATGTCCTCCATCTCCCGCATTAATTACAGGTATTTGTGAGTACATAGATGCAACTCTTGCTGAACCTTCCTTTGGATGTCTTATAGCTATTATATCAGCATAACATCCAACTGTTCTTATAGTATCTCCTAAGCTTTCCCCCTTAGCTACTGAGCTGGAATTTGCATCAGAGAATCCCAAAACCCTGCCCCCTAGTCTTAACATTGCAGCTTCAAAGCTTAATCTAGTTCTTGTACTTGGTTCGTAAAAAAGAGTAGCTAAAAGCTTTCCTTCGCAAACTTTTGAATACTTAGCTGGATTTTCAATTATTTTATCTGCTAACTGGAATACCTCTTCTAATTCCTCTAGGGTAAAGTCCATTGGATCAATTAAATTTCTACCTTTTAACATAAACATCCTCCTTTTTAGTCTCTCGGAACTATTTTAAAGGGTAATAAAAAATGCCTCCACGATTAACGAGAAGGCATAAAAATTGCGTAATAAAATTATAAGGAACCCCTTATAACATGTCACTTGCATCTCCTTCTCAGTATCTCGTACTGAATTAAAGGCACTGTTATTAACTTTTAAATCATTGTATCATATATATATAATAAAATCAATGTGTTTTACTGTAATTATAGGTACCATCTAATTATATATAAAGCATTTAAGAACCCTATGCTGCGCATAGGGTTCTTAAATGTTTCATATTATTTTAGTCCCATTAATTCATCCTTGAAAATTCTTTCATCCATAGTCTTTAAGTCTTTAGCAACAATTGGTGCAAAGTCCATTTTATCTAGTATATCCTTTTGAAGATCCATTCCTGGAGCAATTTCTGTAAGAACTAATCCTTCTTTTCTTAATTCAAATACTGCTCTTTCTGTTATGTAAAGAACTGGTTGGCCATTTTCTTGAGCATAGTCTCCGCTGAAAGTTATTTGTTCAACTTGTGGCATGAACTTCTTAGTTTTACCTTCTTTTTCTATTATAAGCTTACCATTGTCAACTGCAACCTTTAATCCGCCTGCAGTAAAGGTTCCACAATATACAACTTTTTTAGCATTTTGAGTTATATTGATGAATCCGCCGCAACCAGCTATTCTTGGTCCAAACTTACTTACATTGATGTTTCCTTTAGCATCACATTGAGCAAGTCCTAAGAATGCTACGTCAAGTCCGCCACCATCATAGAAGTCAAATTGATATGCTTGGTCTAATATAACTTCAGGATTAACTGAAGCTCCAAAGTTTCCGCCACCTGCAGGAACTCCACCAACTGGACCAGCTTCAACTGTTAATGTCATTGTATCTCCAATGCCTTCTTCGTTAGCTACTGCAGCTACCATTTCTGGCATTCCTATTCCTAAATTTACTGCAGCATTTTTAGGTAATTCCATAGCTGCTCTTCTTCCTATAATTTTTCTTTCACTTAATGGTTCTGGTGTTATTGAATTCAATGGAATTACAGCGTCTCCACAGAATTCTGCCTTGTATGGTTCTGAGAAAGTTTGCCATGAAGCTTGTCCTTGGTCAACAACTACTACAGCATCTACACATATTCCTGGAATCTTAACTAGTCTTGGATCTAATGTTCCATTAGCTACTACCTTTTTAACTTGTACTAGCACCTTTCCACCTGAAGCTTTAGCTGCTTGAGCCATAGATAGAGCTTCTACGAATGCAATTTCTTGTTCCATAGAAATATTTCCTCTTTCATCTGCATAAGTTCCTTTAACTATAGCAATATCTACTGGAAAAGCTTTATATAATAATCTTTCTTGTCCTTCTATGTTAACGACTTTTACAATGTCTTCTTTTGTTTTCTCATTTAATTTTCCACCTTCTACACGTGGGTCAACAAAGGTTTTTAAACCTACATGAGTTATTGTACCAATCTTACCTGCAGCAATATCTCTCATTAAGTGAGAAATTACTCCTTGTGGTAAATTGTAAGCTTCTATTTTATTTTCTAATGCTAGTTTTTGAAGTTTTGGAGCAAGATTCCAGTGTCCACCTATTACTTTGCTAACAAGTCCTTCGTGTCCCATGTGGTTTAATCCTCTGTCTTTTCCATCACCTTGTCCTGCTGCATATACTAATGTTAAATTTTTAGCTACTTCTTCACCATTTAAGAATTTTTCTTCAATTGCTTCTGTGATTCCTTCTGGATGTGCTCCTCCTACGAAACCACCCACAGCTACAGTATCACCATCTTTAATCATTGCTATTGCTTCTGCCATTGTTTTTACTTTTGAAGCCATTTTTACCCCTCCTTAAGAAAGTAATTAATATACCCTTATTAAATAAATTTCAGGCTGTCAACCTATTGGTAACAGCCTGAATATATTTTATTACAATTAAAATTATTAAAATTTTATTATTTATTAAACAACTCCCATAAGTGCGAATACAACTACAACCACTAAGGAACATAAAGGAATTGCTACTGAAATCATACCGATATCTTTATAAGATTCTTTATGTGTTAATCCACAGATAGTTAAAAGTGTTATAACTGCTCCGTTATGAGGAAGTGAGTCAAATCCACCTGATGCAAGTGATGCAATTCTGTGAAGAACTTCAGGGCTGATACCTTGTTGTATACCCATTTCTAAATATTGTTTTCCTAGAATTCCAAGAGCTATACTCATACCACCTGATGCTGAACCAGTGATACCTGCAAGTACGTTAACTGAAATTGCTTCTGAAATAATTGGGTTACTAGAAACTCCAAGTAATGCGTTTTTAACTATAGTAAATGCTGCTAATGATTGGATAACGTTTCCATATCCAACTTCTGAAGATGTATTTATAATTGCAAGAAGTGATCCAATAGCTCCTTGGTTTACAGTGTCTTTAGCACTCTTTAATCTCTTATAGTTAAATATTATTGTAGCTAATATTGATATTACTAAGGCTATAATTAAACTCCATGTTCCTGCAACATTTCCTAGCTTTGTTAAATATGGAGCTTTTTCTAGGTATGCTCCGTCATATTTTCCAGCAACGATAACCATTTTTGATAAAACAAGGTTAATTCCAAGTACTAAGAAAATAGGTGCTAATGCAAGTCCTAATGAAGGTAAGTTAGTTTCATCAATCTCAGTAAATTTTTCATTTGGATGTACTCCATAACCTTCTCCTGCTTTTTTAGCTTGTCTAACTCTTAAAGTTAACCATACTATACCGCCACCGAACATACAAACTGATGCGATTAAACCAAGAATAGGTGCTGCATATGCGTCAGTTCCGAAGAAAGGCATTGGAATAGCGTTTTGTATTTGTGGTGAACCAGGAAGACCTGTCATTGTAAATGTGAAAGATCCTAATGCGATTGTACCAGGGATTAATCTCTTTGGAATGTCTGCTTCTTTAAATAATTGTTGTGCTATTGGGAATACTGCGAAAGCAACAACGAACATTGAAACTCCACCATAAGTTAGTATACTAACTGATAAAACAACTGCAAGTACACATTTGTCTGCTCCTAATTTTTTAGCTATAGCATGTGCTATTGCTTTTGCTGATCCAGAGTCATCCATTACCTTACCAAAGATAGCTCCTAGTAAGAATACTGGGAAGTAGTTCTTTGCATAATTTGCAAACGCTTTCATGAAGATTTCTGTATAGGTTGCCATTATATGAGTTTCTTGACCGCCTATACCACCTATAAATGCAGCCATTAATGCTAAAATTGGTGCTAGAACAAGAACTGTTATACCTCTATATGCAAGGTATATTAAAAGGGCTAATGATAATACGATACCAAATACTCCTAACATATTACTACTCTCCATTCTTAAATTATTATATTTTTTATTGATATGATTTCTGAAAAAATTATTGAGATTATTGAGAAGTTAAATAAACGTTTACAAAGCTTTGTTGGTAATTTGATGAATTCATCAAAGTTTAAATGTATAATATAAAAATACTTAAGCATTTTTATTAACAAATTTAGATATTAACCTTACTAGGTTCTATATGTTATTTATAATTTATTATTTATTTTTAAAGTTCTTTTCTTTTCTCTTTTCAACGAATGCAGTCATACCTTCTTTTTGATCTTCAGTAGCAAAACATACTCCGAATAATTCTGCTTCGAAAGCTATAGCA
This sequence comes from Clostridium homopropionicum DSM 5847, assembly GCF_001263795.1. Classification (GTDB taxonomy): domain Bacteria; phylum Bacillota; class Clostridia; order Clostridiales; family Clostridiaceae; genus Clostridium_H; species Clostridium_H homopropionicum. The sequence goes on from NZ_LHUR01000042.1 coordinate 78,792, forward strand.
GTATCTATATCTACTTGCATTCCTCTGTTTATTGCTTGTTTACATAGTTTAACAGCTATTGGTGCATTTTTGATCATGTCATTAGCTAATTTTATAGCTGTAGCCATTAAATCTTCTAAAGCAACAACTTTATTTACAAGACCTATTCTATAAGCTTCTTGAGCATCAATCATGTTAGTTGTGTATATTAATTCTTTAGCCATTCCCATTGGAACAAGTCTTGCTAATCTTTGAGTTCCACCAAATCCTGGAGTTATTCCAAGTCCTGCTTCTGGTTGAGCAAATTTAGCATTTGTAGAAGCTATTCTTACGTCACATGCCATAGAAAGTTCACATCCGCCACCTAAAGCAAAACCGTTTACAGCTGCTATAACTGGTTTTTCTAATGCTTCAATAGATCTCATAGCCTTATTTCCTAATATACCAAATTCTCTTCCTTGCATAGCGTTCATATCTTTCATTTCTGATATATCTGCACCAGCAACGAATGATTTTTCGCCAGCTCCAGTTATTATAAGAACAATTATTTCATCATCTTTAGCTACTACTTGTACTGCATCGCAAATTTCTGCTAGAGTTTCTGAATTTAAAGCATTTAATGCCTTAGGTCTGTTGATAGTAAGTGTTCCTATCCCCTTATCCTTAGTTAAAATAACGTTTTTAAATTCCATTTTTTCTCCTCCTTATAATTTTCAAAATTTACTTACAACTTGATTCTATTCCTCTGTCTAATTTTTAACAAGTACGCACTTTTTTGTGTTATAGTACTTTATAAAACACATAGTGCTTTCTTTTATACCTTAGTTACTTATTAGTAATTTACTATCACTAAAATCTAAAATATCCTAATCAAATTCAAAAAATAAAAGCAGGTATAAACCGATTAAGATTTATACCTGCTTAATTAGCAATTTATTTTAGTTATATTATTGTAATTAAACCACTCCGAAAGTTGCTAATATTACTATTAATACTAATGTACATACTGGAATTACAACCGAACACATACCAACATCTGCATAAGAATCTTTATGAGTAAGTCCACAGATACTTAATAATGTGATAACTGCTCCATTGTGTGGAAGTGAGTCAAATCCACCAGATGCTAAAGCTGCAATTCTGTGAAGTACTTCTGGATTAATTCCTTGTTGTACTGCTGCTTCTAAGTATGTCTTTCCTAAAACTCCTAAAGCTATAGACATACCACCTGATGCTGAACCTGTAATACCAGCAAGTACGTTAACTGATACTGCTTCTGATATAATTGGGTTGCTAGAAATTCCAAGTAATGCTTCTTTAACTATAGTAAATGCTGCAAGTGATTGAATTACGTTTCCATAACCAACCTCTGATGATACGTTAACTACTGCTAGAAGTGATCCAATAGCTCCTTGGTTTACACTTTCTTTAGGATTCTTTAAGTTCTTTAAGTTAAGTAATATTGTAATTACTATTGATATAACAAGTGCAATAACCAAACTCCAAGTTCCTGAAACAGTTGCTAATTTTGTTCCATAATCCTTTAAATAATCTCCATTATATCTGCTAGCTACAAAAACGAATTTAGAGAATATAAAGTTTATAACTAAAACTAAGATTATTGGTAATAAAGCTAGTCCAAGTGATGGAAGATTTTTTTCATCGATTTCAACTATTTTTTCATTTGGATGATTTCCATAACCTTCTCCTGCTGCTTTAGCCTTTTTAACTCTAAAGTTTAACCAAACTACAGCACCAGCAAACATACATATAGCTGCAATTATACCTAATACTGGAGCTGCATATGCGTCAGTTCCAAAGAAAGGCATTGGGATAGCATTTTGTATTTGTGGTGTTCCTGGTAAAGCTGTCATTGTGAAAGTAAATGCTCCAGCTGCTATAGAACCAGGGATTAATCTCTTTGGTATATCTGCTTCTTTAAATAATTGCATTGCTATTGGGAATACTGCGAATGCAACAACGAATAGAGAAACTCCTCCGAAGGTTAAGATACCGCAAGCTAATATAACTGCTAGTATTGCTTTATCTCCGCCTAATTTTTTAGCAATAGCATGTGAAATTGCTTTTGCTGATCCAGAGTCATCCATTAACTTACCAAAGATTGCTCCTAATAAGAATACTGGGAAATAAGACTTACAATAATTTGCAAATGCTTTCATGAATGTTTCAGTATATGTTGCCATTACGTGAGCATCTGCTCCACCTGCTACAAAAGCTGCACCTAGTGCTAAGATTGGTGCTAGAACAAGTACTGTTATACCTCTGTAAGCAAGGTACATTAAAAGACCTAGGGAAACTATAATTGCTATTACTCCTACCATTTTGTTACTCCTCCACTCTTAATATAATATTTATAATTACACTAGGAAGATTTTCTTCCCAGTAAAATTATCTGTAATAAGATAATTGATATTGTTTATTGGGCTTTGGGGCACAAATTATAAATTAAATAAAACAAAAACTTTATTTTTTTAGGATTCTATCATTAGTATTAGTCGAATTTTGTATTTTATTAGGATATTTAATCGTTTACAAATTTCTCAAAAATTATACATTAATCTTAGTTTTTTTATAATATATGTTTAATATATTTAAAATATTAAACATATAAAAACATACATACTTTTCTGACATTTGCAATTAAACTTGTGTAAACTACTTACACATGAATATTATACTACATTTTATTGTGCTTGTATATCTTTTTTTGTTGAAAATGTATTTTATATTTTTATTTATTTAATGCTATTTAAAAGAAGAGAATATTATATCCATTACTTTAAAAATATTCTCTTCTTTTGTAAATAGCTACTAACTTTCTAATTCAAATTTCTAGTATATTAACTGTTCTATACTACTCCAAAAGTTGCTAGAATTACTACCACAACAAGAGTACATACAGGAATTACAACTGAACACATACCAACGTCTGCATAAGAATCTTTATGAGTAAGTCCGCAGATACTTAATAATGTGATAACTGCTCCATTGTGTGGAAGTGAGTCAAATCCACCAGATGCTAAAGCTGCAATTCTATGAAGTACTTCTGGGTTAATTCCTTGTTGTATTGCTGCTTCTAAGTATGTCTTTCCTAAAACTCCTAAAGCTATAGACATACCGCCTGATGCTGAACCAGTGATACCTGCAAGTACGTTTACTGATACTGCTTCTGATACAATTGGGTTGCTAGAAATTCCAAGTAATGCTTCTTTAAGTATAGTAAATGCTGCAAGTGATTGAATTACGTTTCCATAACCAACCTCTGATGATACGTTAACTACTGCTAGAAGTGATCCAATAGCTCCTTGGTTAACGCTATCTTTTGCATCCTTTAAGTTCTTTAAGTTAATTATTATTGTAATTATTATTGAGATAACAAGTGCTAATACTAAGCTCCAAGTTCCTGAAACTGATGCTAATTTTGTTCCATAATCCTTTAAATAATCTCCATTATATTTGCCTGCTACAAAAACAAATTTAGAGAATACAAAGTTAATAACTAAAACTAAGATTATTGGTAATAAAGCTAGTCCAAATGAAGGAAGATTTTCATCATCAATTTGAACTACTTTTTCATTTGGATGATTTCCATAACCTTCTCCTGCTGCTTTAGCCTTTTTAACTCTAAAGTTTAACCATAGTAAAGCTCCACCTAACATACCAATTGTTGCTACTATACCTAATATTGGAGCTGCATATGCATCAGTTCCAAAGAAAGGCATTGGAATAGCATTTTGTATTTGTGGTGTTCCTGGTAAAGCTGTCATTGTGAAAGTAAATGCTCCAGCTGCTATAGAACCAGGGATTAATCTCTTTGGTATATCTGCTTCTTTAAATAATTGCACTGCTATTGGGAATACTGCAAAGGCAACAACGAATAGAGAAACTCCACCGTATGTTAATATACCACATGCTAGAATAACTGCTAATACCGCTTTATCTCCGCCTAATTTTTTAGCAATAGCTTGAGATATTGATTTTGCTGAACCAGAGTCATCCATTAACTTACCAAAGATTGCTCCTAATAAGAATACTGGGAAATAAGATTTTGCATAATTCGCAAATGCTTTCATGAATATTTCTGTATATGTTGCCATTACATGAGCATCTGATCCACTCGCTACAAATGCTGCTCCAAGTGATAAAATAGGTGCTAGAATAAGAACTGTTATACCTCTATAAGCAAGGTACATTAAAAGTCCTAGTGAAACAATAATTGCTAATACTCCTATCATTTAATTTTCATCCTCTCTTTTGGGTAATTTTAGTTGAACTTTTTTTAAATTTCTAGGAAGAATATTCCTTCCTAGAAATTTAATAAATAAATTTTTAGATTATATTTATTTACTTATATTTTGGGGTTTTATGGGTTTATTTTTTTTATTTTTATGGGTTTTCTTTTATGGGTTTTTTATGGGTTTATTTTTTATTTTTTATGGGTTATTTTTTATGGGTTTTATAAGTTTTTATGGGTTATTTTTTGGGTTTTATTATGGGTTTTTTATAGGGTTTACTTTTGTAGGTATTTTTTATTTGTAGGTATTGTTTTGGTATAGGTTTAAATTATAAGGTTTTATATAATAAATTTATAAAAATTTATTTTTGAATTAATAATATTTTATTTCTTTAGTCCCATTAACTCATCTTTGAAAATTCTTTCGTCCATTGTCTTTAAGTCACTAGCAACTATTGGAGCAAATTCCATTTGATCTAATATATCTTTTTGAAGATCCATTCCTGGAGCTATTTCAGTAAGAACTAAGCCTTCTTTTCTTAATTCAAATACTGCTCTTTCTGTAATGTAAAGAACTGGCTGACCAACTTCTTTAGCATAATCTCCACTGAATGTAACTTGTTCAACTTCAGGTATAAACTTCTTAGTTTTTCCTTCTTTTACTATTACAAGCTTACCATTGTCAGCTTTAACATCTAATCCACCTGCAGTAAATGTTCCGCAGTATATAACCTTCTTAGCATTTTGAGTAATATTTATAAATCCACCACAACCTGCTATCTTTGGTCCAAACTTACTTACGTTAATGTTTCCTTTAGCGTCGCATTGTGCAAGTCCTAAGTATGCTACGTCAAGTCCGCCGCCATCATAAAAATCAAATTGGTATGGTTGATCTAATATTACTTGAGCATTTATGGAAGCTCCGAAGTTTAATCCACCTGCTGGAACTCCACCAACTGGACCTGCTTCTACTGTTAATGTCATCGTATCTCCAATACCTTCTTCATTAGCTACCATAGCAACCATTTCAGGTACTCCAATACCTAAGTTTACTGCTGCATTTTGAGGTAATTCCATAGCTGCTCTTCTAGCAATAATCTTTCTTTCACTTAATTCTGCTGGTTGAATATTATTTAGTGGAATTACAATTTCTCCGCAAAGTTCTGATTTAAATGGTTCACCAAAGGTTTGCCATGAAGCTTCTCCTGAATCAACGACTACTACAGCATCTACACATATTCCTGGTATTTTTACAAGTTTTGGATCTAATGAACCATTAGCTACTACCTTCTTAACTTGTACTATAACTTTTCCACCAGAAGCTTTAGCTGCTTGAGCCATTGAAAGAACTTCTAATGATGCAACTTCTTTTTCTAAAGAAATATTTCCTCTTTCATCAGCATAGCTTCCTCTAAGTAAAGCAATGTTTATTGGGAAAGCTTTATATAATAATCTTTCTTGTCCTTCTATATTAACAACTTTTACAATGTCTTCTTTTGTTTTCTCATTTAATTTTCCACCTTCAACACGTGGATCAACAAACGTTTTCAAACCTACATGGGTTATTGTACCAATCTTACCCGCAGCTATATCTCTCATTAAGTGAGAAATTGTTCCTTGTGGTAAATTGTAAGCTTCTATTTTATTTTCTAATGCTAATTTTTGTAGCTTTGGAGCTAATCCCCAGTGTCCACCTATTACTTTGCCTACCAATCCTTCATATCCTAAGTGGTTCAAGCCTTTGTTTTTAGAATCTCCTTGCCCTGCTGCATAAACCAAAGTCAAATTTTTAGGAGTTGCTTCACCATTTAAGAACTTTTGTTCAATGGCTGCTGTAATTCCTTCTGGATGTACAGCTCCTAAGAAACCAGATATAGCGACTGTATCGCCATCTTTGATCATTGCAATAGCTTCGTCTATTGTTTTTACTTTTGAAGCCATTCGTTTCTCCTCCTTTTACCATTTATTTATTATTCCATATTATATAATAAAATATTTTATAGCCATATATTTATATAGCAACTATTATGCCAAAAAATACAGCAATATTATTTTCCCCAAAAACCATGATATTAAGCAAAAATTAAATATGGCTTTGATATTTTTTTACATTTTGAACCAATTCTAAATATTCAAATAATTCTTTTTGTAAATGTTTTCGTACAATACTTCAATATTAATGAAAAAAGTGTAAAGCTAATCGAACAATATACTTTTATAAACCGTATTTTTTGTTCATTATACTTTACACTTTTTATTTTTCAATATATTTATTCAGTAATATTATGCTTTGTCATCTTCTCATAGAGAGTTGTTCTACTTATTTCTAAAGCCTTTGCTACCTTACTCTTATTGCCATTGAATGCATTTAAAGCACTAATTATAGCTTCTTTTTCAGCTTTATTTAATACCTCATCTAATTTCTCTACATTATGTATAATTCCTTTTCCCACGATATTATGAGGCAGATGTTCTGGTTTTATTTCTTTTCCATATTCCACAAGGTTTATAGCTCTTTCTATAACATTCTCTAGTTGTCTTACATTACCTTCCCATTTATAGTTCTTCATATATTCCATCGCCTTGTTATCAATCCCTTTTACACTTTTATCAAGTTTTTTGCATATTTTATCAATAAGATATGAAGAAAGCGTCACTACATCTTCTGGTCTTTCTCTCAATGGAGGTATATTTATTGTAACTACATTCAATCTATAATATAAATCCTCTCTAAATTCTCCTGCCTTTATCATTTCTTCTAAATTCCTATTAGTTGCTGCAATAACTCTTATATCAATCTGCTTTGTAACAATGGCACCAATTCTCTCCACTTCTTTTTCTTGCAATACTCTCAAAAGTTTAGCTTGCATATGCAGAGGCATATCTCCTATCTCATCAAGAAATATTGTTCCTCCATCTGCCAATTCAAATTTACCTATTTTGCCTTCCTTTTTAGCTCCAGTAAAGGAACCTCTTTCATATCCAAATAACTCCGATTCAAGTAAATCCGTTGGAATAGCAGCACAATTAACTTTAACAAAGTTTCCATAGGTTCTATCACTTGCTAGATGTATTGCATGGGCAAAAAGTTCCTTACCAGTTCCACTTTCACCTATTAATAGAACATTGGAGTTTGTAAGAGCTGCCTTCTTTCCTATAGATTTTGCCTCTTCTAATTTTGCACTATTTCCTATTATATTATCAAAAGAATATATTGCACTGTTAGTTTCCTTTGCATCACCTTTATAGTGATGAACTTCTTTTTCTATTTTGCTAATTTTATTATATAAGGAGTTAAAATCTTTTATATTTCTAAATAATACCTTACCTACTGCTCCTTCTACTTTACCATCTTTAATAATTGGTATTCTTGTAGCAATCATATATCTTCCCTTTATCTTTTGAAGTTGTGCTGTTTCCGGAATACCCTTTCTAGCTACTATATGCATTCTAGAATTCTCTATTACTTCTGTAACATGTTTTCCTATTACGTCTTCCTTATCTAACTCTAAAAACTCCATATACGCCTTACTTAACATAGTTATATATCCATTTTTGTCTACTACTACTATACCATCATATACTATTTCAAGAACAGTATTTAAAACCTCCCCTAGATGTCTTTCCTCCTCTAATTGCTTAGTAAGATTCATAACAGCAGTCTCATCATATACTATTGCCATAGCCCCAAGAACTTCAGCATCGTTTCTTATAAGAACTTTATCCACGCAAAGATTTTTATTTTTGTAGTTGAAATTAATATTTCTGCTCTCATTTCCTGATTCTATAGCATTTAATAATTCTAATTCTGGTAGAACGTCTTCAATGAATTGTCCCTGAACTTCTTTAGCTTTTAAGCCAAAAATCTTATTTGAAGCCTTATTTATTCCAGTTACTATGCCATCTGTATTAATGCTGATAATTCCTACATTAATATTATTTAATAGCGCTTGAACATTCTCATACTCACAATCAATCAGTCTATTTTTCAATATAATTAACTCCTTTATATAGTAAGTATTATCTTCTATTATATTGTATCAGATTTTCGTCATTAATTCATCATTTTAAGTTCTACAAGAGCTATATTTAGTGTTTGAAAATAAAGCAAAAATAACCTTCTAAAACTCTAAATAAGTTTTAGAAGGTTATCTTTATAAATTACAAATAATTATTAAAAATATTATTTTGCAGCTTTAGGAGGCATTACTTTTGCTTGACCTTCTATAACTACTTTTCCATCTTGGTTTGTTACAGTTGTTTTAAGAACTAATCTGTTCTTTTCTACATTTCTTTCAATTACTTCTGCTTCAGCTGTAACTGTATCTCCCATTCTAACTGGAGATAAGAATCTTACTTCTTGGCTCATATATATTGTTCCTGGACCTGGAAGATACATTCCAAGAACTGTTGAAATTAAACTTGAAACTAACATTCCATGACAAATTCTGCCCTTGAACATAGTTTTTTCAGAATCAACTTGATTAACATGTGCAGGGTTTAAGTCTCCAGAAATACCTGCAAATAAGTATACATCTGTTTCTGACATAGTTTTAGTGAAAGAAGCTTTGTCACCTAATTGAATTTGATCGATTGTTTTTCCAATCATTTAAAACACCCACCTTATGTATTATTTTTTGTTACTTTTTCGAAAAGTAACCTCGTTGATTTATATAGCAAGTTCTATACCAAGTTATTATTAGCAATAACCTGTATTTTAATTATACCACTATAATTCTAAATATGAAATATTAGTAAAAAATAAAATTTCGAGGATGTGTTAAAGGAAACTCCTTCTCGTTCCTCGAAGGAGTACTCCGCTGAGTAAGTGATTCGCAACAAATTTAAAATTTGTGCTCTCTACTTAAGCGATTCACCGCAAATCAAAGATTTGAGCTCTCTGCTTATCGTTCTTCTCTAAAGTATGGGTTTCCAAGACCACCAGGTGAAGCATTTTTCCTATTCTTTTTCATAGAAACCATTACTAGCACAGTAATTGTAACTAAGTAAGGAAGCATATCTATTAAATATTGGGAAACATGAGCTGTTAATGCCTCAAATCTAAAGGCTACAATTCCTAGTCCTCCAAAGAGATAGGAACCAAATATTGCTTTATAAGGATTCCATGTAGCGAATATTACTAAAGCAACAGCAATCCATCCTCTACCAGCAGTAACATTTTCCTGCCATGCAGGTATATATACTAATGATAAGTATCCTCCTCCAAGACCGCAAAGAGCACCACCTATAAGTACATTTATATATTTATATAAACTTACATTAATACTTGCCGCATCAGCGCAAGCTGGATTTTCTCCAACTGCTCTTAAATTTAATCCCTTATTAGTATTATAAATATAAATTCCTAAAATTACAGCTAAAATATATCCTAAATATATAAATGGATCTTGAGTAAAAAATATTTTTCCTAAAACCGGAATTTTATTTAATACTGGTATAGGATATACTTGAAAAAATTCCTTTACAGCCTCTGGTGTTCTCTGTCCAATTAGTCCTAAACCCTTTCCAAGTAAACTTGAAAATCCAGTACCAAAAATACTTAAAGTAAGTCCAGATACTACTTGATTAGCCCTTAGAGTTATAGTTAAGAAGGCATATATTAAAGCACCAAAAGAGCCAGCAATAGCTGCTGAAACTATAGCAAGAAAAGGACTAGCTGTTTTTAAACCTACTGTAAATCCAACAACCGCCCCCATTAGCATCATACCTTCCACACCAAGATTCAAATTACCAACCTTTTCCGTAAGTATTTCACCTAGGGTAGCAAATAAAAGAGGTGTCCCTGCAACAACTGCAGCAGCTAAAAAAATTGTTATAGAATTCATTATTGACCCTCCTTTATATTCTTACTTGTTTCGTTTTTATCATCACCAAAGGCAATTCTATATTTAATAAAAAATTCACTTCCCAAAACGAAGAATAATATAGCACCTTGTACTACCTGTGCTGCTGCCTCCGGAATTCCAAAAACAGTTTGAATGTATGAGCCTCCTTGAAGCAAACCAGCAAAAAGTACAGAAACACCTAAAATTATAGGAGCACTTAAAGATGCAAGCCAAGTTACAATAATAGCAGTAAATCCCACTCCTCCCGATACTTCAACCGAAAGAGTATTCGCTATGGCTGATGCTTGAATCATTCCAGCAAGCCCACATAATCCACCACTGATAAATATTGCACTTATTATTGTATTCTTAATATTTATACCTGCATATTGAGCAGTCTTTTCACTTTCTCCAAGAACACTGATTTCATATCCTTTTTTAGTAAAGTTCATAAATACATACACTAATACAACTAATATTAATGCAATTATCCAACCAATGTGAACCCCTAAAACTTTTGGAAGAATTGCATTATCAGAAAACATTGGAATTTTAGGAAATCCCATTGCTTTAGGGTCTTTCCATAAATCGTATTGCAGATATGTAACCCAATTTATTGCTATGTAGTTCATCATTAGAGTAACAATAGTTTCATTTGTTCCCCATTTTGATTTAAAAAATGCCGGTACAAAGGCCCAAAGTCCACCTCCTATTACAGATGCAATGGCCATAAGCAATAATAAGACAGGCTTTGGCATATTAGGGAAGGTTAAAGCTACAAATGCAGCTGAAAAAGCTCCCATTATTATTTGGCCTTCTCCACCTATATTCCAAAATTGCATTTTAAAAGCTACTGCTATACCTAGAGAGGTAATTAATAAAGGTATTGCTTTGATTATTGTTTTCTTAAATTTCAAAACAGATCCAAAAGCACCTTCAATCATAGAAGTATAGACTTTAAGTGGATTTAATCCAAGACTAAAAATAAAAATGCCTACCACTAATAGAGCACAGATGATAGCTACTGTTCTTATTATTATACTATTTCTTCTACTTATTTCGCTTTTTTTTACTATCCTAAGCATCAGCTACATCCCCCTCTAATTTATTTCCTACCATAAGCATTCCTATTTCTTCTTTTGTAACATTTTTTGTATCCACTATTCCCGTTACTTTTCCATTGTACATGACCATTATTCTATCGCACAATTCAATTAAAACATCTAAATCTTCGCCTATATAAATAACTGAATTGCCTTTTTCTTTTTCTTCATTTATAAGATCATATATTGTATAGCAAGTGTTTATATCTAATCCTCTAACAGGGTAGGCCATTATTAAAAGTTTAGGATATAAACTAAGTTCTCTTCCAAGAAGAATTTTTTGAATATTGCCACCAGATAAATATCTAATCGGATAATTAATACTTGGAGTCTTTATTTCAAGTTTTTTAACCATCTTTTCAGCTTTTTCTGCAACCGGTTTTCTATTTACGAAAAGTCCTTTCTGATTTTGATAAGCCTTGAGCAAAAGATTGTCTACCATATCCATAGAACCTACCAATCCCATTCCAAGTCTATCTTCTGGTATAAAACTCATACTTATACCCTTGGTTATAATTTCTCTGGCAGTTTTTCCAACTATGTTTTCTCCTTGAAAATATATTTCTCCAGATTCAACCTTTTGAATTCCAGCTATTGCTTCACATAATTCTTTTTGACCACTACCAGCTATTCCAGCTACTCCTAGTATTTCACCTGAAGATATAGTAAAACTAACCTCCTTTATTACTTCAAGTTTTTCTTCATTTATTACTTTTAATTTTTCTATTTCAAGAATCTTTTCCCCTTTATTGCTTTCAACCTTTCTAATTGATAAATCAACCGAACGACCAACCATAAGTTCTGTAAGCTCTTTTGGAGAAGAATCCACCTTATTTACAGTTTTAATAGTTTCTCCTTTTCTTAAGACTGTAATTCTATCTGCCATAGCCATAACCTCATCCATCTTATGAGTTATGAATATTACACCACAGCCTTGGGTTCTCATTTTGTCCATTATCTTAAATAATTTTTCACTTTCTTGAGGTGTAAATACCGCTGTTGGTTCATCAAGTATTAATATATTAGCTCCTCTATATAAAACCTTTAGTATTTCTAGATTCTGTTTTTCTCCAACAGACATGTCATATACATTTTTATCTAAATTAACCTCAAGTCCAAATTTATCTATAATTTCTTTTATTTTTTTAACATTTTTCTTTTTATCTAAAAATAGTTTTCCTTTTTGCCCAAGCATTATGTTTTCTACTGCTGTCATAGTTTCTACTAACTTAAAGTGTTGATAAATCATACCTATTCCAGAATTTATCGCATCCTTAGGAGAGGTAAATTTTTTTTCAGCTCCATGAATAAAAATAGAACCGCTATCAGGTGTATAGACCCCTGATAGCATGTTCATAAGTGTACTCTTTCCAGCCCCATTTTCCCCCAAAAGTGCATGGATCTCTCCGCCATGCACTTCTAGGTTTATATTATTATTTGCCACAACTTTTCCAAAACATTTAGTTATGTTTTTCATTTGAATAAATGGAATTTTATTTTCCAGCATTTTGAACTCCCTCTACGAACCAATCAAATTTTAACATGTCTGCATCTGACATGACTTGATCTTTTGCTACTTTTTCTACTCCCTTGTTATCTTTAATAGGTCCAACAAATACTTTATTCTTACCATCAATAATATCTTGTTTTACTTGTTTAACTTTTTCTTCTGCTCCTGCTGGTGCATTTTTAGTAAGAGGTGCTAAATCAACGATTCCAACTTCTAGTCCCTTCCAATAGCTTTCACTCTTCCATGTTCCATCCATTATTGCTTTGATTTGTTCTACATAGAATGGTCCCCAATTCCATACTGGTGCTGTCATATATGCCTTTGGTGCTTTGCTTTCCATATTTGTATTATATCCTATAGAGAAAACTCCCTTTTCTTCTGCTGCTTGTTGTGGTCCTGCAGTATCTTGGTGTTGTGTAATTACGTCTGCACCTTCATCTATAAGTGCTTTTCCAGCTTCTTTTTCTTTTGCTGGATCATACCAAGTATTAGTCCATTTAACTTTTACTACAGCCTTAGGATTTACAGAACGTACTCCTAATGTAAATGCATTTATTCCTCTAACAACTTCTGGAATTTCATGAGCTGCTACATATCCAATTACATTTGTCTTAGTTTTCATTCCAGCAACTATACCTGATAAGTATCTAGCTTGATATATTCTTCCAAAGTAATTTGACATATTTTCATTTAATTCATATCCAGAGCAGTGTAAGAACTTAACATTTGGATGAGCTTTTGCAGCCTTTAACATACCATTCATAAATCCAAAGCTTGTTCCAATTATAACATTTGCACCTTTATCAACCATGTCATCAATAACACTTTGAACTTCTGCGTCATCCTCTTTAACAGATTCTTTAACTAATGATGGTTGAAGTCCTAATTCTTTTTCCATAAATATTCTTCCTTGATCATGAGAAAAAGTCCAACCTTCATCTCCAACTGGTCCAACATATAAGAATCCTACTTTAATGTCCTTGTTTGTCAATTTCTTTCCAGTCTCACCTGTATTCGCCTTGTTGTCAGTAGTGTTTTTAGCCTCTTTAGATCCACAGCCTGTTAAAAGTGTACCTAAAGATAAAACTAAAACTAATAGAAATGCAGTTATTTTTTTCATTGATATTCCCTCCTATTTTTTACTTATGTTAATTTTTTAAAAATTACTTTTCCATCTTCCATAGATTCTAAAATAGCTAAGGATTCTAATTTAATATTCTTATCTTCAATTACTTTTCTTCCATTTTGGAAGCCTTTCTCAATTACTATGCCAACGCCTACAACTTCTGCTTTAGCCTGCTCTACTACACTAATTAATGCAGATGCTGCATTTGCATTTGCTAAAAAGTCATCTATAATTAACACTTTATCCTCAGGTAATATGTACTTTTTAGATACTTTTATTGTATAAGACTTGTTTTTTGTAAAGGAAAAAATTTCTGCTTCATAATTATCTTTATCCATATTAGTTGCTTCATGCTTTTTAGCAAAAACTACAGGAACATTAAAATATTGTGCAGTTATACAGGCTATTCCAATACCTGATGCTTCTATAGTTAATATCTTAGTTACTTCTTTATTTTGAAATCTCTTTTTAAATTCTTTCCCAATTTCATTAAATAATTCTACATCTATTTGATGATTCAAAAAACTATCAACTTTAAGCACATCTTTACCTAATACTCTGCCTTCTTCTAAAATCTTATTTTTTAATAATTCCATTAAGTATCCATCTCCTAATTTGTGTGTTAGTGCAAAAAACAAAACTCCCAAGTAAATACATGGGAGTTTATATACCGTGACTTAACCAAAGTTTTAACCTGTAGCTTTTATAACTACACCTCTAAAACAATATTTATTAAATATAATTTCTTCTGGTTAATAATAACTATGTATAAGATAAACACCCGTAGTCAAACAGTTTAAGGCCGTTCGGTAGAAACGTTTAGACCAAATCTCTAAACATATACGAGATACGAACATTATTTATTGTTTTTTTAATATCATTCGACACATTAATCTATATTTTATATATTATACGAAACTTGTACAAAAAGCAAGATTAATTTTATTAAGGCTTAAAAGCAAAAATACAGTAATTCTTTTTTGTTTAATTAAATTATTTTCTCAATAATTTTCCACAAAAAAATAGACTTAATAGTCTATTTAACTAATCTAAGATATACAACATTTATTATATTCTTACAAGTAGCAATTTAAATAAATTTTAAGTCATTTTACATAATATCTAATTTTTCACTTTAATTCATTCTAATTATACAATAATATATATAATTTGTGAACTCAAAAATAAATATAATAAATAATTATTATTTTCTAGTGATTTTTACTCTCTTTATTTTTGCCTAACTTTTTTGTTTCATTAGAAACACCTAATTCTTTCGACATTTCCACTTCCATTTTCATTAATTCTTTTTTTGTCTTTTGCCCAGACTTCTTATTATCTTTACTATTTTTATTATTCTTATGTGACATTTGTATCACTCCTTATTCTTATTGAATATATTTACTATATATTCTCTCCAAAATTCAAAAGAGCATACTTATTATAAAGTATACTCTTTCCAGATCTAGTTATTTACGTTTAGCCATTTCAGCTAATTTTTATTTCTATTATCTTAATACATAAGAAGCAAGCAAGCTTTGCAATTCATATATATTTAAAGTTTTATTAAATCTTTTTTCTATAGGCTGTTGTGTTCCGGAAATCCATATTTTTAATTCTGCATCTAAATCAAAGTGTCCTGCTGTCTCTATACTAAAATGTGTAATGCTTTTATATGGAAGAGTATGATATTCTATTTTTTTACCTGTTAACCCTTGTTTATCAACTAAAATAAGTCTACTATTGGTGAATATAAACATATCTCTTATTAATCGATATGCCTTTTCCACTTTCTCAGAAGGCGCAAGTATATTTGCGTACTCAGCTTGTACTTCATTAACGTTTATATCCGATGCATTCCCCATCAAACCATCCAATAATCCCATGTTTCTACCTCCAAGCTTTAATTTACATTCATTATACAACTTATGGTACAGTAAGTAAACTTGTATAAATAACCAAAAAAACTCAGGCATATGCCCGAGAAAATTATATATATTATTAATATTCTCCTTTAATTAATCTTTCTATTATATTTAAGGCTTTTTCAGTAGCTGGTCCATACAATCCATCTTCAGCCAAAGGAGAAGCAGTTTGAGTTACACGATTATAAAATTTCTGAAACTCAAAGCAATACTTGTATTTCCTACTTTGTTTAATATAATTTGTTATAGCTTTTAATGCATTTGCTGTATTGATTCCATAAGCATTATCTTCATCCAAAGGGGCTTTCGTTTCTGTTACCTTATTATACCATTTATGAAACTCTAGGCAGTATGGAGTAGTATACTTTTCAGTTGAGCTTACTACATCATACCTATCCAACTTATATTGTTCAATAATTCTAATCAAATACTTAGCATAGCCTGGATCTGTAGCATAACCTGCTCCTTGCAGAGCTTGAGCTTGCTCTTTGTAATTATTGCCATCAAAAAATCCATTAATTCTATATCTAGTATTGTTAACTAAAAATTCAGCATGATCCTCTATACTTTCTGTAAAGCTATTGTATTTTCTAAACTTAGCATTAATATAATATTTTTCACCTTGAGAATTATACTCTGTTGTTCTCATATCAATATACTCTTCATTGAATTTTGCTTTAATTCCAAATAAATTATATGCTTTAATACTTAACTGACTTTGTCCCCATCTGCTTTCCAGTATAGCTTGAGCTATTGTAATGCTAGCTAATATTCCATACTTTTTCATACTAGCTATAGCCCCATTTTTAATTTTATCTATAAAATCAGTTTGTTCTGACATAAAATATTTCTCCTTTCTTTGTTTTAATCAATATATTATATTCATTGCATTAAAATTTTTAGGAGATATTTTAAAAATTAAACCAATAAAATATTTGACTACAATACAAATATTATTATTAAAACCATTAAATCGTTCCACATTTTATCTTTCTTTAATAAAAATTTCATGCAAAAAATAAAAAAGAGGACTTACATATCTGCAAACCCTCTATTATTAACGTTATGGTGCGCCCAACAGGAGTCGAACCTGCGACCTCCGGATTCGAAGTCCGTAACTCTATCCAACTGAGCTATGAGCGCAAAACAACAAAAAATACAAAGTGGTGATCCACCGGGGAATCGAACCCCGGACAACATGATTAAAAGTCATGTGCTCTACCGACTGAGCTAGTGAATCACGTAATGGCTGGGATGGCAGGATTTGAACCTACGCATGTAGCAGTCAAAGTGCTATGCCTTACCGCTTGGCGACATCCCAAAAAATAAAAAAAGTGGGGTGGACAAAGGGACTCGAACCCTTGACAACCAGAACCACAATCTGGCGCTCTACCAACTGAACTATGCCCACCATATGGTGCGCCATCGGGGACTCGAACCCAGGACCCACTGATTAAGAGTCAGTTGCTCTACCATCTGAGCTAATAGCGCATATTATTTGTTATTGGTGCGTCTTAAGAGATTCGAACTCCTGGCCCACGCCTTAGAAGGGCGTTGCTCTATCCAGCTGAGCTAAAGACGCATAAATTTTAAGTGGAGCGGGTAAAGGGAATCGAACCCTTGTGTTCAGCTTGGAAGGCTGACGTTCTACCATTGAACCATACCCGCATATAGTGGTCGGGGTAGCAGGGCTCGAACCCGCGGCCTCATGGTCCCAAACCACGCGCGCTACCATCTGCGCTATACCCCGATAATTTATTAAAAAAGAAGAAAATTGGTGCGCCATCAGGGACTCGAACCCGGGGCCCACTGATTAAGAGTCAGTTGCTCTACCATCTGAGCTAATGGCGCATTTGGAGCGGGTAAAGGGAATCGAACCCTTGTGTTCAGCTTGGAAGGCTGACGTTCTACCATTGAACCATACCCGCATATTATATTGGAGCGGAAGACGAGATTCGAACTCGCGACGTTCACCTTGGCAAGGTGACGCTCTACCACTGAGCCACTCCCGCAAAATTTGGTGCAGG
The DNA here is from genome assembly GCF_001263795.1 of Clostridium homopropionicum DSM 5847. Taxonomy (GTDB): domain Bacteria; phylum Bacillota; class Clostridia; order Clostridiales; family Clostridiaceae; genus Clostridium_H; species Clostridium_H homopropionicum. Next base: position 96,563 of record NZ_LHUR01000042.1, read on the forward strand.
TGAAGGGAGTCGAACCCCCACGCCAAAGGCGCTAGATCCTAAGTCTAGTGCGTCTGCCAATTCCGCCACACCTGCATGTTAACTTATGAAACTCCTCTTCCTTTTAGTCAGATGAGTAAGCGATTCACACCAAATCATGGATTTGGGTTCTCTGCTTAAATGGTGATCCACCGGGGAATCGAACCCCGGACAACATGATTAAAAGTCATGTGCTCTACCGACTGAGCTAGTGAATCACATAATGGCTGGGATGGCAGGATTTGAACCTACGCATGTAGCAGTCAAAGTGCTATGCCTTACCGCTTGGCGACATCCCAATAAAATGGGGTGAACAAAGGGACTCGAACCCTTGACAACCAGAACCACAATCTGGCGCTCTACCAACTGAACTATGCTCACCATATGGTGCGTCTTAAGAGATTCGAACTCCTGGCCCACGCCTTAGAAGGGCGTTGCTCTATCCAGCTGAGCTAAAGACGCATAAATTTTAAATGGAGCGGGTAAAGGGAATCGAACCCTTGTGTTCAGCTTGGAAGGCTGACGTTCTACCATTGAACCATACCCGCATATTATATTGGAGCGGAAGACGAGATTCGAACTCGCGACGTTCACCTTGGCAAGGTGACGCTCTACCACTGAGCCACTCCCGCCCACTGTTTTTGTGGTCGGGGTAGCAGGGCTCGAACCCGCGGCCTCATGGTCCCAAACCACGCGCGCTACCATCTGCGCTATACCCCGATACTCATGTGGAAGTTTGCTCTAAAGCAACTCTGTGCCTTAGCGACATTGATTATTCTACACTAATTTTTTTTATACGTCAATACCTTTTTATCATTTTTATATTAATTTTATACTTGCATTAATATTTTCCTGCTGAATCTCGATTATTGCTACACTTGAATGCATATCTCTTGGTAATGCTGCACTCCCTGGATTTATCATCCATATTCCCTGTTCAAATTCTATCTCAGAAACATGGGTATGGCCAAAGAGAACAATTTGTGCGTCTAATTCTTGTGCTCTATAAAGTAAGTTTGATAGAGTATTTTTAACGTTATATTTATGCCCATGGGTGATAAATATTTTATTTCCTTCAACAATTTCTATTAATTCTAATGGATTTTTAGAGCCAATATCACAATTGCCTCTAACAAATATAACTTTCTCTTTTAAATTCTCCCTAAGAACTTCTGCATCCTCTACATTATCGCCTAGATGTATAACCATATCAAAATTTTTAAACTCTTCAATTACTTTTTTTATGGTGCACTCATCTCTATGAGTATCGCTGACTACTCCCAAAAGCACTATTTCACCTCCTGTAAATAGTCTTTTACCTTTTCTTCTAATTTTCTTAAGGCTTCACCTCTATGGCTAATGGAGTTTTTCTCTTCAGATGTTATTTCTGCAAAGGTTTTATTAAACCTAGGAACATAAAATAATGGATCATAACCGAAGCCATCTATTCCCCTCTCTTCTTCAATTATATACCCTTCTACGTCTCCTTGCACATCAATAATAATCTTTTCATCTAAAATTAATTCTATTGCGCAAACAAAGTGTGCTTTCCTTTTTTCAAATTCCACCCCTTTAAGATTAGATAGTAATTTCTCATTATTCTCCTTATCATTACCATGAACTCCGAAATATCTAGCGGAATATACTCCTGGTTCCCCGTTTAATATATCTACCATAAGTCCTGAATCATCTGCAAGAACTGCATGCCTCTTTCCTAAAGCTTTAAATATTTCTATAGCCTTTATATGAGCATTCTCTTCAAAGGTACTTCCATTTTCATCAACCTCTATGTTAATCCCTGCCTCCTGTAATGAAAGAATTTGAAAAGGAAAATTCTTGAGTATTTGCTTTATCTCACTTATTTTATGTTTATTATTACTTGCTACAATAAGTTTCTTCACTTTTATTCCTCCATGTATTTATCTTCTATTTTGCAAGTTTTTTATTATGTTTTCAGTAGAAATATTAAAGAGTTCATCCCTTTCTGGTGGAAGGACATTAAACTCATTATTATTATCAACCAATATTTTTGCCCCCTGAATAACTTCACCTATAACAGTTGCTTCAATTCCACTATTTTTTAGCTTATCTACTAAGGCATATCCATCTGAGCAGGTTATAATCATGCTTCCTGAGGATATAAACTTTAGCGGGTCAATATTGAATAAATCACATAGTTTTACGGTAATTTCACTTATAGGTAGTCTATCTTTATAAATTTTAAATCCTAAACTACTTCCTTTTGCTACTTCCCATAATGCACCTAAGACTCCCCCTTCAGTAATATCGTGCATAGAGTTCACCCCAAATTCTCCTGCAATTTTCCCTTCAGCTACTACACTAAGGCTGTCCACGTATGCTTTAGCTTCTTTAATTTCTTTATCAGTTAATACTCCTTTTACTAAATCATAATAATCATTAATTAATATAGCAGTACCCTCTAAACAAAGCTTTTTAGTAACAATAATATGATCTTTAGCCTTAGCTCCTGAAGTTGCTACAGCTTTTCCTGCTTTCGCCTTTCCTATAACAGTACAAGATACTACTATTTTATTTACTGAGTCTGTTACTTCAGTATGCCCACCTAGTATCTCCATATTTAGTTTTTTAGCTTCTTCATTAATTTCTCTCATAACGTTATATATATCTTCTAATTGACTGCATGGGGGTGAAAGTACAGTTACAAGTATTCCTATAGGCTCAGCTCCACAGGAAGCAATATCATTGGCATTTATATGAACTACTAATCTTCCAATATTGTTATCTGCAGCAGTTATTGGATCGGTAGATAAGACACATTCATACTCTCCAAAACTAACTACACTACAGTCTTCTCCAATTCCACTTCTAATCCTAACTTCATCCCTTAGGTTGCCTTTATTATTATCTATAATTTTACTTAGATCATCCCAGGATAACTTTCCAATTTTCATTAAAATCACCTCTTTAGAAATTAAAAATTAATCATCATTTGTAATTTATACTCATATTATTTATATAAGGATTAATTTATGGTGGTGTAAATAATGCTAAGATATATAGGACCATTTTTACGAATGAATAAATTGAATATAAAACAGGTAGAAAATCAATTGTTTCATTTATCTAAGGAATCCTTAAAGAACATAGTTTTACATTCAAAATGCGGAATTACCTTAAACCTTAAAGATTTAAATCTAAAACATATTTCTAGTTCTGATATTAACACATTAAACCTAAATTCTCCACTTTTATGTATTTATAAGAAAGGAAATCCAAAATTAAAGATTCAAAATAATTTATATTCTTGGATAGAGGATAAACATAAAAAAGATATAAATGTATCTAGTAACTCCTACATGACTTTATGCTTATTAGAACTTATTGAGTATTATAGAGGTTTTAAAAATCTAGACTCAACAAAATATTCCCTAAGTATTATTTATACTGAGCTTGCAAAAAAACAATTAGATTTTTATGCATCTTTCTTAAGAAATGCAGAAGGAGTCTTTATTGATAAGAAAGATTGTACAGACCCTATAATCGGCAAAATAAAATTAAAAGACTCTACCAAAGAATTTAAGTTTTCTGAACAATGCTTACTTATGAATGCCTTTTACAAATGCTCTGATTATTTAGATGGAAATTCAAAGGATTCATTTAAAGATTTTTCATTAGATATTTTAAAAATGTTTGTTGATTTTAAAGAAGAGATGTATGAAATACCTTTTAATGATAAAGCTTTACTTTGTCTAAATTTAAATATTTTTTATTCTTACTCGAATATAGATGATGCTAAAATTCTTTCATTAGATATTTTTGATTTATTATATGAAGAATATACCAAATCAAATGATAATGACAAAATACAGGACATTTGTATTATATACCTTAATGCAGCTCTTCTTTATAAACATACAAATTTATTTAGATTTAAAAAGATATGCATTAGTCTTATGGAACTATTAATTAAACACTATAACGAAGAGCTGTCTATATTCATAAAGCCTGGAGAAGATAAAGAAATTAGATTTTCTTCCGAAGATATTATTCTTTATATTATTTCAATGCTGTATCATCATAAATTGGGTGAAGAAGCCTCTGAAAATATTATTTCAGAAGTATTTAGAAATCAATTAGTGGATTCCGGAATAGTTTTAAGCTGGCCTGATGCACCAAATTTAGATGATATAGAACATTATAAAGATTTTAAATCTGTTCCTGAAAATTTACTTGAAGAGCAGTATTTTAAAATGTCTAATATCACTACCCCTGAAAGTAGCGAAGTTGCTCCTATTTTTTTAAAAAATGTTATTTATAATAAAGATAAAAAGACTTTTAAACAAAGTAAAGTAATTTTTGACAGCAGAAAAAATTTAAATTTATTTTTCTTCATATTGCATTTCCTTAATGATAAAACTTGCTAAGCTTGCAAATTAATATATAGATTTTTCTAAATAAACATTTTTTAAAAGTACATTTCCTTTTTTGTTTATCTTAATGCCGTTTATATATGGTTTTACAGCAATAATTCTGTTGTAAAGACCTAAAGTTATAAACGGCATATCGTTTATTAAAATCTTTTCAGCAGTTATAAAATAATTTTCCCCTTCTTTTAAGCTTTTAGCTACTTTGCCTTTCAAAATATTTTTTTCAAATTCTGAATTTGTGTATCCATAGAGGTTTGAATCTGAGGTTGAAAGCCACTCTTCTAAAAATGAAAGTGAATTATCATATTTCCCGAGATATTCTGATAATACTAAATCATAATTACTATTCTTTAAATTTAGCTGATAGTTTTCTTCATTTACACCTTCAACATAAAGATTTATATTTGATTTCTTTAAATCTTTAGCAATAAAATCTACTATTAAATCGTTTATATCACTGCTTTTATATAAAAGCTTTAACTCTTCACCTTTATATCCGCTTGAAGATAATAATTTTTCTAAGGTATCTCCTATTTTATTTGCGTCTAAATAACTTCCTCTTGGTTCTGTTCCTTGAGTATTTTCTGGAACATACCAAGAACTTTTTGTAATAATTCCATTTAACTCTTTTTCTAATAGATTTTTTTCAATTGACATAGCAATAGCTTTTCGAAAGTTTATATTATTAAGAAATTTATTTTTCTTTAAATTAAAATTTATACTGTATCCTTTTAAGGTAGTATCCTTAATTAATTTTTCTTTCTCTTGAAGTTGCACAAGCTCTTTATTTGGTAAATTTGAAGTTATATCTATTTCATTTGAATTGTACTTTGCTAAAGAAAAAGCACTAGTTTCATCGCTGCTAATGTGAATTTTATCAGTAAATACATTTTTTTCATCCCAATAATTTATATTCTTTTTTAAAGAAATTTCCCCATTAGGATAAATATTGTCAATAATATAAGCTCCTGAGTATTTTATATTCTTAAATTCATCCTTCCAATTTTTCAAGCTGTTTAAATCTTTCCTTATAAAAAAACTTGGCTGACTTAGTATATTTAAAAAATAATCACAAGGATAATTTAATCTCATTTCTATTATTTTATTATCCTTAGCTCTTATAGCAACTCCATCAAAGTTTATCTTATCTTCTAAATAATCACTAACTCCAAAAATACACGTAAGTAGCTTACCACTATCTTGATCTTCCTTTAAAATCTCAGAAAAAAAATTTATAAAGTCTCTATTTGTAATTTCACTTCCATCACTCCACTTAATATTATCTCTTAAATGAAAGGTATAGGTAAGCTTATCCTGGCTTAAAGAAAAGCTATCAGCGAGTCCTGGCACAATCTTTCCCTCTAAATCAGTTGAAACTAGACCCTCGAAAATAGAAAGGATTATATCTTCTTGTGATATATCCATATCACTAAGTTTAAATAAATCTTTTGGAAGTTTCTCTACATTATATACAATATAGTTTCTATTTTGGCTGGTAAAGGTTTTTCTTTCTACACATCCGCTAAAAATCACAACTAAAAGAATTACTATGGATATAGCTTTTTTTATTTTCATAATAATCACTCACCATTTATTATACTTTACCTTCAATTATTACCAACAAACTATATATTATATACTAAATTTTTTTCTATAACCACATTTCCTGCACAGTTCTTCAACTGCATATCTTCTTGAAAATCCTTCTAATATATTCTTAGCTCTCTCTCCTTCAACTATTTCTGAAAAATCAGTTTCTTTTATATTGCCTAAATTAATTACTCCTTCCCCATCGAGACAGCAAGGTACTACAGTTCCATCTACCAATATTGCTATCTGATTTCTAAGTCCGTAGCAAAATCCTTTTCCTTCATCCTCTTCCTCTTTTAAATCTGGCCATTGAAATTCGTGATCTTGATTTACATAAACTCTATCAGAAATTTTAATTCCCCTTCCTTGGATTATTTTTTCTTCAATAATATACTCTAAATTAAATTCATCTTCAATTATCTGAAGAAGAGCACGATTTCTGTTCCTATTAATATTTACTTCATTATCTTTATCTAAATTCCACAGCCTTAGAGATATTAAAGCCTTAGTATTGCTTATAGCTTCCTTTGTAAAAGAAATTATATTGTTAATATATTCTTCCTTATCTATATTTAAATCATTTCCATCAAAGCTATGAAGGGAAAAGTTAACCTGCCTTAGAGCAGGTTTATTAATTATTTTATCCTTAACCTGGTTTATTCGAGTGCCATTTGTGGTTATGTTAACTTTAAAGCCTTTTTCCCAAGCTAAATCTAAAAATTTATCAATTTCAGGATGTAAAAGCGGCTCTCCCTTTACATGAAAATATATATATTCTGTATATGATTCAATTTGTTCTAATATTTTACTAAAGGTTACTGTATTCATAAATTCGCCTTTTCTCCTAGTTACAGGGCAAAAACTACAGGAAAGGTTGCATACATTGGTAATCTCTATATAGAATTTTTTAAATTTTTTCATTCTTTTGCTCCAATCAAATTTTTTTAAACTCTATAGTATAAAAAGGTGACTCTTTAATGATCACCTTTTCTTGTCCGTTTATTTAATATACCTTCAAAATAACAAAAAACATAGCTCCAAAGCCTAAAAGCATACAAAATATAGAATTTACCCATTGACCATTTCTAATTTGAAACTGTTTAATGCTCCAGAGAAACATTGTTATAATTATACTTAATTGAAATACATAATAATTATGAAAGTACTTTATATTTACGAAATTATAAGATGAAAGCATAGTTAGTAAAAGACATAGAATAGTAATTATTACAAATGTCCATGCTGATATACTTATTATCTTTTTCATTTTACATCCCTCAATTTCACATCTTTTAGTTTCAATTTAACATTCTTTGAAAATCCTCTTCATTTATTATTTTAATATTTAACTCTAAAGCTTTATCATATTTTGACCCAGGCTCTTTTCCAACTAATACGTAATCAGTATTTTTACTAACACTGCCTGATACCTTTGCCCCAAGAGACTGAAGCTTCTCCTTTATTTCATTCCTTGAATAGGTTTCGAGAGAACCTGTTACAACTACAGTCTTCCCATTAAATACATTTTCCTCTACCTTTTCTTCTTTGAAATATGGTTCCACTCCTAATTCAATTAACTCATTAATACTTGATAATATTTTAGAGTTTTTAAAGAATTCAATTATACTTTTTGCAATTATATCTCCAACTTCTTCAACAGAAATAAGCTCATGAAACTTTGCATTTATTATATTTTCTAAAGTTTTAAATCTCTTTACTAAATCTACACTTGTTTTCTTCCCTACATTAGGAATACCTAATGCATATACAAATGAAGGCAAATCACACTTCTTACTTTTTTCTATTGCCTCCAGAAGGTTGTTCGCTTTTTTTTCTCCAAACCTCTCTAATTTAAGCAAATCTTCTTTTTGAATTCTATATAAATCTGAAATTGACTTAATATTTAGTTCTTCAAACAGCTGTTCCGCAGTTTTTTCACTAAAGCCAGATATATTCATAGCCTCTCTGCTTGCAAAATGCACAATAGATTTAACAAGCTGTGGTTTACAGGAAAGAGAATTTTCACAAAAATAATGAACTCCTTCTTGTATTACCTCACTTCCGCAATAAGGACAGTTTTTAGGAGGACAAATTTCTTTAGTGTCTTCTTCATTTTCTACTACTCCCATAATTTCTGGGATTACATCGTTAGAACGCCTTAGAAAAACTGTGCTTCCTATTTTAACACCTTTTCTATTAATGTCATCCATATTATTTAATGTAGCTCTTTTTACTGTAACTCCACCTATATCTACAGGCTCAAGTAAAGCTGTTGGACTAACTCTACCACTTCTCCCAACATTCCATTCTACATCTAATAACTTTGTAGTTGCTTCTTGTGCCTCGAATTTATACGCTATTGCCCATTTAGGAAACTTTACTGTATATCCAATAATTTCTCTTGTCTTAATGTGATCTATAGCAATAACCACGCCATCAATATCATAATTTAAATCATATCTTATAGAATTTATATAATCAATTTCCTTTTCTATTTTTTCTGATGTATAGCAAACCTTGTAATAATCATCTACTGGAAGTCCTTTATCCTTAATAAAATTAAGCATATCAAAATACGTTTCAAAAGGCTCTCCTTCATTGTATCCAATATCATAAAAAAACGCTGAAAGATTCCTTCTTGCTGTTTCTTTAATGTTTAAATTTCTAAGAGCTCCTGCTGCCCCATTTCTCAAATTTTTTAGTGGAGTAGCTGCTACTTTATTATATTCCTCAAAGGCCTCTTTTGTCATTATAGCCTCTCCATGTACTTCAATTACAGCATTATTATCTATTTTAAGCGGAATTGTTTTTATAGTTTTAACCTGTGCTGTTATATCTTCTCCAATTTCTCCTGTTCCCCTAGAAGCACCTTTTATTAATATACCTTCATTGTCATAAGTACAGTTAATAGTAAGTCCATCAAATTTTTTAGTAACTATATATCTTATTTGCGGTAATTTATCTTCATTACTTAAATTATAGGCTTCTACCGCCTTCAAATTTTTGCTATGCCAATCCCTTAACTCTCCAATATTTTGCGCTTTTCCAAGGCTTAATAGTTTCCCTTTATGTCTATATTTCTTAAACTCAGCTAAAACCATTCCGCCTACCCTTTGAGTTGGAGAATAAGGAAGAATCATTTTAGTTTCCTCTTCAAGCCTAACCAGCTCATCATATTTTTCATCATATTCTTTATCTGATACACTAGGATTATCTAAAGTATAGTATTCATAAGCTAATTTATTTAGCTCTTCAACTAGATGAAAAATCCTTTGCTTTTTATCTTCCATAACCTTCGCCCTCATTTTCCTATATTAACTTTAACGGTGCCATACTAAACATAAGCTGTTTTATTCCCATGTTATCAAAAGCAATAGTAACCTTCATGTCATCTCCATTTTTTACAGCACTAACTATAGTACCCACTCCAAATTTATCATGTTTTACCTTTCTTCCTACAGATACTTCTTCTAAGTTTACATTGCTCTGTACATTTTGACTCTCTGAAGTAGAAAAGTTCTCACTGCTTAAAATAGAATTAATAGCTTTTTCAGCTTTTCTATTGCTAAAACTAGAAATAGAATGTGAATTTATATTTAGATTTAAATATCTTTCACTTACAACAGTCCTATTACCTCCCCCATTAATTGAAGGTCTATTTTCTCTAATAACTTCCTTTAGCTCTGGGGATATTTCATTTATAAAATCTGATTCTGCATAGCTTACGGTTCTCCCAAAGACTCTTCTTGTACTTGCGGATGTCAAATATAACTTCTCTTTTGCTCTAGTTATTCCTACATAACAAAGCCTTCGAGATTCCTCCATCTCTGAAAAATTGTCAAGAGATTGAGTCCCTGGAAAAATACCATTTTCCATACCAGCCATAAAAACCGCTGGAAACTCTAATCCCTTTGCACTGTGCATGGTCATCATTACAGTAGTATCTGTTTCTTCATCATAATTGTCTATATCTGAAACTAGAGCTATCTTTTCTAAGAATGCTGAAAGGGATTTATCCTCACTGGAATTCTCAAATTCTACTGCAGCAGATACTAATTCTTTAATATTTTCAATTCTGCTGATGTCTTCAATTTCATTAGAGTCTTTAAGCTCTTTTAAATATCCTGTACTCTCTAGTATTTCCTCTATTAATGTAGAAACGCTTACTTTATCTTTATTTCTGTTAAAGCTATTTATTAAGCTTGTAAACTTATTTATAGATGCAATAGCTTTTTTAGAAAGACCTGGTATATTTTCTATATCCAATAAAACACTATACATGCATTCATCCATATAGCTTGCAAATTCCTGTATTTTTTCTACAGTAGAATTACCAATAGCCCTTTTAGGAACGTTAATTATTCTTCTAAGACTAATATCATCTTGAAGATTATTTATAAATTTTAAGTAAGCAGTTATATCCTTAATTTCTTTTCTATCGTAAAACTTTAATCCTCCGATTATTCTATAAGGAATAGCCCTTTTCATAAATACGTCTTCAAAAATTCTTGATTGGGCATTTGTTCTGTAAAGAATAGCAAAATCTTTAAAGCTTCTGTTTTCCTTTTCCATAAGTCTTTTTATCTCATTTGCTATAAAGCTACCTTCATCCATATCTGAATAAGCCCTATAGATTTTAATTTTTTCACCTAAAGGATTTATAGTTCTTAGAACTTTGTTTTTTCTTTGGGAGTTATTTTTAATAACAGAGTTAGCAGCATTAAGAATATTTCCCTTAGACCTATAATTTTCTTCGAGCTTTATTACCTTGGTCTCTGGGTAGTCCTTCTCAAAATCCAATATATTCTTGATATCCGCACCTCTCCATTGATAAATGCAGTTATGCACTACCACATCATTTGCTATATACTGTCTTAATTCTGGTATACTTAAGTCGTATACAAAGCCTTCATAATTTTCAAAGCTAATTTCTGATATTACATCTTCCACAAGCTCGCCATTGCAATTTGAAACTATACTCATTCCTTCACGTAAGCTTCCAAAAGGCATAAAATAATAGGACCTATCTTTTGTGAGTTTTGCCTTTCTAATAATGCTTAATCCATCCATTGTTGAATTTAGCTTTCTACCCAAAGCTTCTGCATCATCATATAAGCTTCTCTCTGTTTCAACTCTCCAAGTATGACCTTTTTCAGCTCTCACAGGGAAACCAGCTTTAGTAAATCTTTCTCTTGCCTCAGCTCCTGAAGTTATTAAACTTACCCTATGTGAATAATAGCCTCTGCGTTCTGAGCGTTTGCAAGAGAAATAACTAATATTTATAATTTTCCTTGATGTGTCTCCTCGAGTAACAGCACTGCTAAAATGATGTGGATAATCTTCAAATAAGAATAATTCCCTCATTAATCTTTCTGCAGCGCTATAGCTATCTATTTCTTTAAATAGTTTATTTAGCTGTTCTTGACTCATTGCAATTCCTCTGCCCTTATCATGAAAAACAGCAGTTGGAATACCGTACTTAACTGAATAATATTGTTCATAGAATGTTGCTTCAGCTTTTGTTTTACAGCATTTAATTATCCACATCTTATCTGCTTTTTCCTGATTTAGCCTAACAGCAAGTCCGCTATCTAGTTTATCTTTATATCTGCTTCTTATAGCTTGAGTTTGACCGATTCTATAGCCCATTCCATTCTTGTACATTAAGTATATATAGTACACTTCTGGAACTATATTAAGGGCTGCAAAGGTTATATGATTAGGAGTAGCTGAGATTTCTTTTCCGCTCTCGGTTTTAACCTTAACAAGGACACCTTTATACTGCTTTTTTATAACTTTTTCTACTTTAGCTTTAATAACTTCTCCATTCCCTGCTGCACTATAAACATATTGATTTGGTAAAACCTCTTCAATTTTAACCATGCCATTTTCTGAATTTACAAGTGATCCTTCTGGCAGACATTGATCATCATCACCCACAACAAATATATTTCTATGTCCTGCTGCCAGCATCTTAACCAGCTGATACTGAGCTTTATTGGTGTCCTGATATTCATCCACCATTATGTATTTAAATTTATTTTGATAAAATTTTAGAACCTCAGGCTCTTTCTTAAACAGCTCAACGGTTTTAAAGATTAAATCATCAAAATCAAGAGCATTACTATTTTTTAATTTTTTTTGATACAAAAGATAAACATCTGCTATTTTGTTTTTTCTAAAATCTTTTTCATTTCTCTTCTTGTATTCCTCAGCAGTAACTAAGTTGTCCTTTTGCTTTCCGATTTTACTTATTATTTCTTTTTCATCTATTTCTTTATCATTTATGTTTAACTCTTTCATACATTGCTTTACTAAAGTCTTTTGGTCAGAACTATCATAAATTGCAAAGTTCTTATTATATCCCAGCTTATCTATTTCTCTTCTTAAAATTCTTACACAACAGGAATGGAAAGTAGAAACCCACATATTTTCGATATCTGTATCTACTAGCTTTTTAATTCTATCCTTCATTTCTCCAGCTGCCTTGTTGGTAAAGGTTATAGCTAATATATTATAAAAAGGGATACCTAAATCCTCTATCATATGGGCTATCCTATATGTAAGAACTCTAGTTTTGCCAGACCCAGCACCTGCTAAAACTAGTAAAGGCCCCTGAATGGTTACAGCTGCCTCATATTGTTCTTTATTTAATAATGCTTTTAAATCCATCTAAATCCTCCTAACACCCTTTTGTTAGTATTATTCCCATTTTATTCTTTCTAATACAAGGTTATAGCCATCACTTCCATAATTCAAGCATCTATTCACCCTGCTTATTGTAGCTGTACTTGCACCAGTACTACTTGCAATTTCACTATAAGTATTTTTTTGCTTAAGCATTTTTGCTACTTGCAATCTTTGCTCTACAGATTTTAGTTCATTGATTGTAAATATATCTTCAAAAAATTTATAGCATTCTTCTTTAGTCTGTAGTGATAAAATAGCTTCACATAGATAATCTAATTCAGGACTTTCTAATTTTGACTTGTATTCTGACACAAAATCACTCCTATTCCTTAATGGATAATAAAAAATATGTATCCTCCATTTGCATAGTGGATACATATATATATTTTAATCCTTTATATTAATTTAAACAATTATAAAATTTAAAAAGAAAGTCCCATTTTCTCATCTTTAAATATTCTTTCATCCATTAGTTTTAGATTTTCTGCTATTATTGGCTTAAATTCCATATTAGCAAGTATGTCCTTTTCTAAATCAACACCAGGAGCTATTTCCACAAGAGTAATTCCCTTATCTGTAAGTTTGAATACGGCTCTTTCAGTAATATATAATATTTCTTGTCCTGATTCATTTGCATAGTCAGCTGAAAAAGTTATCTGCTCTACTGATTTCTTAAATTTAATACCCTTACCCTCTTCAATAATTGTAAGTTTTCCATCCTCAATCTTTGTTACTAACTTTCCTGCAGTAAATGTACCCGTAAAGCAAACCTTCTTAGCATTTTGTGATATATTAATAAATCCACCTGGACCTATAACTCTTCCCCCGAATTTAGAAACATTTACATTTCCTTTTTCATCAATCTCAGCAGCTCCAAGGAATGACACATCAAGTCCTCCACCATCATAAATATCAAATATATCAGGCTGCTTTATTATAGCTTCTGGATTAACAGTTCCACCTATTCCTAATCCTCCAGTAGGTACACCACCAAGTACACCTGATTCTATTGAAAGAGTAATATCTCCCGATATTCCTTCTTCTCCTGCAACTGCAGCAACAGCTTCTGGAACTCCAATTCCAAGGTTTACAAGAGAACCTTTTTTAAGCTCTATTGCTCCTCTTCTTCCACATACTTTTCTATTGCCTAATTCCATAGGTTCAACCGAATCTAAAGGTATTGTTATTTCTCCTGATAATTCAGGTCTATAATAATCATATGCAAAAGTTTGTACACTATTTTCTGGTGAGCCTTTAACTATGTAGTCAACTAAGAAACCATGTATTTTAACGTCATGTGCTTTAATTGTACCCTTTTTAACTATGTTATCAACCTGAAGTATTACAATACCGCCTGAATTATGTGTAGCTGCAGCCATTTCTAACTGATCTGAAATAAGAGCCTCTTTCTCAAGAGAAGTATTACCATCCTCATCACAGAAAGAACCTTTTATAAAGCATATATCTATAGGTACTGACTTATATAATAAGTAATTCTTTCCTTCAATATTTATTAATGATACTATTTCTTCACCTGAATCTCTGGTTGCCTGATTTACTTTGCAGCCTTCAACCCTAGGATCAGCAAATGTATTTAAACCAACGTGAGTTAATACTCCTGGTTTTTTTCCTGCTGTTGCCCTTAACATCTGACTTGTTACACCTTGAGGAACACAAAATCCAATCATTTTATTTTCAACTAGAAGCTTACTAATTTTAGGCTCTAATCCAAGATGTGCACAAATAATTCTTTTAGATAAACCTTCTTCCGCAAGATGGTTTGCTCCTTTTTCAGCTCCATCTCCAAGTCCTGCACAATGAAAAATAGTTATATCTTTAGGAGATTTAGTTTGCTTATATCTTTCTTGTAAAGCAATAAGTAATTCTTCTGGTGAACCAAAACCTACAAACCCACCTACACCTACTGTCATACCGTCTTTGATTAGAGATGCTGCAAATTCAGCTGAAACAACTTTACTCATATACCAATACCCCCATGTTATTATTTTATATACCGAATATTGTCATTACAATTATTAAGAAGGCAGTCGTTACAAATGGTAGTGCTACTGTAAGTACTCCTATATCCCTGTAAGATTGTTTATGAGTTAATCCGCATATTGTAAGTAATGTAATTACTGCTCCATTATGAGGAAGAGAGTCAAATCCACCTGATGCTAAGGAAGCTATCTTGTGAAGTATTTCAGGGCTTATACCTGCTGCAACACCTGCTTGTAGGTAATGTGCTCCCATTGCTTCAAGTGCTATACTCATACCACCTGATGCTGAACCTGTTACACCTGCAAGTACGTTGATTGTAATAGCTTCTGAAACAAGTGGATTGCTTGGAAATATTCCCATTAAGAAATTAGATACAACTGCAAATCCTGGTAATGATGAAACAACACTTCCATATCCAACTTCTGATGAGGTATTCATTATTGCAAGAAGCGAACCTGCAGCACCACCGTTTAAAGCTGCTTGAAGATTCTTTTCTGTTTTTATATTCTTCCATCCAATTATTATAGCTAAAACTACACCTACTACTAGTGAAACAATTAATGCCCAGATTGGTGCTACTCCTGATAATGTTACACCCTTAAATTTTGAAACCATTTCAGGATCCCAGTTCTTTATTGCTTTTGTCATAAAGTAATTCAATACTAAAACTGCTACTAATGGAATAGCTGCTAATGCTGGATTTACCATCTTATGATCATCAGCCCTTCCATCTGGTTCGTTTATATGTCCTTCTCCATATCCTTCGCCTTTAGCTTTTGCATTTCTTACTCTAATTTCTAGATAAATAACTCCAACTGTAATAATTATTAATCCAGCAATTGTACCTAATACAGGAGCTGCGAAAGAATCTGTACCAAAATATTTAGTTGGTATTATGTTTTGTATTTGCGGAGTTCCTGGGAAACAAGTCATTGAGAAAGTAAACAATCCAAGAGCTAATGTACCAGGTAATAATCTTTTAGGAATATCTGCTTCTTTAAATAAAGCTGCACCAAGTGGATAAACTGCAAAACCTATAACGAAAACACTTACACCACCATAGCCTAAAATACCAGTAGAAAGTACTACACCAATAATAGTTGCTTTTGCTCCTAACTTATGCATAATCCAATCTGCTATAGCTAGAGCAAGTCCACCAGCTTCCATTACCTTACCAAATAGTGCTCCAAGCAAGAATACTGGAAAGTAATTAGTAGCAAATGCTAAACCTTTAACTAGGAATACTTGAGTATAGGTTGGAAGTAAGTGTCCACCTGATAATAAGGTTGCTAACATTGCACATATAGGTGCAAAAACAATAACTGAATATCCACGATAAGCTACATAAGTTAATAGTACTAAAGATAATACGATTGCAAATACTTGCATTAATAAAACACCTCCAAATTTATTTTCCTACCCTATAAATCACCATATTTAAAACATAAAATTATCTATATTTACCTCCCTTCAACTATTGAGTTTAAAATCATATATATGATAACGTTTAGATTACTCGCAGACTATTATTGCAATCCTCATGCCAATAGTAAAAAGTTATTTGAAATTTCTCATTATTCACTTAATAATTTTAAAAAACCAAAGCTGCCCTAAGCGCTAATTTACGTGGATTCATGCTTTTTATTTAATATTTAAAAAGTTATCAATATTTTTTTAAAATACACATCCTCTTGTTTAAAATATGTAATATACTGTAAACAACCTATGTTTGTTAAAATATAATTAAAGATATTCAATGTTTTCGTACCAAAATTGAGACTAAATATTAGATCACTTTTTAGATACGTTGATAATCCCTATATTGAAATATTTATCTCATTTTTGATACATGTTTACTTATTGAGAAATCGTTTACTAATTCACAAATAAAAAATGATCTCTACGTCAGTAAAGATCATACTTTATATAATAAAATTCTAAGTTTTAGAGTTTTTTAATACTCTTTTAACTTAGAACTATTTATGAATATACATTATTCCTTTATAATATCTATATCACTTCTTTTTATATTATAGTCCCCCATCTTTTTATATAATGTACTTCTATGAACACCTAAATCTATTGCTGTTTTCTGAATGTTACTATTGTTTTTTTCAATTACCTGCAAAATTATCTCCTTTTCAATATTGGCCATAATTTCATTTAGTGTTTTGCTGCTATCATAATTTTGAAGCTTTGATTTAGTGAGAATATTAACTGGAAGACTTGCATTGGTTATTAAATTATTATCTGCCATTGTATAGCATCTTTCAATAGTATTTTTTAATTCTCTTACATTGCCAGGCCATGTGTAGTTCATCAAAATATCTTTAACCTCTTTTGATATCTTTATATTAGTATTATATTTTTCATTTATTTCCTCTAAAAAGCTATCTATAAATAATGGAATATCTTCTTTTCTCTTTCTAAGAGGTGGAAGACCTATTCCTATAACATTCAATCTATAATATAAATCCTCTCTAAATCTATTTTTTGAAATTTCCTCTTGTAGGTTTTTATTTGTAGCAGCTATTACACGAATATCAATTGGTATAGTTTTTTCGCTTCCAATCTTTTCAATCTCTTTTTCTTGCAGAACCCTTAAAAGCTTAACCTGCATGAAAAGAGGCATATCTCCAATTTCATCTAAAAATAGCGTCCCCCCGTTTGCCAGCTCAAACTTACCCTTTTTACCACCTTTCTTAGCACCAGTAAAAGCTCCATCAGAATATCCAAAAAACTCAGACTCAAATAGTTCTTGAGGTATAGCTGCACAATTAACTCGTACTAATGGTTTAAATTTTCGTTTGCTGGAATAATGTATTGCATTAGCAAATACCTCTTTCCCAGTACCAGTTTCACCTGTTAATAGTACTGTAAAATCATTTTCAGCAGCCTTCTGTGCAATTTTTTTTATTTCAATCATTTCATGTGAATTTCCCTTGATACTATCCAAGGAAAATCTATCTTTAACAAGACGATGAAATTCATCCTTATAGTATTTCAATTCTTCATTTAAATCCCTAAGGGATTGGGCTAATTTCATTGTGTTTTTTTCAAATTTCACTTGTCCTATTGCAGCAATGGCTTTATCTTCTTCTATAACACTTGCTCTAGTTACAATAAAATACTTATCATGAATATTAGGTTGTCCTTTTGCAGCTAGGTGAAATACTTCCTTCTCAATAAATTCTTTATTATGTATTATCTCAGGCAGTTTAGAATTTAGAATTATATCTAAGATTGGTTTACCTATAGCATCTTTCATCTCTACCTGTAAATGATTACAATAAGCAGGATTAATATATGCAATATTATTATCAGTATCCATAATTACAAATCCATCTTCTGATATCTCAAGCATTTTTTCGCAGATAAGATTTTTTTGTTTTTCTGTATAGTTTTCTAATATTTTATCTTGATCCAAAACAACATCCCTCCACTCACTGTAATTTACGGTCTTTTATATTAATTATTGCTCAAAGCATTTCATATAAACCATATATAAATTATATCATAAAGGTATAATAAAAATTACTATGGCTTTTCACACTTTGTCATATAGTTCGCATAACAAAGACAAAAGATACGTATCGTCTAATTGCATAGACGATACATATCTTCGTATTTACTATTTAATATTTAAGTAATCATTAGATAAATTATTTAGAAAGAAAGCCTCATTTTCTCATTTTTAAATATTCTCTCATCCATTAGCTTCAAATCTTCTGCGATTAAAGGCTTAAACTCCATATTGGCTAGAATATCTTTCTGAAGATCTACTCCTGGAGCTATTTCAATAAGCTTAACTCCCTTGTCTGTAAGCTTGAAAACCGCTCTTTCTGTGATATAATATATTTCTTGTCCTGACTCATTTGCATAATCAGCGGAGAAGGTTATCTGCTCTACTGATTTCTTAAATTTAATACCATTGCCTTCTTTTACTATTGTAAGTTTACTATCTTCAATTTTTGTTTCTAGCTTTCCAGCAGTAAATGTACCTGTGAAACAAACCTTCTTGGCATTCTGTGATATATTAATAAATCCTCCAGGTCCTACAACCCTTCCACCGAATTTAGAAACATTTACATTTCCTTTTTCATCTATTTCTGCTGCTCCAAGGAATGATACGTCAAGTCCTCCGCCATCATAAATATCAAAAATGTCAGGCTGTTTTATTATCGCTTCTGGGTTAACAGTTCCTCCAATTGCCAAACCACCAGTAGGAACTCCTCCAAGTACACCTGATTCTATGGAAAGAGTTATATCTCCTGAAATTCCTTCCTCTCCAGCAACTGCTGCTACAGCCTCAGGGACTCCAATTCCAAGGTTTACAAGAGAACCTTTTTTAAGCTCTAGTGCTCCTCTTCTTCCACAGATCTTTCTATTACCTAATTCCATTGGCTCCATTGCACTTAAAGGTATTGTTATTTCCCCTGATAACTCAGGTCTATAATAATTATCTGCAAATCCTTGATAACTATTTTCAGGTTTTCCTTTTACTATATAATCAACTAAGAAGCCATGTATTTTAACATCGTGTGCTTTAATTGTACCTTTCTTAACGACATTTTCAACTTGAGCAATAACAATACCTCCAGAATTATGGGTAGCAGCTGCCATTTCAAGTTGATCAGAAATAAGTGCTTCCTTTTGAAGTGAAATATTCCCATCTTCATCACCGAGAGTACCTTTAATAAAACATATATCTAGTGGTACCGATTTATACAATAGATAATCTTTACCTTCTATTTTTACCAAGGATACTACTTCTTCCCCTGAATTTATAGCCGCTTGATTAACCTTACAACCTTCAACTCTTGGGTCAGCAAATGTGTTTAAACCCACATGAGTCAATACTCCTGGTTTTTTACCAGCTGTTGCTCTTAAAATTTGGCTAGTTACGCCTTGCGGTAGGCAAAATCCGATCATTTTATTTTCCACAAGGAGTTTACTTATCTTAGGTTCCAATCCAATATGTCCACAAATAATTTTTTTAGCTAACCCTTCTTCTGCAAGATGGTTTATACCTCTTTCAGCTCCATCTCCAAGTCCTGCACAATGGAAAATAGTTAATCCTTTAGGAGATTTGGTTTCCTTATATCTTTCCTGCAAAGCTATAAGTAATTCTTCTGGTGCTCCAAAACCTACAAATCCACCTACACCTATTGTCATACCATCTTTAACTAAAGATGCTGCGAATTCAGGTGAAACAACTTTACTCATATAATTACCTCCTAATATTTTCATCTAAAACTTTTCAAAATGAACTCTATCCTCCATGTATCTATCTATAGACCTTCGCTCTTTCTCAGGAGTACCTAAAAC
Source organism: Clostridium homopropionicum DSM 5847 (assembly GCF_001263795.1). GTDB lineage: Bacteria > Bacillota > Clostridia > Clostridiales > Clostridiaceae > Clostridium_H > Clostridium_H homopropionicum. The sequence continues at coordinate 116,599 of NZ_LHUR01000042.1, forward strand.
TACAATACCTACAGGCATAACCGATTCAGGCAATCCAAATATTCCCTTAATTCCTTCAACTCTCTCAGCCCGAGAATGTATACCTAACCATAGACTCCCAAGACCAAGAAAAGTTGCTTCAATAAGCATGTTTTCTATAGCAGCAGCACAATCCTGTATCCACCAATCGTATTCCTTATATGCTTGTTTTTTTATATCTGCACAAACAACTATGCCAACAGGCGCTGTCTCTAATGCCTTTGAATGGTCATGTACTTTCATAATTTCATCTTTTATCTCTTGGCTCCTGAAAACAACAAATTCCCATTCTCGTCCATCTCCAGCTGAAGGTGCTGCCATTCCCGCTCTTAATACTTTTTCAATTTGTTCTTTAGTAACATCAATGTCTTTGTTATACTTTCTTATGCTTCTTCTTTTAAAAATAGCTTCCATAAGCATACCTCCTTTTTCTGGTAATTATCATTTGAAAATTGGTTTTCTTTTTTCTATAAACGCACCCATGCCTTCTCTCTGATCTTCTGTAGAGAAACAAAGTCCAAATAAATCTGCTTCATGCAGCATGGCTTTATCAATATCAAGTTCCATTCCTTCATTAACTGATGATTTACATATTGCAATAGCCGCTTTACTTCTTGTTCCAATGGTCTTTGCCATTTCATCACAATAATTGAGAAAATTCTCTTCATCTACCACTTCATTTACAAGTCCTATTCTGTATGCTTCCTCTGCCCCAACCTGTTTTGATGTAAACATCATTTCCTTTGCTCTTCCTTTTCCTACAAGTCTTGGCATCCTCTGTGTTCCTGCAAAACCTGGTATTACTCCAAGTCCAAGTTCTGGAAGAGCAAATTTACTTTTCTTAGTAGCAATTCTTATATCGCATGCCATGGCAAGTTCACAACCTCCACCAAGTGCAAATCCATTAACCGCAGCAATTACTGCCTTAGGAAGCTTTTCAATTTTATTAAAAACTTCCTGCCCAAGCTTACTAAAGGCTCTAGCTTCCATACAGTTCATACCGCTCATTTCCTTAATATCTGCCCCTGCTACAAATGCTTTATTTCCGGCTCCCTTAATAATTACAGTACTAATTTCATCAGTTTCTCTTATTAAATCAAGAACACTATTTAAAGATTTCAGTACTCGTCCATTTAAAGCATTTAAAGCTTCTGGACGGTTAATTGTAACATAAGCCATATTTCCCTTTTGTTCATATAGAACAACATTGTTCTGCATTTGTTAATCCCCCCTCATTCATTTTTTATTTATAATCATAGAATCCTTTACCAGCTTTTTTACCAACCCATCCTGCTTTAACATATTGACGTAATAATGGGCAAGGTCTGTATTTTGAATCACCATAACCTTCATGCATAATGTTCATTATTGATAATATAGTGTCTAAACCTATAAAGTCTGCTAGCTGAAGTGGTCCCATTGGATGATTCATTCCAAGCTTCATAACTGTATCAATATCTTCAGGAGTAGCAATTCCTTCATATACACAGTAAATTGCTTCGTTTATCATCATTTGTAATACTCTATTTGAGACGAATCCTGGGAAATCCCTTACTTCAACAGGAGATTTTCCAAGTTTTAAGCTTAACTCTTTAATTGCAGCATAGGTTTCATCAGTTGTAGCAATTCCTCTAATTACTTCAACAAGCTTCATAACAGGAACTGGATTCATGAAGTGCATTCCTATTACTTTATCAGGTCTCTTTGTAGCTGCTGCAATTTCTGTTATTGGAAGTGAGGATGTGTTTGTAGCTAAAATACAGCTTGGTTTTGTAATTTTATCAAGTTCACCAAAAACACTTTCCTTAACCTTCATATTTTCTACAATAGCTTCTACTACTAAGTCACAGTCTGCAGCGTTATTTAATGTGTCTGAAGGTATAAGATTTGTTAATATTTCTGACTTTTTTTCCTCTGTAATTTTATTCTTTGCAACGTCTTTTGTAAGTAAGCCAGCTATGAACTCTATTCTCTTATTAACAATACTTATATCTACATCGTTCAAATAGGTTGTTAACCCCGCTGTTGCCATGACCTGAGCTATTCCTCCACCCATCTGTCCTGCACCTATTACTAAAACTTTATTAATTGCCATAATTTTAATCCTCCCTAAGTAAAATTGTAATTTTTATGCATATCTAAAATAAAATTAATCTACTTTAATTAATATTGCATCACCTTGGGCTGCTCCACTGCAGATAGCTGCAACACCATATCCGCCGCCTTGTGCACGTAATGCATAAATAAGATGCATTACTATTCTAGCCCCAGACGCTCCGATTGGATGACCAAAGGCAATTGCTCCTCCGTCTACATTTACTTTGTTTGGATCCCATTTAGCTATTTGTCCACTTACTAAAGCAACTGCTGCAAAAGCTTCATTTACTTCAAATAATTTGATTTGATCTATTGTTAAGTTATTTTTATTAAGTAATTTAACTGTTGAAAGTCCTGGCACTGTAGCTATATATTTTGGATCTTGTGAAACTTCTGCATAATCTATAATTGTTGCTAAAGGTTTTAACCCAAGTGACATAGCTTTTTCCTTTGACATTAAAACTAATGCAGCTCCACCATCATTAACTCCTGGAGCATTGCCTGCTGTAACTGAGCCATCTTTAGTAAATACTGGTGGTAATTTTGCAAGAGCTTCTAAGGTAGTTCCTTCTCTTGGACCTTCATCTGTATCAAATACAGTAACACCCTTTTTAGATTTAATTTCTACTGGAACTATTTCTTCCTTTAATCTTCCGCCTTTTATTGCACTAATTGCTAAATCCTGACTTCTTACTGCCCATTCATCTTGTACCTGTCTGCTGATACCATATTCTGCTGCTACCTCTGAACCATGTACAGCCATGTGTCTGTCATAGAATGAACACCAAAGACCATCATGCATCATTAAATCCTTAGCTTTCACATCTCCCATTTTATTTCCCCAACGCATGTTAGGTAAAAAATATGGTGCATTACTCATGCTTTCCATACCAGCTGCAACTACAATATCAGCTTGTCCTGAAAGAATTTTTATATTAGCAAGATTTATTGCGTTTATACCTGATGAACAAACCTTTCCAATAGTTATTGAAGGTACTTCATAAGGAAGTCCACCCTTTACTGTTGCCTGCCTTGAAGGTATTTGACCACATCCCCCTTGCAATACCTGTCCAACATACGCATAATCAACGGTACTTGGATCTATTACAGCTCTCTTAACTGCTTCCTTTATTGCAATTCCTCCAAGCTCAGTTGCTTTAAAACCTTTTAATGCTCCACCTATTTTACCAATGGGTGTTCTTGCAGCGCTTACTATTACTACTTCTCTCATTTTTCATCCTCCTAACTAAAATTATATGAGTAATATACTAACTTTCTTAGTATCTTACTTCCCTAATATTACTAATACCATTACCATAAAAATAAAGAATTAATTTATTAGGCTGCTAAATTTTCTTAGCAACCTAATAAATTGTAAATTATTGGAATATTCAAGTTTCTTAGTGATACATTCTTATTTTAGGGCAAGTCCCATTGGCTCATCTTTGAATATTCTTTCATCCATAAGCTTGATTTCATCAGCAAGTACTGGTTTGAATTCCATTTGTGCAAGTACATCTTTTTCAAGTTCTACTCCTGGTGCTATTTCAATTAAAGTTAACCCTTCTTTTCTATATTCAAATACTGCTCTTTCAGTTATGAGCATAATCTTCTTATTCTTTTTGCTTTCATATTCTCCATTCAATGTTATCTGTTCTATGTTATTTATAAACTTTTTAACCTTTCCTTCATTTACTATCTTAAGCTTACCCTCTCCAATTTCTACTTTTAATCCACCAGCTGTGAAGGTTCCACAGAATACACAAGCTTTTGCATTTTGAGATATATCTATAAATCCACCACAGCCTGCAATTTTAGGACCAAATTTAGAAACATTTAGACTTCCTGCTGCATTACATTCAGCCATTCCTAAGAAGGTCATGTCAACTCCACCGCCATCATAGAAATCAAATTGATATGGGTGGTCTATTATTGCCTGTGGAGCAATTGCAGCACCAAAATTTAATCCTCCTTGTGCTGTTCCTCCATAAATACCCGGCTCCACTGTAGCTATAAAGTGATCTTCAAGCCCTTCTTCCTTTAGTACTATAGCAACCTGTTCTGGAACACCTATACCGTAATTTAATACAGTCATAGAGTCTTCAAGCTCCATTGCTGCCCTTCTTCCAATTACCTTTCTAACATCTAGAGGCATACTCTTCTTTTCTTCTTGTTTTATAACTCCAGTACCTGATATAAACTCGATATTAAAGTCTGTTCCAGAGGTCTGCATATGGTTCTTCTTATCTGAAACTAAAGCAACTACATCTACAAGTGGTCCAGGAATTAATACATTTTTAGGATCTATTGTACCGTTTTTTACTAATCTTTCTACTTGGACTATAACTAATCCACCATTGTTCTTAGCTGCTTGAGCTGCTGATAATCCTTCTAGTCTTAATGATTCCTTGCTTATTCCAATATTACCATTTTCATCTGCTTCTGTTCCTCTTACTACAGCAACATCAATTTCTTGAGCTTTATAAAACAAATATGGCTTACCATCTAATTGAATTTTTTCAACTATGTCCTCAGTAGTAATAGAATTTAATTTTCCTCCTCCAAACTCAGGATCTACAAAAGTACCTAATCCAACATGAGTAATTACTCCTGGTCTACGAGCAGCCATTTCCCTAAACATTCCTGTTAGCACACCTTGTGGGAAATTATAAGCCTGCATTTTATTATTGTTTATTAGTGGAGCCATTTTAGGAAATAATCCAAAGTGTCCTCCGACAGCTTTTGCTAAAAGTCCTTCATGACATAGATGATTAAAGCCCCTTATATCTTTTCCATCTCCAGGACCTGATGCCCATAATAAACTTATGTTTTTTGGACTTCCAGTTTCTAAAAACCTTTTTTCAGTTTCTAGCCATATTTCTTCTGGAGCCCCAATTAGCATAAATCCAACTGTTCCTATACGTGCTCCATCAGGAATCATTGCTGCAGCTTCTTTTGTTGATACAAACTTAACTCTTCCCATTTCTAATTTCCCCTTTCGAAAATTTTATTTTGTAAAAATATTATTTAAGCTCATTAATTTGATTTTTTATAAATTACAATACTGTTATATAAGTTTTAAGTAGTTTGCTTATAATTAAACTACTATTATTTAACTAGCTAAATAATGACATTAGTATTATTAATACAAAAGTTGTTGCAAATGGGATCAATACTGAAATTACTCCAATATCTCTATATGATTGTTTATGAGTCAATCCGCATATAGCAAGTAATGTAATTACCGCTCCATTATGAGGAAGTGAGTCAAATCCACCTGATGATAAGGAAGCAATTTTGTGAAGTACTTCAGGACTAATCCCTGCTGCAACACCAGCTTGAAGGTAATGTGCTCCCATTGCTTCAAGTGCTATACTCATACCACCTGATGCTGAACCTGTAACACCTGCAAGTACGTTGATGGTTATAGCTTCTGAAACAAGTGGATTACTTGGGAATATTCCCATTAAGAAATTAGATACAACTGCAAATCCTGGTAATGATGAAACAACGCTTCCATATCCAACCTCAGATGATGTATTCATAATTGCAAGTAAAGATCCTGCTGCACCACCATTTATAGCTGCTTGAAGATTCTTTTCTGTTTTTATATTCTTCCATCCAACAATTATGGCAATGATAACACCTACTACTAGTGAAACAATTAAAGCCCAAATTGGTGCTACACCAGCAAGTGTAATTCCTTTAAATTTACTTACCATTTCAGGATCCCAATTTTTAATTGCCTTTGTCATTACATAGTTTAATACTAATACTGCAATCAAAGGCAGAGCTGCTAGTGCAGGATTAACATGCTTATGGTCACTTGCTAATTCATCAGGCTCATTTATATGTCCCTCGCCATAACCTTCACCTTTAGCCTTTGCACTTTTAACTCTCATTTGTAAGTATAAAAGACCAACTACCATTATTATTAATCCAGCAACAGTACCTAAAACAGGAGCTGCAAAAGAGTCTGTTCCAAAATATTTAGTTGGTATTATATTCTGTATTTGTGGAGTTCCTGGGAAACAAGTCATTGCGAAAGTAAATAATCCAAGTGCTAATGTACCAGGTAATAATCTTTTAGGGATATCTGCTTCTTTAAATAAAGCAGCTCCAAGAGGATACACTGCAAAACCTATAACAAATACACTTACACCACCATAGCCTAATATACCAGTTGAAAGAACTATACCCACAAGAGTTGCTTTAGCTCCTAATTTATGCATAATCCAATCTGCTATAGCTACAGCAAGTCCACCTGTTTCCATTACTTTACCAAAAATTGCTCCAAGTAAAAATACCGGAAAATAACTAGTAGCAAATGCTAAACCTTTAACTAGGAATACTTGAGTATAGGTTGGAAGTAAATGTCCACCTGATAATAACGTTGCTAACACCGCACATATAGGAGCAAAAACGATAACTGAATAACCACGATACGCAACATAAGTTAATAGTAACAATGAAATAACAATTGCAAATACTTGCATTAATAAAACACCTCCGATTTTTAATTTTACATTGAGTAATATTGCAATCATCATGCCAATAAAAAAATTAAATATACCCTTATCGTTCTTTAATTGATTTCAAAGCATTGATAAAACTGAACTATTCATTAATTTACTTAGACTAAAAATTTATTCTACTATTCTAAAAATTTAAATTTTTTTATAAAACCATTTATTTCTTTAGGATTTTTATTGCGTTTTGTAGAATTTTTCAGACATATTGTTGTGAGATTTTTTTAGATATATTGATATTCTTAATGATTAATCCACTGTCTTATTTTTTATACATGTTTACTTTATAAGAAATCGTTTACTATCTTAAAAATAAAAATATGACCTTTACCCTAATAAAGATCATATTTCTGGTGCAATATTAAAAATTTATATACTATTTCTTCCTTGGCATAATTGTAGCTTCGCCTACAACAACAACTTCACCCTTTTGGTTTGTAGCAGTTATTTTGATAATAACTCTATTTTTCTCTGGTATTTTATCAATTACTTCTGCTTCAACTTTCACAGTATCACCTATTTTTACAGGTTTTGTGAATTTGAGAGTTTGACCCAAATACAAGCAGCCAGCTCCAGGAAGCTTCATTCCTAATACTGCTGATATAAGTCCTTCTGTCAAAGCCCCGTGTGCAATTCTTTCTCCAAACATATTTTTTGATGCTTCAACTGCATTAATATGTGCTACATTAAAGTCTCCTGTAATTCCGGCAAATGTGTAAACATCATATTCAGTAATAGTCTTTTGATGGTAGGCTTTATCGCCAATCTCCATTTCATCAAGGGTTAACCCGTCTAAAGCTACGTCTCTATACATATATACTACCTCCATTTATTATAATTTTTAACTTGAATTCATAAGTATGCAACTATTATGCCAATACTTTAATTTGGAATACTAATTGCTCATTATATATTTCAAGTTTATTACTATTGCTTAAGGAGTGAAGTATTATGAATAAGTGGCATTAAACATTGTTCTTTACTTTCTTTAGTCCCAAATAAAATATGGGATTCTGCCCTAGACGGAAAATTCAACCATCAAACTCTTTATATATCCTCAAATCGCCCTAGAAAAGCTATTTTAGAAAAACGTGCAGAATTTGTGCCAAGTTTTTATTATCAAGTACCAAGAATCTGGGAGGAATGCATTGAACCTGAGTTTTTACGCTGTGGTTTCTCCAATGGATGAGCATGGATATTTTAGTTTTGGCTTAAGTGTAAGTACTGCATTAGTTTAAAGAAAATAGCAGAAAGAATTTGCATTGTAATAATTCTAAAAAACTCTTTCTAGTATTTTAATTTCATATTTAATCATCTATAACTCACGGCTTAAAGAAGCTAGAGTATTCGATATCGCTGTGAGTTCTTCAACTGACGCATTGATTTGTTCTGCAGCGGCTGCCTGTTGTTGAATACTAAGACTATTACTCTCAATTTCATTAACAATGCTACCAACATTTTTCATACTCGTCATTAGAATCTTCTGTACGTCTTTTACAGCATCCTGACTACCAGATGAAAGCTTACGGATCTCATCAGCAACGACACTGAACCCTCGACCCGCTTCTCCTGCTTTAGCCGATTCAATGGCTGCATTAAGACCCAGCATATTAGAGCGTTGTGCTATGCCTTTAATAATATCTAATACTTTATGTGTCTCATTAATTTGTGATCCAGTTTTAACTGCCGAGTCTGTTGCTTCAATATTGGATTTTGCCAACTCTTGAGCATTGCTCGCAATATCTTCAATACTTTTTGATATTTCCGACAATGACTTCGATAAGGTTTCAGCCATTTCCATAAGCTTATACTTACGATCTAAACTAACAGCTGTTGCAATACATCCAACAACTTGTCCTTTCTTATCAACAATCGGAGTACTCGTTGCACGATATACAAAAGAAAATATTTCTTTTGGCATCTCAATCACCATTCTCTTTTTGTTTTCCATTGCTTTAGCAATGGCCCACTCAGGTTTTAGTAAATCTCCTATTTTTGTAGGAAATATAATAGACTTACCTGGAATATACTGAATTAATTTCTCGCGGTCTGAAATTGTAATAGCAATATCTTCATCACCAAAAATAGTTTTAAATACATTTGATACCTTTACAATATTGTCCAATGAGCCAATTTGTTCAAGGCTTATCATTCATAATCACTCCTTCTATTATACACTTTCCTTTATCTTTGCCTTGCATCACTCGTAAGTCCACAAGAACAAGAACGTTCATCTCTTCTTCACCAAGAATAACTATGAGATCAGCAATTTTATTCTCAAGTTTTTCAATTCGCAAGTATTATGCCAATACTTTTATTTGGAATGCAAATTGCTAATTACATATTTGAAATTAATAAATATTACTTAAGGAGTGAAATATTATGAATAAATGGCTTAATATGTATCAAGAGAAATTAACTTCTCCTGAAAAAATTGCAGAAAAAATTCAATCAAATACTATATGTGCAAGCCCAATAGCCGCTGGCGAAGCTTTTGCTATACCTGAAGCTATAGCAGAAAGAGCCCTTAGAGAAAATCTAAGCGGTATTAAACATTGCTCTTTACTTTCTTTAGTCCCAAAGAAAATATGGGATCCTGCCCTAGATGGAAAATTCAATCATTTAACTCTTTATATATCATCAACTAACCCTAGAAAAGCTCTTTGGGAAAAACGTGCAGAATTTGTGCCAAGCTTTTATTATCAAGTACCAAGAATGTGGGAGGAATATATTGAACCTGAGGTTTTTTACGCTGTGGTTTCTCCAATGGATGAGCATGGATATTTTAGTTTTGGCTTAAGTGTAAGTACTTGCATTACTTTAAAGAAAATAGCAAAAAGAATTTACCTAGAAGTTAATGAAAATATGCCTAGGACACATGGAAATAGCTTTATTCACATTTCAGAAGTAGATGCGATTTGTGAATATACTAGACCTTTACCTGAACTGCCAGCTTCAGAAATATCTAAAGATGAAATAACTATTGGTAACTATATTGCTGAGTTAGTTCCTAATGAAGCTACAATTCAATTGGGTATTGGTGGAATACCTAATGCTGCAGCTCAAGCTTTAATAAATAAAAGTGATTTAGGAATACATACAGAACTTTTTACCGAAAGTATGATTGATTTAATAGAGGCTAGTGTAGTTACTAATGCTAAGAAAAATATACATACAGGTAAAAGTGTTGCCACATTAGCATTAGGTACACAAAGAATGTATGAATTTTTAAATGATAATGTAGGTTTTGAATTTCATCCAGTAGATTATGTTAATGATCCAAATATTATAGGGAAGCATGATAATTTTGTATCCATAAACTCTTGTATTGAAGTAGATTTATTCGGCCAAGTTTGTTCTGAATCCATAGGCACAAAGCATTATAGTGGTGTAGGTGGGCAAGTTGACTATGTAAGAGGTGCGAATAATTCGAAAGGGGGTAAATCTATCATTTCTATGCTGTCTACTGCCAAAAACGAAAGCATATCCAAAATAAAATTAACCTTAACCGAAGGCTCCATAGTAACTACTTCTCGTAATGAAGTTGATTATATTGCCACTGAGTATGGTATTGCAAAGCTAAAAGGTAAATCTACAAGAGAAAGAGCTCAAGAATTGATAAACATTGCTCATCCTAAGTTCAGGGAAGAACTTACTTTTCAAGCTAAAAAAATAAATTTATTGTGGTAAGTTTAATAATATATTTTAATTTTTCTTTTTAATAATTTTCTATTTGTATACATGTCTATTTTTCAAGACACCATTTAGAACCTACTAGACTCTTAGTCATTAATAGCTTTAACTGCTTTAGTGTCTATTTTTTAATACATTCAACATCTGATTAATGGCTAGTTATTTATTTATCACAGTTGGCACATTTTATGCTGATATATTAATTTAGTTGCATATAAATAGTTAACGAAATCATACTTGTCAAAATCACAATTTATGATTTCTCAATTTTTTATATAGCATTTAAAGCATCAAATAAACTATACTTAAGGAGGAATATTTATGGACTTTTCATTCACAAGGGAGCATGAATTGGTTAAGCAATTGATGAAACAATTCGTCGATAACGAAGTACGACCTATTGCAGCAGAAATTGATGAAACTGAGAGATTCCCTTTAGAAACCATTGAAAAAATGGCAAAATACGGTATTAAGGGTATGTCTTTTTCTTCACAATATGGAGGTTCCAATACAGACTATATAAGCTACGTAATAGCTGTTGAAGAACTTGCTAAAGCTTGCTGTTCAACAGCTTGTATATACGCTGTTAGTACTGGTCTTGTTGCTGCTATGATTGAGAAATTTGGTAATGAGCAACAGAAGCAAAAATATCTTCCCGGACTACTGGCAGGTACATCTATTGGTGCCTTTGCTTTAACTGAAGCTAATGCTGGAAGTGACGCTTCTGCTCAACAAACGGTTGCAAAGGATATGGGAGATTATTATTTATTAAATGGTAGTAAAACCTTTATTACTAATGCTGGTTACTCCTCTGTCTATATAGTTATGGCTATGACAGATAAGAGTAAAGGTGTAAAGGGTATTTCTGCTTTCCTAGTAGAAAAAGATATGGAAGGCTTCTCTATTGGAAAAATTGAAGAAAAATGTGGTGTTAGAGCCTCCTCTACTGGAGAACTTATATTTGAGGATGTTAAAGTTCCAAAAGAAAATCTTTTAGGAAAAGAAGGGAAAGGCTTTAACATAGCCATGGCTGGACTTGACGGTGGTAGAATAAGTATTGCTACACAAGCTCTTGGATTGGCAGAAGGTGCATTAGATGAAGCAATAAAATATGTTAAAGAGAGAAAGCAATTTGGAAAACCTATTGGCAAGAATCAAGGATTGCAATGGTATATTGCTGAATGTGCTACTAAAATTGAAGCTGGTAGAGCCTTACTCTACAAGGCTGCTTGGTTAAAACAAGCTGGGCTTCCTTATGGCAAAGAAGCTGCTATGGCAAAATTTTATAATTCCGAATTAGCAATGGAGGTTACGATTAAAGCTCTTCAAATGCATGGAGGATATGGATACACAAAAGACTATGCCATAGAAAGAATGTTTAGAGATGCTAAAATAACTTCAATTTATGAAGGTACATCGGAAGTTCAAAAAATAGTTATTTCCAGACATATACTTGACCTATAATTACTTTCAAAAAACTTTATAAAAATAAAACCTACCTACAATTTAATTAATAAAATAAAACCTACGTTAACTCTAGTAAATTTAATAAATTTTTGAACCTTCTGAAAAAGCATCTTTTCCCCGAAAGATGCTTTTTTAAAGTTTATTTATTTTAAAAAATCGACACTCTATTTATAGAATTGCAAAAAAATATTTGTTATACTAATTAAAATTAATTTATTTCTTTTATAAATTCTCTAATTTCTTTATCTAAAGCTGTAACTTCTCTAAGACATCCCAAGTGACCCCAATTAGATTTAATAACTCTTGCCCTTGCGCTATTAGGCTTTTTAGAGTTCAATATATCAGCAACTTCAAAAGCATATTCAGGAGGGAATTCACTATCAGTATTTATATTCATAAGTAATACCGGACACTTAATTCTTTTTACACCCTCCTCATAGCTATTATCATCTCTCCCAAGGTCATAAGTATTTATAGCATCAATTACTCTTATATAACAATTAAGATCTCTACCATATATTTGAGCATCTATATTTCCAGTTACATAGTTTTTACAGTTAGCATTTCTTAAGCTTTGAGAGTCTTTCCCTTCAGGTACTGTGTCCCAACATATTTCTTTTATTCCATGATGGCTAGTATAATATATCTTTGAAATCTGATGGATAATTCTTAATGCCCATTTAGGTTTGCCTATTTCATACCATCCTCCATTAAATTCTGGATCTGACTTTGCAGTTTCGGTAATAAAATTATGCATAGCCATTCCACCCGGTGTCATTCTTCCTGCGGTTGCAACTGCAACTACTGAGTCTACAAAATCTGGATATAAAGCTGCCATCTGCAAGCTTTGAAGTGAGCCCATAGACGGACCTGCCATCATAAACAATTTTTCTATTCCCATATCATCTAAAAAAGATTTAAAAACCTTTACCATATCTATAAGAGTTATCTCAGGAAAATCTGGCCCATAATTTTTATTAGTATGTGGATTTAAGGTAAGAGGACTAGTTGTTCCTCCCTCAATGCCAAGGCAAGCACAAGCCGACCCTAAGGAACTAGCAGAAATTATCCTATATTTATTAGTATCTATTGCTTTCCCCTCTCCTATAAGTCCATCCCACCATCCTTGTAAAAGCTCTTCTTCTGAATACTTCCCTGCAGCATGCTGATCCGATAACCCTCCATGTGCAATAAATATAACAGGTCCATCATCTCTTCCGTACTCCTCATAAGATACAATAAGTTCCTTTAGGACATATCCTCTCTCTGTAATAAAAGGCTTTGAAAGTTTCTTAAACTTTTTTTCAACTATCATATCTATACCTCCATAATTAAATAAAATGCTTTAGACTTACCATAAGTTTTATTGATTTATATCTGCAATTTTTATACCAAAGAGTTTTTTATTGTTTAATATCCATTACAATTCCTTTTTCATATTTTAACATGGGTGACAAACTTCATAGTTACACATGCCGTATAATAGCTAACTACTATAATTTGATACAACTATACCTTTTTAAGTGTATAAGAGGCTTTAGAAAGAAAAATATGCTTCAAATAGATGTTATTGAAGACATTAGAGATGAAATATTTACTATAGAAAATGGTTGGCATAACCCAGAATTAAAACTGGAGAAACTAAATATAAGTCTAAAATTATAATAAGGGTGCATTTCTAATTGATTTAGCACCCTTATATTATAAAAAATATATTGGAGGAGAGTTATAATTTATCTTTACTTGAAAAATAAATGTTCTAATACTATTTTAGTAGATTTGCAAACAAATCTGACTTTTCCCTTATTTATTAATTCCTTTTAAAAATATAATATACTAAATAAATTTATATAATTTTGAACCATTTTCATCAATTCTAGAAAATTCAACTTCCATTCCTATTTTTACTTCTTTTCCTTCTTCATAATTATCTATACGAGTAAAAATTTTATTTTCCCCCTGTTTAACTACTGCAACCATGTATGGTACCTTATCTTGAAATTCCTCAGAAGCAACATTGATAATAGTATATGTAAATATTTCACCTTTCTTATTCATATCTTATACCCCCCTTTTATAGACCCTTAAAGATATTAATAACACATGTACCAGCGCTTCCACCTAAATTATGTGTAAGTCCAATATCAGTATTTTTAAGTTGTCTTTCACCAGCTTCGCCACGCATTTGCGTAACCACTTCATATATCATACTTAATCCTGTAGCACCAATTGGATGACCCTTAGCTTTTAATCCTCCGCTTACATTTATAGGTAATTTCCCATCTCGTGCTATTAAGCCTTCAAGTACTGCATTTCCACCTTTCCCTTTTTCAAAAAAACCTAAATCTTCTACGTTTAAGATTTGAGTAATTGTAAAACAATCATGTACTTCAGCAAAATTAACATCTGTCGGCTTTATATTAGCCATTTTATATGCTTCTTCAGCAGCTTTTACTGTTGCTCCTAAAGTTGTAATGCTTTTCTTTCCACTTAATGATATAACATCTCCTGCATGCCCACTACCAATTACCTCAATAATTCTTTTTTTAGTTTTTAAAATTTGTTTTGCAACATCTGTTGCAGCTATAACGATAAAAACAGCTCCATCACTAACTAATGAACAATCAAATACTGTTAGTGGATCAGCAACTGGAAATCCTGATTTAACCATATCCACTGTAATTTTTTTTTTCATTTGTGCATCTGGATTTAAATAAGCATTATCATGATTTTGAACAGCACACATTGCCATAGCTTCTCTAACATTTCCATATTCATAAAAATACCTTTGAGCCATCATAGCAAATAGGGATGGAAAAGTTGCTCCTACTTTAACTTCATTTTCATAATCAGCAGCACTAGCAAGTCCTGTAGTTATGATTGGAGTTGTTTGATGAGTCATCTTTTCAGCTCCACCTACAAGAACTACATCATAAATCCCTGCTGCTACTGCCATCCAAGCAGTCCTAAATGCTAATGTTCCTGAAGCACAAGCTCCTTCTGTCCTTAATGTCGGTATATTACCTAATCCTAATGCTTCTGAAGCCAATGGTCCAATATGACTTTGGGTAGACCAATATGACCCATTAAAATTAGACATATATAAAGCTTCGATGGTATTTTTATCAATTCCACAATCTTCTATAGCTTTATTTCCAGCCTCAACTACTAAATCCTTTAATGAATAACTATCTAATTTTCCAAATTTAGTTTCTCCAATACCTATTACTGAAACACTTCTCATTTATATGCTCCTTTCAAAATTATAATGTTTTACTTCCTTCGTTATGCTATTATTGCAATCATCATGCCATAAGTGAATTTAATTTCCATAAATAATATATTTTTTATTAATAACTTAATAGAAAAATCCCTATTTGTTTAGGATTTCCCTTGTATTTTAGATAAAAAAAATTATTATTTCTTTTTATTTAATACATATCTCATTTTTAAAGCACATAAATTATTACCTATTTTCTTAATAATGGTTGATTGTTTTTCTATTTAATGTAGATTTTTTTATACAAGTGATTATAATTCATTAAAAAAGTATTGATAATTCACATGTTATTATACTTGTCTATTTTTTTATACATGTTTACTATATTAGAAATTACTAATTTATTAAACTTTTACTTCTAGTGGCATAATTGTAGCTTCTTACATAACTACTATATCTTTGTTTTTATTTGTACATGTTGTCTTTTATAGTACAAATTAAAAACTGTTGATAAACTTCAATTATCAACAGCCTTTAATTTGGGTTTGTAAGAAGTATATAATATTTTAAAATAAACTAAAATACTTACTAAGTAATAAAAATATGAAACTTATATAACAACTCCTCCACTTACTTCAATAACTGCACCATTTATATAACTTGCCTCATCAGATGCTAGAAAGGCATACACATTAGCAAGTTCTTCTGGTTTTCCAAGTCTCTTAAGTGGAACCTTATCTTCCATTGCCTTAATAACCTTTTCTGGCATTGGATCTAAAATTGATGTAGCTACAAATCCTGGACAAACAACATTGGATCTTATTCCACTTCTACCCAACTCTTTTGCCCAAGTTTTAGTCATACCTATAACTCCAAACTTTGTAGCAGCATAATTAGTTTGTCCGAAATTACCATAAATCCCCACTATTGACGACGCATTCAATATTACACCTGACTTTTGTTCTTTCATTTTATCAACTACTGCTTTTGCACAGTTATATGTTCCATAAAGGTTTACTTTAATAACTCTATCAAACTGTTCGTTAGTCATTTTAGTAAGCTGTGCATCAGATATTATTCCCGCATTATTTACAAGAGTATCTATTTTTCCATATGTCTTTATAACTTTATTAACCATCTCTTCAACGCTTTCAATGTTAGTTATATCAACTATAAATCCCAGTGCTTCACCACCATTAGCTATTATTTTTTCAACAGTTTCATTTATTGCAGCTTCATCTATATCTACAACTACAACCTTTGAACCCTCTTTTGCAAACTTAAAAGAGGTTGCTTGACCTATCCCTTTAGCACCTCCAGTTATTATTGATACCTTATCTTTTAATCTCATAATAAAAACCTCCTAAACTTGTAATTAAACTTCTTGTTTTTATTAATAGCAATATTTTCGCCAATTTTATATTTAAAAATAAAATATTTATGTTTTACCGAAAAAAATCTCTCCACATTCTGCATTTTAAGAATTCATATTATAATGTTAATAAATATTTAGTTTAAGAATTCTTTTATATAGAGTTAATTCTTAATATGGCAATATATATTTGTCTATTATTATCTACATATTTTTTACTTAACATCTTATAGGTTATTATTATTGAAGCTTTTTTAGTATTTACTCATTTTTAGACATGTATATATTCGTAGACAATGTAATTTATACACTGATTTACTTGAATAGCATCATCCTAAGGAACCTATACCTAGGATAAATTCATTATGGTACAATTTAGAAAATAACTTTTCTAATTTTCGAAATTTTAAATACGTAAAATCTTTTCTAAAAATTTTAGAATTAATTCCTGCATTAAGTACAAGAATTATAGAAATAAGTTACATTTTTTATAAAATAAAAAAACACTATCTCCGGTGATAGTGTTTTAGTATTATATAGGGTAAGACTCGTCCTGGGGCGGGACTATCTTAATAAAAAGGGGGCTATTCATTCTTTTTATTTTCCCTTACACAAGCTATTATATATAAAAATTTTATAAAATGCAAGTGAGTTTGCAAAATTAATTGTAAATAAACTGTTTCATTAACCTATATCCTTCATAATTTGCTAATACTCAAAAAAACATACCTAAGTTATTGTATTTTATGTCCTTTTAAAGCTGCTAATTCATTTTCCGTTAATTCTCTATATGTGCCTTCTTCTAATGTCTCATCTAACACTAGACTACCCATTCTTATTCTCTTTAAATATATTACATTTTTATCGAGTGCTTCAAACATTCTTTTTACTTGATGAAATTTTCCTTCTTGAATAGTAACATAAACCTCAGAACCATTTTCATTGGATGATATAATTTCTAACTTAGCAGGAAGACATTTGTAGTCATCATCTAGGATTATTCCCTTTTGAAATGCTTCTATATCCTTCTCATCTACTTGGTTATCTATTTCTGCATAATATAACTTATCCACATGCCATTTTGGCGAAGTAAGCCTATGATTTAACTCTCCATCATTTGTAATTAGCAATAATCCTTCTGTATCCTTATCTAATCTTCCTACTGGAAATGGACTAAAAGCAGCATGTTCAAGATCTAGTAAATCTATAACAGTTTCATCGTAATTATCAAAGGTAGCTGAAACTACCCCTTGAGGTTTATTCATCATTAAATATATAAATTCTCTATAATTTATTACTTCACCAGATACCTTAACTATTGTTTTATAAGGATCTATCTTTAAACTATTATCTTTCACAATTTGTCCGTCTACTTCTACTTCGCCATTTTTCATCATGGCTTTAATTTCTTTTCTTGTTCCATATCCTAAATTTGACAAGATTTTATCCAATCTTTCCATAGTTTCACTCCTCGTATGATTACTCTACTTTACTTGACTATTCTATCAGTATTATATCCTAAAATAAAGAATTTTGCGAAGTAAAATAAGTAACCAGTAACCAATTTCTAGCAGGCAAGCTAATTTGCTAGTAATCGATTACTGGTTTAAAAGTTCTAAAAACTTAATATTTTCATTTCTTCTTCTGTAATATTTAAATTCAACAGTATGTCTTTATTAAGTAAAAATTTATCTGAAACTTTTATTTCAATCATGCAATAATCTTCATAGGATTTTTTCTTATAGCCACTTTTTGCTAATACTAATATCTTATACTTGCCCTTAATGAAAGGAATGAAAGTATAAAAATCCTTTTTGCTGTAGCTTTGAACTAAAATCCATTCACTCTTTTCCATAAGATAAAATTCATATACTACATCCTTACCACCACTACATTGAGCAGTTACATTTATAGGCTCATTACAATAAAAATTTACTTTATCACATCTAAGTAAAGTGTTCATAATTGGCGGTGCATCCTTTACCATAAGATTTACTTCTTTAAGAGCATCGAATTCCTTATTACTTTTTTCATTTTTACAATATACCTTTATACTGTACTTACCACTGCACTTAGGAGTAACAATATATCTTTTACTTCCAACATACTCTGTCTCTTCCACCTTATGTCCATTGATACTTAAAACATATTTAAGAAGAGTATTTTTAGTATCTCTCATAATAACATCTACAACCATCTGATCTCCTACTAGATAATATTCACGTGGCTCGGTTAGTAAATAATCTATACTTGCTGGTATATAGTCATAAACATTAATAGATACAATATAATGTGCATCAAAGTTCTTTTCAGAATATTTATCTTTTACTCTTACTTCTATTTGAAATCTTCCAGCTTCATTTGGTGTAAAAGAAAAATCGACTTTTTCCTGATAACTTTCTTTACAATAATCTTCTCCATCTTTACTGACAATAAAGCTGTATAATAGCTTTATTCCCCCTTCAGCTATTGTCTTAATTAATAATTCTTCTCCAGTTAATACTGCTTCAGTTTTATTTAATATTACTTCATTAATTTTAATTGGTTCTCTTAGAATATCATCAATTGTAAAGTCTAGCGTTTTACAAGCTTCATATTTCTCTTTTGAGGATATATCTTTCACCCACAGAGTAATCTTATAATCTCCTGATTCCTTTGCTTCCCATTGAAAAAAGCTATTTCTTATATATCCTGAATCCTCATTTTTATTACCCTCTATTATGTATCTATACCTTAAATCTCTTCCTCCCTTAGCTATAGCTTTTAAAGTAATATTTTGTGCAATTACTTGAGGTGAAGCTAAATCACTAGTAAAGCTTTCTATTCTTATAGGTTCATATGGAATAACAGTATAGTGTAAAATAGCTCTGTCATCGTATTCTTTATCAGAGTACATATCCTTTGCAAGACATAGCAATCGATATTTTCCACTTGAAGATTCATTATAGCTTAAAAGCTTTTTAGTAGAATAATCCTGTAAGCATTTAGTTTGTCCATCATTATTAATTCTTATAAACTTATATAGAGTAGTTCTACTATCGTCACATTTAGCTTCTACTGAAAAAACCAATTCTTCATTTATTATTATTGGCGAAGTTAGACACTTGAAATTTATTATTTCTACCTTTTCAATCTCTTCTACATTAAAATATACCTTTATAGCATCTTCAAAGGATTTATCAGAATCTAAAAATTTGCATTGAACTAATAATTCTCCTTTACCAGAAGTGCTGCCTGTCCAAGTAAAAGAATTGCTTGTACTATAGTCCTTAGCTAATACCCAGTTTTCCTTTTCCTTTAAGAAATATCTATACATAAAGCCTTCATTTTCATTTGCTACTGTAGCAGTTATTTTTTCTCCTACTTTTATATTATCTTTATCTAAATATACATTTTTTATTAATTTTTCATTTAACTCGCCTATAGAAAAGTGTTTTCTTGAAACATAATCAAAAGCTTTTGTGCTGTCTTCCTTCTTAGCTTGTACCATTAATATATAATTTCCGCACTTTTCAGGCTTCCATTGAATACTTTTTTCTTCTCCAAAATCCTTTAAGGTTTCCCAAGAACCATCCATTCCAACTATAAATTTATATAAAAGTTTTTCACTTGGCTCATTTAGTATAAAAACTTTTACTCCTGAATCTTTATCTTGGGGAGATTCTATATTACACCCAATAATAATTTCATTCATTCCCCTTCATCTCCTAGCCATTTTATTTCTTTAATGTATATTTTATCACAATTCCATATTTTGTAAAAGATATATTAATTTATTGTTTCTCGGCAAAATACTTCATTATGTTTCACTGTATTAAAAAAAACATATAATATAATATAGCCTTATTATAGCTTTACTTAGGAGGATAAATATGAGTATAATACACAGCTTTGCAATAGGTTTTAAAAAAATTTTAATTGTGCTTCCTTATATTAGCTCCCTAAAAATTAATAGTTTGTTTGTAGTAAATGGTAATAAAACATTAAATATTGACAGTTCAAAAATCACTAGTAAAGATGGTTTATTAATATTTCTAAAAGAAGAAATAACTATTAAGGAATATTGTGTGGTATATATAAATAACTTAAAAACTAGATTAAGTTATAATTATCTATTTAATAGTTCTGAATTTAACAATAAGTATTACTATAATGGAGAACTTGGATTAACATATAGTAATAATTCCTTTTGCTTTAAAGTTTGGTCTCCTGCTGCTTCTAAAATTTTTTTACTTCTATATAAAAATGGAGATATAAATTATTACGAAAAACCTGCAGAAGTAGAAATGCTAGAAAAAACTAATGGAGTTTGGAGTGTGACTATAAATAAAAACCTGATTAATTATTTTTATACCTATAAGGTAGAAGTGTATAACTCTTCAAATGAAGCAGTTGACCCTTATGCTAAAGCGGTAGGAGTAAATGGTAACAGGGCCGCCATAATAGATATGGACTCTACTAACCCCTTATTTTGGCATAATGATACAAATCCAAAACTAGAGTATTATACAGATGCTATAATTTATGAAGTAAGTATTAGAGATATATCAATACATTCTGATAGTAATATTAAGAATAAAGGTACCTATTTAGGCCTTACGGAAGATAATACTTATTCAAGCTTAAAAGTATCTACTGGTTTTAATCATATAAAGGAATTAGGCATAACCCATGTACAGTTGATGCCTTTCTTTGATTTTAGTTCTAATAGTATAGATGAAAAGAATCCTATAAAATATAATTGGGGATATGACCCTGAAAACTTAAATGCCCCTGAAGGAAGCTATTCCTTGAATCCTTATGACCCTATGGAAAGAATTATTGAAGTAAAAAAGATGATTCAGCATTTTCACAATAACAATATTTCCGTTAATATGGATGTAGTTTATAATCATATGTTCCACAAAGATAATAACAATTTCGAAAAAATATTTCCTGGTTATTATTTTAGGCTCAATAGAGACGGAAGCTTTTCAAACGGTACTGGATGTACTAATGATACAGCTTCTGAACGAGTGATGATGAGAAAATTTATTGTTGATTCAGTTTTATATTGGGCAAAAGAATACCATATTGATGGTTTTAGATTTGATCTAATGGGAATTCATGATATCAAGACCATGAGATCTATTCAAGATAAATTAAAAACCATAGGCAGAAACATAATGCTCTATGGAGAGGGCTGGAACTTAGACACTCCTCTTTTAAAACCTTTGAAGGCAATTCAAGAAAATGCACATAAGCTTCCTAATATAGGTTTTTTTAATGATTTTACAAGGGATTCAATTAAGGGAAGCATATTTTCTCTTATGGATAAAGGCTTTGTAAGTGGAAAGAAAAACTTAGAGGATACTATAAAATATTGTCTTACAGCTTGTTCAATTTCTTATAATAGCTTTAAAAAAATTTACTCTTCACCAGAGCAATCTATAAACTATGTTTGCTGTCACGATAATCATACTCTATGGGATAAACTATCTTTAAGTAATAAAGTAGACAGCATTGAAGATAAAAAAAGTATGCTCAAGCTTGCTAATGCAATTATATTGACAAGTCAAGGAGTCCCATTTCTTCATTCTGGAACTGAATTTTGCAGAACAAAATCTGGCATTGAAAATAGTTATTCTTCACCTGATTATATTAATTGGATAGATTATAATAGAAAATTTCAGTTTTTAGATGTATTTTCTTATATTAAGGGACTAATCGATATTAGGAGAAATCATCCTTCCTTTAGAATAAATAATACTAAGGACATTATGGAAAACCTAGAATTTATTGAAGCTTCACCTGAAAACTGCGCTGCCTTTATTTTAAAGAACAATTCAAGTAAAGACTCTTGGAACAAAATTCTTGTAATCTATAATGCTAATAAAATTCAAGTAACTTTAAAGATTCCATATGGTAAATGGCACATAGTAGCAAATAAATTTTCAGCTGGATTAATTCCTTTAAGTACTTTGATTTCAGATAGAATAACTGTGGATGGTATTTCACTCACAATGCTATATTTAGACTAAAAAACCCCTAATTTTATTATGTTTTACAGAACTATAATAAAATTAGGGGTTTTAATAATAATCAAATAACAACATTAGCATTAGTTCTTCTTAATTATCTTCATTTGATCTTTTCTCAATAAGCTTCAAAATATTTCTATATAATCTTTTATCATCCTCTTCTGTTCTCTTTTTAGGATTACTGGTTTTCTTTCCTACTCTTCTTGCCTTAGCTGAAAGATGTCTTTCAAATAATAATCTATCAATATTCTCATTATCATAAATATATCCTTTTGGACTAATAGCATAGCATTTTTTACCTAAGACCATAGCTGCCACTCCATAATCCTGAGTTACTATAATATCTCCCTGCTTACTCTCATTAGCAATTTTCATGTCTACACTTTGAAAACCTTTATCAACAATTCTAACTTCGCTATAGTCACTAATTATATTATGGTTTATATCCGTAAACATAATAACACTTATTGCATTATCCTTAGCAGCCTTTTCAATAATTTCTCTTCCCGGACAAGCATCTGCATCTACTATTATTTTCAATTAAATTTCCTCCTGATTTATAAATTACTATTACAAATAAATAATACTATACAAAATCATAAATGTAAAAATTAGAAAAATTTATAGAACTACATAACTTATAAACTTTTTTATCGTATATATTATTGAAAACAGTTTAAGATTTAATTTTTTAATAAATAATGGAGGTCATGGTATGAATAAGAAAAAAATACTTTCCTTATTGCTAACGTGTTTATTAGTAACCTATCCAACACTTACAGCTGTTGCTTTAGATAAAACTACCACTTATAATACTGCTTCAAGTTTAAATTCTAATAAAATAATTGCCCTTAGTGAAAGTAAGGTTAAGCTAACCAAAGAAAATGCAGTTGATCAAAGTAAAGCATTACTTGAAAATTACTTTGGTATTTTGGTTAACGATAAAGACTTTAAATGTACTACTACATTAGATTCATTATATTACAGTGAATCTTCTAGCGATAGAAGGGTTTGGAATATAAGCTGGTTTTACAGAGCGTACCAAAAAGAAATTAACATTAGTGTTTCCTTAGATGCTAATGATGGCAAATTAATATATATGAATAAAAGTGAATATGGTACTAATACCAGTTCCTCAATACCTACCCTCTCCTCAGAAGAAGCAAAAAAAATAGCTGAGGAAACAATTAAAAAGATTAACCCTAAAGAATATGCAAATTCAAAATTAAGTGAAGATAGATGGTTTTTAAACAGGGGCAACTCTTCTAACTATAATTTTAGTTATGTCAGAGTTATAAATGGAGCTAATTACGAAAATAATAATATATATGTTAATGTAGATGGAACAACTGGTAAAGTAACTGCTTATAATTGTAATTGGGATTATAGTCTATCAATTCCGGAAAAGGAAAAATACATTGAGCTTAAAGATGCACAAGCTATATTCAAAAATGACATGGATATGGTCTTAAAATATAAACTTTTTGCTAATAAATATGAATATCAAAATACTGAGAATAAGAAAAATGTAAAGCTTGTTTATGAACCAAAGCTAACAAGTGGAACAGTTATAGATGCTGTTAACGGTAAATTTGTGACCTATGATTATACTAAAACTACAGAAACAGCTTCTTTAAACGAAAAGGAAACTGCAGCTTTCTATGAAAAGTACAAAAGTCTTCAAAATTCTGCAGCACCTTTAAGTGAATCAGAAGCTTTAGCTTCTATAAAAAATATTGTAAATTCAATTTATGGATCTGGATATTCTATAAATAATCTTAGATATTCTGAAGATACTAAAAAGATTTGGACAGCTTATTTCTCTAAGAAGATTGATGATAAAATAACTCAAGATGGTTCAATATCAATTAACGCCTTAAATGGACAAATAATATATATTAATAATTACTCACCATATGACTATAATGAGAAATTTACTCCTAAATTTACTTGGAAGGAAGGCTACACTAAAGCCATTGATGCTCTTGGTAACTACTTTAAAGATAAAATAAAAGACATAAATTTAACCTTAATAAATGAGCAAATACAGTATGCTAAATATCAACAAGAACCAGAAAGATTTTATAGATATACATTTTCTAGAAAAGTAACTAATATACCTTTTGAAGATAACAATATTTATATTGAGATTAACGCTAAAACTGGTGAAATATCAAGTATGCACTGCTTATGGGATGAAAATATTACCTTCCAAAACCCTGAAACAAATATTGGAGTAGAAAAATCTAAAGATTCCTACTCTTCGAAGTATATTCCTACATTAAATTATACTTTAAAGAATACCACTGCTACTTCAAATTCTCCTGCTAAAGCTGAGTTAGATTTAGTTTATGTTTTACCTTACATCAGCGTTTATGTTGACGCCTTTGATGGAAAGATTTTAAATGCTTACGATGGAGAAGAAATAAAATTTGATATAGCAGACTTTTTAAACGAAATAAAAAATAGCAAATATGAAAAAGAAATTAAGATATTAGCATACAAAGGTCTAATTGATACAAATAATTTTAAACTAAATGCTGAGGTAAAGAACATTAATTTAATAAAAACCCTTGTAGATGCATTAGGTTATACTCCTTATATAGTATCTGAAAAAAATTCTTTAGATAGTGCTGCTTCTTCAACGGATGCTGGTGCTGGTAGTCTAAACACTACTCCATTATCAGATGAAGACTATATAAAGATGGCAAAATACTATGGTATAGTAGTAGATGATATTGAAAACTTTAATGGCGATACACAAGTTTCAAAAGAAGATATGTGTAAAGCACTTATTAGATTCCTTCAATATGATAACATTGCTCAAGCTTCAGATATATTTACATTAAACTTTAAGGATTCTAAAGATGTTTCTAAGGATAATTTAGGATATGTTGCTCTTGCAAAAGGTTTAAACTTAGTAACTTTAGATGCAGATAATTATTTAAAACCTAAAAAAATAATTACAAATGAGGATTTAGCATTAGGAATATTTAAAGCTCTACAACTAAAACAAATAAATAATAATCGCTATCCTTTCCCAATTTATAAGAACTAAATAGATAAAGAGCTATGCATTTGATGCGTAGCTCTTTACTTTAATCTTGTTTAAGCTTTAATTCTATTTTCGACTTTAGCATTTCATAGCCAGGTTTCCCTAGCAGTGCAAACATATTATTTTTGTAAGCTTCTACTCCAGGTTGATTAAATGGATTAACTCCAAGAATATATCCACTCATGGCGCAGGCTTTTTCAAAAAAATAAACTAAATATCCAAAACAATATGGAGAAATTTCTGGTATATCTATAATTATATTAGGGACTCCACCATCCTTATGAGCAATAACAGTTCCCATAAATGCTTTTTCGTTAATATAATTTATATCCTTACCTGCAAGAAAATTTAGTCCGTCTAAGTTGTCTTTACATTCTCCAATAATAATTGATTTTTTATGTTTTTCAATATTTAAGTGAGTTTCTATTAAGTTACGCATACCTTCCTGAATATATTGACCCATGGAATGCAGTTCTGTTGAAAAATCAGCTGTAGCAGGGAATATACCTTTATTGTCTTTTCCTTCGCTCTCGCCAAATAGCTGTTTCCACCACTCACCCATAAAGTGAAGTGAAGGTTCAAAATTAGCTAGTATTTCAATTGTCTTTCCCTTAATATATAAAATATTTCTTGCAACCGCATATCTATAAGCAGCATTCTTCTTAAGATTGGATTCACTATATTCTTCTCTAGCAT
Source organism: Clostridium homopropionicum DSM 5847 (assembly GCF_001263795.1). Lineage (GTDB taxonomy): Bacteria > Bacillota > Clostridia > Clostridiales > Clostridiaceae > Clostridium_H > Clostridium_H homopropionicum. Next base: position 142,766 of record NZ_LHUR01000042.1, read on the forward strand.
CAGCAGCTCCCTTTAATATTTCATCCACATCTATTCCTGCTGCCGCTATAGGAAGCAACCCTACAGCAGTAAGAACTGAGTATCTTCCTCCTATATTATCAGGTATTATAAAAGTTTCATATCCCTCTACCTCTGATAAAGTTCTCAAGGCACCTTTTTCTTTGTCAGTTGTTACAAATATCCTTTCTTTGGCCCCTAAAACCCCATATTTTTTTTCTAATAATTTTTTCAAGAGTCTAAAGGCTATAGCTGGCTCTGTAGTAGTTCCTGACTTTGATATAACGTTTACTGAAAAATCAGTCCCTTCAAGTAGCTCCATTAAATCTGCTAGATATGTAGAACTTATATTATTCCCAGCATAAAGTATCTTAACACTATTTTTGTCTTTATTTAAAATAAAATTATTAAAAGTGCCCGTTAGCATTTCTATAGCTGCTCTAGCTCCTAGATATGAACCACCAATGCCTATTACCACAAGAACCTGTGAGGTTTCTTGTATCTTTTTTGAGCAGATTTTTATTCTCTTAAGTTCTTCTCTATCATAATTTATAGGTAAATCAACCCAACCTAAAAATTCATTCTTCGAAGCTTTTTTATTATGTAATAATTTATGTTTTTCCTCCACCATAGATTGAAATTCATCAATTTCCTGGCAAGTCACATGAGGTTTTGCCTTTGATATATCTACCCCTATAGACATTTACTCGCCTCCAGTAAATTAAACTTTATTTAACATATTCACATTACTTATTTAATATTCCCATTATTATATTGTTAATATACTTTTTTTCAAAATTAATTAGTTTTATTTAGAGTAGTTAAAATTATTTCTGGTCTATTAAATACTCTTACAGGGGCTTTACTGTTCCCAAGACCTCTACTTACAATCATAACCGTACTCTCTTTTATATATTTCCCTGAAGTATACTTTGGAAAAAACCCTTGCTGTGGTGCGATTAAACCTCCTATAAAAGGTATTCTTACTTGCCCACCATGGGCATGCCCTGAAAATACTAAATCAAATTTATTTTTCGCATACACTGAAAGCTTTTCAGGTCTATGCGATAATAGTATTCTGTAGTTATCCTTAAATTCCTCTTTATATGTTAAGTTTATTTCACTTTGAATTTTTTCATTTTCATTTTTATTTCCTTTTACTGCATTGGGATCATCAATACCAGAAATTAAAATTTGTTCCTTGTTCTTAGTTATTCTTACACTTTCATTTCTCAGAACTATAGCTCCTGCTTTTTCTAGACGTAATTGTAAGTTCTTTAGTTTACCAGAGCCTATCTCATGATTTCCTGGTACATAATAAACAGGAGCTATCTTACTTAATCTTTCTATTAAAAGTATACTGGGTTCTTCATTATATCTTCTAATGTCTACAATATCTCCTGTAAATACTATTATATCTGGTTTTAGTTTCTGAATTTTATCAACTAACTGTTTTTGATTTTTACCAAAGGTCTTATTATGCAAATCTGATAAATGGACAATTTTGTATCCATTAAAACTAGCAGGTATTCTATTTGACATCACCTCTAGTTTATTTATTTCAAGAAAATTATTTTCAACATATATAAACATAAATATAGCAATTATTATAGTTACTAATAAAATAAATTTATTTTTCATTTTACTCCCTTTATAAGTCACTTCTATAAAAAGTGACCCTGTATAATTTTTCCTATTAATTATATCATATACTTATTAATAATACCAAAAATAAAAACTCATGTGAACCACATGAGCTTTTATTTATATATTACTTTTATATTAAATTATTTCATTTTATCTGCTACAAAATTTACTATGTCAACAACTCTTACTGAATATCCCCATTCATTATCGTACCAAGCTATGATTTTTGCCATGTTTCCATCTATGACCATTGTAGAAAGGGCATCTATTATTGAAGATCTGTCATCTCCTTTATAATCTACAGATACAAGGGGTTCCTCTGAATATCCAAGAATTCCAGCAAGCTTGCCTTCTGATGCTTCCTTTAATGCTTGATTAATTTCTTCTACAGTAACATTTCTGCTTAACTCACAAACTAAATCAGTTACAGATACTGTAGGTGTTGGAACTCTTAAAGCAAATCCGTTAAGCTTGCCCTCTAATTGCGGAAGAACCTTTGCAACAGCCTTAGCAGCTCCTGTTGTAGTAGGAATTATTGATTCTGCAGCTGCTCTTGCACGTCTTAAATCCTTATGAGTTTTATCTAATATATTTTGATCATTTGTATATGAATGAATAGTAGTTATAAGTCCTTTTACTATTCCAAACTTCTCATCTATTACTTTAGCTACTGGTGCAAGACAATTAGTTGTACAAGAAGCATTAGAAATAATATTATGATTTATTGGATCATATGTTTCTTCATTAACTCCTATAACTATTGTTGCATCTTCACCTTTAGCTGGAGCTGTAAGTATAACCTTTTTTGCTCCTGCTTCTATATGTTGCATTAGTTTTTCTCTGTCTTTGAACTTACCTGTTGATTCAACAACAATATCTACTCCAAGTTCCTTCCAAGGCAAGTTCTTAGGTTCACCTTCTCTAATTATTTTTATTTCTTTTCCATTTACTATTAAAGTATTTTTTTTAACTTCTACTGTTCCATTAAATTTTCCAAAACAAGAATCATATTTAAATAAATGTGCTAGTGTTTCATCTTCAGCTCTAGCATTAATTGCTACAATCTCAATATCCTTACTTAATCTTTCTTGCGCAATTCTAAGAAATGTCCTACCTATTCTTCCAAATCCGTTAACTGCAACTTTAATAGCCATTAAAAAATCCCCCTCTATTAACATTTATATAGACTTATTGGTATATATTTTGATAGCTGGTACATTATTGTCCCGTTCCATAACTCCATATTAGTTATACCAATATTATATGATTTTGTCAATAGGATATATTATATCCTTTTTTATTTTATATAATATATCACTTATATCTTATATAGTATATGATTGGATTTCTTAAAATGTTGTCGATTTCATTAAATTTTTTTAAGACTTTTCAATTACCAATATTTTCAATAAACTCTTCTACTGCATTACAAAATTTAACAGGATTTTCAACTACTAATATATGTGAGCAGTCTTCAAAATATACTTTAGCTGCTCCTCAGTTAAATCCTGTGACACTATTTTATAAAAATCATCCATAAAATTCATCCAATGATTACACATTCCTGTTAAATACTCTAAATTATCTTCGTGAGTAAAGCTTCCATTATTTAATCCTAGGTTCCAGGAATCATCGTTAATCAGCTTTGGAGTCATATCTATTATTCCTATTCCCTTAAGTCTTTCGCACCCATATATTTCTACATATTTGAATAATACTTGTGCTCCCATGGACCAGCCTATAAGTATTATATTATTCAAGCCTATTTTACATATTAAATCTTCTAGATCCATGGCAAAGCTTTCCATAGTAAGACCATGTTTAGTCACCTCAGATAATCCGTGACCTCTTAAATCATAGGTAATAACTCTATAATTTTTGCTTAAATATTTTTTAGTTACTGCAAAACTATTTCTATTAGCTGCCCACCCATGTATTAATAATATAGTCTGTCCATTTCCTTCATCCTCGTAATATATTTTTGTATTGTCTCTAGTTAATATATACGGCATTCAAAATCCCCCATTCAAATTATTAAATCCACTGCAGATTATTATATCATTTACTGCCGAATTGTGTTTATTTGATTTTAAGCTTTTTTTATGACATTGCATTTAGATATTATTATTTGTATACTTTATTACATAAACAATTTAAGGACAAGCATTTATAATGCTTATTTATATGTCCAATGGAGGTTATTTTACATGAAAAAAATATTGATTTTACTTATTATTGTTTCCTTGTCATTATTTTCAGTTGGATGCAAAAATACTACAGCTTCAGTTAATACAAACTCAAAAGTGGCAGCTTCTAGTGAAAATAAGTCTAATAATAACTCTACTAATAAAGTTTCTTCTAATTCAAATACACCTAATAATATTAAAACACAAACAAAGCAAGAGGATTTAAAATATAACAACGAAGGAATACCGGTATTAATGTACCACTCAGTTAAATATGAGAAAGATAATCCTGTAAGGATTCCTGTAGAAAAATTTAAAGAACAGATGAAATATTTAAAAGACAATGGATATAGCACTCTATCATTGGATGAGCTTTACGACTTCTTAGAGAATAATAAGCCAATTCCAAAAAAGTCAGTTGTACTTACCTTTGATGATGGATATAAGGATAATTATGAAAATGCTTATCCAATTCTAAAAGAATATGGCTTTAAGGCTACAATATTTATGATAACTAGTTGTATAGGCACAGGAGAATATTTAACTTTAAATCAATTAAAAGAGCTTCAGCAAAATGGCATTGACATTGAAAGCCATACAGTAAATCATGAAAAATTAAATACCCTTTCTTATGAAAAGAAGCTAGAGACTCTTAAGACATCAAAAGAAACTCTAGAAAAACTATTAAATAAGGAAGTAAAATATATTGCTTACCCTTATGGAAACTATGATGACAGTGTTGTTAGAGCAGCAAAGGCTTCAGGATATAAATTAGCTGTAACTACTAAAGGCACCTGGTCAGATAAAGCAGATGGAATTTTAACCTTAGATAGAGTTCACATTAGCGGTTTTTCTGATTTAGACAACTTTAAACTTAGAATAAGCACTCCTGATTATAACAAATAAGGAGGTATAAGATGAAAATACTATCTAAAAATATCAAAATAGCCATTTTGTTAATAGTATTTGTGTTAGCAGCTACATCTTGTAATAACTCTCCTAAAGACACAACTGTAAAGGAATCTACTGAAAAATCTGTTACAGCAAATGAAGATGAGTCATCAAAATCCACTGAGAGTTCTTCTGAAAAAAAGGAAGCTACAACTGATGATAAATTAAAGGCTTCTATAGAAGCTGATTATAATAAAGCTCTTGGAATGTTTTTTAATGGTGATTATCAAAATGCAATCGAAATAGCTGATGAAATAATAAAGAAAGATGTAACCTTCTATAAAGCTTACAATATAAAAGGAATAGCTTTATGTTTTTCACATAACTTTGATGAGGGAATGAAAAATATTGACAAGTGCCTAAGTATTAATCCAAGCTTCGGTTATGGAAGGTTTAATAAGGCATTAGCTTATGAATTATATGGTCACTATGAGGAATCTTTAGAATGGTATGATAAAGCTCTTGAAGTGGAAAATTATGTATGGAGCTATTATGGTAAGGCCAGCATTTATGGAAGACGTGGTGATGTAGAAAATACAGTAAAATATTTAAAAATAGCCGTTGAAATGGATAGCAACGTTAAGAATGAAGCTAGAAATGAAAAGGACTTTGATAAGGTTAGAAATAGCAATGAATTTAAAAAGTTAGTGAATTAGTCTTTTGTAACCTTTATAGTAAATCTACATATTATACAGTAGGACAAGCATTAGCTTGTCAATTTTAAGGAGGTTTACTATGCAGGAAACACAATCAAATTTGCAAAATGATTTAGAAGCTGATTTTCAAAATGGTCAAACTCATGTACACGAATATTTAGGTAGCACAAAGATAGCAGAAGAAAATGAAGATCCTCACAACCATCGTTTTGCTGGAGTTACTAGTGAAGCTATACCTCGTGGGAATAGCCACGTTCACCGACTTTTGGGAAACACAGATTTCTACGAAGACCATCTCCATGAACTTGGCGCTACAACTGGAATTGCTATCCCTGTAGGCAATGGAAGACATGTGCACTTTGCTTATGGAACAACAACTATAGATGAGGGACATGTTCACCAATTTAGATTTGCAACTTTAATCGAAGATCCTATTAGTTAATATATTAGACCGTCGGTTTCGGCGGTCTTTAAAATTAAAATTTGCACTTAATAATCCTTAAACAAATTAATTAATTTATTTACTTTTTATCATTTAATATATCTTTTAAGTATTTACTTATCTAAATCTTCATTTCATAATGACTTCAACGTTATTATTTATACTGAAGAGATTTAATTAATTCAATAAAATCTTGCAGATTTTTATCAAATGCTATAAGAAGCTCTTTTTCTTTTCCTTGGAGTACAATCACTTTATTAAAATTCTCTATAGCTTGTTGATATTTTTCTTCATTTACATTAATACTTGCTTCTTTTCTTAGTCTTTTAATACTTCTTTGAACATTTGCAATCTGTTCTAAATTTTTTAGCATAACTTCTTGTTTACTTTCTATTTGTGAAAGTTTTTCTTCACTAGGAGGTAATTCTCTATCAAATAGCATCATTATAACCTTACCTAGCTCTTCAGTTCTATCATCGATTTTTAATTCCAGCTTTTTATTTTCAGCCGCATTCTTTTTTATAATTTGTCTCTTTTCTTTAATTTGATTTTTGTATTGTATTTTCTGTTCCTTTGTAAGCTCTTGAGCATTTACAAGACTTGTTGGCAATAGCGTAAAGAAGAACATTATTGTTAGTATTGATATAAATTTTTTCATTATTATCACCTCCACTTTAGCTTTCCACCTAGAAAGCTTTCTATGTCCTATAAATGCTAGGAATATAGGTAATTTTTTCATTTATTTATAACTTTTTAATATAAAAAATAGTAGTGTATAATAATCAACTTTTCAGCTAAAAATTATACACTACTATAAATTCACTAATGATTTAATAAACCTTTCTTATTCCCATTCAATGGTTGCTGGCGGTTTTGATGTTATGTCGTAAACAATTCTGTTTACTCCCTTAACTTCATTAACTATCCTTCTAGATACTATGTCTAATACTTCATAAGGTATTCTTGCCCAATCTGAAGTCATTGCATCAGAAGAAGTAACTGCTCTTAAGGCTATAGTATGGCAATAAGTTCTTTCATCACCCATAACACCTACTGATCTTATATTTGGTAGGCAGGCAAAATATTGCCATATCTTTTCCTCAAGACCAGCTTTAGCTATCTCTTCTCTAAATATAGCATCTGCTTCTCTAGTAATAAATAGTTTTTCTTCAGTTATTTCTCCAAGTACTCTTATTGCAAGACCTGGTCCTGGGAATGGCTGTCTCCATACTAAATGATGTGGAATTCCTAATTCTTCACCTACAGCTCTAACTTCATCCTTAAATAGTTCCCTTAAAGGCTCAATTAAAGAAAATTCCATGTCTTCAGGAAGCCCACCTACATTATGGTGGCTCTTAATTGTAGCTGAAGTATTTGTTCCACTTTCAACTACGTCAGGATATATAGTACCTTGAACTAGAAAATCTATTTGTCCAAGCTTTTTTGCCTCTTCTTCAAATACTCTGATAAATTCTTCTCCAATTATCTTTCTCTTCTTTTCAGGGTCACTTACTCCATTAAGCTTTCCTAAAAATCTTTCTCCTGCGTTCACTCTTATAAGGTTCATATCAAATTGCTTCTTGAAAATAGCTTCAACCTGATCTCCTTCATCCTTTCTAAGAAGACCATGATCAACAAATACGCAAGTAAGTTGTTTACCAATAGCCTTATGTACTAACACTGCTGCAACTGAGGAATCTACTCCTCCTGATAGAGCACAAAGTACTTTTCTTTCTCCAACTAATTCTTTAATTGCTTTTATCTTTTCTTCAGCAAAGGATGCCATTGACCAATCTGCTTTTAGATTACATACTTTAAATAAGAAGTTTGAAAGCATTTGTTTTCCAAATAAAGTATGCTCTACTTCTGGATGAAATTGCACTCCATATATTCTTCTTTCGCTGTTTTCCATTGCAGCTACTGGACATTGTTCTGTTGTGGCAACAATTTTAAAGCCTTCTGGAACATTTGATACATAGTCTGTATGGCTCATCCAAGATTGAGCTAACTCTTCTTCAATACCGTCAAACAATAATGATTCTTTTGCAAGCTTAACTTCTGTTTTACCATACTCTCTTATATCAGGACTTTCTACATTACCACCAAGAGTAAAGGCAGTTAATTGATGTCCGTAGCATATGCCAAGTACTGGAACTCCCATTTCGAAAACTTCTTTATTAACTCTAGGAGCTCCCTCACCATAAACACTGTTTGGTCCTCCAGTGAAAATTATTCCCTTTGGATTTTTATTCTTTATTTCATCTATAGTTATAGTATATGGAACTATTTCGCAATAAACATTGTGTTCTCTAACCCTTCTTGCAATAAGCTGGTTATATTGCCCTCCAAAGTCTATTACCAAAACCAACTCTCTATTCATAAAAACATTATCCTCCCGTTTTTTAATATAATAGCTAGTAACCAGTAGTCAGTATCATTTTTGAAAACTGGTTACTGGTCACTGGCTACTGGTTGCTCTTTTTATCCTTGTACGCTGTAGTTTGGTGCTTCTTTTGTAATTGATATGTCATGTGGATGACTTTCTCTAAGTCCTGCAGAAGTTTGAACTACAAATCTAGCATTTTGGAATAAGTCTTCTAAACTAGCGGCTCCTAAATATCCCATACCAGAACGTAATCCTCCAACAAGTTGGTAAATTGTATCAGAAACCATACCTTTATAAGGCACTCTTCCTTCTACGCCTTCTGGAACAAGCTTTTTATTGTCTTCTTGGAAATATCTATCTTTACTTCCGCAAGCCATAGCTCCAAGAGAACCCATACCTCTATATACTTTATAACTTCTTCCTTGATATATTTCCATTTCTCCTGGTGCTTCTTCGCAGCCTGCAAGCATTGAACCCATCATTACAACCTTTGCGCCTGCTGCAAGTGCCTTTACTATATCTCCAGAGTACTTAATTCCTCCATCTGCAATTACTGGAACTCCGTATTTATTAGCCTCTTCTGCACAATCCATTACAGCAGTAAGTTGAGGAACTCCAACACCAGCAACAACTCTTGTAGTACAGATTGATCCTGGTCCTATTCCTACCTTAACACAATCTGCTCCTGCTTCAATAAGCTCTCTTGTAGCTTCCGGTGTTGCAACATTTCCTGCAATAATTTGAAGCTCAGGATATTTTTCTTTTATTTCCTTTACAGATGCCATTACTCCATATGAATGTCCATGTGCTGTATCTAATGTAATAACATCTACATTAGCTTTAACTAAAGCATCAACTCTATCCATCATATCTGCAGTTACTCCAACAGCAGCTCCACATAGTAATCTACCTCTTTCGTCCTTAGCTGCATTTGGGAACATTTTAACTTTTTCTATATCTTTTATAGTTATAAGACCTTTTAATTTATTATTTTCGTCTACTAAAGGAAGTTTTTCGATTTTATGTTTTTTAAGAATTTCCTTTGCTTCTTCTACTGTTGTATGTTCAGATGCAGTAATAAGATTTTCACTAGTCATAACATTTTTAATTGGTTGATTGTAGTTAGTTTCAAAGGCAATATCTCTATTTGTTATTATACCTACAAGTATTCCATTTACAGTAATAGGAATACCTGATATTCTATATTTGCTCATTAAATTTAGGGCATCTTCTATTGTATTTTCTGGTGCTAAAAAAAATGGATCTGTTATAACGCCGTTTTCCTGTCTTTTTACTCTATCCACTTCAATAGCTTGTTGTTCAATGCTCATATTCTTGTGAATTATTCCGATTCCGCCTTCTCTAGCAATTGCAATAGCCATTTTAGCTTCTGTTACAGTGTCCATTCCCGCACTCATTACTGGAAGATTTAATTTAATTTTTTTTGTTAAATTAGTTTTTAGAGTAACATCTTTAGGTAAAACTTCTGATTTATTTGGCATTAATAGCACATCATCAAAAGTATAAGCTTGTTTTAAAATAATAGCCACAAAGATCAACTTCCTTTCATTTTTTTATTTTAACACTCATATAAATTAAATAATCACATTATGTAAAATAAAATGCATCAATTTCATCAAATTTATACATTAAGTGAAATTAATGCACCTCTTTAAAAACAGTATGCAGTAACCACTCATAGTCGGAATTTTAAGGTTTCCGGTAGATACTCCTCGCCATATTCAAGGTATATATAAGTGAAAATATAAATTATATTAAAATATGTTATGTAATATTTTATTTTAGTTTTTGAAATTTGTCAATTTGTTTCTACTAAGTTTTGATAATAAACTTGCATTACTTTAAAGTGGATTTAACCAAAATTTAACCATATTTTTCTTTTTATTCACCTTTATAATGTTATATTATAAATAGTAAAACATTACCTTACTAATACAGATTAAGAGGTGTTTTAATATATGGAAATGCTAGCTGAGCTTAATAATATTTTAAAAAACGGTAATATTACTTCAGTGTTTCAACCGATAGTATCCCTAAAAGATGCTTCAGTGCTTGGATATGAAGCTTTAAGTAGAGGTCCTAAAGGTTCATCTCTTGAGTTTCCAGATAAACTGTTTAAGCTTGCTGCAATACATAATAAGTCTTGGGAACTAGAATCCTTGTGTAGAGTTAAAGCCTTAGAAAATGCTAAAAGCATACATAAAGACAAATTATTATTTATTAATGTAGATCCCCTTATATTTAAGGATGAAAAATTTAAAAAGGGCTTTACAAAGGAATTTCTTTTAAAGCACAATATTTCTCCTGAATCAATAATCTTTGAAATTACAGAAAAAACAGCTATTGAAGATTATAAGAGCTTTAGCATGGCTCTAAACAATTATACTGAGCAAGGGTATCAAATTGCTATTGATGATACAGGTTCAGGTTATTCTGGGCTGAAGACTTTGTACGAAACAAAACCTCACTATATTAAAATTGATATGGATTTAATAAGAGATATAGATAAGGATTACTTTAAACAGGCCCTAATTAAATCTTTAGTTATGTTTGCTAAATCCACTAATATGAAAGTTATTGCAGAAGGTATTGAAACAGAAGAGGAGTTATCAACTTTAATTAATTTGAATGTTCATGCAGGACAAGGATACTATATTAATAAGCCTTCAACTTCTTTTTCTTCTGCATCTGAAAATGCTATAAGCACAATACTAAAATATAATAAATTAAAAAATGATAAATATTCTTACTTTAATCACTGCATTGGTCAAATATGCAGCTTTGAACCCTCCTTCGCCCCTGAGGAAACTTGCCAAAAAATAAAAGATTTTGTAAATAAATCTCCTACAAAGGGTGCATGTATAGTTAAAAATAATAAACCTGTAGGATCAGTAATGAAATATTCACTTGATTCAGTAATGGCTTCACAGTATGGTTTTTCAGTATTTTCTAAACGACCCATTTCTCTTATAATGGATCATTCCCCTCTAGTTGTGGATTATCATACTCCTGTAAGCGAAGTTTCTAAAATTGCAATGGAAAGGGAGCACAATAAGGTTTATGACTGTGTTATAGTTGTAAAAGAATCTGAGTATTACGGCCTTGTGACTATAAAAAAACTATTAGAATTTACTACTGAAATGGAAAGAAATTATGCTAAAGAATTAAATCCACTTACTGGTCTCCCAGGTAATACAATTATAGAGAAAGTACTCAATGATGTAAGAAAGGTAAACAACCATAGCTGCATATTATACTTTGATTTGGATAACTTTAAAGCATACAATGATGTATACGGATTTGAAAAAGGCGATAAGCTGTTAAAATTTACTTCTAAACTATTGCAAAATAATTTAAAAAAGAAGTTTCCTTTCAATAGCTTTCTTGGTCATATTGGCGGTGATGACTATATAGGTATAGTAGAAAACTCCCTAGATAAATGCGAGGAACTATGTTCATATATAATAAATGAATTTGACAAAAATGTAGTTAAATTTTTTAATAGAAATGATGTTTTAAATGGCTTTATAGAGTCTACTGATAGACAAGGCAATAGGACTACCTTCAATTTAACCTCTCTTTCTATAGCAGGATTATATGGAAACTTTAATAACTTTTCAAGTAGCGAAGAAATTTCAAAATTAGCGGCTAAAATAAAAAAAGAGGCAAAGGCAATAACGGGAAGTAGCAAAGTAATAAAAAAAATATAGATAAACAACAAAGAGACCAAGCTGGTCTCTTTGTTGTTTATCTATATTTTAGTACATTCCGTCCATTCCCATTCCGCCCATTCCTGGCATTGGAGCTGGATTCTTTTCTGGTATTTCTGCAACTACACATTCTGTTGTTAAGAAAGTAGATGCAACTGATGAAGCATTTTGAAGTGCTGATCTTGTAACCTTAGTTGGGTCAACAATTCCTCTTTGAATCATATTAACATACTCTCCGCGTAATGCGTCAAATCCAATTCCTACTTCACTGTTCATTACTTTTTCAATTATTACTGATCCTTCAAGTCCTGCATTGTAAGCTATTTGTCTTACTGGTTCTTCAAGAGCTCTCTTAATAATATCTATACCAACTTTTACATCTAAATTATCTGAAGTTAATTTTGCTACTTCTTTAATAGCATTTACATATGCAGTACCACCACCTGCAACAATACCTTCTTCAACAGCTGCTTTAGTAGCTGCTAAAGCATCTTCGATTCTTAACTTTCTCTCTTTTAATTCTGTTTCAGTAGCTGCACCAACTTTAATTAAAGCAACTCCTCCAGCAAGCTTTGCTAATCTTTCTTGTAATTTTTCTCTATCGAATTCTGAAGTAGTTTCTTCTATTTGTCTCTTTATTTGGGAAACTCTATCTGCTATTTCAATTTTGTTTCCTCTTCCATTTACAATTACAGTGTTTTCTTTAGATACTTTTACACTTTCAGCTGTTCCAAGCATATCTAAAGTAACTTCTTTTAAATCTCTTCCTAATTCTTCAGCTATTACTTCTCCACCTGTTAATATAGCTAAATCTTGAAGCATTTCTTTTCTTCTATCTCCAAAGCCTGGGGCTTTTACTGCTACACAATTGAAAGTTCCTCTTAATTTATTTACTACTAAAGTAGCTAATGCTTCACCTTCAATATCTTCTGCAACTATTAATAATTTTCTTCCTTGTTGAACTATTTGTTCAAGAACTGGAAGTAATTCTTGTATGTTAGCTATTTTCTTATCAGTTAAAAGAATATATGGATTATCTAATATTGCTTCCATTTTTTCTGCGTCAGTAACCATGTATGCACTTAAGTATCCTCTGTCAAATTGCATTCCTTCAACAACTTCAAGTTCAGTTGCCATTGTCTTAGACTCTTCTACAGTAATAACCCCTTCATTTCCAACCTTTTCCATAGCATCTGCTATTAAAGTACCTACTTCTTCGTCTGAAGCTGAAATAGTTGCAACTCTTGCAATATCTTCTTTGCCGTCTACTTGTTTTGAGCCTTTTTTAATCTCTTCAACTGCAACTTCAACAGCCATTTTAATTCCTTGTCTTATAAGCATTGGATTTGCTCCAGCGGTAACATTTTTTAATCCTTCTCTTATTATTGCTTGTGCAAGTAATGTAGCTGTTGTTGTTCCGTCTCCTGCAACATCGTTTGTTTTTGTAGCAACTTCTTTAACAAGTTGAGCTCCCATATTTTCATATGGATCTTCAAGTTCGATTTCTCTTGCTATACTAACACCATCATTTGTTATTAGTGGTGCTCCGAATTTTTTATCTAAAACAACATTTCTTCCTTTTGGTCCTAATGTTACTTTAACTGTATCAGCTAATTTATCAACACCTCTTTGCATTGAACGTCTAGCTTCTTCTCCAAATAATATACTCTTAGCCATTATAAATACCTCCTATTTTTTCTAATTCAAATTGCTATTCTCTATTCTACTACAGCTAATATATCACTTTGTCTTAAAATAGTGTATTCTTCTCCGTCAATTTTTACTTCTGTTCCTGAATATTTTGAAAACAATACTTTGTCGCCAACTTTTACTTCCATTTTAACTTCTTTTCCTTCAACTAGACCGCCAGGTCCAACAGCAACAACTTCTGCTTCCTGAGGTTTTTCCTTTGCACTTCCTGGTAATACTATTCCGCTTTTTGTAGTTTCTTCAGCCTCTAATCTTTTAATTACTACTCTGTCTCCAAGTGGCTTTATTCTCATAAAAAAACCCTCCTTATGTAATATTATATTTTATTAATTAAATTATTTTTTATTCTGTTAGCACTCATTAACTTTGAGTGCTAATACAATTATAATAATAATTTATAGTAAAATCAATATCAAATACCATCATTTAACTTAAATCATCATTTAATACAATTAGTGTACATTGTAAGTAAATATCATTTAATTTCACATTCTTTCTTTTATTTACTTTATATTTTAATCATATTTATTTTAAACTATACCAATAAATAAAGCTGCTAAAATAAACTTATTTTAAACAGCTTTATTTATATCTATATAAATAATTTATTCTTATTTATTTAATTCTACACCTTCAAATTCCTTAATTCTTTCATTTGATATTACTTGCTGTATTTTGGATTCCTTGCTAAATTTGTTCAACAGTATCTTAGTTTTCTTTTGGTCACATACCGCTGCAGCTCCTCCAATACAGCCTCCTTCACACATCATTCCCTCAAAAAAGTTTCCAGGGAGTCTTCCATTTTTAGCTAATAGCATAAACTTTCTTAAGTTACTATGCCCACTAATTTTTACTGGATTAAATCGAATATTAATATCTTTACTTTTAATATAGCTTTCAACTGCAGCACTAACACCGCCACCTTCAGCAAAGCCTCTTCCTAGAGCTGAAGCATCATTGATTTCATTATCTTCAAGTTGTTCTACCTGAATATTGTATGCTCCAAATATAGCTTCAATCTCTTCAAAGGTTAAAACATAATCTACTGCATCCTTTAAATTATCTCTTCTAATTTCACTCTTTTTAGCTGTACATGGGCCAATAAATACAACCGTTGCATCTTTTTCCTTCTTTTTAATTAGTCTTCCTGCAGCTATCATAGGTGATACTGTATTTGATATTCTGTCTACTTGATCTGGAAACTTCTTTTCAATGTAAGAAACAAACCCAGGACAACAGGAAGTGGTCATAAATTTATCTCCCTTTTCCATTCTTTCAACAAATTCCATAGCTTCATGTGCAGTTACTGCATCTGCACCACAAGCAGCTTCAATTACTTCAGTAAATCCTAACTCCTTTAACCCCCCTACAATTTGTCCAACGGTTACTTCCCGTCCAAATTGCCCTACTATAGCTGGAGCAATTACTGCATAAACTTTTTCTTTATTTTCTAGCTTATTAATTACTGGAACCATGTAGCTCCTATCAGAAATAGCCCCAAAAGGACAAGCCGTCATACATGCACCGCAATCAATACATTCATCCTTATTAATAATTGCCCTTCTATCATTCGGATCTATAGCAAGTCCATTAGTTGGACATGCTACTTTACAAGGTCTCATAACTTCTGAAACAGCATTATATGGACATGCGCTTTTACACATACCACATTCTTTACAAACATCTTGATTTATATAAGCTCTTCCATTGACTTTATAGATTGCATTAAAATTACATGCTTCCATACAGCTATGTTGCAGACATCCTCTACAAGCTTCTGTAATAGTGTACTTGTTTATTGGGCACCTATCGCAAGCAGCTTCAATTATATACATTATTTGGTCTTGATCCTTCGCCTTTACTAATGGACTTGGCTTATCTCCATTCGGGATATATCCTGCAGCTAGTTTTGCTCTTTCCTTAATAATAGCTCTTTCATGGTAAACACAGCATCTATACTTAGGCTTTTCACCTTTTATTATACTATATGGTATATTCTCAATCTCTTCTTGTGTTAATTTATCTTCCTTTGCTAGTATTGCAACTTCTTTTAATACTTCATATTTTAATTTCTTTAATTCTGTTTCAAAAGCAGCCATTGTGCTTTCCTCCTCCTATAACACATATTTATGTGTAATGAAATTATTCACATTAATTATAACAGAGTGTATGTAAAAATAGAAGATTTTTTTATAACAGCACCTAATTTTTTTGAAACAGATTGAGAGCATTTTTTAGAATGCTCTCATTTTATCATAAAAAATAGTAATCTATCTTAGTTTTCATATTTATATTTTTATATTGTTTTCCCTTGCATAATAGAATAAGTACTGTTGTGCGAAACCTGATAGCTCACCAAATTTGTTTATGGCAAAATCTCTTATTTTATTTAAGGATACATCAGGTGCTAAATAGAAATATTGCATAGCTCTTTTTACCCATACATCTACCGGAAATGCCGAATATTTTTCCATAGAAAAAAGCATAATACAATCCGCAACCTTTGGTCCTACACCATTTAGCTTTTGTAGGTTCACATAGCATTGATTATCATTACTGGATTTTAGTTTTTCAATAAACGTAGGATCTTTAGATAGTATATCAATGGTACTTTTTATATACTTTCCTCTAAATCCTGTTCTACATTTTTCAAGTTCTTCTATAGTACAGTTTAATAGTTTATCTATGGTTGGAAATGCATAAAATATTCTTCCCTTATATTCAATAGGCTTTCCCCAGGTTTCAGATATATTACTTATTACTTTTTTTATCATAGGTATTCTATTGTTAGCAGAAATTATAAAAGATATTATTATTTCAAATGGATCTTGCTTAAGCAATCTTATTCCTTCTCCAAATTTTATTGATTCTTTAAGTATAGGGTCTTTGCTTAATATTTCTTTTATTGTTGAATAATCTCTATAAAGATCGAAGTATTCTCCCCATATATTTTTAAAGTCCTCTTCAGTAGCATTATATATAATTACGTCATTACCTGTTTTTTCAATTTCGATTACCTTTTCGAATGCAACTCCAATATAGTTCCCATTATCTTGTTTTTCCCATCTAAAACACTGTCCACAATCAAATATATGACTAAGCTCAAAATTTCTAACATCTTTTAATATTATCCCATCTTCTATACTTTCTAGATAATTAAAATCCATTTTACTCTCCTTTTATTTTACAAAATAAAAATTTAGGTACTAGTTGCTAGGTACTAGGTTCTAGTGAAAGATATTTTCCTAGTACCTAGCAACCCAGTACCTAGTACCTAAAGAAAGTTGCCTAGCAGCTTTCTTATTATTTTTCTTTATTTGATAAGAATTCATCAATTGCTTTTGCAGCTTTTTTACCTGCTTCCATAGCAAGAATTACTGTTGCAGCCCCAGTTACAGCGTCTCCACCTGCAAATACGGCTCCCTTAGAAGTTTTACCTGTTTCTTCTTCTGTTATAATACATCCATGTTTATTAACATTTAATCCTTTTGTGGTACTTGATATTAATGGGTTAGGTGAAGTACCTAATGACATTATTACAGTATCTACATCTATTATAAACTCTGAATCCTTTATCACTCTAGGACTTCTTCTTCCTGAAGCATCTGGCTCTCCTAGTTCCATTCTTACGCATTTCATTCCTTTAACCCATCCATTTTCATCTACTAATATTTCTACTGGATTAGTTAACAAATCAAATATAATTCCTTCTTCCTTAGCGTGGTGTACTTCTTCAACCCTTGCTGGAAGTTCTTCTTCTGATCTTCTATATACTATATGAGTTTCTGCTCCAAGTCTTAAAGCCGTTCTAGCAGCATCCATAGCAACATTACCTCCACCTACTACTGCTACCTTACTTCCAACCTTAACTGGAGTTGCATACTCTATTTTGTGAGCTTTCATTAAGTTTACTCTTGTTAAAAACTCATTTGCTGAAGATACTCCGTTAGCATTTTCTCCTGGAATACCCATGAATTTAGGAAGTCCAGCACCTGAACCAATGAATACTGCTTCAAAGCCTTCTTCCTCCATCAATTTATCAATATTTGCAGTTCTTCCTACAATAACATTTGTTTCAATTTTAACTCCCAATTTTTTAATATTTTCAATTTCTGTTTTAACTACTGTATCTTTTGGAAGTCTAAATTCTGGTATACCATAAACTAAAACTCCACCTGGTTCATGTAGTGCTTCAAATATTGTAACATCGTAACCCTTTTTAGCTAAATCTCCTGCACAAGTAAGTCCAGATGGACCACTTCCTATTACAGCAACTTTTTTATTCTTCTTAGGTTCTGTGTCGGAAAGATTAATATTGTTTTCTCTTGACCAATCCCCTACAAACCTTTCTAATTTTCCAATAGAAACAGGTTCGCCTTTTATGCCTAATATACATTTACCTTCACATTGGGTTTCTTGAGGACATACTCTTCCGCAAACAGCTGGTAAAGAACTATATTTTGCAATAGTTTTTGCAGCCTCTTCAAATTCTTCTTCTTTAATGTGTTTAATAAATTCTGGTATATTTATTGAAACCGGACACCCTTTAACACAAAGAGGATTTTTGCAGTTAAGACATCTCTTTGATTCTTCCACAGCGTCCTCTACTGTATAACCTAAGCAAACTTCATCAAAATTTGTACTTCTTACTTTTGGATCTTGTTCTCTTACTGGCACTCTCTTCATCTTATCCATTATTTATTACCTCCACAGCATCCACAGCCTCCACCATTTTTATGATGATGTGGTTCTAAATTACTTTCTTCTTGTCTAATCAGTTCTCTTCCTTCTTCACTTTTAAACATTGATTGTCTTCTTATAGCCTCATCAAACTTTACTAAATGGCCATCAAATTCAGGACCGTCTACACATGCAAATTTAGTCTCTTCACCAATTGTTACTCTACATGCCCCACACATTCCAGTTCCATCTACCATAAGCGGATTCATGCTTACTATTGTTTTAATTCCATAAGGCTTAGTAGTTAATGCAACAAACTTCATCATAATAATAGGTCCAATTGCTACAACAACATCATATTTCTTTCCTTCTTTTTCTACTAGTTCTTTAAATTTTTCTGTTACTAATCCTTTAAATCCATAAGAGCCATCATCTGTAGTTACATAAACATTATCTGCAACAGCTCTCATTTTATCTTCAAGTATTAATAGCTCTCTAGTTCTAGTTCCCATTATTACATCTGCTTCAATTCCATTTTCATGTAACCATTTTACTTGTGGATATACAGGGGCAGCACCTACTCCACCTGAGATAAACAATATTTTTTTGTTCTTAAGTTCTTCAAGATTTTCATGTACAAACTCAGATGGTCTACCTAGTGGTCCAACAAAATCTTGGAAAGCTTCTCCTTCTTCATAATTTGCCATTTCATGAGTTGAACGTCCAACTGTTTGAAAAACTATTGTAACTGTTCCTTTCTCCTGATCATAGTCGCAAATTGTAAGAGGGACTCTTTCGCCCCTTTCATCTGATTTAACTATTACAAATTGGCCTGGTTGTGCCGATTTTGCTACCCTTGGTGCCTCTATGTCCATTAAATAAATATTGGGCACAAGCAGCTCTTTTTTTACAATTTTAAACATAATTCCACCCCATATCCTTTTTTTATTTTAAGCGTATCTAAACTTCTTCTTTTATTATAAGTAATAAAAAGCTCTCAGTAAAGAGAGCCTTTAATAATCTTATGAATAATTAAAAATCTACTCTATCACCATAGAATGCACAATTATATAATCTTTCCATCAATTCATCATCTACTGATCTTGGATTAGCTCCTGTACATGCATCTTTTACTGCATTGCATGCCATAAATTTTACTTTTTCTTTAAATTCATTTTCATCTACTCCCCATTCTTTTACAGTAGCAGGTATATTTAATTTAACATTTAAATCTTTAATCATTTCTATCAATGAATCAACTAATTCCTTGTCATTCTGACCTTCTAATCCAAGAGCTTTTGCTATAGCAGCATATCTATCTTCACTTGCTTTTCTATTGTATTGAATTACATAAGGAAGAAATATTGCATTTGCACAACCATGAGGAATATGGAATACTGCACCTATTTTATGAGCCATACTGTGAGTAATTCCAAGTAATGCATTAGAGAAAGCCATTCCAGCAAGACATTGTGCTATATGCATATGGTTTCTAGCTTCTTTTTCTCCTTCAAAAGATTTTTGCAAGCTTTCTTTTATCATAACTATAGCCTGAATTGCAAGTGGATCTGAAAAATAAGATCTTGCACAAGCAACATATGCTTCTACAGCATGAGTTAATGCATCCATTCCAGTGTGAGCAACAAGCTTAGGAGGCATAGTTTGTGCAAGTTCAGGATCTACTATAGCTATATCCGGTGTCAAATTAAAATCAGCTAGTGGATATTTTATCTGAGCTTTATAGTCAGTTATTACTGAAAAAGCTGTTACTTCCGTAGCTGTACCACTTGTAGATGGAATTGCAATGAACTTTGCCTTTTGCCTTAACTCAGGAATTCCAAAAGGTATTATAGCTTTTTCAAATGTGAAATCTGGATATTCGTAAAATATCCACATTGCTTTTGCTGCATCTATTGGAGAACCCCCACCTATTCCAATTATCCAATCTGGCTGGAATTCTCTCATAATAGCTGCACCATTCATTACAGTTTCAACAGATGGATCTGGTTCAACTCCTTCTATTAACCTTGTTTCTATTCCAGCTTCCTTTAGATATGTCTCAACCTTGTCTAAGAAACCAAAGGTTTTCATTGATCCTCCACCAAGCACTATTACAGCTTTTTTCCCTTTAATCGTTTTCAAAACATCTAATGACCCTTCACCAAAATATATATCTCTTGGTAATGTAAATCTTGACATAATATTTACCTCCTAATAATAAATTTATTTTTGTTATTTTATTAACAATATTATTAGCAAGGTTCATGCCAATTTTCCTATTTAATTTATACCTTGTTTTTACTTAGATCTATAGTTATTAGCTTTTATAATGGTTAAAGTGTCATATTTCAGGACATTTTGTATGTTTTTTTGTGTTCTATTTTAGTACTTCGTCCTATATCATGACACTGTTTTTATATTCAGAAAATTATGATAGTTAATTTTATGTCAATATATTATAATTTTTTATCTTACAATACAGGGTATTCCTTCCTATTCCGAGATTTTTTGCCACCTTAGTCATATTTCCGTTGCATCTTTCAATAGTCTCTTTTATAAGTTTGATCTCCATATCTTTAATTGTCATACCTTCTTCAAATTTGTTTATACTACTGCTAGAAGAAGGATTTATATTGACATTTTCTTTTAAATCGAATGTTGTCTTTCCCTCTAAACTAACTATATTTTCTATAAAATTTTCTAGTTCCCTTATATTTCCTGGCCAATTATATTCCCTAATTTCTTCAATTAATTTTTTATCTATTCTCGGTATAGGTTTATTAAGCTTACTTGCTTTTATTCTAAGATAATGCCTTATTAATACCTCTAAGTCTCCTTTTCTTTCCCTAAGTGAAGGTAGTCTTATTGGTATTACCGTTAATCTATAGAATAAATCTTCTCTAAAGGTTCCTTTCTTTACCTCTTCCTTTAAATCTTTATTTGTTGCTGCTATAATTCTTACATCTATTGGTATAACTTTATTTCCTCCAACCTTTACTATATACCCCTCTTGTAATACCCTTAGAAGTTTTACTTGCATATCCAGCGGCATTTCTCCAATCTCATCTAAAAATAGCGTTCCACCATTGGCAAGTTGAAACTTACCAATGTTTCCTCCACTTTTAGCACCAGTAAAAGCACCTTCTTCATAGCCAAATAGCTCACTCTCTATTAAGCTTTTTGGAATTGCTCCACAATTAATAGCTACAAAACTTTGCCTCTTTCTAATCCCATAATTATGTATGGCTTGTGCTAGAAGTTCTTTTCCTGTACCACTTTCTCCTTGAATCAACACAGTGGAAGGGGTCGATGCAATTGTCTTTGCAAAGTCTAATACTTTAAGCAATTCAGGACTTTTTCCAATTATATCATCAAAAGTATATGTAGCTATCATTCCTCCATATTTATTTACTATTTTATACACATTATGCATTTCCCTAAAAACTATAAGCATCCCCAAAACTTCATTTCCATTTTTAATCGGAGTTGCATTCACTAAAAATCTATCATTTTTATCTCTATTATTAAAGCTGCATTCTCTATCAATAAAAGTTTTCCCTTCCTGCAATTCCTTAATTATTTGTTTCCATGTAGGTAATACCAAATCAATAGATTTACTTAGTATTCCCTCTTTATCTACATTTAGCATTATACATGCATTTTTATTTATGCTTTTTATTTCTCCATGAAAATTTACAGCGCATATCCCATATGACATTGAATCTACTATTGCATTCATATATTCATAGGCTTCTTCTAGTTTTTCATTTATAAAGTCAGCTTTTAGTTGATTTTCTATAGACTTTACTGATGCTACTGCAAGCCCTAGAGTATGGGGATGAACTTTGTCTTTCTTTCCTGTTAAGTTTATACTCCCTATTATTTCATCATTGATGTTATGTATCGGGGCAGCTGAACAGGTCCATTTATGGTATGCATTTATAAAATGCTCTTTTGCGGAAACTTGTATTGGCATATCTTCTTTTATTGCTATTGCCATGGCATTAGTACCTATACTTTTTTCATCCATATATGCTCCTACAACCATATCCATTTTTTCTGCTTCAAGTAATATGTCTTTATCACCTACCGTATTTAAAATACACCCCTCTTCGTCTGTTAAAACTATAAAAAATCCTGAATCTTGTAGTATTTCCTGTAATGTATCCATAACCGGTGTAGCTACTTTAATTATGGATTCTTTGCTTTTTATGTTGTAATCACGTTCTCTCCCTTTTAATATTTTTTTAGACACTAATCTTTCTTTTTCTATTCCATAATTAATAGATCTTAAATGTGATTTTTCTATAACTTCAGAACGTTGATCCTTTTTATAATCCATATAAGATTCTCCTCTTTCAATATCCTTTACTCTATATTATATAATTTTTTTTAAATTATATAGAGCAAAAAATAAAAAAATACAGCTGGTAACTACAGGTACCAGCTGTATTCTTATTATATATGTTCAAATAATTATTTTGCGTAATTGTGGAATCCTTGGCCTGACTTTCTTCCTAACCAGCCAGCTCTAACGTATTTTCTAAGTAATGTATGAGCTCTGTATTTAGAATCTCCAGTTTCTTTATATAGTACGTCCATTATAGCAAGACATACGTCAAGACCTATAAGATCTCCTAAAGCTAAAGGTCCCATTGGATGATTAGCTCCAAGCATCATAGCTTTGTCTATATCTACAGCTGAAGCTACTCCTTCTGCTAATATTCCAACAGCTTCGTTTATCATTGGGATTAATATTTTATTTACAACAAATCCTGGTGCTTCTGCAACTTCTACTGGATCCTTTCCTATAGCTAATGACATTTCTTTTACAGCATCATAAGTTTCTTGTGATGTTGCCATTCCTCTTATGATTTCAACTAGTTTCATAACAGGAGCTGGGTTGAAGAAGTGCATTCCTATAACTTTATCAGGTCTCTTTGTTGCTGATGCAACTTCTGTTATTGATAAAGAAGATGTATTTGAAGCAAGAATTGTTTCAGGTTTGCATATTTTATCTAATTCAGCAAATATTTGTTTTTTGATTTCCATGTTTTCTACTGCTGCTTCAACTATTAAATCACAATCAGCAGCCGCATTTAGGTCAACTGTTCCTGATAGTTTAGAAAGTATTTCTTCTTTCTTAGCTTCTTCCATCTTACCTTTTTCAACTAATTTTGAAAGGTTTTTATTAATTCCATTAAGTCCCTTTTGTACAAATTCGTCTTTGATGTCTCTTACTAATACTTCATAGCCTTTTACAGCAAAAGCTTGAGCAATACCTGCTCCCATTGTTCCAGCACCAAGTACACATACTTTTTTCATATTAATATACCTCCCCAAATTTTACTTTAACCTTATTATAAAATTAAAGTTAATAAATTTAAAATAAAATATTTATGTTAATGCTCACCCTTTTAAGGGCAAGCATTAACATAATATACTTTTCATTAACTATATTAGCACATTATGCAATATTTATAAAGTCAAATATTAGCATAATATACTTTTTATTAATTATTTATAGCTTTTAATTTGAGCTACCATTTCTGGAACAACTTTGCTGAAGTCTCCAACTAATCCTAAGTCAGCTACTTTCATTATTGATGCATCAGCATCTTTGTTGATAGCGATTATGTAATCACTGTCTTGCATTCCAGCTAAATGTTGAATAGCTCCAGAAATTCCTACAGCAATGTATAGTTTTGGTCTTACAGTCTTTCCTGTTTGACCTACTTGTAATGCATGGTCTATCCAGCCATTTTCTACTGCTGCTCTTGATCCTGCTACTGTTCCGCCTAATACATCAGCAAGTTCTTGTAGTATTGCAAAGTTTTCTTTGCTTCCTACTCCTCTTCCTCCAGATACTAATATTTCAGCTTCTCCGATATCAGCAACTTCTTTAGCTATTTTAACAACTTCTAATACCTTTACTCTTAAGTCATCTGCTCCAAGAGTTACTGCAACTTTTTCAATTTTAGCTGCATCTACTTTAGCTTCATCTTTAGCTAATTTATCAAAAACTCCTGGTCTTACTGTAGCCATTTGTGGTCTGTTTTCAGTACACATGATTGTAGCCATTAAGTTTCCACCAAATGCTGGTCTTGTCATCATTAAGTGGTTTGTTCCTTCTTCTACATCTAATCCTGTACAATCAGCAGTTAATCCTGTAGATAATCTTCCTGCTACTCTTGGTCCTAAATCTCTTCCTAGGAATGATGCTCCGATTAACATTACTTCTGGTTTCTTTTCATTTACTAAATCACAAATTACTTTTGTGTAAGCATCTGTTGTGAAGTGTGCTAATTTTTCATCTTCTGCATATATTACTTTATCTGCACCAAAAGCTAATAATTCTTTTGCTAAGTCATCTACTTTATTTCCTAATAATATAGCTACTAATTCTGTTCCTAATTTGTTAGCTATTTCTCTACCTTTTCCTACTAATTCTAATGCTACTTTTTGTAGCTCTCCATCTCTTTGTTCGGCAAAAACCCAAACGCCCTTGAAATCTGCTATATTCATTGTTTATACCTCCACTTCTACTTATATACTAAATATAGTGCTTTTCTTTTAATTTTGCTGCTGCAAATGCTGCTGCTTCTTTAGCTGACATGTTAACTACTTCGCCTTTACCTTTGTTTTCTTTTGGCCATGATCTCTTAACTTTTGTTGGAGATCCTTTTAAGCCTAGTAAAGCTTTATCAACATCTATATCGTCAGCACTCCATACTTTAACTTCTTTCTT
Source organism: Clostridium homopropionicum DSM 5847 (assembly GCF_001263795.1). Lineage (GTDB taxonomy): Bacteria > Bacillota > Clostridia > Clostridiales > Clostridiaceae > Clostridium_H > Clostridium_H homopropionicum. The sequence goes on from NZ_LHUR01000042.1 coordinate 167,900, forward strand.
GAAGATTTCAAATATGTTTCTAGCGTTCATATATCTTGGATTGTTTAATTCTTTAATTGCTGTAAGTACGCATGGCATTTTGATTTCTACTACTTCGTATCCATCTTCTAATGCTTTAGTTACTTTTAATGCATCTCCAGCTACTTCTACTTTTTGTACATAAGTTACTTGTGGAAGACTTAAGTGTTCAGCAATTTCTGGTCCAACTTGAGCTGTATCTCCGTCGATCGCTTGTCTTCCTGCTAATACTAGATCATAATCTAATTTCTTTAATGCTCCTGCTAATGCATGAGATGTTGCTAATGTATCTGCTCCAGCGAATGCTCTGTCAGTTACTAATATAGCGTCATCTGCTCCCATTGCCATTGCTTCTCTTAATGCAGCTTCTGCTTGTGGAGGTCCCATTGTTACTATTGTTACATGAGCTCCGTTTTCATCTTTTAATCTTAATGCTTCTTCTAAAGCGTGTTTATCTTCTGGGTTTATTATTGATGGAACTCCTTCTCTTATAAGTGTTCCTGTTACTGGATCTATTTTAACTTGGTTTGTATCTGGAACTTGTTTTAAGCAAACAACTATTTTCATCGTTTTATTCCCTCCTTGATTAATCTATTATCTGAATAATGCTCCTGAGATAACCATCTTTTGAACTTGAGATGTTCCTTCGTAGATTTCTGTTATCTTAGCATCTCTCATTAATCTTTCTACTGGATAATCTTTAGTATATCCGTATCCACCAAACATTTGAACTGCTTTAGTTGTAACATCCATTGCTGTTTCAGCAGCAAATAATTTAGCTGTAGCAGCTTCTACACTATATGGTAAACCAGCTTGTTTATTAGAAGCAGCTTTATATACTAAATATCTTGCAGCTTCAATTCTAGCTTTACATTCAGCAGCCATCCAAGCCATTCCTTGGAATTTGTATAATTCTTTTCCGAATTGTTTTCTTTCTTTCATATATTTTATAGCTTCTTCTAAAGCACCTTCTGCTAATCCTAATGCTTGTGCAGCAATACCAATTCTTCCTGCATCAAGAGTCTTCATTGCGATTCCAAATCCTTTTCCTTCTTTTCCAAGCATGTTTTCAGCTGGAACTACGCAGTCTTCAAATACTAATTCAGTAGTAGATGATGCTCTTATTCCTAATTTATCTTCAACTTTTCCTATTGAGAATCCTGGGAAAGATTTTTCTACTATAAATGCAGATATTCCTTTAACACCTTTGCTCTTGTCTGTCATAGCCATAACTATGAAAGTTTCAGCATATCCACCATTTGTTATGAATATTTTTTGTCCGTTAAGGATGTAGTTATCTCCATCTTTAACTGCTACAGTTTGTTGTCCAGCAGCATCTGTTCCTGCATTTGGTTCAGTTAAACCGAAAGCACCAACTTTTCTTCCGCTTGCTAAGTCTGGAAGGTATTTTTTCTTTTGTTCTTCTGTTCCAAATTGATCTATTACAGCAGCACAAAGTGAAACGTGAGCAGAAAGAATAACACTGTGAGTACCACATACTTTAGCTAGTTCTTCAACTGCTAATATGTATGAAAGATAGTCTGAACCAGCTCCTTCATATTCTGTTGAGAAAGGCAATCCCATTATTCCATATTTAGCCATTTTCTTTACGTTTTCTATTGGGAATTCCTCAGTTTGATCTATTTCTCCAGCTATTGGTCTAACTTCATTTTCAGCGAATTCTCTAACCATCTGTTTTACAAATTCTTGTTCTCTAGTAAATTCAAAATTCATTAATTTAACCTCCTATCTGTTTTTGAAACCTTCTAATTTTCTTTTTTCTACAAATGCTGTCATTGCATCTGTTTGGTCTTCAGTGGAGAAGCACTCTCCAAACACCTCAGCTTCTATCATTATTGCTGTATCCATGTCAACTTGCATACCCCTATTTATAGCTTGTTTACTTAGTTTTACAGCAACTGGAGCTTTACTTGCTATTTCCCCTGCAAGTTTTTTAGCTTCATCTAATAATGCTTCTGGTGCTACAACACTATTTACAAGACCTATTTGTAAAGCTTTTTGAGCATCTATTAATCTTGTTGAATAGATTATCTCTTTAGCCATTCCCATACCTACTAGTCTTGCAAGTCTTTGAGTTCCACCAAAGCCCGGAGTAATTCCTAGTCCTACTTCTGGTTGTCCGAATTTAGCTTTTTCTGATGCAATTCTTATGTCACAAGCCATAGAAAGTTCGCAGCCTCCGCCTAATGCAAAGCCATTTATAGCTGCTATAACAGGTATCTCTAATGTTTCTAATTTTCTGAACACTTTATTCCCAAGTATAGCAAAATTTCTACCTTGTAATACATTCATTTCTTTCATTTCAGATATATCTGCACCAGCTACAAAAGCCTTTTCTCCAGCCCCTGTCAAAACTACAGCAAATATATCATTGCTATTTGCAATTTCGTCAATAACTATGTCTAGTTCTTTTAGGGTTTCTGAATTTAGTGCATTCAAAGCTTTAGGTCTGTTGATTGTAACTAACGCTACATTTCCTTCCTTTTGAAGCAGAACATTTTTTAATTCCATAATAATTATCCTCCCCACAACTTGACTTAATTATTCTACCATTTTTATTGTTAATATCGTAACAATAATAGGTAAAATTCTTATAATTTTTTACCTCTACCCAAAATAAAACCTACATTTTCATTATATATCGTAAATAAATATATTTCAACAAAAATTAATGCTTTTAACACTTTTCTTAGTAAACGTTAACATTCTTTTACCTTTAATCTGTGTTATTTTTTTGGCAATTTAATAAATAAGTTAAAGTAAGTAAACTTTCACTTAAATGTACATTCTCAATAATAACTTTTCCACCAGTTTCAAGGTCTATTGGTGCAAAATTCCATATTCCTTCGACTCCATTAGCCACCAAAATATCACAAACACTTTGAGCGTTAGATTTAGGAACACATATAACTCCTAAGTCAACTTTGTTATTTTTAAGATAATCGTCTAATTCATCAATATCTTTTATTTTTACATCTCTAATTTTAATACCAACCAATTTAGGGTTCACATCAAATATTGCTGACAGTTTAAAACCTAATCTGTCGAATTTAGTGTAATTTGCTACAGCCTGACCTATATTGCCGGCTCCGATTATAACAATGTTATATTCATGATCTAAGCCTAAAATAGAATTAATTTTTCCTAGTAAGTCTTTAACATTGTATCCATAGCCTTGCTGTCCAAAATCTCCAAAATTATTTAAATCTTGCCTTATTTGTGAAGCAGTAAAGCCAATTTTTTCACTTAACTCTTTTGAAGATATTCTATCAATATCATGTCTCATTAACTCGTATAGATACCTTTGATACTTAGGTAATCTCCTTATAACGGCCATAGATATTTCTTTTTTCTTTTCCATCACCTTTTACCCCTTTTCAAGAAAATATGCCTAAAATACAAATAACAATACAAAATGCTATTTATTATTTTAAAATACTTAATTAGTTATTTAATTTATTATTTTACTATATTTATTTTATTTATACAAGAACAGCATTTTTAATATTGTCAAGTTACTATTCTGTCGTTTATTACTTTATTTATATCTATTCTAAGTAAATAGCATATTATTATGCATTTTTTATCTAATAAAAATCATTTACCAATCTATTTCATTTTAAATTATCTACAAAAATTTACGATTACATAGTACAATGTTATAGGGTAGGTGAAACAGATGATAGTTTTAAGTTGCAAAAATATAAGCAAAGCTTATGGTATTGAAGTAATTTTAAGAAGTGTATCAATCAGCATAGAAGAAGGTGAGCGAGTAGGTTTAGTTGGACCAAATGGTGCAGGTAAATCAACTTTATTGAAGATAATTACAAAGCAATTGGATCCAGATGATGGAGAAATATTTATTGATAAGAATAAAAAAATTGGATATCTTGCCCAACATCTTTCCCTTGAAAGTAGTAGTTCTATTTATGAAGAGGTACTGTCAGTCTTTCAAGATTTATTAGACTTAGAGACAAAATTAAGAGAATTAGAAATAGAAATGAATAGACCTTATGATCCTTCTAATTCAGAATATCATGATAAAATAATTAAAGAATATGCAGTATTATCTGAAGTATTTGTTAATCGTGGAGGATATACCTTTAAAGCAAATATTAGTAGGGTTTTGCAAGGTCTAGGTTTTATAGAAAAAGATTATGAAAAACCTATTAACATCTTAAGTGGTGGACAGAAAACCAGAATAGCACTTTGTAAGCTTCTTCTCTCTAATCCTGATATATTATTGTTAGATGAACCTACAAACCACCTAGATTTAGAGACAATTGAATGGTTAGAAGAATACCTTAAATCATATAAAGGTTCAATTATCGTTGTATCTCATGATAGATTTTTTCTAGATTCTATAACTACCAAAACCTTTGATTTAAATAACGGTATTGTAGATACATACAACGGCAATTATTCTGATTATGTTGAATTAAAGAAAAAAGCTTATGAAGAAAAATTAAAAGCATATACGCTTCAGCAACAAGAAATCAAACGACAAGAAGAAATAATAGAAAGATATCGCTCATTTAATAGAGAAAAAAGCATCAGAGCCGCTGAAAGCAGACAAAAGGCTTTAGATAAAATTGAGAGAATCGACGCTCCTATTAAGGATAAGAAGATTACAAAAATGCAATTTCAAACTCCCATAAAGAGCGGAAATGATGTACTCCATATTGAAGGTTTATCAAAAGGTTTTTCCGATAAGACTTTGTTTAACAATCTAGACCTAGATATTAAACGTGGTGAAAGAGTTGCTTTAATTGGAGAAAATGGTCGGGGTAAAACTACCCTTTTTAAAATTCTGATGGGTAAGGTTTCACCTGATAAAGGAGTTTGTGCCTTAGGTAAAAATGCATATATTGGGTATTATGATCAAGAACAATCTAACTTGGATAATGATAAAACAGTATTAGATGAAATTTGGGATGATTTCCCTAACCTTACTGCCACAGAACTCAGAAACTCTCTTGCAATCTTTTTGTTTACTGGAGATGAGGTATTTAAAAAAATTTCTTCCCTAAGTGGTGGAGAAAAATGCAAAATAAATCTTTTAAAGCTTATGTTATCTAAATCTAATTTTCTTCTTTTAGATGAACCTACAAATCACTTAGATATAATGTCCCGTGAAGCATTAGAAGATGCTATTCTTGGATATGATGGAACTATAATTACTATTTCACATGATAGATACTTCTTAAATAAAATAGCTGAAAAGATTTATGAATTAAATGAAAATGGCGTAAAAACTTATTTAGGAAACTATAATTATTATGTAGAGAAGAAAAATAATCCTTTAAGATTCGAAGAACTTCTAGAAAACGAAGGTAAAACTAAAACTCAGATTCAATATGAAAAAAAGAAAAAACGTGAGGAAGAAAAAATTCAAAAGCAAAAGCAATTACAAGTTAAAAACCTCGAAGAAGAGATATCGAATATAGAAAAGCAAGTAGATGAATTAACTAATCTTCTTTGTCTTGAGGAAGTTTATTCAAATCCTAAAAAAAGCGAGGAAATCAATAAACAAATTAACGATTATCAATCTAAATTAGAAGAGCTTTACTCTTCATGGGAAGAAATCATTTAAAAAGCACCGATATTATTATCGGTGCTTTTTGATGGAATTTATATTTTAAATGGGGTTGGATTTGGCAACTTGATAATTGAAAATGTTTACATAAATAATTATACTACATTAATTATATAATTTCTAGTGTTTATTTTAAAAATTTTGAATTTTTTTATAAATTATAGCTTTTCACCACAATCAGGACAAAATTTCGCTCTAAATTCAATTTCTTTTTCTATTTTAGTTCCACAATTTATGCAAAACTTAGCCTTTAATTTAGCTTTTGCTGGATCTTTTACCGCTTTTAAAAGCGACTCCCTCTCAATAGGTGTTTTTATTACTGCATCTACTTTATTTTCCGAAAAATCTTCTAATTGCAATAAGTTGCTAGAAGATAATATGCATTTTATTTCATTGTTAATTCCCTTTATTCTGCTAATTAATTTATCTCCAGTGGTTTCTCTCATTATAAGATTTACAATAACCGTATTAGGTAAAAAATCTTTAACACTACTGATTGCTCCATACTCATTATCTATCTTTACTTGATATCCTTCATTTACTAGAATGTCCTTCATTATTACCTCTTCGAGTCTGCAATCATTAATAACTAGTATCTTGTCCAAATTTTTACACCTCCTATTTCGGTAGTTTCAACACATTTCTATATAAAATATTATAAATTAACTCTGAACATTAAAAAAGCTTTAAAATAAATTTATGAAATTAATAATTTGAGATGTGTTTTGTAGGAAACTCCTTCTCGTTCCTCGAAGGAGTAAGCGACCATCACCAAATCGCAGATTTGGGATGTCTGCTTATCTTTCTCCTAGTTTTAGGTTTGGAATAGCATTTAACTTTAAATTTGCAACTCTTCCATTTATAAGTTCATAATAAGCTGCACTTCCTATCATAGCTGCATTATCTGTACATAATACTGGTGAAGGGAAAAGAACTTTAATCCCTTTTTTTGATCCTTCACTAATCATAGTATCTCTTAAGCAAGTATTTGAAGCAACCCCACCTGCGATGGCTATTTTGTCGACACCTTTCATTTTACATGCCTGTAGAGCATTATCTACAAGCACATCAACAACGGCCTTTTGAAAAGAAGCAGCAACATCAGCTACATTTATAGCTTCATTTTTCATACTTGCTTTATTAATATAGTTTAATACTGCAGATTTAATTCCACTGAAAGAAAAATCTAGACATCCTTTTTCGTGAAAATTTGCCCTTGGAAAAACTATAGCTTTTTGGTTTCCTTCTTTAGAAATTTTATCTATCTTTGGACCACCAGGATATCCAAGCCCTATAGCTCTTGCAACCTTATCAAAGGCTTCTCCTGCAGCATCATCCCTAGTTTGCCCTAATATTTCAAATTGTCCATAGTTTTTCATATACACAATAAAAGTATGTCCACCAGATACAATAAGACAAATAAAAGGTGGTTCTAATTCTTTATATTGAATAAAATTTGCGCTAATGTGACCCTCTATATGATTAACAGCAATCAAAGGTTTTTTTAAACTATAAGCCAATGCCTTTCCATATTGCACTCCTACTAATAGTGCTCCCACAAGCCCAGGTCCATAAGTAACTCCTATGGCATCTATATCTTGAAGACTAAGGTTTGCTTCCTTAAGTGCTTGCTCAGTTACAAAGCTAATAGCTTCAATGTGTTTTCTTGAAGCCACCTCAGGAACTACTCCTCCAAACTTAGTATGAATATCAATTTGAGAAGATATTATATTTGACATTACTTCTCTTCCATTTACTACAACTGCAGCAGCAGTTTCATCACAACTAGTTTCTATAGCTAATATCTTAATATCCTTCATTTTTTTCCCCTTCTAAAATATACAAAAATAAATATTTTTATCTAGAAACCTAAAATTCTATACTATTATATCACTTACTTGAGTATTCCCCAATAGATAAGAATCAATTCTGGAAATAAGAAAATATCATTACCTATATCGAACATATGTGCTATAATGATTATAGCTTAATTTTAAAGGAGTTACCAATATGTCAAAGGATTACGCAAAGATTGTAATACAGGGTTCCCCTATTACAAAATCAAACTTTAAACTTTCTAATCTAAAAGGAAGGTCTATTCTCCCTTTTAATTCTGGAAAGTATCATGATAGATATGCCATTTATGAACAACAAATAGCATATGAAGCTCGTATTCAAAATCCAAATACTGTACTTTCCGAATCCTTAATTGCTATACTAAAGGTATATTATAAAAGCCAAAAAAGGCATCCGGATACTACCAATATTCCTAAGAGTATTTTTGATGGCATAGAAAAAAGCGGACTTATAATAAATGATGCACAAATTAGATCACTTATTATAGAAGAATATTACGACTCCGAAAATCCACGTTTCGAATTAGAACTTTTTGCAGAAAGTAAATATTCTATGGATTTTCAGATAAAAAAAAGAAATACTGCTGAAAAGCCTATAGAATATAATCCACCCTCAAATAAAAAAAATAGCAGTCTATTTGATAACACAGTAGGAAAAAAACATACTCTTTCTCCAACTTGTGAAATATGCGGAAAATCTATAAAAGATGAAAAAGATATAATCTATGGTAATAAGGGCAAGACACTTATATGTAAGCCTTGTTTAAAAAAGCTACTATAAAAACCTATATTTTCATAGGCTTTTATAGTAGTTTTCATTTATATATTTTACTGCTTTTTCTCCAACTGAGTACCCTTCAAGTGTTATTTTATCCACCTTATTATGAACATACAGTAAATTCCCACAGGCAAATATTCCTTCTATTTCCGTTTCCATATTTTCATTAACTTTTGGCCCCCTTGAAGAAGTCCATTGATTTATGCCAATGCCTTTTAATAATTCTGAATCAGGTATTAACTCTACAGACAATACTATAGTATCGCAGGCAATATATTCTTCTGTTCCTTTTATAGGCACTTTATTTTCATCTATTTTTGAAATGATTACTCCTTCAACTCTATCAATACCTTCCACCCCTACAACTGTATAACATAACTTTAATGGAATATCAAAATCCTTTATACAATCCTCTAGATTTTCTTTCTTGCCTTCAATCTGTTCATTTACTTCAATAACAGCCTTAACATTTGCTCCCTCTAAAATTAATCTTCTTGCTACCACAAGAGCAATATCTCCGGAACCTAAAATTACAACTTCCTTGCCAGGAATATATCCTTCTAGGTTAATAAATTTTTGAACTGTTCCTGCAGTGAAAATCCCAGCGCTTTTACTTCCAGCAATATTGATTGTTCCTCTTGGCCTCTCCCTACAACCAGTAGCTAGAATTATTGCTTTAGATTTAATTTCAATTATTCCATCAACTTCATTTACTGCATAAATTATTTTATCCCTCTTTAAATCGAATACTGTTGTATTTAATTTATATTCTATACCCATAACTAATATTTTTCTAATAAATACTTCAGCGTATTCTGGTCCTGTAAGCTCTTTTTGCATTATTTCAAATCCGAAACCACTATGAATGCATTGATTTAATACTCCACCAAGGTAGCCTTCTCTTTCTAAAATTAATACTCTGTCATTTCCTAACTCTTTTGCCCTTATTGCAGCAGCAAGTCCTGCAGGTCCACCTCCAATTATCACAATATCCCACTCTAGCATTTTAATTCCTCCATTCTTAAAGCCTACAACAATTCTATTATAATTTAAATTTCTAAAAAATAAAACTTGATTAAATAGTATAATCTTATTCAATCAAGCTTCTAAAATTCATATTCACATTTAGTAGATTTAATAATTGGATTTTTTATTTTAATATCCTTATTTTTCATATCTTCAGGAAAATATAATATAGTCCATGGTCTTGAGGTATCTTTAGGTAGTTTCCCAAAATCCTCTAAAGTAAACTTAAAATCCGCCGTTGCTATTACCACATCATTTTCTATTAACTGTAATGTTGTATCTATATTAAATACTGTCTCAGGATTACCATTTCTAATAAAAATGTCAACCATTAAAGATCCATCAGATTCATATTTAGTCCTCATAACCTCAAAAGTAATTTTATCCTTTGTAGGGTCTCCTAGTTTGTTTAAAAAATCTTGTAGGTATCTTTTAGTTTCATCATCAATTTTTGATGCATCAGCCATAGGTCCAAAACTATATTTTTGGTTTTTTACAATATTATTATCATCTGTTACTGGTGCTTCATTACCCTTATCTTTATCTGAAAGATTTGTGTTGTTTTTTGAGCACCCAAAAAACAGAACTAATATAGGCAATATAATTAGAATAATTAATTTTTTCATATTATATTTCTCCTATTTTGATATTTATATTCTCCTGAAAAACATTGTAATTATATCACTCTATCTTATCTATGTCTAGAAAAGCATAAGAATTAATATATTTTTTTATTTCTCTCATAATTAAAATGAAGGCATAAATAATGCCTTCATTTTGTTTTACTTTATGATACGATTTCTATGCTCTACTAAATCAATTGAGCCTAAAACAATGTGAGCTAAACCAAAACCTATTATACCAGCAGCTATCATCGGAGCTACTTTTCTTCTGCTCATAGTTGCACCTGTTCCACTAACAACTGCACCTAAAATAGTTGGTATTAAACCTTCTCGGATCATCATATGAATTCCTCCTTTGTTAAGGTTATAATTATATGATTCCTCTAACTTACTTTTTTATTCTAGCTTTAATTACCGTATTTTTATAATTTCAAACATACTAAAATTTAAATCTTTGTATTAATTTATTTAACCTTTCAGCAATTGCAGCTTGATTTTCTGAGCTGTGCAAAACCTCTCCCATAGCTCTTGTTGTTTCATCAATACTTGACATTATTTGGTTAGAATTAGACGCAGTAGTTTGAGATGAAGTTGCTATGCCTTGAACTACCTTAGATATTTCATCAATAGTTGCATTTATTTCTTCAGCCATTGCTGCAATATCTTCTGACATTTTACTTACAAACAATGCATCCTTGTTATAACTTTCGCCTGTATCAACAAGTAATTGATAATCTACCTTAACATCTTTATCAATGAACTCTAATACATCCTGGGAATTTATTGATAAATTTTTAAAAGCATTTTGTACTTTGATAATTATATCTTGAATATTTTTAACATTATCTGAAGATTGTTCAGCAAGTTTCCTTATCTCATCAGCAACAACAGCAAATCCTTTTCCCTGCTCTCCTGCTCTTGCAGCTTCTATTGCCGCATTTAAAGCAAGTAAATTAGTTTGTTCAGCAATTTGCGCTATAGAGTCAGCCATCACAATAATTTCTTCAACTACTTTTCCTTCTTCTATAGCCTTAATAATGTTTACTTGTTTAGTTTCATATAAATTTATAGCAGTAATTTGAGACTTACTTCCCTTTTCTTTTATTTCCTCTGCTCTTTCTTTTATGCCAAGAGCTTCACTACTTCCTTCAGTAGATCTATTGGCAAGCTCAGCAACTCCAAAGTTTACTTCTTCCACCGAAGCAGAAATTTCTTCAGTAGTAGCACTAGCTTCTTGTGTTTCTTTTACAATTTCATTGGCAAATTCATTTATATTTTCAATTTTTGAAGTTACCTCTTGTACAATAGATGATAATTCTTCACTAGAAACAGTTACTTGTTCTGATTGTTCAATTATTTCTTTAACTAGCTTAACTATGTTTTCTCTTGCATTATTTAATGCCTTACTTAATTGACCTAATTCATCCTTACTATCTAGATCTAACTTAAAAGATAAATCTCCATTTCCCAAGGCCTCTGCAAATTGTAAACCTTTTCTTATAGAGCCTGAAATATAAAAAGAAATTATAATTCCTAAAACAATAGCAATAAATAAACCTGAACTCATTAAAATTAACATAACTTTATTAATACTATCGTAAATTGATATATTTTGGCTATTACTATCTTTAGCCATTTTTTCATTCAATGTAACTAATTTATTTAAAGGATCAAACATACTCACTCTAACAGTTTCTAAATTAGTTCCCATAGCTGCAGCTTCATTGTATTTCTTTTCTTTAACAAGGTTAATAATTTTATCTCTAACTGATCTGTATTCTTCCAAACGCACATTAAACTCATCCCAAAGCTTTTTGCTGTCTGCATTAAAACTTACTTTCTCATAGGATTTCATATATACAAGATTCTCTTGTTTTAGATCTTCAAGTATAGTTAATCTTTTATTCTTTGAATCCTCACTTCTATCAACAAAAACAAGTCCTTGTAACTCCGAACGAATATTTAGCAAGTTTTCCATTATCAAATGAAGCTTATTAATGCTAAAAATATTTTGGTTATACATAGTTTGTCCATTATCGCTAAGTCTTTTTCCGCTATATATTCCCATAGTACCTAATGCTCCAATAATTAATACCATCAAAATAAAAGCAGCTGCTAATTTAGTTCTGATTTTCATGTTTTTAATCACATTCATTCTACCCCTCCTTTTTATTATTTATTTTATTATAAATTATATTTCGTAAAAAAACACTCTAATCTTTACATATTACAGTGTTTTTTACCAACATTACTTATAATTTAAATTCATCTATTATCTGACATCTTACTTACAAACTGAGCATCCTTATCATAACTTTCTCCTGTATTAACTAACAGCTTTATATTTTTAAACTAATTTTATTTAAACTATAAGAATTATCATTAGTCATAAAGACAACTTGTAAACATTATAATAAAATATTCTAAATTTTTCATAATAATAATACATATAATAGAAAAAATAGACAAAATATGATATCATATTATATGTATCTAGGGAAGGTGGAATGCTTAATGGATAATAAAATACAAGCAACCAAAAAAGCCGAAATAAATATGCGTTTTTCAGAATTTGAAATGCCTCCAATGCAAGATGTACTAATAGTAGGTAAAAGAGCACCCATTGGACCAGAAGCAGCAAGAAGAATGGTAGATATACTTTCACCAGATCAATATGAAATAATTAGAGTTGAACATGAGTATGTTGAGGCTATTGTTGTAAGAAGGTCTATATTAAATATGTTATCAAAGGATAAACTTGTTCCTATAATTATGTCGGAGGGAGGGCGAATTGCTAACGAATCAATGATTATAAAAGCTCAAGTAACTATAACTCTTAATGTTAGCAAGTCTATCGATTTATGATGCAGCAAGTTCTAAATATAGTAGATAGAAATTTTATGAAGGTTGACATTCTGAACGGGGTAAGACGTGTTCAGTATGCTTTCTATGAAAAAAATGTAGAATGCTTTCTTGCCTATGATAATGATACATTAGCTGGTGTTGTAACTAAAAAAGAACTAGTTGGGGCTCATCCAAACAGAATTGTTGCTGATGTAATGTCTAATAGATTCATCTTTGTTAATTGTTATGCACACATTTGGAATGTCAAGGAAATATTCGATTTAAATAAATATATTGATATTGTACTTGTGAAAAACGAAGATGATATAGAAGGATATATATCAAGAACAGCTTTAAATATAGAATTGGGTAAACACATAGATTTACTTACAGGCTTGTATAAAAGTGAATATATGTTCTATAATGCTTATAATCTTTTAAAAAACGGAACACAACTAGCAATACTTTTTATAGATTTGGACAATTTCGGGTATATAGATAAAAAATATGGTCATATAAATGGAGATGCAATATTAAAAAATGTAGCAAATATACTAAAAGATACTCTTGAACCAAATTCTTACTTGTGTAGATATGCCGGGGATGAATTTGCAATAGTAACTTCATATTGTATAGAGAATAGCAGGCTACTTGCGGAAAAAATAATCAGCTCAATAAATACATATCCATTTTCAAATGGCATACCGGTCTCAGCATCAATAGGAATTACAGGATGCAGTATAAATAATAGTAAAATTAAAAATATATCAGAATTAATAAATAAACTTGTGAACATTGCAAGTTTAGCATCCACAAAGGCAAAACAAAATATTAATAATTCAATTATTATTGAGGATGTAGATATAAATGCAATTGCATAAATAAAAAGTTAAACATTGGATTACTACTTATTTTATATTCGGAGCCCATTTGATTAAAAAACGAAAGCCAGCGGAATCTTGATTCTACTGGCTTCTTTTGGCAGGGGCACGAGGACTTGAACCCGGAACCAACGGTTTTGGAGTGCGTTATATAGGTTATTTTATATTTCATTAATTTGTTTTAAACCCTTATAAACCCTGGTTTTATGGTATTAACTTGTCCTATTTTCTTTTAATTTTGGGTACTATTTTTTCATTTCAGTACCCAAATAGTACCCAATGGATTCTAATATTAATTATAAAATTTATTTATTTAAAATATCATTAATGAATATAACTAATTGATCTATATCAGAATTTACATTAACTATTTTGCACTTGATTCCTATACTCTCTGCAACTTCTTTAGCATAACATATTTCTTTTTCCTGAAATTTTTTTATTAACTTAATTTGATAGCATCCTTTATCTCTGCTAATTAACTTTTTTAATATTTCAGATTCTTCATCAACCAAAACTATTATAGCTTTTAAACCTAATGATTTAAATGTATCTAAAGGAACCTCTGTTATATTTCCATTAGTATCTAATAATGAAAAATGCCCATCTAATAAATAGTACTCCTCGTCATTAAGATATCTTTCAATTGAATCCAGCAAAATATTTTGGTTTTCACTAATATCGCTAACTTTCTTATCTTTCCTTATAACATCTAAATTAAAATTCATTATTAACTCACTCGCCGAGTAATGTTTTAGTGATAGTATTTGCGATATTTTCTTACATAAAGTAGTTTTTCCAACTCCGTGTATGCCAGCGACAAAAATAATTTTTTTGTTAATTATTCTATCCATATACCAAACACCTCCCTATATATACATGAATGATTGAGGAGGGTATTTAATTTTTGGGCTTAATTCTGCTAACTCCAAAGGTTTTTTATATATCCTAGTTTTCTTAATCTCAATAGCAAATCCCATATCTTTTTGGGAAAAGTATTCTATATACGCATTTTCATCAATTCCAGAATACAATTTAGTTTGCTCCCATATAGAGTTAGGATTTCCTCTCAATATATTATCAATTTCAAATTCACCTATAACTTTTCCTACTGGCTTTGTAACATATACTACAACTATTTTTATATCATCTCTTTTAAATAAATTTCTTCTATATTCATACTTTTTTTCACCGGTAAAAATCTTCTCGGCATATTCTGGTTTAATTGATAATAAAACTTTCATCTACCTCACCTAATTCTAGTATTTTTATTAATTGTTCATCATTTAATTGTACTGCTACCCAGCGTTCATTTCTATCTAGCCCTACCGCTTCTATCAATTGTTGTCTTATAGGCCTTTTATTTAAAGCTATATTATATAGCATCTTTACTAAATATTTATACCTTTTAGTTTTCCAAAAATACTCCAATTCATTTTTATCGAAAACACTGTGTTTGGAACAATACTTATAAAACTCATCAAAATCTTTAAACTCGCTTATATGTCTAACTTCATTAATAATGCATATAGAAGTTGCTACAGAGGAATACTCTGCTTTTTTCCCTTTATCAGCCGTTCTATAAATAACTATTACATCACCTCTACCATAATTACTAATGTTAGCACCTGAGAGGTATATTTTTTGTATGCTATTTGTAAAAGATGTGTCTTCTACTACATGATTCTTTTCAGTCTTAAGCTGAGAATTAGGAAACATTCTAGTGTGATATTCCGGAAATATCGATAACATAAATTTTTTATTATTTTTAATGTTAACTTTTGGATAATCTAAAAAAATATCTTTAAATATCTTTTTTGAATACTTAATATATACATCTTCAATTCCGGCCTTACTACTCTTAGTTCCATAATATTCAAATCCATATTTTAATAATAAACTAATTAAAGTATCGTGTTTCTTAAAAATTGTAACATAAGATTCTTCATAATTATTTTTAAACATTTCATCAATTATAATTTTTATGAATCTTTCTCCAAGTTTAGTACCATGTGCATCAATTTTGAATGTCCCAACTTTTAATCTTCTTTTTTTAGCTAAGCTAGGTGTAATTGAAGTATCCTCTTCATTTTCTTCTTTCAAATACAAAAATCCTTGAATACCATCATCATCTAATATGTACGCACTTTCTTCCTGTTTTGATTTTTTAGAAAACCATAAATCAAAACCTGGATAATCCGCTTTTAATGTGTCAAAAAAATCATCCCCTAAATTAATGTCACTAAATTTCTTTAATTCAATAACATCCATAATCTCCCCTCCATTTTTTACACTATATACAATAATTTTACCATATTCTTGTTATTTAGTGAATGCTTTCTCATCATCTATTTGGAACATAATTGCAAGTACTCCTTCTTCTTCCTCTTTTTTATGCGAATATATGCTGTATATTTTATTTAGCATATCACTAATATTTAAATTACTGTATCCAAAGTATGTGGAAGGAAATCCGCTATATAAATCTTTAAAAGTTGAAAATTTATATATATTTTTAACTTTTACATTAATAGTTTCATTTAACTCAGGAACTTTATAGAAAATTATTTTATCTCCTACATTAATTTTTCTTCTTTTTTTATCATTAAGTCGAACCTCTATTATTTTATTATTATATTTGATATTGTCAAATTCCTCTGGTCTTAATCTCATTTCATGCAGCATAACATCAAACCACCTATTATATTAATATGTTTAGACTTGTCAACTTAAATTTAAGTATATCCATTTTATAAATTACTATGTTTATCATCATACTGCCTACATATTTACACTTATACTAACATATGTTCGCATTGGTGTAAACAATATTTGTATAAAATAAAAAAGTACCCACATTCAGCAGATACTTTCCATCACTCAATTAACACCTTAAAAAATTCATCTTCAAATCCGAATATAATTTCCTTTAGTCAATTTATTCTTTTCAATTCTTCGTCTTTTTTATTGGATTGCAACAATATTTGCAACAATTTATTTATTTTTAAGTATTAATATACTAATCTTACACTTGGATCATATCCAGCATCAACAGCAGAAAAATATTCCCTGTTTCCACATAGTATATATGTAGATCCATTATTGCTTATCTTAGCTACACAACCTAAATTAAATGTGCCATATGAGAAGTCTGGGATTGCAAAAAACCTAACAGTATGAGGATATTCACCTGAATTTTCATTTATAAATTCTTTTACTTCCCTTTCACATCCCATTATTATTTCTTTTGAATAGGATGGATCATCAGCAATTTTTTTAATTACTTCATTTGTAGTCATGGTAAATTCAAAATAATCAATAATACCCATTTCAGCATAATATTTAAGGCCTATTTTTTTATATTTTCATATTTTTCATTCACTTTCTTATTTAACTCCTTTTTCTCTAATCTAGTTTTACTTATTTCTTCAATATTTTTTAACTTCTCTTGTATGGATGCGGTTTTAAATTCAATATCACTATCCTCCAATGTATCTACAAGAAGATCAATAAGATATGGTGAACACTTTTTACAAACACCTATATGAAATTCTCCTGCCCAGCAGCCTCCTTTTTTTATTTCTTGTCCACAAAAGAAACAAGTAGCTAACTGTTTCTTGCTTTCATCTGGAATACCTATACTAGTTACAGTTTGGCTAAGTTTTGCCATACGCTTCACTCTCCTTTTAATAAAATTCATTAAAGTGGGATAATTAACAATATTCTACAACATTTTGCGTTCTCCTCTAAAAATCAGAACTTTTTTAAAGAATAAAATAAAAAAGTATTCACATTCTGCAGATACTTTCCATCATCTCAATAACGCCTTGAAGAATTCATCCTCAAATCCGAACATAATTCTTCCTATATCTAAATTCTTCCTATATCTAATTTACTCTTTTCAATTCTTCTTTGTATCGTTTTTGTTGAATATCCGACCATTGTTTCAATAGTTTTGTAGTTTAACTTATCAAATATCTATAGCAAATCATCTTTTGTTCTTCCTCTTTTTAAAGTACTTATAGCTTGAATTGCTCTAGATAACTTTCTATGAAGCCTATTCCTTTTAATTTTAAGCTTTTCTATATCAGCTATATCATAAGTATCCTTTTCTAATTCAACATCTATTAACCTTATTTTATCCTTTATATCCGGAACACTTTTAAGCAATTCCTCAGTTCCAAGTATTTATTTTTAGATGTGAACCTATTAAATGTTACTTAGATTTACATAATAAGTTTTGATATGCATAACTTATAGGCATCACTTTTATAGGTTTTTAATTAGGTCAATATTATTGATCTAGTTTTCTTCTGAAAAGAAAAGTTCCTGGATTGGAGTATCAAGAATTTCGCTGATTTTTTCATCTTTTCTGGTCTAGGTATTAATTTATCCCTTTCATAAAAAGATACTGATTGTCTAGTTACACCGATAATAGCTCCGAAACTTTCTTGGTTATATCCTTTTTCTATTCTTTTCATTTTTAATAATAAGCCTTGTCTCATTTTGCACCTCCTCAATCATCGACAAATGTCATTTGTTGTTATAACTATAATCCCCAAAATATCATTTGTCAATAACTTATATAAATTTTTCTTTGACAAATGGTATTTTCAATGTAATAATATTTAGTATGGAGGTGATTCCTTTGTTTAAAGATAATCTTAAAAATATAAGAACCAAGAAAAATATAAGCCAAAGAGAATTAGGAAGGCAAATAAATAAAACAGGCCAATACATATCATATTTAGAAAACACAGATGAAGGAAACCCTAGTTTAGATGTAATCAAAGCTATTGCCGAAGCTCTTGATGTTCCAATTGATGAATTATTATATCAAGCTAACATAGTAAATGTATCTGGAGCAGATACATCATATAGAAAAGCCTTAGAGACTTTTATGTTTGATAACGATGAAACTTTTAAAATAATAAATTTTTTAGAAAATAATGGTTATGAAATATTTGTTCAAAACTCTAATGACATAGTTATTTTCAAAAATGAAGAATTAATAGTTTCTATAGAAGAAGCTGATTTCAATAAGTGTGGAAATAACATTTTAAAATTAATTGATATCTCCAAAATAATAGCTGATAAATTTGTAGATGATATAATTAATCTTAAAAATCTAACTCAAAAAAATAACCATTCTTCTATAAAGAAGAATACATAAGCTATATCACTAGTTAGCTAACTACACTATTACATAACCCTATTTATAAGGAGGTCAATATCATGGAAAATACAGCTAAAAGCAAAGTATACACCTATACTGACTATATGAATTACCCTGAGAATGAAAGAATCGAACTTATTGATAGTCACATCTATGCAATGTCTCCAGCTCCATCAAGAATACACCAAGAAACAATATCAGCTTTAGTTATTGAAATAGGTAATTATATAAAATCAAATAAAGGAGGTTGCAAGGTATATCCAGCTCCTTTTGATGTATTTCTCGTTGATGATGAAAATTTAGATAACTGCAGAAACATTGTTCAGCCAGATGTATCAGTAATATGCGATAAAAACAAATTAACTGATAAAGGCTGTACTGGAGCTCCGGACCTAATAATAGAAGTAGTATCACCTTATAACCCTTCAAATGATTATGTGCGTAAATTAAGCTTATATGAGAAATATAAGGTTAAAGAATATTGGATAGTAAATCCTATGAATAATACTATATTAGTATATAGGCTTGATGAAAAGATGCAGTATACTGCTCCTGAAACTTATACCTTAAAAGCTAAAATCAAAGTAGGCATATATGAGAACTTGGAAATTGATTTTTCTAAATTAGAGCTTTAGTTGTATAACTACTACATTTTAGAAAGAAGTACCACTATGGCGGCCATAGAAAAGCGCGGAGAAAGCTCTTACAGGCTTACCTCTTGCTGGTGGTATGAGAATGGCAGAATTAGCAGCTTTAGAATGGCAAGATATAGACTTCGATAATTGCCTATTAAGAATAAAT
Organism: Clostridium homopropionicum DSM 5847; assembly: GCF_001263795.1. GTDB lineage: Bacteria > Bacillota > Clostridia > Clostridiales > Clostridiaceae > Clostridium_H > Clostridium_H homopropionicum. The sequence goes on from NZ_LHUR01000042.1 coordinate 187,520, forward strand.
AAATCATTACAGCATATAAAATACAAATGAAACTATATTTAATAAAAACATCCAAAACCAAAAGCAGGGATAAAAAACTCCTTGCTTTTTTATTGCATTTTACTCTATTTTTAATTAACTTTTTATTGCATCAGTACCCAAATAGTACCCATTTTATATTCAGAACCCATTTCATAAAAAATAAAAATCAGCAGAACCCTTGATTCTACTGATTTTACATGGCAGGGGCACGAGGACTTGAACCCGGAACCAACGGTTTTGGAGACCGCTACTCTACCAATTGAGCTATACCCCTATAAAAAGTATCTTCTAATATAGTTTTATCTATATTAATATTTGTTGATGCATAATCGCTTGACCTTCTGCCTAGCGACGAATACTATGATACATGAAATTTTTCTTCATGTCAATACAGAATTATATTTTCTTAAATTTTTTTAATGTATATTTGCAAAAAACAAAGATTAGTATCTGAAAATTTCAAAAACATATTAATCTAACTAAATTTTGTATTTAATTCGCATAAATAGTGTGCTAAAATTTATTTATTAGATAATCGCTTATCTTTACAAGGTGGGATTTTAAAATTATGAGGGTGAATTTAAACAAAACAATTCGTGCTATGGCATTAGCACTGGACTTGGCGGAAAAAAGTTCTATAAAAGATAAAGATATTGTTGAAAGAGTATCAAATGTAAATTATTCAGAGCATGAATTTGCTAACCATTCTAGAAGAGTTGCATATATAGCCATGAGTTTATCTAAGTTTATAAACTTTAATCTAGATGAAAAAAATGCTTTGTATATATCTGCTTTACTTCATGATATAGGTGCATCAAAAGGCTTAAAGCAAAGTCATAACTCAGATGCATTTATAAAAGAGCATTGTGTGTTGGGTTCTAGTATACTAGAGCTATTTCCTATGTTTAACAACATGTCCAATGTAATTTTATATCATCATGAAAACTATAATGGCTCTGGTCCAATGGGACTAAAAGGTGATGAAATTCCATTACAAAGTCAATTAATAAGAATGGCTGATCTAGTAGAATTACTTTATGAAGAAAATATACATTCTTTTAAGCAAAAGAACCTCATTATATCTTGGGTAAAATCTAACACTAATAAAATTTTTTCTAAAGATCTAGTAGATATGTTTGTTTCTGCTGCTTCTAAAGATATGTTTTGGTTTGACATGGAAAACATATCAATAATGGATAATATTCTAGATAGGGTTTCCCCTAATTTAGACATTAACTTAGACCTAGCGCAATTTGAATCAATTGCACACACCTTTTCAAATATAATTGATACAAAAAGTAACTTCACTGCAAGACATTCACGAGATATAGCTGAATTAGCATATAAAATTTCAAGTTACTTAAACTATCCTGAAGAAAAGTGTTTAAAAATGAAAATTGCCGGATTATTTCACGATATAGGTAAACTTGCTATTCCTTCTAGCATTCTGGATAAGAACGGACCTCTTGATTGCGAGGAATTCTCTATTATTAAGTCACATGCTTACTACACATCTATTATTTTAGATAGTTTAGATTCTGCTAAGGAAATTAGCACGTGGGCGTCAAATCATCATGAAAAAATGAATGGCACAGGATATCCTAATGGATTAACTTCTCCTGAACTGTCAGAAGAATCTCGAATAATTGCAGTTTGTGATATCTATCAAGCACTTACAGAGGACAGGCCTTATAGAAAAGGTATGAGTCAAAAAGAAGCCTTCGCAATTTTAGATAAAATGGTTGAAGAAAGTAACCTTTGTTCTAAAGCAGTTTCTTATTTAAAATCTGCATTAACAAATCAGCATAATTAATAAATAGAACTCTAATTTCAAAACTACTATTATAATTTTATAATGGTAGTTTTTTTATATACTTTTATTTTTCGCTGATTTAGTATAAAATAACTAATGAATCTACCCTTTACTAGGAGTGAATAAAATGGAGTTTATTGTTAATAACATAGATAAAACTATTGAAATTGGATTCAATATAGGAAAACTATCTCAAGAAGGGGATATTATTTGTTTAATCGGTGACTTAGGCACTGGTAAGACTCATATTACAAAGGGAATTGCTCTTGGCCTCGGAATCGAAGATAATATTACTAGCCCCACTTTTAATATAGTAAATGAATATGAAGGCAGGCATAAAATGTATCATTTTGATGTATATAGAGTTAATGATCCAGATGAGATTTCTGCCATTGGATTTGACGAGTATATCTTTGGTAATGGGGTAAGCGTAATTGAATGGTCAAATTATATTGAAGATTTAATCCCTGAAGAACACGTAGAAATTAAAATTGATAAGCTTCCTGAAATGGGCAATAACTATAGAAAAATCCAAGTAAATTCTTGGGGTAAAAGATATGATTATATAAAGGAGATCAAATTATGAAAATACTTAGTATAGATTCCTCTTCTACCTGCAGCACATGTTCAATTTTAGAGGATAATAAGCTTCTTGGAGAAATTATTTATAATGACAAAAAACAGCACTCAATAATTCTATTGTCTCAAATAGATTCCTTATTAGAAAATTTAAATATAGACATCGTCAATATAGATGCCTTTGTTGTATCTGAAGGACCAGGTTCCTTTACTGGACTTAGGATTGGTCTTGCTACTGCGAAGGGACTAGCTCAAGGTCTTAATAAGCCTATAATAGGGGTTTCTACTCTAGATTGTCTTGCGCATAACATAGCCTTTTTCGATGGAATTATCTGCCCTATTATGGATGCTTTAAGGGATAATGTTTATACTTCTATATATAAATTCAGCGGTGAAAATCTTGAAAGAATTAAAGATTATATGGCTATACACATAGATGAATTAATTCAAATGCTTAAAGAAAATGGTGATCCTAAAGTATGCTTTGTTGGAGATGCAACTTATAAATTTAAAGAGAAGCTTTCAAATAGTTTCCCTAATTCTTATTTTGCACCAGCACATCTCAATATTGCTAGAGCTTCATCTCTTGGTGAACTTGGAATTAAAAAACTTCTCAATGGAGATCAGGATAATTTATTTACTTTTTCACCTATTTATCTTAGAAAATCTCAAGCAGAACGAGAGTATGAAAATAAAATAAGGATGGTACCAAATGAGTAATTTCACTACTTGCATAATGGAAGAACAGGATTTAGAAAGTGTACTTGAGATAAATAATCTTTGTTTCTCACCTCCTTGGACAATATCTGCCCTTAAAAATGAGCTGAAAAACAAATTTTCCAAGTACTTAATATTAAAGTTAGATAATAAAGTAATTGGATATGCTGGAGTATGGATTATTATCGACGAAACCCACATTACAAATATTGCAGTGCATCCTGACTACAGAGGTATTGGCGGAAGTGATGTTCTTATAAATTCAATTATAGATATTTGCAAAGAGAATAAAATTCCAGCAATTACCCTTGAGGTTAGAGAAAATAATATTCCAGCTGTAAGCCTTTATAAGAAACATAATTTTATTCAAGAAGGATTAAGGAAAGATTATTACGGTAAAGGAATAAATGCTATATTAATGTGGAAAAGAGATTTCTTATAATTTTATATGTCTAATTTAAAAAGCCAATAGTTCCCTATTGGCTTTTCCTTATTTAGTTACCTAAAGCATTCTTTTTACTATCTTCTAGTACTTCATCTTTATGAAGTACTGGAGACACACTCTTATATATTGGAATTGTTATTACTGAAACTACAACTGCCTTTAATAGATTGAAAGGTAGTATTGACCACAATACCAAATCCTTTAAAGATTTAATATTAGGATTAACCTTACTTCCCATAGCTACAAAAGCATCTATTGGAGCTTTATAAACTTTTGCAAACAATGGTAAGAATATTGTATAGTTAAGTACTGAAGCAGCTACTGCCATTGCTAATGAACCAACTGCTAATCCTATAAGTGCAGTCTTTTTGCTTTTCTTTGCTTTATATATGCTTCCAGCAGTAAATACTAGAATTGATCCTACTATAAAGTTTGCAAATTCACCAACAAATCCGCTTTGTGTTCCCTTAAATATTAATTTAAGTACATTTTTGAATAGTTCTATAGCAATTCCTTCTACAGGTCCTAAAGCAAAAGCACCTAATAGAGCTGGAATTTCGCTTATGTCTATTTTTAAGAAGTCTGGGAAAATTGGTAACGCCATCTCAAAGAACATAAGAATAAATGCCATTACTGATAATAGTGAAATTTTAATCATTGTGTTAAGTTTGTTGTTTTTCATTGTTATACCCTCCTAATTTCTATCTTCACGGGTATGGTAGCATAAAATAAAAAAACCCTGACAATTTCAAAAAAGTCAGGGCAAAAAAACTCATTGAACTACCTATACCTTCTTCCATCCAGACTTTACTGTCGGTCTTGGAGTTTCACCAAGTCAGCCATATTGCTACAGCTCGCGGACTATACCGCCGATCGGGAATCACACCCTGCCCTGAAGATATGCTAATATTTTAATATTTTATATTTTTATTATACATTCATTGATGCAAAATTTCAACAGCTATTTTTTCATGGTTAAAGAAATTCTACCTCTATTTTCATCAATTTCCAAAACCTTAACTTCTACAATATCTCCAACTTTAACTACATCCAGAGGATGTTTCACAAATTTATCTGATAACTGACTAATATGTACTAATCCATCTTGATGTACTCCTATATCTACAAAAGCTCCGAAGTCAGCAACATTTCTTACAGTTCCATTCAAAACCATACCAGGTTTTAATTGATTAATATCTACTACACCTTTTTTTAATATTGGTTTTGGTAATTCTTCTCTAGGATCCCTACCTGGCTTTTTAATTTCCTTTATTATATCTTGAAGAGTCGGTATTCCAATTTTAAGGTTCTCTGAAAGCTTATCTAGTCCAGCTGATTTTACTTTGTCATCAATATCTAAAAGTTTACCTTTTGCCAAGTCTTCTTCACTGTAGCCTAAATTAGTAAGCAATCCTTTTGCTGCTTTATAAGATTCAGGATGAACACCAGTATTATCTAAAACTTCTTTACTTTCAGGGACTCTTAAAAATCCTGCACATTGTTCAAAAGCTTTTGCTCCTAATCTCTTAACCTTTAAAAGTTCTTTTCTATCTTTAAACTTTCCATTTTCTTCTCTATAATCTACAATATTTTTAGCAATAGCTGTATTAATTCCTGAAACATAAGATAACAGTGAAGGTGTTGCGATATTTAAGTCTACTCCTACACTATTAACTCCATCTTCTACTACCCCACGTAAAGATTCGTCCAGCCTTTTAGGTGCTACATCATGCTGGTATTGTCCTACCCCTATAGATTTTGGATCTATTTTTACCAGTTCAGCCATTGGGTCCTGAAGTCTTCTTCCAATAGATATTGCTCCTCTTATAGAAACATCAATATCTGGATATTCCTTTGAAGCTAATTCTGAAGCAGAATAAACCGATGCTCCTGCTTCTGATACTATTACATAAAATAAATCCTTGCCAGTTTCTTTCTTTACTTCATCAATTAATCTAGCAATTACTTCTTCTGATTCTCTGCTGGCAGTACCATTTCCAAGAGAAATTACCTCTACATTATGTTTATACACAAGTTCTTTAAGCTTCTTAATTGAACCTTCTACATCATTTTGAGGTGCAGTTGCATAAACAGTTGAAATATCCAGTAATTTACCCGTATCATCTAATACTGCAATTTTACAACCTGTTCTAAAGCCTGGATCATATCCAAGAACTATTTTTCCTTTAATAGGTGCTTGCATTAATAATGCCTTTAAATTAGCTTTAAATACTTCAATTGCTCCTTCTTCTCCCTTATCAGTTAATTCTGACCTTATCTCTCTTTCAATAGAAGGATAAATAAGCCTTTTTAAGGAATCCTCTATTGCTTCTTTTATGTACTTATCTGTAACATCATTTCCTTTAAGTGCATTTCTATTAAGATAATCAATAATTTTTTCAGTATCACAAGTTACTTTCACTGATAGTATCTTTTCTTTTTCTCCTCTATTTATTGCAAGTATTCTATGAGAAGGGATTCTTTTAACTGCTTCAGAATATTTATAATACATTTCAAAAGGTGTTGGCTCGGTGCTGCTTCCACTACATTCAATTATCCCTTCTCGTCTGACAAATTCTCTAATCCATTTTCGATATTCTGCTTCATCAGAAATAACTTCAGCAATTATATCTTTTGCCCCATTTAAAGTTTCATCAATTGAATTTACTCCTTTTTCTTCATTTATGAATTCCTTTGCATATTCAGAAATATTTTCTTTAAAATCTCCATTTAAAATAACTTTCGCAAGAGGTTCAAGTCCTTTTTCAACAGCTATAGTAGCTCTTGTTCTCTTCTTTTGCTTAAATGGTCTATATATGTCCTCTACTTCTGTTAAGGTTTCACACTTTTCAACACTTTTCCTTATATCTTCAGTAAGTTTCCCCTGTTCTTCTATTATTCTTATTACATCAGCTTTTCTTTCTTCTAAATTTCTTAAATATGTTAATCTCTCAAATATATTTCTTAAAACTACATCGTCTAACCCACCAGTTTTTTCTTTTCTATATCTTGCAATAAAAGGTACCGTATTTCCATCATCTAATAGCTCTATAACATTATTTATTTGATTTATTTCTACACCAATTTCTTTTGATAACTTTTCATTAATATCCATAATATCCTCCATTTATTGTTACTTTCATTATTTTACCCTAAGGCCAATAAAAAGTCCAATAATTCATCATATGCAGATTAACTTTCTCATAATTATGTAATATAACAATTATTGGAGACTGTTTTATGAAAAGATTAATTATACAATTTATTTCTTGCATTTCCTTTTTAATTATTAGCACTTGCATTCAGTTTTATTATAATGTTGTGCCTTTTAATACTCTAAACGTCATTAATAAAATAAATTTTATTTCTTCTGATAATTTTAAAGGAAGGCTTACAGGAACTTTAGAGAATAAAGAGGTGGAAGAATACATAAAGCTTCAATTTATAGAAAATAATTTAAAACCTTTTATGGGAGAATATACTCAGTCTTTTAAAGTAAATTATCCTCATAAAATTTCTGGAGAACCCCATCTAAAGATATTAGACAAAAATGGTGATATCATAAAAAGCTTTACTTACAACAAAGATTATAAAGAAGACATGCTTAATTTTAGAAGTAATTCTATAAAATTCAAAAAAGATAATCCTTCTGTAAAAGTTAGTGATAAATTAATTCAAGTACAAAATTCTTCTGATTTATTTCTATTTTATATATCCTCAAAGGACAATTTAAGCTTTAGAAGCTCTTTTTCAAGCAATTCTAATTTTAGTATGTGCATAATTCTTACCAGTGATACTTTAAATGAAATAAAAGAATATTTGAATAAGGATTATACAATAGATTGTTTTATTCCTATTATCTCAAAAGAAACTACGGTAAATAATATAATGGGATATATAGAAGGTAAAAATCCTACTTTGGACCCATTAATTCTTTCAGCTCATTTTGATCACCTAGGTAGTGATCTAAAAAATAATGTATATAGAGGTGCCTTAGATAATGCTTCTGGAACAGCTTTTCTTCTTGAACTTGCAGGCTATGTTTCCTCTATTGGAAAGCCTGAGAGAAGTATATTGTTTATAGGTTTTAATGCTGAGGAATTTGGCTGCCTGGGTTCGGAAGAATTTGTTAAAAAATATAAGAAGAATATACAAAACAGCAAAGTAATGAATTTTGATATGATTGGAAGCGATAAAGGAGTACCTCTTTGCATAGTGGGAGGAAAGAAAGATACAGCAAAAACTTCATTTATAAATTCCATTTCTGCTACCTGTGCAAATGAAAAGATACATTTTAATTATTTATTTGAGGATGCTAGTGATCACAAGTCTTTTAGAGAAAATAATATTGATGCTGTAACCTTTTGCGATAATGATATGTCTAGAATCCATACTATGAGTGATACTCCTGAATTAATTAGCACTTCTGCTATAGAAAGATGCTTTAAGATAGTATCTAAAGAAATAATTACGTACTCTTTTAATAATAATCTATTAATTATATATTATAAGGAAGCTGCACTGGCATGCTCTCTATTAATAATAATATCTTTAATAACATCTCTAAAAAATAAATCTTAATGGAAAACCTATTGTCTAGCAGCTTTGCTTAATGACAATAGGTTTTCTATCAATTTTCATAAAATAAAATGTCCTTTAACTGATTTAAGCTGTGTATTTCATAAACAGGTTTAATTTCTGTTGTATTTTCTAAATGTTTTGGATTAAACCAACAAGTATCAATACCAAAATTTGCTCCACCCTTTATATCTGAAGTTAAACTATCACCAACTATTAAAGCTGTTTCCTTATTGTTATGACCAGCTTTCTTAAAAGCAAATTCAAAAATGCCCGGGTTTGGCTTAGCTACTCCAACTTCTTCTGATATAACTACAGAATCAAAAAACTCTCCGATTTGTGATCTTCTTATTCTTGCATCTTGAACAGTAGTTAATCCATTAGTTATTAGGACTAATTTAAATTTACCCTTCAAATCATTTAATAACTCTAAAGCTCCATCTAAAATGAAACATCCTTGGCATAAATTATCTATGTATTTACCATTCACCTCTTTAGTATCTAGATTCATATTTAGTTTATTAAAAAGCCTTCTAAACCTTTCCTCTTTTAATTCCTCAGCTGTAATTAATTCTTTTTCAAATTCACCCCATATATTTTTATTTATTTCTTTGTAAGTATTAAAATGATACTCAGTTTCATATTCTTTATTAAAATACTCCATTGTGTTTTTAAAAGCATATTCTTCTGCTTTGCTAAAATCTAATAGTGTCTCATCTGCATCGAATATTATTAATTTGTATTTCATGTTTCACCTCCGTTAGTATATATGAAATTTACATTACTTGGGTTTATTTAATTATGTAACAATCTATAATACTGTGAATAATATATTACAGGACAAGCTACTTTAATCACTATTTAGTTTGTCATATGGTTTATAAGGGAGGATTATTAATGCGATCAAGAACAAGAGCTGTGATATTAGTATGTAGAATTGCCTCTGGATTTAGCAACTCTAATGGTCTTATTGTCCATTCATGCAACCATGATGGAATAGAAAGAGAATGTGGCTGTGAAGAAGCTATCGAAAGACTCATTGATGCAGGTTTTGAATTAGTTAGTACTGTAGCAATTCAAAACTGTGGACAGGTTGTATACACTTTTATTAGATACAATCCATCTATAGAAAATGGCGAAACAGTAAATTTTGAAGATTAATTAACAGATAAAGCCACCCCAGCCAGGGTGGCTTCAAATTAGTTATTTTTGCTCCATTTTAAATATTCTTTTATAAATATATCTATTTCTCCATCAATTACGGCATCCACATTACCTGATTCTACGCCTGTTCTATGATCTTTAACCATTGTATATGGTTGAAATACATAAGACCTTATTTGACTTCCCCATCCAATATCCTTTAAATCTCCAGTAAGATCCTCAATCTTTTCCTTATGTGCTCTTTCTTTTAGTTCCACCAGCTTTGATTTCAACATACTCATAGCTGTATCTCTATTTTGAAATTGACTTCTTTCATTTTGACATTGAACCACAATACCTGTTGGAATATGAGTTATTCTTACTGCTGAATCAGTCTTGTTTACATGCTGACCTCCTGCACCACCTGAACGATAGGTATCTACCTTTATATCTTCTGGTCTTATATTTATATCTTGATTTTCAGTTAATTCTGGAAGTACTTCAACAGATGCAAAGGAGGTTTGTCTTTTTCCGTTAGCATTAAATGGAGATATTCTGACTAAGCGATGTATTCCTTTTTCTGCCTTCAAATATCCATATGCAAATTCACCAATTATTTTTAAGCTGACACTTTTAATCCCAGCTTCATCACCTGGCAATAACTCTAGTGTTTCTAATTTATATCCTCTTCTTTCACACCATCTTGAATACATTCTTAACAGCATTTGTGTCCAATCTTGCGCATCAGTACCACCAGCACCAGCATGCAGACTTACTATAGCATTATTTTTATCATATTCTCCAGAAAGTAAGATCTGAACCCTAAAATTATCTATGGCTTTTTCAAGCTCTGCCGCTTCCTTCTTAATTTCACTTATAGAAGATTCATCTTCCTCGTCTAAGCTCATATCTACTAGCAGCTCTAAATCTTCTAACCTATCCACTGTATTATTAAAATTATTAAGTCTATCTTTTAATCCTTTGGCTTCTTGACTTAGCTCTTGGGCTCTATTTAAGTTCTCCCAAAAATTAGGCTCTTGCATTAGATTTTCAAGTTCTGATAATCTCTTCTCTAATGAAGCAATGTCAAAGAGAAGCCCCCACTTCTTTTAAACCTACCTTGAACTCAGCTATCTTTCCTTTAGCTTCCTCCAACTGAATAATCATTTTACCACACCTTTCAAGCTTACCTTCCACAACAATTCTTATACTTCTTACCGCTTCCGCAAGAACAAAGATCATTTCTTCCCACTTTCTCTTCTTTTCTTCTTACAGGCTCTTTTTTAAGAGAATCATCTCCACTCATATTAGTAGAGGTTTCTTTAGCAACCCTTTCTCTCTCTGGAGCATTGTTTGTTACTTGTATATGGAATAAATATTTAACTGTATCAACTTTTATACTTTCAATCATTTCTTCAAACATTTCGCTTCCTTCAAATTGATATGCTTGAACAGGATCTTGCTGCTTATAGGCTCTAAGTCCCATACCTTGCTTTAAATGATCCATATTATCTATATGATCCATCCATTTAGTATCTACAACTCTTAGAAGAATAACTCTTTCTATTTCTCTTAGCTGCTCTGAACCAATAGTATTTTCTTTTTCTCCATATATTTCTTCAGCCAAAGCAATAAATTTTTCTTTTATTTCCTCATCAGATAAAGATTTAATATCATCAACTGTAACAGTTCCCTTTGGAAGGTATATATCCTCTAGAAAAGCAATAAGCTTTTTTAAATCCTCTTCGAAATCTTCTTCTAGTCCTGACATATGAGAATCCACAGCACCTGATATTAGACTTCTTATCATTTCTTGAACATCTTCTTTTAGAGATTCTCCTTCAAGCACTTCTGTTCTTTGCTTATATATAACTGTTCTTTGTTGATTCATTACATCATCATATTTTAATACAGTTTTTCTTACGTCAAAGTTATTTCCTTCTACTTTCTTTTGTGCATTTTCAATAGCACTTGAAACTAATTTACTTTCTATTGCATCCTCGTCACTTAAACCTAGTTTTTCAACTATACCTTGAAGTCTTTCTGATGCAAATATTCTCATTAAATCATCTTCTAAGGATACAAAAAATCTTGAGAAACCTGGGTCTCCTTGACGACCAGAACGTCCTCTTAATTGATTATCAATACGTCTAGATTCATGTCTTTCACTACCTATTACCTTAAGCCCTCCAAGCTCTGTAACCCCTTCCCCAAGCTTAATGTCAGTACCACGACCTGCCATATTGGTAGCTATAGTAACTGTTCCCTTTTCACCAGCATGAGAAATGATTTCTGCTTCCTGCTCATGATATTTAGCATTAAGAACTCTATGAGGAACTCCTTTTCTCTTTAACATATCTGAAAGAAGTTCAGACTTTTCTATACTTACAGTACCCACAAGAACTGGCTGCCCAGCTTTATAAGTTTCCTCAATTTCATTTACAATAGCTTTGAATTTAGCCTTCTCTGATTTATATACTACATCAGGAGAATCAATTCTAGCAATCGGCATGTGTGTTGGTACTACTATTACATCTAGACCGTAAATTTCTCTAAATTCACTTTCTTCAGTTTGTGCTGTACCTGTCATACCTGAAAGCTTTGAATACATTCTGAAGTAATTTTGGAAAGTTATAGTTGCAAGAGTCTTAGATTCTTTTTGAATTTTAACCCCTTCTTTTGCCTCTATAGCTTGGTGAAGACCATCACTATATCTTCTTCCTTCCATAAGTCTTCCAGTAAATTCGTCAACTATTATAACTTCGTCATCTTTTACCATATAATCTTTATCACGTTTCATCATATAATTAGCCTTTAATGCTTGAACTACATGATGTTGTATTTGCATGTTTTCTGCATCTGCAAAGTTATCTATATGAAAATACTTTTCTGCCTTTTCTATTCCTAAATCAGTAAGAATTACTGAATTAGTCTTTTCATCCTTTGTATAATCCTCTTCTTTTAAAGTCTTTGCGAAAAAATCTGCTACTCTATAGAAATCAGTAGACTTTTCACCTTCTCCTGAAATTATTAGTGGAGTTCTAGCTTCGTCAATTAATATAGAGTCAACTTCGTCAACTATACAGAAATTTAGTTCTCTCTGAACTCTCTCTTCCTTATAAATAACCATGTTATCTCTTAAATAATCAAAGCCAAATTCATTATTTGTTCCATATGTAATATCACAGTTATATGACTCACGTCTTTCATCGTTATTTAACTCATGAACTATAACTCCTGTTGTAAGTCCCAAAAATCCGTATAATTGACCCATTTGGTCTCTATCTCTTTTTGCTAAGTAGTCATTTACAGTAACAACATGAACTCCTTTTCCAGATAGTGCATTTAAATATGCTGGTAGTGTGGCAACTAAGGTTTTTCCTTCTCCGGTTTTCATTTCAGCTATTCTTCCTTGATGAAGAACCATTCCTCCCATAAGCTGCTCTCTAAAGTGCTTCATTCCTAGAACTCTAGAAGAAGCTTCTCTTACTACTGCAAAAGCTTCTGGAAGTATATCTTCTAAGGTTTTTCCATTCTGTATCATTTGTTTAAATTCTGTAGTTTTATTTCTTAATTCTTCATCAGAAAAATTTTTAAATTTATCCTCATAAGAAATGATTCTGTCAACTACAGGAGTAATCTTTTTTAATTCTCTTTCACTATATGTACCAAATATCTTTTCGAATAATCCCATTTACTTTCATCCTCACTAACCATTATTTATATTTTATACAAAATTCTTTACTAAACTATACTAATTGATTATAACATCTAATTATAATGGGTTCAACAATGTACCCTCTAAATAATTATTAACATTATTATTGAATTATAAACCGAAGTTTACTTATTAATGTCTTATTAAGAAATACTGACTAAAAATATACATTATGATATTTATACAAATAAAAGGAGGCCTTTGCCTCCTTTACTATATACTCTTAATATTCAGGTTCTATTAATCCATATTTTCCATCTTTTCTTTTATATACTACATTTATTTCATTTGTATCAGCATTTGTATATACAAAGAAATTATGTCCTAAAAGTTCCATTTGAAGAATTGCTTCTTCCTCATTCATTGGTTTTACTGGGAATCTTTTAGTTTTTACTATTTTGAATTCTTCTTCATCAGAGTTTAGATTATATTCTGGAATCAATTGATATCTTAAAGAATCGCCATACTTTCTTCTCTCTAACTTAGTTTTTTGTTTTCTAATTTGCTTTTCAAGCTTCTCTAATACCAAATCTATAGCTGCATACATATCATCATTATCTTCTTCTGCTCTTAAAATAACTCCATTAAAGGGAATGGTAACTTCAACAATTTGTCTATTCTTTTGAACACTTAATGTGGTATTTGCCTCCACACTTGGACTAAAATATTTTTCTAGTTTTGTCAATTTCCTTTCTACAGCGTCTCTTAATCCTTCAGTAATTATAATGTTTTTTCCATTAACAGTTATGTTCATAAAGTCAGCCCCTTTCTCGTTATCTACTAATGTGAAAACTAGGAGATACTTGTGATAATTTGTATTTTCTTAATTATATTACTAATAAAAATAAATAACAAATATAAATACAGCTTGAATTTAAAGAATATTTTATTAGATTATTGATATAAGATTTTCTTTTCTTCTTCTAATTCTTTATTAATAGTTAATATGAAAGAAGATTATTTATTTATTTTATGTTATAATAAAATTTAGGGGCATTATATTTTACTTTTCGCCCCAGTTAAAACATGCACTTCTTTTGCTCCTTTATCCAACAGCGCTTTTGCGCAATAGAATGCTGTTGCTCCTGTGGTAATCACATCATCTATTAATAGTATACTTTTCCCTATAATATTCTTTTTATTTATTCCCTCATAAGAATTATTTATGTTTAGCCATCTTTCTTCTCCACTTAAACCAATTTGGTCTTTTGTCTCTTTTACTTTTCTTAGCAACCTTACAACCTTTATATTAGTTTCTCTTCCTATTGCTTTTGCTAGAAATTCAGTCTGATTATAGCCTCTTTTTCGAAGATTTTTTCTTGTTGCAGGAACAAAGGTAATTAATTCAATAGTTAAATGAGCATTGCCCAAGGTTTCTATCATGATTTTAGTTAAAATTTCTCCAGCAATAAAGTCACTTTTATACTTTAATCTTGATATAAGTTCTTTTGTTATTCCAGAATAATATAAAGAACTATATGCTTTTATATTAAAGCCATTTAGTTTTATTTCAAATGGCTCATTACATCTTTTTATTTTAGAATTACATTCCTTGCATAAAAACATATTTTCATTGCTATAGTTTTTGCATATTATGCAGCAATCATTTGTAGTATATATTATTGATAGAAAGCATTTAATTAAATATATTATATTTTTAATAATTTCATTTCCCATGCTTGTTTATTAAAATACCTTATTATATCTTTAGCTGTATCCATATGCTCAGTATCATAATTTGCTAAAAATATAACCTCCCCCCTTAGGCTATAACTACTCCTTCCTACCTTTCCACAAAGGTAAACTAAATTTTTATAATTAAAATATCCATCATCTGCGAAAAATACCATAACATTAAGGTTTTCAATATTAAAAGATATGTCTTTAAAATGATTAGTAACAAGTATACATTTATTTTTGTTTATAAATTTATATAAAGCTGCTTTATCTTCTCTGCCTTTTATATAATAGAAAATATTGTTAGTAAATTTACTGCAATAGTATGCCAAGTATTCATATACATTAAATACTTTTTCCTCACTGGGTACATATACTATAACTTTTCTTTCATCCCTAATTATCCATTCAAGGTATTCATATATAACATAAGGTATATCCTTATTTATATCAATTCTAGTTGTAATTATCTTTGGTTCAGCTAGTGGTGAATAATTTGCCCTTACTGGAAATAAAAGCTCCTTGCTGTAATTAAAAGTTCGTTCTATAGAGTAAGCTATTATCTTACCCTCACTTTTACATCTTTCAATAGTTATTTTTGCAATTTCTTCTTTGGAATAAAAAGAAAAGCTCTTTATATCATCATAAATTACTAAATCAAATTTATCCGAAATATTATTTGACATCTCATGCTTGCATATTACTACTGGAATACCGCAATATTTACTATTTATTTTAAAATAAGTATAGTTTTTAAAATCATTTTCTTTTTTCAAGCTTTTAATAATATTTATATTCTCAGATTCTTCATTAGTTATATATAGAATACTTTTATTTTCCTCAATATAATCAATTATTACCTTTGCAAAAATTTCATAAACATTGTATGGAGGAGAAATAATATTTAAAAATTTTTCTCTTCCGCGACTCCATTGATTTATTTCATTAATTATGTTATCAATGCTATCGCTATGTTCCGTAACAGATAAATACATATTTATACTCATCCCCTTAGGATAAACTTTTGTTATATTCCATTACATTATCTTCTAGTATATTCAAAATTCTCCACTTAAGTGCTGAATATCTTTCATAGCTTTTTTTATTGCTGGTCATAAAGTTAACTGCCTTTAAAAGTCCTACTAAAACTACCATCTTCTTAGCTCTAGTAATCCCTGTGTAGAATAAGTTCTTATTCATTAATAGAGGTGGCCCCATGAACATAGGCATAATTACTACTGGGAATTCACTTCCTTGGCTTTTATGAACTGTCATAGCATAAGCTATTTCAAGTTCATCTAAATATACATTATCATATATAATTTTTCTTTCCTCATCAAAAACCACTACTAATTTTTCTTCATCTATTTCCCAAATGTAGCCAATATCTCCGTTAAAAACTCCTATACCTTCTTTTTCTCCTTCTCCAGAAACTCGAGTCCATTTTAAATTATAATTATTTTTAGTTTGCATTACCTTATCTCCAATTCTAAATAAGGTATCTTTAAATTTCAGCTCTTGTTTTTCTTTATCCTTTGGATTAAGAATTTCTTGCAGTTTCTTATTTAAATTTTCAACTCCAAGAATCCCCTTTCTCATAGGAGTTAATATTTGAATATCTTTTATCTTATCCCAATCCTTATTAAAAGTAGGAAGACGCTTGTTAATTAGCTGAACTAAAGTATCTAAAATCTCTTCCTGTTCCTCTGCCTTTAAAAAATAAAAATCTTTATTTTTTTTATTTAATATAGGCATTTCTCCATTATTAATTTTATGTGCATTAATAACAATCATGCTTTCTTCTGCTTGTCTAAAAATATCTTTTAAACGCACTACCTTTACACACTTACTTTCAATCAGGTCTCGCAGCACATTACCTGGTCCAACAGATGGTAATTGATCTGCATCTCCAACTATTATAAGTCTTGTTCCCATTGGAATGGCCTTAAGAAGACTATTCATTAGTAAAATGTCTATCATAGACGCTTCGTCCACTATAAGAACATCACACTGAAGTGGTGTCTCTTCTCCTCTATAAAAATCCATTTCTTCCTCTTCACTGAAGCCTAATTCTAACAATCTGTGAATAGTTTTTGCTTCTCTTCCTGTAGCATCACTCATCCTTTTTGCTGCTCTGCCAGTTGGTGCTGCCATAAATACACTCATACCATGATTTTCAAATATTTCTGTTATACATTTAATAATTGTTGTCTTTCCTGTACCTGGTCCACCTGTTATTATTTCTATACCATTTTGAAAGGCTCCTTTTATCGCTTCTATTTGAGTCAATGCAAATTTTATATTATTTGCTTTTTCAAAGTTCTCAATTTCTTCTATTATATTTATCTTGATGTTATCGTAGCTACTAGTAGCTAAAGTAAGAATCTTACTTGTTACTGATAACTCGCAATAATAATATGGCATGGTGAAAACGCATTCCTGATTATTAATAACTTCTAACTTTAGTTTTCCATTTAAAACTGAGTTCTGAATATTTTGTTCAATATCTTTCTCGTTAACATTTAAAATACTTTCTGTTTCCTTTATTAACTTATCTAGCGGCATATAAGTGTTACCCATGTTACAAAACTGATTTACCATATATTTAATGCCGCATTGTATTCTATAAGGTGAATTGCTTTCTATTCCTAAGCTTCTTGCAATTTTATCTGCAGTTTTAAAACCTATTCCAGATATATCATCTGTTAAAGTATACGGATTTTCTTTTACTGTATTAATAGAATTAGTACCGTATTTTTTATGTATCTTAATACACTGCTTAGCTGTAACTCCATAGGTCTGAAGAAATACCATTATATTTCTTATTTCTCTTTGCTTTGAGTAGGAACTTGCAATTGTATCAATTTTTTTAGCTCCTATACCTTCAATTTCATTTAATCTTTCTATATTATTATCTAATATCTCAAGTGTTTTTTCTCCAAAATGTTCAATTATCTTTTTAGCGGTTATCGGTCCTATGCCTGATATAATCCCTGAAGATAAATACTTTTCAATTCCTTCTAATGAATTGGGCACTATCTCTTCGTATGCTGTTACCCTAAACTGTTCTCCAAATTGAGGGTGTTTAAACCATTCTCCTGAAAGCTTTAGATTTTGCCCTTCAGAAATATATGGAATAAATCCTGTTATTGTGGTTCTTAACTTTTTATCCCTTATATATGCAACTACATAACCATTTCCTTCATTTTTAAAAACTATAGATTCTACTGTTCCCTGAATATCAGTCATAAAATCGCTCCCGAAATATAATTAACTTAAGTTAATTATAAATATATAACTATTATTTCTCAACTATTATATATTCTTTCCATGATAATAAAAAAACTAACCTATTAAAATAGATTAGTTTTTTATTACTATAAATATTTTTTTATTTCTTCAACCTTATTAAGCTGCTCCCATGGAAGATCTAAATCATTTCTTCCAAAATGTCCATAAGCCGCAACCTGTCTATATAGAGGTCTTCTTAAATCTAAATCTCTAATAATAGCTCCTGGTCTTAAATCAAATACAGAATTTACAATCTCAACTATTTTGTCATCCTCTATTTTTCCAGTTCCAAAAGTATTTACTAATAGTGATACTGGATGTGCAACACCAATAGCATAAGCAAGACCAATTTCTATTTTATCTGCAACTCCAGCAGCAACTAGATTTTTAGCTACCCATCTTGCTGCATAAGCTCCTGATCTATCAACCTTAGTTGGGTCTTTACCTGAAAAAGCTCCACCACCATGTCTTCCATATCCACCATATGTGTCAACAATTATTTTTCTACCAGTAAGTCCAGTATCTCCATTTGGTCCCCCAATTACAAATCTTCCTGTAGGATTAATGAAGTACTTTGTATTAGCATCTAGCCATTCATTTGGAATTATATATTTTATAACATGTTCCATTATATCTTTTCTAATTTGCTCTTGTGTAACTTCTGGATCGTGTTGAGTAGAAACTACAACAGTATCTATTCTTACTGGCTTATCATCTTCATATTCAACAGTTACTTGAGTTTTTCCATCTGGTCTTAAATATGAAAGAATACCATTTTTTCTAAGCTCAGTTAATCTTCTTGATAATTGATGTGCCATACTTATTGGAAGCGGCATATATTCAGGAGTTTCATTAGAAGCAAAACCAAACATTATTCCTTGATCTCCAGCACCAACTGCTTCTACATTGTCTTTTTCACCTTCTCTTGATTCTAAGGCTTCATTTACTCCCATTGCTATATCAGATGATTGTTCATCAATTGAAGTTAGCACGGCACAAGTCTCAGCGTCAAATCCATATTTTGCTCTTGTATATCCTATATCTGTAACAACTCCACGTACTAGCTTTGGAATATCTACATAGCAATTAGTTGATATTTCTCCCATTACCATAACCATACCAGTTGTAACTGCTGTTTCACAGGCAACTCTTCCATATGGATCTTTTTCTAATATAGAGTCTAAAATGGCATCTGAAATTTGATCACAAATTTTATCTGGGTGTCCTTCTGTTACTGATTCTGAAGTAAACAATCTTTTCATTTCATATTCTCCTTTCAAAAAATTAAAACCTCTTTTAACAAAAAGAGGTTGGATTAGCAGCATTATCGTTTCTTCTTATCTTGCAGAATATTCTGCAGGAATTAGCACCTTAGTACATAAGCACCGGTTGCTGGGTTTCACAGGGCCATTCCCTCCACCTCTCTTGATAAGATATTTTCTTATCTCTTATTAACTTATAAAGTAGCATAATACTATAATATTATCATAGCAATATGTAAGTGTCAATATATTTATAACAAAATTTGACATTATTATTCAATAACTAATATCATTAAAAAAGACATCTTCAAGATGCCATTGTTTTGTGGTGGAGGAGGATGGATTCGAACCATCGAAACGAAACGTAACAGATTTACAGTCTGCCCCCTTTGGCCACTCGGGAACTCCTCCATGTTATTTAGAATATTTAACTTTAATTTTCCAACTAATAAAAAAAATGGTGGGCACAACAGGGCTCGAACCTGTGACCCTCTGCTTGTAAGGCAGATGCTCTCCCAGCTGAGCTATGCGCCCATTTTTTTGGTGGAGGAGGATGGATTCGAACCATCGAAACGAAACGTAACAGATTTACAGTCTGCCCCCTTTGGCCACTCGGGAACTCCTCCGTAGTTGGTGCTGGCATCAGGAATTGAACCCGAAACCTACTGATTACAAGTCAGTTGCTCTACCTATTGAGCTATGCCAGCATCTTTTTAATTATTGTTGACTAGGTTCGTCAACGAATATTAGTATACCTAGAAGTAGGACTAATTTCAACCTTGAATTATTTCATTATAAGCAATTAAGCCTTTACTTTCTCTAAATTTCACCTAATTTCTCTCTCTTCCTTATACATACAACTTTAGATTATAAAAAATTTTCCTCATATCCCTTAATCTCCTTTCATATAAATTATCAAGGAGGTGTAGCTCTTGAATAAAGTAAGAGTCCACTATAAAGATAATTTATCTTACTATGAAATAGCTTATTTCTTAAAGGATTACATTGATAAAAATTCTGTAATAGTATGCATAGGAACTGATAGATGTATAGGTGATTGTCTAGGCCCATTAGTAGGAACATTACTTAAAATAAAAAACTTTCCTTTAGCAGTTTATGGGACCATTCCAGAACCTATACATGCTTTAAATATAGATAAACAGCTAGAAGAAATATACAAGCTTCATCCCTCTTGTAATATTATTGGTGTAGATGCTTGTTTAGGTGATAGCAAAAACATAGGAGAAATTCAAGGTAGAGATTATCCAATACATCCCGGAAAAGGTGTTGGTAAAGTCTTGCCTGATGTAGGCAATGCTTCAATCATTGGAATTGTAGATTCTACTGGAAATAATGAACTATTTACAAATAGAAATATACGTTTAAACTTAATAATGGAAATGGCCAAGGTTATTAGTCATTCGTTA
The DNA here is from genome assembly GCF_001263795.1 of Clostridium homopropionicum DSM 5847. Taxonomy (GTDB): domain Bacteria; phylum Bacillota; class Clostridia; order Clostridiales; family Clostridiaceae; genus Clostridium_H; species Clostridium_H homopropionicum. Next base: position 208,191 of record NZ_LHUR01000042.1, read on the forward strand.
ATTCACGCTTATTATCTTTCTCAAATTCACGCTAAAGGAATTGACACATAAAAAATAGAAACAAAAAAATAAGTAGCTATAAGAGTTTATGCTTAGAGCTACTTATTGAAATAAACTTATATAATAAGTATATATTAATCAATTAGATTAATATCTTGTCCTTTATAAGATGCATCAATTTTATCTAAAAAATTAAGCACTTCACCAGTGCCAAGTGCTACAGATGATACGGAATCTTCAGATACTCTTACTGGAACTTTAGTTACCTCTGATATTAACTTATCTAAACCATTTAATAGGGATCCTCCGCCTGTCATAACAATACCTTTATCAGCAATATCTGCGGCCAATTCAGGTGGAGTTTTTTCTAATACAGAATGAGTACATTCTGCAATGGCATTCACTGCTTCACTTAATGCTTCTCTCATTTCTTCCGAGGAAACAGTTATATTTTTAGGAAGACCGGTTATTAAATCTCTTCCCCTTATTTCCATACTCAAATTTTCTTCTCTTTTATAAGCTGTTCCAACATTTATCTTTAAATCCTCTGCTGTTCTTTCGCCAATCATAAGCTTATGCTTTTTTCTTATGTATCTTATTATTGATTCGTCAAAGCTATCTCCCGCAACTTTTATAGAACTTCTTACAACCATCCCTCCTAGAGAAATAACTGCAATATCAGTTGTACCTCCTCCAATATCTATAACCATGTTACCACTTGCCTTGGTGATATCCAATCCTGAACCTATAGCAGCTGCAAGAGGCTCCTCTATTAAAAATACTTTTTTAGCTCCAGCATTCACTGCTGCATCCTTAACAGCTCTTTTTTCTACTTCAGTAGCTTCACAAGGAACACAAATTACAACCCTGGGAGCACCTACTCTTTTTTTACCACATGCTTTTCTTATAAAATGTTTCAACATTTTTTCTGTAATATCATAATCAGATATTACTCCATCTCTCAATGGTCTTATAGCGACAATATTACCTGGAGTTCTTCCTATCATTTGCCTTGCCTCTTCTCCAACGGCTAAGACTTTATTAGTATTTTTATCAATAGCCACAACTGATGGTTCCTTCAATACAATTCCTTTTCCTTTAATGTAAACTAAGACGGTAGCTGTACCTAAATCTATTCCCATATCTGTGCTCATTCTAAAAAACATCCCTAATTTCACTCCTGCTCTTTCGTAATAGTAATATATCTGTTAATATCTATACTTATTATATACGTTTATACTTACATATTCCATAGTATTACAAAAAAAACATTAATAATAAGCTAAATTGGGAATATTAATACTTTATATTGTCTTATATTTCATTTTTGTGGCTTTTCCGCCCCTAATATGTCTCTCTGATTTATTTATATCTAATACATCTTTAGCCTCTTTAGCTACTTGAGGATTAATTCTAGGTAACCTTTCAGTCATATCTTTGTGAATTGTGCTCTTGCTAACACCAAACACTCTAGCAGTTTTTCTGATTGTAGCTTTAGATTCTATAATATACCTAGCAACTTCAAGAACCCTCTCTTCAATGTAATCTTTCAAAGTGCTACCTCCTTAACCTTATATATTTATAAATATGCACTTCCAATACTTTAAATTACTATAAGCCTTGTTATTATTTGGCCATTTTCCGAATTAAATCGGAAAATGGCTTTTAATGATAGACTAATATTTTATATATTTTTCTGGATTTTCGCTTGAGAACTGTGGATCTTCTTTAGTATTTTTTAATACTTGTAAGTATAAGAAATTTCCTCCAATTTCATCAGCCATTCCTCTCAAGGAGCTATTACCTATCTTTCCAATTACCTGTCCTTGAGTTACTTTATCACCTTTACTTACCTTTACCTCTTTATCAAGATTTCCATAACAAGTGTACTTGCCACTTTCTGGGTGATAAATAGTAATTAAGGTTCCAAAGGCTCCATCATTATCTATTGATTTTACTTCACCAGCTGCCGCAGCTTTTACTGATGTTCCAACCTTTGCTTTAATATTAATACCAAAGTTAGGTCTATATGTTTTTGATGTTTCCCACCAAACAGGAGTTTCCGAATACTTCATTGCTATTTCGCCATCAACTGGTTTAATAAATTTTGGCTCAGTAGTATTAGATACTTCCAATTCTTTATTAGTTGAAGCTTTAGTTTCAGCCTTATCATTTGTTTTTACTTGAACTGCATTGTTAATTTCCTTATCCTTCTGGGAGATAGTAACTTCTTTTTTTGGTAGTGTAGTATCTCCCTTTGCTTGTGAATCAACACCTGCATTTTGAGAGGTTTGTGGATTATTTTCTGCTTTTTTATTATTTCCAGTAGTAATTGCGGCTACTGCTGCGGCAATACATAAGCAAACAAATAAAACTACATAGAATCCCTCTCTTTTCAAAAAATTTGAAGATTTTTTTCTGTTATTTTTGTTTTCCATATTTACACCTCCTTTTTCTAGTTTGTCCTTTAGTATCTAAAAAATACATTATTTATTAGATTTTCTTTCCTTTTTTTTCTATATAAAGCGACAAATTATTTCACAATAATAAAAAAAACGCCTAATTTAAGGCGTAAATTTCACATTATTTATTTTTCAACTAACTTCTGCAGCTCTATTCCCTGATAATAGTGCTTTAAGATTTCTTTATATGTATTTCCATCCTTAGCCATTGCATTGGCTCCCCATTGACTCATTCCTACTCCATGACCATAACCCATACATGTAATGGTTATATCATTAGGATTAAACTCTATAGTGAAATTTGCTGAATTCAGATTTAATTGAGTTCTAAATTTTTGTCCAGAAATATACTCTTTTCCTATCATCAAACTCATCACACTTCCAGCCTTGGATCTTTCAACTATTCTTAAATTACTTCTTAAGGTACTTCCTTTTAAATCAGCTTTTGAATTATAACTATTTATAATATCAGCCAGCTGACTATATGTATACTTTACTTTAGTAATATATTTTGGAGATTTTTCTTCTCCTGAACTTTCAACACTTTTTAGATAAGGTTGTCCTTTATTAAATACATCAATTGCATCTTCAGTTCTTCCACTGCTTGTGGAGAAATAGTATGGAGCCATTACCAATGACCCATTATAGGTAATTACTTCTCCTTTAGTTTCTTCCACTGCCTTCAAAATTTTTTCCCAATACTCCTCGCCCTTTTTCTTTGGCCATAATGCCATTCTTTCATCTTTATATATAAATACTTGAAACTCTGTAGTATCATTTACATCTGCCCCAAAAGCTTTTAAGTTTTTATTCTCACTAAAATTTTCAGTATGAGCAAGTCCATAAGTTCTTGCTGCTACTGCCTGTGCCTTTAAGGCTTCTATATCAAATTCCGCAGGCATTTCTGCTGCTACAACTCCAGTAACATAATCTTCAATATTCATTGAAACTATTCTTTTTTCTTTTGAGATATATACATCTATATTTAAGTCTTCTTCCCTATAAACCTTCTTTAACTTATTTTCATTAATATCTCCCTTATTCTTATTATTAATAATATTAAAGTTATTTTTTATCCCATCTAGACCAACAAGAAGCATTGAAATAATAGTAATAAACAACATTAAAGAAAAAACACCTATAAATATTTTTTTCATCTTTCTTATCTCCTTAAACAGTGAACCAAATTTATATTTTGGAGCAAGTTTCTTACTCAATTTACTAATTGAAGAAGAGTTTCATTTACTATATTTCTATTATTAAATAAATAAATTTATAACTTCCTTTTAAATTAATAAAGGCCAGTAATTTTTTTACTGGTCTTTATGATCTCTATTCTTCAATTCTTTCTATGTTTGCACCAAGCTGTTTAAATTTTTCTTCAATATTTACGTAACCTCTATCTATATGATATATATCTCTTATTTTTGTATATCCATCAGCTATTAACCCAGCTATAATTAATGCTGCCCCAGCTCTTAGGTCCGTTGCTTTTACTTCGCTTCCAGTTAACGTATCAACCCCTTCAACTATAGCACATCTTCCATTAATTTTTATGTTTGCACCCATTTTTTCGAGTTCACTAGCATGCATAAACCTATTTTCAAATATAGTTTCTGTAATTACACTGGTACCATGAACAGTACACAATAAACTCATCATCTGAGCTTGCATATCAGTTGGGAAACCTGGATAAGGCATGGTTTTTATATCTATAGGATTAAAGTTATTTTTACCATCTATAATAATACCGTCCTTATCTGGTATAACTATAACCCCTACCTCTACAAGTTTTGCTATTATAGGCTTTAAATGTTCTTCATTAACACCATTAAGCTTTATTCTGCTTTTAGTAATTGCTGCAGCAGCCATAAAAGTTCCTGCTTCAATCCTATCTGGTATAGGTCTATATTTTACTCCTTTTAATTCTTTAACCCCAATTATTCTTATTGTATCAGTACCAGCACCATATATTTGTGCTCCCATTCTTTTTAAAAAATTTGCTAAATCTTCAACTTCCGGCTCACTTGCTGCATTTTCTATTACTGTTTCCCCCTCTGCCAAAACTGCTGCCATCATTATATTTTCAGTGGCGCCTACAGATGGAAAATCCAAGTATATCCTACTGCCAACTAATTTATTTGCATAGGCTTCTACATACCCATGTCCAAAACTAACCTGTGCACCTAATGATGCAAAGCCTTTTAAATGTAGATCAATTGGTCTTGTGCCAATATTGCATCCACCTGGAAATGATATTTTAAACTTTTTAAATCTTGCTATCATTGGTCCCATTATAAGAAATGAAGCTCTCATCTTTCTCACTAAATCACTATCCGGCTCTTCACATACTAAATCAGAAGTATTAATAATTATTTTATCTTCTATATTTTTTATACTTATCTTTGCATTTATTGTTTTTAACACATCACAAATCACAAATACATCTCTAAGCATTGGAGCATTTTCAATTGTACAAGTATCAGAACTTAATATACTAGCAGCTATTATCGGAAGAATGGCGTTTTTAGCAGAGCTAATATTTACTTCCCCTTGCAATTGCCTACCACTTCTTACTAACATTTTATTCATCCTTACCCTCTCCATTCTATCGTTCCTTAGCTAATAGGATGTAAATATCTCAGGAGTTCCAATTATTATAAAGCTTCCTGAGTTATAATTACATAAAGCATAGTTTAAATCCATTAATTTTCCATTATTTTTCTTCGGTTTGTATTTATTAGTATAGGCAGAAGTACTAAATCCTTTTTCTAATTTCACTGTGCTAACATTTATTGCACCTTTATTTTTTAGTAAACTTATTATTTCTTTTTGTAAAGTTGATAAATCACTTGTAGGTATACTTGCCTTTAAGTATTGATACTCACTGTAATTACTTTTAGATATGCCATTAACTATACTTTTGTATTTCCCTTCTAAGTTATTTAGATCATTTTCCTTACTCTTTTCTATAACCTCAACAGTTATATCATTTAATTGTTCATGACCTATAATATTTATGTTTCCTATTAAATTATCTCTTGCAAAGTCAATATAATAATTCCCCTTTGTTTCTATAGTTCTTACAGTAATTCCTTTTTCTAAAGTAATCTGGTTAACAAAATAGCTTGAAAGTTCTTGTCCATTAGTCTCAGAGCTAAAATGGGTTTTAAATCCATATTCTACTACTTGTCCTTTTGTAGTAGTAAGCATTTCCTTAAAAAAATCAACTTTATTGTATATAAATTTCATTTTATAATTTAATAAAAATCCGATGCTGATTAAAATAAAAAGTGCAAACTTGTATTTTGCCATTTTATCCCACCTTCCTCTTTAGATTATGGACAAAGATTCAGAATATATACTTAAATATATTATTAATATATAAGTAAATTTAAAAAAGTGTGATAAAATAAAACAGGCGTGAATAATAAATTTATTATTCACGCCTGTTTTATTTTATCTTAGATGCTCTTATTCTATTTATTGCTCTTTTTAAAGCAAGCTCTGCTCTTTCTTTATCTATTCTCTCTTCTTTAGTTAGCCTTTGTTTAGCCCTTTCCAGAGAATTTTCTGCCCTCTCCTCATCAATTTCAGATGGCCATTCAGCAGCATCACAAAGTATAACAGTTTCATCTTTATTAACTCTTAATACTCCCGAAGAACAGAAAAAATTTTTCTCTTCACCATTAACTCCAATAATAGTAGTTATATTGGGTCTTAAAATAGCTATTAATGGTGCATGATCTGGTAGAATAGATCTTCTACCTTCTATTGTTTCTGTCATTAACTCTTTAATTTCTCCATTATAGAAGGTTTTTTGTGGAGTCCTTACTATTAATTTAATAAACTTTGACATTTTATTATCTCCTATACTTCAGCCATAGCTTTAGCTTTTTCTACTGCTTCTTCAATCTTTCCTACAAATAGGAAAGCTGATTCAGGAATGTCATCATACTTACCTTCAATAATTCCTTTGAAGCCTTTTACTGTCTCCTGAACTGGAACAAACTTACCTTTTATTCCAATGAATTGTTCAGCAACTCTAAATGGCTGAGATAGAAATCTTTGTACCTTTCTAGCTCTAGCTACCACTAACTTATCTTCTTCAGAAAGCTCATCTATACCAAGTATAGCTATAATATCTTGAAGTTCTTTGTATCTTTCAAGAATATGTTTTACCTTTATAGCAACATCATAATGCTCTTCCCCAACAATTCTAGGATCTAATATTCTTGAAGTTGATTCTAAAGGATCTACTGCTGGGTATATTCCAAGTTCGGAAATACCTCTAGATAAAACTGTAGTTGCATCAAGATGAGAAAAGGTAGTAGCTGGTGCTGGGTCTGTCAAGTCGTCTGCTGGAACATAAACAGCTTGAACTGATGTTATAGACCCGTGTTTAGTAGAAGTAATTCTTTCCTGCAAAGCTCCCATTTCTGTTGCAAGAGTTGGCTGGTAACCAACAGCACTAGGAATTCTTCCAAGTAATGCTGAAACTTCTGAACCAGCTTGAGTAAATCTAAAAATATTATCAATAAATAATAGAACATCTTGACCTTGATCTCTAAAATATTCTGCCATAGTAAGTCCTGTAAGAGCTACTCTCATTCTAGCTCCAGGAGGCTCATTCATTTGTCCAAATACTAGTGCAGTTTTATTTATTACTCCTGACTCTTCCATTTCATAGTAAAGATCATTACCTTCTCTTGTTCTCTCTCCGACTCCAGTAAATACAGATAGACCTCCATGTTCTTTAGCAATATTGTTTATTAGCTCTTGAATTAAAACTGTTTTTCCTACTCCTGCTCCTCCGAATAATCCTATCTTTCCACCTTTTTGATAAGGCGCAATTAAGTCAATTACCTTTATTCCTGTTTCAAACATTTCAGGCTCTACAGATTGATCTTCAAAGCTTGGAGCAGACCTGTGTATAGGATAGACGTTTTTATACTCAAAGCTTTCTCCATGATCAATAGTTTTACCTAATACATTGAAGAGTCTACCTAAAGTTTCATTACCTACTGGTACAGTTATTGGTTTCCCTGTGTCTACAGCTTTCGTCCCTCTTTTAACACCTTCAGTAGCTTCCATAGCTATAGTTCTTACAATATCGTCTCCAATATGTTGCTCTACTTCTGTTACTAGAATTTTAGAACCCATATCAATCTCAATAGCATTATAAATGTTTGGCAAACATTCAGAATTAAATTTTATATCTATTACAGGTCCTATTACCTGTACTACTTTACCTTCATTAGCTGACATAAGACACCTCCTTTATTTCTGAGCTTCTGCTCCTCCTACTATTTCAGATATCTCTTGTGTAATAATGCTTTGTCTTATTCTATTGTATTTCAAATTTAATTTTTCTAGTAAATCATCAGCATTTTTCGTAGCACCATCCATAGCAGTCATCTTTGAAGCATTTTCACTGGTTCTCGAAGTTATCATATAATTTATAAGAGCCGCTTTTAAGAATAAACTATATATTTCATTTTCAATACTCTTTAATTTTGGCTCAAACTCTGCAACTCCATTGTCAGTGAAATCTCTATTTATATCCTCTAAGTCAAAAGGGATAATCCTCTTTACCTTAACCTCTTGCTTTACAGCTGAAAAGAATTCTGTATAAACAACATTTATTTCACCAATTTTTTCATTAAAATATAAGTCAAGAGCTTTATCAAGTATAACACTAGCTTCTTTTACTGTAGGTATTTCTTCCATCTCAACAAATTCAGCTATAGATTCGAATTTATACTTTTTAAAATAAGCTCTTCCTTTTTGCCCTACTATAATAAGCATTGAGTTTTCTTTGTCTTTGTTTAAAGATTCAACTGTTTTACTAACTACTTTGCTGTTATATCCTCCGCAAAGACCCGCATCAGAAGTAATAGCAATATATAGTTTCTTATTGCTATTATTTCCTTTTATATAGATATTGTTAGGGTCTTGAGCATCTTTGATTGTTTGTCTTACAATTTCTCTCATTTTATTATAGTAAGCATTATTTACTTCTAATATCTCTCTAGCTTTTTTAAGTTTAGAGGTGGCAACAAGTCCTATAGCTTTTGTTATTTTTTTTGTATTATTTATAGATTTAATTCTACGTTTTATAGCAATTAATCCAGAACCAGCCATACTTCACCTCCCAAGATGTAAAACTTTTATACCAAAAATATTTTTTTGAATTCATCAATAGCAGTCTCTAATTCCGCTTTAATAGAGTCAGTGAGTTCCTGCTTCTCTAATATTTCCTTTGGTAAATTTCTATAGTGTGTATCTATATATTCTAATAATCCTTTTTCAAACTCTTTAATACTTGACACATTTACATCCTGCAAGAAGTTATTAACAGCAGCATAAAGAATAATTACTTGTTTTTCTACAGACATAGGGTTATATTGATCTTGATTTAAAACCTCTATTAATCTTTTACCCTTTTCAAGTCTAGCTTTAGCTTCCTTATCTAAGTCTGACCCGAATTGTGCAAAAGCTGCTAACTCTCTATATTGAGCAAGCTCTAATCTAAGAGTTCCTGCAACCTGTTTCATTGCTTTAATCTGAGCATTACCTCCAACACGTGATACAGAAATTCCAGGGTTAACTGCTGGTTTTTGACCTGAATAGAAAAGCTCTGTTTCAAGGAATATTTGACCATCAGTTATTGATATTACATTTGTTGGTATATATGCAGTAACATCTCCTGCAAGAGTCTCAATTATCGGCAATGCAGTAAGAGATCCTCCGCCCAATTCATTTGAAAGCTTTGCTGCTCTTTCAAGTAATCTTGAATGAATGTAAAATACATCTCCTGGATATGCTTCTCTTCCTGGTGGTCTCCTAAGTAATAATGACATTGTTCTATAAGCAACAGCGTGCTTAGACAAATCATCGTATACTATTAAAACATCTTCTCCTTTATTCATAAAATATTCTCCCATACTGCATCCAGCATATGGAGCTAAATATTGCAATGGAGCTGAATCTGAAGCTGTAGATGATACTACTATAGTATAATCCATGGCTCCCATTTGAGTTAACGTATTTACAATATGAGCAACGGTTGATTGTTTTTGACCAATTGCTACATAAATACATTTAACATTTTTTCCTTTTTGATTAATTATTGTGTCAATAGCAATAGCTGTTTTTCCTATTTGTCTATCTCCTATTATAAGCTCTCTTTGCCCCTTACCAATAGGTATCATAGAGTCGATAGCTTTAATACCTGTTTGCATAGGTTGTTTAACTGATTGTCTCTCTATAACTCCTGGAGCATCTGATTCAATTGGTCTAGTTTCTTGAGTCTTTATTGGACCTTTCCCATCTAGTGGCTGTCCAAGAGCGTTTACAACTCTTCCTACTAATGCTTCACCAACAGGAACCTCCACTACCTTTCCTGTTCTTTTTACTATATCTCCTTCTTTGATTCCTTCTTCAGAACCTAATAAAACACATCCAACATTATCCTGTTCTAAGTTTAGTGCCATAGCGTATATACCATTAGGGAACTCTAATAATTCTCCCTGCATACAGTTTTCTAGACCATATACTCTAGAAATACCATCTCCTATTTGAACTATTGTTCCAGAGTCTATTGTCTCAATTTTGTGTTCATACCTTTCGATTTCCTTCCTGATAATTGAAGTAATTTCTTCTGGTTTAACATTCATAAAATCACCTCTTTTCAAAAGAGTTTATTTATTAATAACCCTCTTTTTAATTTCATCAAATTTAGCTTTAATGGTTCCATCTATAACTTCATCTCCAACTCTAATATAGACTCCTCCAATTAAACTTTTGTCTATTTGTTCTTCTAAAAGAACTTTCTTTTTATACTTGGTTTCTAGTTTCTCAATTAAATCAGTTCTTTCATTCTCAGTAAGTGGAATAACAGTTTTAGAAATAACTTTTATTATATTTTGCTTTTCAAGATGAATTTTCTTAATTTCATTTAGCTTTTCTTCTAAATATTCTATTCTATCCTTTTGTATCAATATAAGCAAAAAATTTAATAAGCTTTCATCCACTTTATCCTGGAAAATTTCCGTAAATATTTTTTTCTTTCTTGAAGTAGTAATCTGTGGATGATGAATTACTTTTGAAAGTTCTTCATTTGTTTTTATTAAATTAACTATTTCTTCTAAATCTGTTATGTACTCTTCTATTTTTCCATTTTTTTCTCCAATTTGGTATAACGCTAGGGCATATCTTCTATCTAAATATTCATACATAATTAATTACCTACCTTAGCAATAAACTCCTCAATAATTTGTCTGTGTTTCACCTCGTCTATTGATTCTTCTAAAGCTTTCTTTGAAAGTTCTATGGCTAAATTAATAGTCTCAGTTTTAATTTCATCTGCAGCTTTTTCTCTTTCTCTTTCAATTTCTTTTTTAGCTCTTTCCATAATTCTGTTAGCCTCTTCATGGGCATCACTTACAATTTCCTTAGATACCTTTTCTGCTTTTTCTTTATAACTTTCCACTATATTTTTGCCTTCTAGCTTACTTTCTTTTATTAATTTTTCAGATTCTAATTTATATTCTTCTGCTTTCTTTTTATCTGTTTCAGTTTTTTCAATAGTATCTTTTATTTCTTGCCTTCTCGTCTCAATTACATTATTAACTGGCTTAAATAGTAATTTTTTTAAAATAACAAGAAGTATTAAAAAGTTCACTATTGTAGCTATAAATACTGATAAACTTATTGACATCGTTCATTAAAGCCTCCCTTCAGGCTTATTGTAATAACTTGATTATTTTTATATAGCAACTTTAAATAATAGTAATATTCCAATTAGGAATGCATAAATAGCAGTAGCTTCTGAAAGCGCACTACCAATTATCATTGTACTTATTATCTTACCACTTGCTTCAGGTTGTCTTGATACTCCTTCTACGGCCTTAGCAGTTGCATTACCAGTACCAACTCCTCCACCTATACAGCCTATAGCCGCGAGTCCTGCACCTATTGCACACATTCCAGCTACAAATGCTTCTGAACTAATATTCATAACTTATTCCTCCTAAATTCTAATTTAATTTCTAAATTTTAAAATATTTATATAATTAATAAATATAACACCTTTAACGCTAATGTTCAGCCACTATCTTAATATTAATCATAGTTAACATAACAAATATTACTGTCTGAATTCCTCCATCAAAAATGTCAAAATACATATGCAATGGAATTGGAATTACTAAAGGGAATCCTAGAAATATTTTACTTAAAGCACTGTATACAAACTCTACAATTATAGCTGCTGCCATCATATTTCCAAACAATCTGAGACTTAAGGATATAGGTAGCATTATTCTTTCCATAATATTAATTGGCAATAAAAAACTAAAAGGCTCTACATATCCTTTTAAGTATTTTAATAATCCATTTTTCTTAATAGCATAACCTTGAATTACTAAGAATGATATCAATGCTAAAGCCAATGTTACACTATAATCTTTTGTTGGAGGTTCTATTCCAACTAGTCCTGTTAAATTCATAAGCAATATAAATATCCCTAAAGTACCTATATAAGGGATAAATTTTTTTGTTCCTGGACCCATGGTATCATCTACAGTGTCGTTAATAAATCCCACTAAAAGCTCAATAGCACTTTGTTTTTTATCTGGGATTTTCCTTAAATTTTTAGTTAAAAGGATTGTTAATAATATTATTAATAATATTATTACCCATTGTATTATTATTACTTCTGAAAGCTCAAGCTTTGTTGTAAATTCCATTCTACTCCTCCTTTCCTAACTAACTTCTTTTTAAAATAAACCCATATAAAAATAATGAAATAAACCTACAAGTATATCCCACAACGTATGCTATTATATAAAACTTATTATAAGTATATAAAACTAATCCTATGAGACCTATGATTATTATTCTCAAAATAAAACTTAAGATAACTAACCCTGAATTCTTTTCTTTTTTAAGAACATAATTTACTGTAAAAGCATTAATATAGAAGCTAATTATAGCTATAAAAAAACCCAATATACTTGGAAGCAAATATTTAGTATTAATAAAGAATACTAATACCCCCAAAGCAAGTCCCAAAATAATATCCAAATAATTTAAAATTTTAAACATTTGATAGAATTCATTATTTTCTTTCATTCTACCTCCCCAAAAAATTTTTTATAATTACATAATAACATCTATTATATCTTTTAAAATGACTAATTCAAATCTAAATTCCTTCAAATTTTCTTAATTTATTTGTGTTTACACCGGTTACATTGCTCTTTTCGTCCTTAAATTGCTTTTTTTATTGGCTTTTAGCATTATGACTCAAATTTTTGCTAAGCCATCATTTTAATGCAGTTTTAGCATTTTACACATTATTCAGAATTGTGTGATAATTTATATTCCATTCATTTTTTTGTGATGCTCACATGCATTTTCATATTACTAGACCTAAATACTATTAAATTTTATTTAATGTAGTTTGAATAAACTTATGAATTAAAATTCAAAAATCATTGCACATTTTTTTATTAATTTAATATTTTTTACGTATAAAAAATATTAAATTAATATACAACAAAAAGGAGGATAATAAATCCTCCTTTTATTACTTTATGTTATTATGTTTCTGGGTGATTTGGGATGATTTAAGGAAACTCCTTCTCGTTCCTCGAATGAGTAAGCGATTCACACCAAATCAAAGATTTGGGTTCACTGCTTATCTTTCAACGATAAGAGTTGTTCCCATACCTCCACCTATGCAAAGAGTTGCTAAACCTCTCTTAACATCTCTCTTTTGCATTTCGTGTAATAATGTAACGATGATTCTAGCTCCAGATGCTCCGATTGGGTGTCCTAAAGCAATAGCTCCACCATTTACATTTACTTTATTTAAGTCAAATCCTAAATCTTTTCCAACTGCTGCGAATTGTGCTGCGAAAGCTTCGTTAGCTTCTATTAAATCGATATCAGCTACTGTTAATCCAGCACCTTCAAGAGCTCTCTTACATGATCCTATTGGTCCAACACCCATGATGCTTGGGTCTACACCTTTAGATCCATAAGAAACTATTTTAGCCATTGGCTTAATTCCTAATTCTTCAGCTTTTTCAGCACTCATAATAACAAATGCTGCTGCTCCATCGTTGATTCCAGAAGCGTTTCCTGCTGTAACTGTTCCGTCTTTCTTGAATGCTGGTTTTAATTTAGCTAAGCTTTCAGCAGTTGTTCCAAACTTAGGATATTCATCTGTATCTACTACTTTGTCACCTTTTTTAGTTTTGATAACAACTGGAACTATTTCATCTTTAAATCTTCCTTCTTTGATAGCTCTTTCAGCGTTATTTTGAGATCTTAAAGCGATAGCGTCTTGTTCTTCTCTTGTGATGTTCCATTGAGCTGCTACGTTTTCAGCAGTTATTCCCATATGGTATTGGTTGAATGCATCCCAAAGACCATCTTTTATCATTGTATCAATCATTTTTCCATCGCCCATTCTTTGTCCCCATCTTCCGCCTGGGAATACGTAAGGAGTTGCTGACATGTTTTCCATACCACCAGCAACTATTATGTCTGCATCTCCAGCTTTAATCATTTGTGCTGCTAAAGATACTACTCTTAAACCTGATCCACAAACTTTGTTAAGTGTGAAGCATGGTATTTCTACTGGAAGTCCAGCATTAACCATAGCCTGTCTAGCTGTATTTTGTCCTTGACCTGCTTGTAAAACGTGTCCCATTATAACTTCATCAACTTGTTCTGGTTTAACATTTGCTCTGTTAAGTGCTTCTTTGATAACTATAGCACCTAAATCAGCTGCTGGTACATCTTTTAAAGCTCCGCCATAAGAACCTATAGCTGTTCTTACTGCACTTACGATAACTACATCTTTCATTAAACTAACCTCCTACATATCCAAAATAAAATATTTCGTTTTTGGCACTATTATTAAATGCCATCATTTCGATTATACTCTTGATGGTATCATTATTCAATATCAAAATATTCAAACATTGTTAACGTTTTAACCTTACATTTTTATATTATTCCCTATCTATTAGATTTAATTAGAATATTTTAAATGTAATAATATTTAACTAAAAACTTTCTATGAAATCCCACTAAAATTAGTCATATTTTTAACAATCAAGGCTTAATTTGTATGACATTTCCTAAATAATTTGAAAATAAAAAAGTATATTTCTATACTTTTTTATTAAAATATTCAATAATTTTACTAACAATTCTCTCTGAAGCTCTTCCGTCACCATAAGGATTAGTCGCTTTACTCATCTTTAAATATTCTTTATTGATATTAACTAAATCATTAGCCTCTTTTACAATATTCTCTTTACTTGTTCCTACAATTCTAACCGTACCTGCCTCTACAGCTTCTATTCTCTCAGTAACATCACGAAGAACTAAAACAGGCTTCCCAAGGTGCGGTGCTTCCTCTTGTATACCGCCAGAATCGGTCATAATAAAATAGCACTTTTTCATTAAATTATGAGTTTCCTTTGTATCAAGAGGAGGTAAAAGATGTATTCCTTCTACTCCGCCCAAGCATCTAAACACAGCGTCCTTAACTACAGGATTTAGGTGAACAAGATAAATAACTTCTACATCTTCATTTTTAGTTTTTATTTCTAATAGAGCTTTACATATATTATCTATACCTTCACCCCAATTTTCTCTTCTATGAGCTGTAACCAATATCACTTTTTTGTTATAATTAATTTTATTAAGTTCTTCATTATTAAATATATATTCTTCTTCTACAGTAAAGTTCATCGCATCAATAACAGTGTTTCCTGTTATGAATATGTTGTCTTCTTTTACTCCTTCTTTAATTAAATTTTCCATGTTTCTAATTGTGGGTGCAAAGTGTAAATCCGCTAAGGCACCTGTAAGTTTTCTATTCATTTCTTCTGGATAAGGAAAATATTTATCATAGCTTCTTAAACCAGCTTCCACATGTCCTATCTTAATTTTATTGTAAAACGCAGCAAGAGATGCAGCAAAAGTTGTTGTGGTATCTCCATGAACTAAAACTATATGTGGGTTTTCCTCTTGAAATATCTTCTCAAGGTTATTCAATACACTTGTAGTGATACCACTAAGACTCTGTTTTTCCTTCATAATATTCAAATCATAATCAGGTTCTATATTAAATAAATCCAAAACTTGATCTAACATTTCTCTATGTTGTGCTGTAACACATATCTTAGACTGTATTTCACTATACTTTTCTAGTTCTTTAATTAATGGTGCCATTTTTATAGCCTCAGGTCTTGTTCCAAATACACTCATCACTTTTATCTTTTCCACGATTTCACTCCCAAACATTTATTCTTTATGTTTAAAGAATTCCCATTTCCAAGCTGCAAAAGCAATTATAACCACTACAATTGTCAACAAAAAATATGATCTAGTGGAGCTTATTTGCATAGCTACAATAGAAATTCCTCCTAAAATTGCACTGATTAAATACATTATTAATACGACTTTTCTTTGGCTTAAACCCATGTCAAGCAATCTATGGTGCAGATGTCCTTTATCAGCTTGCATTATTGGCATACCATTCATTTTTCTTCTTATCATGGCAAACAAGGTATCATATATAGGTAATCCAAAAGCAAGTATTGGTACAGCAATAGCAAAGGTTGTAGCCGATTTTATGGTTCCCTCTAAGGATATGGCTGCTAATAAAAATCCTAGTAATTGCGCCCCTGTATCCCCCATGAAAATGGATGCCGGATTAAAATTGTATGGGAGAAATCCAAAGATTGCTCCACTTAAAATAGCTGTAAATAAAGCTGCTTCTCTTCTACCATTTAATACAGCTATAATGAAAATAGTTACTGAACATATAAATGCTACACCAGCAGCAAGCCCATCTACCCCATCAATAAGATTTAAAGCATTAGTAACGCCTACTACCCAAAGTATAGTAATTGGCACTACTAAAAATCCCAAGTTCAGATAATCGCTGCCAATAGGGAATGGATTTGTAATTCTAAATATCTCTACACCAAATATAATCAGTACTGACGCAGCAGCTACTTGAAACGCAAGCTTGAATAAGGGTCTTAGATCCTTCAAATCATCAATTAATCCTCCTACTACAATTATTGTAGCTCCTAGAAGTATTCCTACTTCAGATTTTACAAGTGGTCCTTCTTTTAATATCATAGTTATTAAAAAAGATAAATATATAGCCATACCTCCTAATAGAGGTATCGGCTCTTTATGTATTTTTCTAGCATCCTTTGGTATATCTAAGGCTTTAATTTTAAAAGCGAGTTTTTTTATTAAAGGCGTTAATAAAAATGAAATGCAAACAGAAATTAGTGTTAATACCTTTATACTATCCATAATCAAATTCTAACCTTTCTAAGCTTAGTAAGCTACATTATCTTGCAGTGAATCATCATTATCTATCCACTCCTGTACATCTATAATTCTAAAGTCAACTTTTGTATCTCTAATTATTACAGAAGAAATTCCTGAATTTAAAATAAATCTTTTACATAAAGTGCATGGTGCAGCATTTTTCACTAATTCTCCATTACCCATTTCTTTTCCAACTAAATATAAGCTAGCTCCAATCATGTCTTGTCTTCTTGAAGATATAATGGCATTTTGTTCAGCATGTACAGATCTGCAAAGCTCATATCTAGTGCCTCTTTCTACTTTTAATTCTTCTCTTTTACAATACCCTAAATCACAACAATTTTTTCTTCCCCTAGGGGCCCCACTATAACCAGATGAAATAATTTCATCATTTTTTACAATAATAGCTCCAAAATTTCTTCTAAGACAAGTTCCTCTTTCTAATATAGTTTCACAAATATCTAAATAATAATTATGCTTATCTATTCTTTCCATTAATAATACCTCTCTTGTTTAAAAAAGTATAAAATACTATACTATATTATTCTATACTATAAACTAAATAATTTAAAGCATTATACTCTAAGTTTATAATTTAGTAACTTCTTGCATAAAAAATATAGGGCTAAGATACACTCATGCAGAATGCATTTTAACCCTAATAAATTATTATATTCTTTCTCTTTTAATTATTTAGTACCAAAAAGCCTATCTCCTGCATCTCCAAGTCCTGGAACAATGTATCCACGTTCATTGAGTTTTTCATCTATATCTGCTACATATATATCAACATCTGGATGTGCATCCATCACTGCCTTAATTCCTTCTGGTGAAGCAATCAAACACATTAATCTTATATTTCCTGCTCCTCTATCTTTTAAAGAGTTAATAGCATCTATAGCAGAACCTCCAGTAGCTAGCATTGGATCTGTAACTATAATCTCTCTTTCTTTTATATCTTGAGGAAGCTTACAGAAATATTCCACTGGCTTTAGTGTTTCCTCATCTCTATATAATCCTATATGTCCAACTTTAGCAGCTGGTATAAGCTTTAGCATACCAGGTACCATTCCAAGTCCCGCTCTTAGTATAGGAACTATAGCAACCTTTTTTCCAGCTAACATTTTGCACTTAGTCTTACATATTGGAGTTTCAATTTCCACTTCTTCTAATGGAAAGTCTCTAGTAACTTCATAGGCCATTAGCATTGCAACTTCTTCTACCAGTTCTCTAAAATCCTTAGAACCTGTTTCTTTATCTCTTATTATAGATAATTTATGTAATACTAAAGGGTGTGCAATTTGTGTAACTTTACTCATTATAATTCCTCCTCATAAAATTTTATTTATGTTTTATTTAAAATATTTTTTCTCTATTTCAGATATTTTAGAAACTCTTCTCTCGTGTCTTCCACCTTGGAAATCAGTACTTAGAAATATGTCAACAATGTCCAATGCAAGACCTACACCAATAACTCTTTCTCCTAGTGCAAGAATATTAGCATTATTATGTTCACGAGTAGAATGAGCACTGAAAGTATCATGGCATAAAGCAGCTCTTGCTCCAGGAACTTTATTTGCAGCTATACTAATTCCTATACCAGTTCCACAAATTACTATTCCAAAATCAAAGTTTCCTTGAACTACCTCTTCTGAAACCTTTACTGCAAAATCTGGATAATCGCAAGATTCTTCAGTATATGTTCCAAAATCCTTAACTTCAATATTTTTTTCTTGAAGATGCTTAACCACAGCTATTTTTAATTTAAAACCACCATGATCACATCCTATTGCTATTTTCATTTAAATTCCTCCTATAGTCAAATCTAAGGTTTATTGTAAAAAGGAAGATACTAGTAAGTTTTACCCTTATCTTCCTTTAATTTAGCTAATAATAACTCTATGCTTTTTCTAAGCATGTGGAAAGTAGCTTCATAAGTATGGATGTCACCTCCATAAGGATCTATAACATCACCTTGAAGTTCTACAAATTCACTTATTGTATATATTTTCTCTTTTTCACTATCAAAATGATTTCTCAATAAATCTCTCATATACCCAGTCATAGTAAATATAAGATCACTATTCTTAATCATTTCTTCAGTTAATTGAACAGCATTTCTTTCACTTATATCTAAATCAAAATTGGAACTTATAAGACTTGCAGTATGCTTTGATGTTCTACTTCCAGGTACAACGGAAATACCTGCAGAAAAAGCTTCAACTTCTTCGAAGGTTGATAATTTGTTGAATATAGCTTCAGCCATGCAGCTTCTACATGTATTACCTGTACAAACAAATAAAATCTTCATACCGCTCCTCACTTTCTTTAGTAATTTTAATAGTATGCGTTAAAATAGTTTATTAAGTATCTGCATTTATTAATTCAAAGCCTGCTGCTTTTTTTAATCTGTTCATAATTGCGATACCCACACCTTTTTCCTCAAAGGACTCTGATAAAATTATATCAACCTTATCATTATCAAAATCTCTTAAGGTTTTAAATAAGTTTCTAGCAACTGAATTTAAATTACTCCTGCTTCCTAAGGACTTTACTATTCCTTTAGGATACATATGTATCGTCTCATTACTTGCCATTATTCCAATTTTCTTGCCATCGTCTATATAATTTTGCACTATTTCATTGATTTTTGCAACAGTTTTTTCTAAATCTCCAACTACTATTTTAACTGGTGCCTTTGGTGCATAATGTCTATATTTCATTCCAGGAGCCTTTGGTTTAAAGCTTCCTTCTACCTTTATCATTACAGCTGGGTCTATTTGTATTTCTGGATGGATTTCTCTAAGCATTTCAAGGATAATTCCACCTGGTCTTAATACTAAAGGAGGTTCCACTGTACAATCTACAATAGTGGATTCTAATCCTATTTTACATTTTTCTCCTCCAATTATACAATCAACTCTTCCAGTTAAATCTTCTATGCATGTATCTATATCTGTAGGACTAGGTCTTCCTGAAATGTTTGCCGAAGGTGCAGCTATTGGAACACCAGCTTCTTTAATAAGCCTATTAGCCACAGAGTTAGAAGGCATTCTAATTCCAATACTATCAAGTCCAGCACTTGTAATGTCAGGTACTTTAGAGGATTTCTTCATTATTAGAGTTAGTGGTCCTGGCCAAAACTTATCCATCATTTTTTTTGCAATTGGTGGAATCTCTTCTACAAATTCTTCTATATCAAAATCCGCAACATGAATTATTAGAGGATTATCTTGAGGTCTACCTTTTGCAATAAATATTTTATGTACTGCCTCCGAATCTAAAGCATTGGCTCCAAGTCCATAGACTGTCTCTGTAGGAAAAACAACTAAACCACCTTTTCTTATGGTATCACCAGCCAATTTTATTATATCCACATTTGGCTCTTTTTCATCAACAAATTCAACAATTGTATTCATATTTTCACTTCTTTACTTTTATTTTAATTATTCCTTAGTATTTTATTACAATACATTTGTAATTACAAGTCCAAATATCATTCCAATAAGTGTGCTGATAGTTACTGTTTTTCCTCTCCACAACTTTAAAGATTCAGGAATCATCTGTCCAAAGATTACATATAACATAACTCCAGAAGCAACTCCTAAACATTCTCCTAAAACTACTTCAGATATACTTCCTAAAAATACTCCAAGCCAAGACCCCAAAACTGTAGGTAATGCTGTAATAAAGGCATATGTCATTATTTTGTAAGCTGCTTTATTAGATGCCATAAGAGGTGCTGCTACCGCTATACCCTCTGGTACATCGTGAATAGCTATTAGTATACTCATTTTAATTCCTAGTTCTGCATTTGCTAAGAATCCCGCTCCCATTATTATTCCCTCAGGAAAGTTATGAATCATAAGTCCTAAAGCTGCCATAAAAGCTATTTTCAGATGACTATCACTGAACATTTTATTTTTATCACTTATTAAATCTATTAACATAATGATTAACATTCCCATTAGTGCAAAAATCATTGCATTAAAAAAGTTAATTTTGTTTATTGCCTCTGGTATCAAGTCTATCATAACAATAGATAGCATAAGTCCTGCTGCAAAAGCATTAATACATCCAATTATCCTATTAGATGGTTTTTTAAATAATATACCTATTGATGCCCCCAGCATAGTACCTACTAAAGAAAAAAAACTCCCTATAGTCACCACAAATAATACTTTTATAAACAAAATAATTACCCCCATTCTTACTTTATATTATTTTAAGAAATAGGGGATTATTCTTTAATTTCTATATTCTTTTATACTTTTTATTGCATCCTCAGTAAAATATGAGCTAACGCAATACCTATATATTAAATCCAGCAAACTGTATTTTAAATATCCTCCCTTGTTTACTATTAAATAAAAATATTCTCTATTTTCTTTTAAAGTCATTAAATTTTTATAATACTTCTCAGCCCAAATATGCTTCTTTAGAAATTTAGAATCTATTTTTTTTATTCTTTTATTTCTAACTCTTGATTTTAATATAATTATTATCTCTAAATCCTTACCATTGTTTAGAGTATGTACTACCTCAACCTTATCAGGTAATATTATGAACCTATCTCTAAATATACCATTTTGTATAATTAGCTTATTATTGTACTCAAACTTTAAGGTATCTTTATCTAGGCTAATTATAATGGCAGCTATTATTAATATTTCAATTACAGCTAAATACGCTAGGAAGAAAGTTGAAAAAGTTTTTGTAAAGTAGAGGATTACAGGCAGCATAAAAAAAATAAAGCACATAGATAGCCTAAACCTTTTAAAAGATCTTTTTTGCTTTCTAATGGCTTTATTTATATTCATGATTTCACCTCTAAATATACTATTATTATTGATTATTTCCCATTGCTTTCATTTTCTCGGTTTGTTCTGCTGTTACTAAAGCTTCAATAATTTCATCCATATCTCCATCTAGAAAAGAATCCAATCTATATAGTGTAATTCCAATTCTATGGTCTGATACTCTTCCTTGAGGATAGTTATAAGTTCTTATTCTCTCACTTCTGTCCCCTGAACCAACCTGACTCTTTCTATCTGCTGAAATTGATGCATTTCTCTCAGCTTCAGCTTTTTCATAAAGTCTAGCTTTTAATATTTTTAAAGCTTTTTCTTTGTTTTTTAACTGTGACTTTTCGTCTTGGCAGGAAACAACCATACCTGTAGGTATATGTGTCATTCTTACAGCAGAATCCGTAGTATTAACACACTGACCTCCGTTACCCGAAGCTCTAAATACATCTATTTTTAAGTCGTTTGGATCCACATATATTTCTACATCATCTACTTCTGGAAGCACAGCCACTGTTGCAGTAGAAGTATGGATTCTTCCACTGGATTCAGTATCTGGAACTCTTTGAACCCTATGAACTCCGCTTTCAAATTTCATTTTACTATAAGCAGAATCTCCCTTAAGCATAAATACTACTTCTTTAAAGCCACCAATATCTGTTTCATTTGAGCTCATGAATTCAGTCTTCCATCCATGTCTTTCTGCATATCTTGTATACATTCTAAATAAATTTGAAGCAAATAAAGCTGCCTCTTCTCCACCAGCTCCAGCTCTGATTTCCACAAATACGTTTTTATCATCATTAGGATCCTTTGGAAGAAGCAATATTCTTAATTCATTTTCAATTGCTTCCTTATCTAATTCAAGCTGCTTTATATCCTCATGAATCATTTCTCTCATTTCTTTATCTGATTCTTCATTTAGCATTTCTCTATTAGCTTCTAAGTTTTCTTTTATGTTTTTATATTCTCTATATTTATTAACAATAATCTCAATTTCAGCATGTTCCTTACATAATCTTCTCCACTCATTTTGATTAGCCATCACTGAAGGGTCGCTGATTTTTATAGATAATTCTTCATATTTATTTTCTATAAACTCTAGTTTATCTAACATTTCATTATCACTCCGTATTCTTATTTTACATCTAAACATTATAACATAAGTATATATATTTTTACAATTAACAATTGAAATCTAGTACCCAGTACCTAGCACCTAGTACCTATAACCACTCTATCTAATCCCGCTAAGTCTTTAGAACAAGTAATGTTTGTAAATTGATTCTCCAAAAGTATTCTCTCTACATCTTCTCTTTGATCATATCCTATTTCATAAGCTAGCATTCCTCCAGTTTCTAATAATTCTAAGCTTTGCTTTGTTATCTTCCTATAGAAATCTAACCCATCCTTTCCTCCTGATAATGCTATATAAGGCTCATAATTTTTTACGTCCTCCATCAGAGAAGGTATTACATTTTCCCTTATATAGGGTGGGTTAGAAACAATTATATCAAAGGTTAAATTATTTTTTATAGCTTCATTTAAAAGATCACTTTTTATAACCTTTACTCTATTACTTATATTAAATTTATTTATATTTTCTTGCGTTACCTGACAAGCAGTATCGGATATATCTAAACATAGAACCTGAGCATTTTCATTCAATTTTCCAATTGATATACCTATAGCACCACTTCCACAGCAAACATCACAAACTCTCTTATATTTATTTTTATCTATTTCCTCAAGAGCTTTTTCTACTAAAATTTCTGTATCTCCTCTGGGAATTAGAACTCCTTCTTTTATTGTGAAGTTCATTCCCATAAACTCACATTCTCCTAGAATGTACTTTACAGGCATCTTATTTCTTCTCATTTCTAACAGTTTGAAAAATTGTTCCTTTTCACTTTCCTTAAGCTCTAAATCTCTATTAATAATTATAAACACTTTATCCTTCTGCAATACCTTTTGAAGCAAAAGCTGTGCGTCAATAATATAAGTATCTATATTCTCACCCTTCAAAATAGAATATGCTTCTGAAAGTACTTCTCCTATATTCAAAGTAACACCTCCAATTTTTTAGTCGCTAATCTCTAATCGCTAATTACTCTTAATAAAACATAGTCACTAATAGCTTATCTTCATTTTTTCTAGAGATTAGCGACTAGTGACTAGTGATTTATCCCAGTATTACTTCTTTTTCTTGATTAGTCTTGTTTTTAATGCTTTCTACAGTTTCTATTCCTTCTGCAACCTTTAGAGAATAAATTGCCACTTCAATTTGGCTTAAATCCGGCTCCCTAGTAGTTAGCTTTTGAAGCATAAGTCCTGGATAAGAAAAAAACTTAGCAATTCCAGTTTCACTACTTCCCATCCATTTGATAATTTCATAGGTTATTCCAGACACTATCGGCAGCAAAATAACTCTATATAAAATTCTCTCATATAAAGAATTCCATCCAGTAAAAGAAAACACTATAATACTTATGATCATAACTAGAAATAAAAAGTTTGTTCCACATCTTGGATGAAGTCTTCCCTGTTTCATTGCATTTTCAGGGGTTAGCTCCAAATTCCTTTCGTAGCAGAATATAGTCTTATGTTCTGCACCATGATATTGAAATACTCTTTTAATATCTTCCATTTTACTTATAAGATATATATATAATAAGAAGATACCAACCCTGATTATTCCTTCAAATATATTCAGCACTATAGTATTATTAATATTTGCACTTTTTAAGACATTAGCAACAAAAGTAGGTAATATAAAAAACAACAACATAGATAGAGCTAAAGAAACAATAAAAGAAACACCCATTACTACATCCTGTGTTTTTTCTTTAAATATACCCTCTAGCCATTTATCAAACTTAGATTGCTCTTCTTCCTCATCACCTTCCATAAAAAATGATGCAGAATAGTTTAAAGTTTTAACACCCAATACTAATGAATCAATTAGAGTAATAAAACCTCTTATAATAGGAATGGAAAATATTTTATATTTTTTAGTAAGCGGCACACTGTCGTTAAAATCCACCTCAATTTCTCCATCACTTTTTCTTACAGCTGTGGCTACTCCTTTACTGCCGCGCATCATTACTCCCTCTATTACTGCCTGACCTCCAACACTCTTTCTCTTGGTCATTATTTCACCTCTTCATTATTTTTCATTTTTGCCTCATAAGCTTCCTTATACATAAAGTAGCATTTTGGGCAAAGAGATTGGTACTCAATATTATTTTCCTTATCTATAGCTATTTGTTCCCCTTGAAAAACAAACTCATTATTGATCTTTCTTCCATTTAATAAAGCTTTCTTTCCACAGGTACATATGGTTTTTAATTCTTCTAAGCTGTGGGCAATCAAGAGTAATCTTTCACTTCCCTCAAAGCCATTCATTTGAAAATCTGTTCTTAATCCATAGCATATTACGGGTATATCCATTTTTACAGCTATAGCAAATAATTGATCTATCTGATTCCTTTTAAAAAATTGAACTTCATCAGCTAAAATACAATCTATTTTACCTTCTTTCTGAAGCAATTGCTTTACATTTCCATAAATATCTTCTCCTGCCTCTAGAAGCATGTCTACCTCTCTTATAACTCCTAGTCTTGAAACAATAAAGTTGCCTCCCTTAGTGTCTGTTCTAGGTTTTATTAAGATAACCTTCATTCCTCTCTCTTCATAATTATGTGCAACTTGAAGTAAGGCTGTAGATTTACCACAATTCATTGCACCATATCTGAAATATAACTTGCTCATAATTTTCATTGCCTCCAGAAATAAATATATGCTACTAATTTATTATAAGTAATTATAGTTGATATTTCAATTACCATGTGATATAATTTTAAGAGTTGACAATTTGGTTCGAATTATTCTTTCAAAGAATGATACCCTTAAGCGAGGTGAAACAAGGTGAAACAAGATTTACATCCAAAATACTACAATGACGCAGTTGTTAAGTGTGCTTGTGGAAATACATTTACAACTGGTTCTACTAATCCAGAATTAAAAGTCGATGTTTGCTCTCAATGCCATCCTTTTTACACTGGAAAACAAAAAGTTTTAGATACTGGCGGAAGAATTGAAAAATTCATGAAGAAGTATAATATGAAAAACGAAGGCAAATAGCCTTTTAAAAATGGGAAAGATTTTATCTTTCCCATTTTTCTTTATTTAATATTCCTAAAAATTCCTGATTGTTTTTAGTTTTAGTAAGTAAATTTATTAGTTTTTCAGTAACGTTTCCTGTATTGTTTTCATTATATAAAACTCTTCTTATTTTAAAGGATGCTTCTAATTCTTCTGGATTAAGCAATAAATCTTCTCTTCTTGTTCCTGATTTAAATATATCAATAGCTGGGAATATTCTTCTTTCCTCAAGCTTTCTATCTAAGTGCACCTCCATATTACCAGTACCCTTAAATTCTTCAAATATCATATCATCCATTCTACTTCCAGTATCCACAAGAGCGGTTGCCAATATAGTAAGGCTTCCACCTTCCTCAATATTTCTAGCTGCACCAAAAAACTTTTTAGGCATTATTAGAGCTCCTGGATCAAGTCCTCCTGATAAGGTTCTTCCTGTAGGAGTAATAATTAGGTTATATGCTCTCGATAATCTTGTTAAGCTATCTAAAAGTACTACTACATCTTGTCCTTGCTCTACCATCCTTTTAGCTCTTTCAAGAACCATATATGCAACCTTTGTATGATGATCTGGTTCCTCATCAAAGGTAGAATAAATAACTTCTCCAGTTATTGATCGCTGCATATCAGTAACTTCTTCCGGTCTTTCATCTATTAATAGTACAATTAATTTTATTTCTGGATGATTACTTGAAATACTATGTGCTATTTTTTTAAGAAGTGTAGTTTTACCAGCTTTAGGAGGGGCAACTATAATTCCTCTTTGTCCTTTTCCAATAGGTGAAATTATATCCATTAATCTTGAGGATAAATCCAATTGACTTGTTTCTAGTTTAAGTCTTTCGTTAGGATATATAGGAGTTAATTTTTCAAATCGCTCTCTTCCAACTGCTTTTTCAGGATTCTCTCCATTTATCTTTTCAACATATAATAAAGCTTGGAATTTCTCTCCCTCTTTAGCAGTTCTAATTCTACCTTGAACCTCATCACCGGTTTTCAAATTAAACCTTCTTATTTGTGATGGAGAAACATAAATATCCTTAGGTCCAGTTAAATAATTTTCTCCTCTTAAAAAACCATAATTATTGTTCTCAATTATCTCTAGTACTCCTTTAGCAATACTAGAGTCATTTATCATTTCCTTTAAGTTTTTTTCTTTATCGATGTTATTTTCGATTTCCTCATTGGAAGAAGTTATTGTTTTTTCTTCTACTTGCACCCTCTTTTGTTCCTTTTCATCCTCTGAACTTTTGCCTTCCGTTCCATCTTCCAGACTAGAATTCAGAATCTTCGAAGCAATTTTTTCCGTTAAAATAACACCATTTTTATTTATAGACATTTGTGATTTATTATGTATTTCATCAATAAGTTCTGCCTTCTTTAACTTTGATGTACCTTTTATTCCTAATTCTTTAGCTATTTCTCTCAGCTCTTGTACAGTCATCAGCTGTAAATCTTTATTAGCCAAAATAGCACCTCCATATTTTAATATATTAATTTATCTTCAATCCGGGGAATAATATCACAGAAATGTTAGATATGTAATACTCTATAGATTATAACCCATTTCATATTTTTTATCTACTTTTTTAAAAAATAATAAAGTAGTCTAACTATAAAAATCAGACTGCTTTTATCATAGAATAATTAAATCATAGCATATATTTCCCGTGTTATTTCCTTATACTTATTTACCTTATCCTCAACTTTTTTGCTGTTACCTATAAAGAATATAGGCAGACCAAGTTTTTCACACCCTCCAATTATCATACTTCTTTTTATGAAATCATCTAAATTATAAATATAATTATGACATTCTCCACAAATTGGACACTCTATTGACATTCTAATTTCTTTATTATTTATTTTGCTACATTCTATATTTTCAAAATAAAGACTAATATTAGTAAATTCAAATATTGTAAGTCTCTTTAAAATATATCTCCCAAAAGAATCCTTAAAAGCAGCAGTTATTAAGGTATTAACTAACACTTTATACCTCCTCCTTTCATTTGGAACAAGTAAAACTTCTTTAATTATTTAATTCTATATTAATAGTGTATTTCCTCTTATTAAAATAATTAATTTTGCAAATTCAAATAACAAAAAGAGTATTAAATAAAAATCTTTATTTAATACTCCTAAAATATTATAAATATATTTTACTTATTATTTAACGAAGCTTTTATAAAATCTCTAAATAATGGATGAGGTTTGTTAGGCCTAGATTTTAGTTCAGGATGGAATTGTGTTGCTACAAACCATGGATGTTCCTTTATTTCTACAATTTCAACTAATCTTTCATCAGGGCTTACTCCAGTAATAGATAATCCTGCATTTATTAGTTCTTTTCTATATTCATTATTAAATTCATATCTGTGTCTATGTCTTTCATAAATTACTTGTTGTCCATAAGCCTTAAATGCATTAGAGCTTTCATCCAGCTTACATGGATATAAGCCTAATCTCATAGTACCGCCTTTTTCATCTACGTCCTTTTGGTCAGGCATTAAGTCAATAACAGGATATTTTGTAGTAGCATTTATTTCAGAACTATTTGCATCAGTAAAGTTTAACATATTTCTTGCAAATTCAATAACAGAGCATTGCATTCCAAGACAAATTCCAAGGAAAGGGACTTTATTCTCTCTTGCATATCTAATAGCTTCTATTTTTCCCTCAATTCCTCTATCTCCAAATCCACCTGGAACTAATATTCCATCTACATCTTCTAAAAAGCTTTTAGCATTTTCAACTGTCACATCTTCTGCATTAATCCACTTAATTTCAACACATGCATCATTAGAAAGACCACCATGATTTAATGCTTCAACAACTGATAAGTAAGCATCATGAAGTTCTACATACTTTCCTACTAATCCTATTGTTACATCTTCTTTAAGATTCTTAAGCTTGTTTACCATTTCTAGCCATTCTTTATTGTCTATTTCATTACAAGCTAAACCTAACTTATTACATACAAGTGTATCTAAACCTTCATTATGTAGCATAATAGGTACTTCATAAAGGTTCTCTGCATCAAGATTTTGAATTACTGCATTTGCATCAACATTACAGAATAAACCAATTTTCTCTTTTACATCCATACTTAATGCTTTTTCAGTTCTGCAAACTAAAATATCTGGTTGAATTCCTATACCTCTTAATTCTTTTACAGAATGCTGAGTTGGTTTTGTTTTTAACTCTCCAGCTTTTCCAAGGTAAGGTATTAATGTAACATGAATAAAGCAAACATTCTCACGACCAACCTCATATTTAATTTGTCTTATGGCTTCTAGGAAAGGGAGTGACTCTATGTCACCAACAGTTCCCCCAATCTCAGTTATAACAACATCAATATCTTTTTCTTTTGAAACTCTGTATACTCTATCTTTAAGCTCGTTAGTTATGTGAGGAATTACTTGTACAGTTCCTCCTAAATAGTCTCCACGTCTTTCCTTAGATAACACTGACCAATATACTCTGCCTGTAGTAACATTGTTACTTTGGCTTAAACTTTCATCTATAAATCTCTCGTAGTGTCCTAGGTCTAAATCTGTTTCTGCTCCATCGTCAGTAACGAATACTTCTCCGTGCTGATACGGGCTCATTGTTCCTGGATCAACATTTAAATAAGGATCAAACTTTTGTATAGAAACTTTAAGTCCTCTATTCTTTAAAAGCCTTCCCAAGGAAGCTGCTGTTATTCCTTTCCCAAGTGAGGAAACCACTCCGCCTGTTACAAATACATACTTAGTCATAAAAAACCCCTCCTTATATATATAAAACTATTGACAAGTAATCAAAATTTAATTATAATAGGAATTACCCTATAAAATAGTATATTTATGTCTTAAAACATACTATCAATATTATCACATTTCTTTCTTTATTGCTAGACTTTTCTTATTGTTTTTTTATTTCACTTTTCTATTTCCTTTTCTATCTCAAAATAAATCTCCCTGAATTGGCTATTTATCAGAAGTTTTTCTTGTGCCTTTCTAAAATTATAATTTACTACTTTTTTATTATTAATGAAAAAATCTCTACTTATTCTTTCCAAATTATCACATTTATATTTTTTAAGAAACAAAAATAACAAATATTTCAAATCCTTGTCTTTTAATATTTTGCACAGCTCATTTTCATCAATGCCTTTTATAGAACATATTATATCTATTATCTTTTTGTATTTATCTGCATTATACATAAAACCACCTCTTATAGAATTATTATCCATAAGACTGTTAATTAAACACCTTTTCATAAAAAATAAGGCTATGTTCTAAATTTATTAGAAACATAACCTTTCAAAAGCTTATATTGTTTTAATATCTATATTTAATGATGTATTTAGAGGTTTTTGACCTGCTAATCCCATATCATAGTTTATTTCTATTTTCCCGCCATTATCATTAACGTCAATAGAAACTTTTTTTGTCTGAACTAAAAGTTCTAAGGTACCATAGGGAGTATTATACATAGAAATATCTTTTTTATTTTCTTTAAAATTTACTCTTGCCTCTGTGGTCCCTTTTCTTATTAAGCTAAGTTCATCTGGTTTTATTTTAATTGTCGTAGTAGTTCCAGCCATTCCAGACAACTCAGTTTCTTCATAAACTGCATAGTAACAATTTTCTTTTTTATAAAAGTTTCCTTTAGAAACAATTTCAATAGCATCATTTTCATTATCTTTCTGCTTGCTTGCAACAGATATAATTGCTTTTATGCCCATGTATCTTTCTCTCCCTAACCTATGATAAATTCTTTAAGTTCTTCCTCAGTAGCAGGCTCTACTTCTATGGATTTATTATAATTACTGCCGTAATTTCCGTAAATAACTTTAAGGCTTTTTTCATCTTTTCCTTTAGAATATCTAGCAGCAACCTTAGCCGCAAAAGTTATATCTTCTTTTGTTGCTTCTCCAATAATTACTACCATAGATCCTGCAAATTCCTTAATCAAAAATGCTGTATCTAAACTATTAAGGTACTTCTTAATTTCTAATGCCTCTTCAGCAGTTCTTGTAGATATTATTTTAGACTTCCCACCTAACCTAAAGTGCCTTCCTATTCTAAGTATTTGGATATCTCTTTCTGATGGTTTATCTATATATTTTACTAAATCTCTTAGTCTTATTGCAAAGTTAGGTTCAGTTAGTTTGCATCCTCCAGCAGGTGATGGATAGTCTACAATTCCCCACTTTTCTGCAAGCTCCATTTGAATCTTCCTGCTTCTGCCTGAAATGTCTAAGAGCTTTTCTCTATCTACAAGACCATTTAGCTCCATTTCTGTTGGAGGTAGAACCTTTGCACAGAGTGGTCTTAAAATTTTATCTGCAAAACCAGATTCCTTTTTTACAATGTTTAATGAAGCTTTATTTTGAGACATAGGTCTCTGATTAAGCACTTCACCAGTAATCATAAAGTCTGCTTTGTATTTATCTAATAGTTCACCTGCATACCTCATCATCATAGCATGACAATCTATGCAAGGATTCATATTTTTGCCATGACCGTGCTTTGGATCCTTTGTCATATTAAAATGTTCTTCTGAAAAATCTATTACTTCTAAAGGTAGATTTATCTGCTTAGCCATTCTTATAGCATTTGTAGGTCCAAAAAAATATGATTTAAAGCATATTCCAATAACCTCAATGCCTTGTTCCATTATAAGCTTTGCCGCTAATGTACTATCTAATCCTCCAGAAATAAGTGCTAGTGCTCTTGTCATTATTTTATCCTCTCACTTTATTTTCTATATACTAAATATTGTTTCTTTCAATAGCAAATTCTATAAGCTCACTTATTAACTCCGAATATCCTTTGCCAGATGCTTGCCACATTTTAGGATACATACTTATTTTAGTAAATCCAGGAATAGTATTAATTTCATTTAGATAAACTTCTTTAGTATCCTTATCTATTAAAAAGTCTACTCTTGATAAACCTGCACAATCTAAAATTTTATAAATTTTAATAGCTTCATTCTTAATGAATTCTAGTTTTTCCTCTGATAAATTTGCAGGTATTAAAAGCTTAGATTCTGCATTAGAATATTTAGCTTCATAATCATAAAATTCGTTAGCAGGTATTATTTCTCCTGGAATAGCTGCCATAGGTTCATCATTTCCAAGAACAGCTACTTCAACTTCTCTTGCATTAATAGCTTTTTCAACTAATATTTTTCTATCATATTTTAAAGCATTTTCTAAACCCTGTTCTAATTCTTTTCTATTATGAGCTTTACTTATTCCAACAGAAGAACCACTATTAGAAGGTTTTATAAATACATCATAGTTTAACTCTTTCTCTATTTTCTCTATTAGTTTTTCTTTTTCTTTTGAATACTCAAAGGCGTTTACGACTACATATTCCGCTTGCTTAATTTCGAAATTTTCTAATACATATTTCGTATAAACCTTATCCATGCACACTGCTGAAGACATCACTCCTGGCCCTACGCAAGGTAATCCTAATAGCTTACATAGACCTTGAACAGTACCATCTTCTCCATATAAACCATGCAGTACAGGAAAAACTACATCTACTTCTCTATTAAATAAAATCTCTTGTCCATTTGGGTTCTTGTAAAACTCATCCTTCTCCCAATCTCCATTTTCTATATTCTCAATTGAACCTGTATATTCAAACCATTTACCATCTTTAGTAATTCCAATTGGGTATACATCGTATTTACTTGAGTCAATATTCCTTAATACAGAAGAAGCTGAAACACGAGATACTTCATGCTCCGTAGATTGACCGCCAAAAAGAATAGCTACTTTTTTCTTCATAATTACATCCTCTCCTCAAAACTTTCGTAAAATAATAAACATTACCTATTAATAATAGCATATGTTTTAGTCTTTAACTATAATAAGCAAGAACTTTTTATTACAAAGCTCTTGCTTATAAGATTAGTAATGTAATATTATATAGTTAACTTACCGCCTGGTGTATCAATAATTTGAAGAATGTTTTGCTCATATCCATTTTCAGCATTTATATATACTAAAAAAGTGTCATCCTTGTAAGTTCCATTGAACTCATAGCATAATGCTTCCTTATTATTTACAGTAGGTACAATTGCTAGAGCTACAGATTTAATTTGAAGATTTTTACTTACCTTTTCTCTAGCTTCTTTTTCAGCGATTTTAGGCTTACTAATATTTCTTCCTTCTTTATGAGATATTAAGTATTTCTCAGATTCAACTCCTATTACCTTACCATCATCCAAGGCAATTTTAAGTTTTATTTGATCTGGATATACCGCTATATTACTTTCATGATATACATAACTAATGGTTACTACATTATCATTTTTTAATGTATATGTTGGTTTCATATTTTTGTAACCTAAATTATTTAAAAAACTCTCTCCTATAGAGGAAGCTTTTTTTAAATCATACTTTTCTTCTTCTCTTATATTTTTATTATTTAATAAATAAACAACCTTACCTCCGTTTTTACTTATCTCACAGGCAATTCCCTCACCTTTTCCGCTGTCTTTAAGCGTAACATAAAAACTATATGAAGGTATTTTTGTTTTTCCATCATCCCTTTTAGTAATTGTATCAATTTTTTCAGATTGTAATAGTTTTTTTACTATATTTTTCGCTTCTTCCTCAGTTATTTGTTTTTGAGATAAAATTTCAGGTTTTATTTCTACTGTATTATCAGAAAATGGTCCATCGTATATAAGTGCAGGATATTGTACAACTTGCTTTTGTAAATCACTAAACTTAGCAGCTACCATTTTTTCAGAAGCTTGATCTATTGCTTTACTAGCTTTTTTTCTAATTTCTCCCCATTTTACTCTTCCTTCATTTATATCTTGTTGAAGCTCGTTTAATTGAATTAATAAATAATCCGCTTGATTTTTTAACTCTTCAATGTTTGCATAATCTTTTTCAGATAGATCCTTTCCTTGAACCGAATTTCTTACTAAAGCGTTTGAGTAATCCCCTACTTTAGATAAAAAATTACTAGTTCCTTCTAGACTCTCTTGTGTTACTGGTAGTGAATGCATTTTATCATTAGCTATATTGGAATATCTAAATATATTTTCAAAAGATACTATACTTTGTTCTCTAGATCCTATAACAGCTGACTTTGATAACTCAGATTTAATGTTTTTTACTGAATCAATTAGCTGGTACATACTTTTAGAATATTCTCCTTGAAGATAGTTTCTATAATCTGTTCGCTCTAAAGTCATTAATATAGCATAGGTTGTTGAAAACACAACTATAAGGGTTACAGCAACAGTATAAATTAGTCTTTTCTTGCTCACTATCATATTATTTACTCCCCTCTGCATTGTTTTCTTTTGTAACAAGCTATTCAATAAATTTCTTAATAGTTTCAACAATTTTAAATTTGAAAATCAATTTATTTTCTGAATTTTTATTTTCCCAGTTATTATTTACAATTTCATATTCTTTTTCATTTAGAACCTTTTTCATTTCATTTTCTGTTTCTTTATATGCAACTTCGCCTCTAGTGATATCTGTGAAACATAAAGGCGGAAACATAACACACCACCAATTCTTACCTTCACCACTTCCAATAATAATCCTATATGCCTCATAGTTTCCTTCTGGTAATGTAATATTTCCGTAGCTCTTTACAGGAAAATTTTCGTGAGATAGTGTTACATCAACTGAATAATTGTATCCCTTTTCCTTAATTACTTTTTTAGCTATTTCCTTAATAACTCCGGTATTTTCTTCAAGTATTTTTCTTGATTCATCTAGGCTTTTAGAATCCTTTAGCTTTGGGTAAACGTATGCTAGTACTTCATCCTTAACCTTAAGTTTTAATGCTTGATCCTCAGGAATATCGCTATTTGCTATAACATGAAATCGAATAAGCTTATTGGCTATTGTAGTTTGACTAGCATCGGCTTTAATATAAGAAACTAATAGAATGATTCCTAATAAAAAGGTAATAAAGGTCATTATAATTATTGCTTTTTTCATATATATTTCCCCCAATATTTTGTATATTACCTTTAAAATTATTACCACTAATTTCTTTATATATTCACTTTAATTCAATAAAACTACTTTGTAACTCCAATTCTCCTAGCTTTTGTAGCTATACTTACATCTATTTCAGCAGATTTATATACTTCATCCCAATTATCTTTCACCCTACTGAATAATTCTGGTCTAAACTTTTCTAGGTACTCCCTTATACCAATTACATCTATTCCATATTCTTCTTGAGTTATTCTAGCTACCCTTTCACACTTTTTTTCAAGAACATCATTAAGGTTATCCTGAATCTCCTCTAACTCCTTTTTAGAAAAAATATTTTTTTCTATATAGTATCCCTTTATTTGACCTTCTAACTCAACATCAATCTTAAATTTTAATTTTCTTGGATCTTTGTCTTCTATAAGCTTCAAATTTCTTTTTATACCTCTTATTTCAAACTCAACAGGATGACCATTTTTAAAAATTGTATCCTTTCCACCTTTGACATTTCCTTTTAATATTTGAAGCGGAGTCATATCTTCTATTTTTAAATTTCCAACCATCTTATAATTTTTTACAAGACTTAAGCCAGAAAATAAAATTTCCTTTTCTTTTTCCTTGCTAAATTCTATTGTTGGTATAGCTGCACTTCCTCCATCAAATAAACCTATTAAAACTTCATTTAATGTAACTGGCTGTATACTAGAGTTTTTAGAATTATTTTCCATAACTCCTGTTATATAAGCATCTACATTTTTCTCTAATATTGGTACTGCCTTTAGGAAATTTTCAGCCTTACCATCTGAAATTACAACCTTCATTGTTCTATTAACATTGGGCTGCCTATTAAAATAATCTAGTAGTTCCTTCACAGTTTCAGGATAATTTAAAATTTCATCACTGAAAATTAGAAGATTTGTGTGCCCAGTATGAACACTTCTACTAGTTTTAGCAGAAAGTTCAGTTATTGCATCCTGCATAGAAAAAGCTTTCACTTTTACAAATTGTTCACTAGCAGTACCTGCCTTCTGTGGTCCGAGCTCACTTATATCAGGAAATCCAAAGTTCACATTGAGTTTTTTAAAATCCTCTTCTGATATAGTATCATTAGATTTTACTTTACTGAATTCATCTTGTTTTTCAATATTTTCTCCCAAATCAATTGCTATTATAGATACAAAGGCTTTTCTGTTTATTTCTATCTTATCCCAGCACCCACTAAGCAAAGTACAGAGCAACATCAGAGGTATAACTCTCTTAAACTTCATGTTTACTTCTCCTCGAATTCTTTAATCCTGTTATTAATAGAATAATAGGTAATAGCCCTACAATCATTGTATCTATATAAGGTATAATCTTACTTCTAATATGATATACCTCAGCAATATTTTGAGGGTATAAAGCTATAATATAGATTATTGGGAGTAATATAGGTAAAGATACTTTTACATCTTGGAAATGAAATGTATCTCTAATTAACTCTGAAGCAAAATATAATATATTTACATAAGTTGTAAAATAAAATAAAATCCAAAATATCATAACAATACCTTCCCATCTTTCAATAAAGGTACCTTGAATATCCACTGTAGATAACATTGTCATTGTAGGCCAGAGTAATTTTGAATTGTAATCACTTGGGAAAGTAAAGATTGTTGTTAAAAATATGATTATATAAAATCCTACGATGAATAATATGCTTTTCGTAGTAACCTTAAAAATATCCTTTTTATCCTTTACAAATGGCAGTGCCATATATATTATTCCCAATCCAACAAAATTATAAAGGCTTACTTTTGTAGCTTGAATATACTGAATTGGCGTATGATTCAGTATAGGAAATACATTTGTAAAATCTGCTTTTACTAAAACAAAAGGAATTGTAATTAAAATTGGAATAAACATAATCCAGAAAGCTATTTCATTAAATTTTATTACACTTTCCATCTCTCCACGGCATAAAAAGCTGCCTACAATTATAGTAATAATTAAAATAAATTCCGTAGGAGTTTTATCTAAAAGGTACATTTTTAATACCTCAATAAAGGTTCTCATCTCAATAGAAATAATAAATATTCCTGCTAAAGCAATATAAACCGTAACTATTTTTCCTAATATTCTCCCCAAATTATCTTCAAGAATTTCCGTTAAACGCCTATAATCATTTACCTTAGTCATTTTAAACAAAATATAAATAAAAGGTATAATGACTAATCCACTTAAAATTGCTACAAACCAACCATCAGTTCCTATTTGTTCACTGAGCACTCTTGGATAGGAAAATAATGATGTCCCAACTACTGTTACTACTACAGTAGCAAATAAATCGTATTTACTTAAAATATTTTTACTACCCACCAAAACAGTACCACCCTTCTATTTATTTTTGCCTGATTTTATCCCCGGTGTTCATATAATCAGGTCTTTCCTTGTAATATTTAAATGGCACTCTAACAAATATATCTTTAAAATCTCTTATTTCTGTGTTAACAAGTGGTGCTAAATATGGTATACCGAAGCTTTTAAGTTTTATTAAATGACTTAGAACTAAGATCAACCCTAAAATTATTCCATAAAGTCCAATTATAGCTGAAGCAATTAATATAAGAAATCTTATTATTCTTAGCCCTAGAGTAACTTCATAATTAGGTGTAATGAATTCTGTTATAGCAGTAACTCCTACAATTATTATCATAATTGGACTTACTATGCCAGCACTTACGGCAGATTGACCTATAATTAGACCTCCAACTATACCAATGGTCGCTCCAATAGGTCTTGGAAGTCTTACAATAGCTTCTAGTAGAAGCCATAAGCTTATTTCCATTATAAGAGCTTCTACAAAAGCTGGAAAAGGTACTCCTTCTCTGGATGCTGCAATAGAATAAGCAAGTCTAGTTGGTATTATGGCTGTATGAAAGGAGGTTACAGCAACATATAATGCGGGAAGAATAATCGATATTAACAAAGCGAAGCTTCGCACTATTCTAATTAAAGAAGCACTAAACCACCTCTGATAGTAATCATCTGGACTTTGAAATAAATTTGCCAAGGTAGTAGGCACAATTATTGAGTAAGGAGAGTTATCTACTAGTATAGCTATTCTACCCTCATAAAGTGCTGCAGCAACTACATCTGGCCTTTCTGTACTTTGAATTTGAGGAAAAGGTGAAAGGTTATTATCCTCTATCATTTGCTCTATATATCCACTATCTAAAATTGCATCTATCTTTATTTTTTCTATTCTATTATATAGTTCCTCTAATACATCCTCATTTACGATATCATCAATATAGGCAATAATTACATCTGTCTTAGAACGAACCCCTATGGTTTTTGAAATCATCCTAAGCCTAGTATCCCTAATCCTCCTTCTAATAAGAGCTGTATTAAATCTAACGGTTTCAGTAAAACCTTCCCTAGCACCTCTAATGACAGTTTCACTGGCAGGTTCTCCTACCCCTCTGGCCGCCCAAGCACGCGTTGCTATGACATACGCCATATCTAAACTATCTAGAAGCATCAGTGTATCCCCAGAGAGCATTGCGTTAATTCCTTCGGATAGTTTTTTAACTTCTCTAATATCTGAAACTGTGAGTATTCTTTCTTTTATGTCATAAATACTTTTTATTGGTTCTTCTCTACCCATTAAGCTTTCAAGTACATAGTCATCTAATAATTTTTTATCAGCCATTCCATCTATGTAAATTAAAGCTGCATTTAACTTTTGAAACCGAAACTCTCTTATTACCAGATCAGAATTGCCTTCCATTAAATCTTTAATGTATAAAATATCATTTTTTATTTCACTTGAAATATGGTCTTTAATCTGTTCTTTCAAATATTTCACATCCTACCTAATTTAAATTAAAAATACTTTAGGTAAATAAACTATCATTTCATAGAAAATCTAGCTATAAACAACACAACTCCAATAATAATTAATACCCTACCTACTAATTTTGCTTTTTTCTCCACATTGAATTGACCCTTTTTTCTAAATTCATTCGCATCTAATAAACCAAGCAATAGGAAGTCTATAATTATTAAAGCTAAAAAATAACCTCCAAAAAGATTTATAACCCTCATTTAAATCACTCCCACTTTCCTTACTGTATTTTTTGTATTAAATTTTAAAATATACATTAAAAACTCCAGTCAAAAATAAAAAACACTATGTCTGCCAAAACAAAACATAGTGTTTTAAATATTATTTCTTGTAATTCTATATTGTTTTAGTTATAAATACTTCGCTATATTTCTCCTTGAAATGATCATAGCATCTTTGAGCCTTCAACATATCATCAAAGAATCCAAACATAGACGGACCACTTCCGCTCATCATAGCACCTAAAGCACCCATCCTTATGATTTTTTCCTTTATATCTTTTAATATTTGATGTTTTCTCAAAGTAACATTTTCCAGAACATTTTTCATATTCTCGCTTACATATTGAATATCATTTTCTCCTATTGCTTTAATTAAGTCAAATGTATTTGGATGCTTATATACTTTATTTAAATCTAAATTTTTATAAACCTCTTTAGTAGATACACCAAAATTAGGTTTAATTAGAACTAAGATATGTCCCTTAAAAGGCTCAATTGGAGTGATAATTTCACCTATACCCTCGCACAAGGCTGTTCCTCCCCTTATGCAGTAAGGAACGTCAGCACCTATTTTTAGTCCTAAGCTACTAAGCTCCTGAAAGTTAAGATTCAAGTTATATATTTTGTTCATTGCATTAAGCACAGCAGCAGCATCAGTGCTCCCTCCTGCAAGTCCTGCAGCTACAGGGATATTTTTAATAAGCTTTATACTCACTCCTCCTTTTATATCATAAGTATCAATAAAAAGCTTTGCTGCCTTATATGCTAAGTTTCTTTCATCCCTAGGCACATAAATCTTATTACACTCTAGAGTAATATCTTCATTATTTTTTTCTATATCTAATAAATCGTATAATTCTATATTTTGCATTATCATTTGGAGTAAGTGATAGCCATCATCTCGTTTTCCAACTACATCTAAAGACAAATTTATCTTAGCATATGCTTTTACTAACATTGTTTTTCCCCCATATTTTTTAGTTTAATTTAACTAAGATATTATATCATAATGACATATTTTAAATAAAGGGGAAGTTAGTTTATGTTTGATTAGTTGCTACGCAACTGAAGAAAAATGCGACGCATT
This sequence comes from Clostridium homopropionicum DSM 5847, assembly GCF_001263795.1. Taxonomy (GTDB): domain Bacteria; phylum Bacillota; class Clostridia; order Clostridiales; family Clostridiaceae; genus Clostridium_H; species Clostridium_H homopropionicum. The sequence goes on from NZ_LHUR01000042.1 coordinate 248,178, forward strand.
TTTCTTAGGTAACCAGTAACCAGTGACCAGTTGCCAGTAGGATTAATAACACTGGTTACTGGGAATTGGTTACTGGTCACTAAGAATTTTACGTCGTAAAATTCTTAAATTACTGCTCTTCCAGGAATTATCAATTTTTGACCAACAGAAATATTTTCACCTTCCAAATCATTTATTTTCAGTAAATCTTCCACAGTTGCAAAGTATTTTTTTGCAATTTTCCACAGAGTATCCCCATCTTGAACTATATAGATAGTAATACTTGCTTTTTTCTTTATTACTTCTTCATCAGAAGGAAGTATATCTTCTAAGAACTCCTTATGAGCCTTATAAGTTACCTTTGCATAAACTTTTACCAAAGCCTTTATAGCAATAGTACTAGCTTCAACATAGGCGTCTAGACTTTCTAGATTTGCTTTCACAATAGCATCCATATCTATTTTGGCTCCTGGCATGTCAACATTGCAGCTAAAAGGCACCTGCTCATTAACTGCAGCTACATAATTATCTTCATCATTAGTCTTAAATATTATAGATGCATTGATAAGCCCTTCAATTTGCACCTTATCCTCAAGTATTTTTTTATCTGTTACTACTACCTTACCAGATGAATTCAATACTTCTGCTGGTTTTAAAGCTTCAGCTGGAAGTTCAAGATTTTCCTTAACAATAATATCTCCTACATTCTGTCCTAATGTAACATCCATGTCGTAGTTCTTTTTTTCCATTCTCAATATTTTAGAAGGAGAATATGCATCTTCTATCATATTAAACTCTTCTTTATGCATTACCTTAGTTTCGCTTGTAATTATAGCTTCAACATCTACAATGCGATTTTCTCCTAAATCATCTTCTTTGATATCGAAATCTACGTCCTTTACTTTAAAATCTGTATTACTTTCCATATAATAATTTACAGCACTAGCTTCTATCTCATTATTTATAAATATATCTTCCTCTAAACTTGAAAGTTCTCTGCTTCCAGATGCCTTATATAAAATTTGTATTTTAGCAAAGCCTTCAACTTGAACTTTTCCTTCAAGAAGTTTAGTATCTCCTTTATGGATAGTAACATCACATTTTATTATTTTACCTATTTCAGCCTTTTCCATAGGTACTTGAAGTCGTGATTTTGCTATTATTTCCCCTTTTACTACTCCAATTACTTTATCAATTGATGAAGGATTTTTTAGAAGTTGAATATCCTCTAAGGCTTCAATGTTCTTAATCACTGGCACCTCCAGTTTTCTATATACCTTACCTTTTAACTGCATAATACCTTCAATTGATATTTTTCGCTCATTAATTATGTTGCACTCAATATGTTCAATATTACACTCTATTTCACAGGTCATATCCGCTCTAGCTCCGCTCATTTCAATATAATTTGAAAAATCTCTAGTATATATTACATTATGAACTTCACTGTTATTTTCACCGTTTGCTAAATACATAAGATTATATCTTATTTGTCCTTCTACAAATATCTTATTTTGCATTACTTCCTGACCAGTTATTTTAGCTTTTGCATCTAAAGTAAGTATCTTTTGTACATCTGGCTGCACATCAGGTATTACATAATCCTCCTTAATCATATTGTCTAGGGTATGTTCACCTAAAAGTTTTTCATATTCTATATTTTCCTTTATCAACTCCATAGTCATCCATCCTACCTCCCATAAAATACCTACTGATTAATGTATATAATTCATCGTTTTAAATTATGATACAAAAATAAATTTTTTTATTTTTATGGAATAAAAAAAAAGAGATACTGAAATACAGCATCACTTTTATCCTGCGAAGTCTATTTGAACTGTTTTTGTCAAAACATCTGAGTAACTATATGTGACTGTCCTTTGGGTGTCTTCTTCCAATCTAACAACGAATATGCTAGGATATGTTTTTTCTAAGACTCCACTACTCACTATTATCTTTCTTCTGCCGTTGTTAGCTCGTAGCGTCACTTTTTCTCCTATATGGTCATCAATTTGACTTTTTATGGACGCTAATACATTCATTTTTTCCATAACTAGCACCCTCTTTCTACAAAGTATATTATACAACAAATACGCTTAATTGTCAAATAACTTAATATTTTATCACTAACTTATTATACTTGTCAATGTGAATTTTCTGTAAACAAATCAAGCTTCAAGCAAAAACCTTGTCTTGAAGCCAAAATACTATTTATTAGACAATTATAGTGATATTATTCTCAATAATGCTATTATATATACAATATTTTATTATTATTTATTAAAAAATTTGTTACAAAATTATTAAAATATAAATTAAAATTTTTCTAAGAATATTTTGATTTAGGAAAGCCTTCCCTATACTTGCCTCTAGTTTGAAGTCCTCCAATACCCTCAACCCCTGTTATAGTATTCTCTATCAGATCCTGAACTGATACTATCTTTTCTACATTTGTATATGCTACCCTTTCTGATATGAATACGGGATCTAAGCAGTGTATTAATATTCTATTAGGGGAGCTTGCAAAGTTAGCACCTGCATCCAATATAGCTTCATAACAAGATTGACACGCACCTGCAAATATCACTAAGTCATCATAATTAGGTTCGTAGTTTCTAAGCTCTGTTACTGATTGAACAAAAAACTTTGAGTTTTTATAATTATCAATATTCATGTAGTCTTCTGCACCTTTTATAATAGCGTCATGACCAGTGAGAACTACTATGTCAGGTTTTACTGATTTTACTAGGGTTAGTATTCGTTTTGGCTGATCTGCTTCAGGTATCACATGTCCAACCGCTTCTACAGATAATTGCTTATAGGTTTTTAAACATACATCCAAATATTCCGCATCTCCATCTATGTGCAAAACTCTTCCAGGTCTCCCAAAGAGCATTGATGGTGCCTTATCCTTAGTCGGCTTTGCACTTTTACTCCTACTTATTTCCACCTCAGATCTATACCCTTTTTCATCCATTCTACTCATAAGTATCTTCTTTATGGAACCATTTACCTTTCGATTAAAAGTAGCCTCTTTTTTACTCATTATTTCTTCAGAAACTAATTCTAAATCTTCTGAAGGGGAATCTGCAATTATTCTTAAATTTATTCCCTTAAGTATATATAGAGTTGAATCCTTTATTTTTTTAATTTCAATTATTTTAAAAGTTATATCTTTTCCATAAGATTTTCTTACAACTAAATCACCTATGTCCAATGTATCATCCCCAACATAATAAAAGTTCTACTTTCATAGTATGTTAGATATGAAATATTGTTCATAGGTGAAAGCTTACTATTGTTCATCTTGATTTTTTTCTAAGGTAATTTCTATTTTATCCTCTATTATATTCTCAGCTTTAGGCTCAGAAATTTCTTTTAAGTTATTATAAAATTCTGCTATAGAAGAATTTATATAAGGAATAATCCAAAGATATCCTATGAATAATGTTATTATTGATAAAATGTGCCATCCTATAAAACTAATCTGCAAAAGTAAAAGTCTTACTTTATTTCCTTCCATTATTTCCTTACTTGCACTTATACATTCCATAACTGCAAAATCCGGATTATCTACAAAAATATAATAGGTCATTGCATAACGAGCTATTAATAAATAGCTTATAGTGGAGCATAAAATAGCTGCTATTATTATAATAGCTAATAATCCTGCAATTAGGCTAAATGATATGTTAGGATCATAAAAAATATCTAGAGTTGATGCTTGAGATATAATAATTATGATAATCAAAATAATTGCTGGAATCCATATAACTAAACTCCACAAAAAAGAAAAAATCCCCACAATCAATTGTATAAGAAAGTTTTTACCAAAATACTTAAAGCCGCTAAAGAGAGTTTCCACCTTTAGCTTTTCTTTTCTTATTAAGTTAAGAAAAAATTTAGATATTCCATAGGAAATACTGCCGCCAATCAATAAATTTATAATCATTCCTAGCCTAACCAAAATAGTAACAGCTAATGTTCCCTCTGAAATTTGTTCAATACTAGTATTTAATGAATCTAATCCTCTTGAAATAATATCTATTAGATTTGAAATCTCTCCACTAAAGGAAAAAGCATTAGTTATCAAGGTTGCAAGAAAGGTTAGTAATATTGCAATTCCCCAATTTCCTTTTAGCTTTTCTTTAGCTCCTCTTTTCAGTTCTCCAATACTCTTGATTCTAATATCTTCATTCATCCTAAAAATAATTTAATAAACTTATATAAACTGTTTATTAAACTTCCTCCTATCCAAAAATAATAACAGTAATATATTTATAATATTACATTATATTGCAATCTTCATCAACATATTTCAACTATCATCAATCTCAACAATAAAGCCATATAAGGTAATAGTATCTTACATGGCTTTATATAGAAAAATTATTTTATTCATAAATCCTCATTTTGATTATAGACTTTCTTGAACTCATCAATAAATTTAATATACTGCTCCTGTTCTCCAATTAAACCTAGAATTTTTTTATTAAAGGTGTTAGTTCCCCAGTTTACCTCATTATAATAATATCTGTTACCTAGCCTCCAGAAACGTTGAGGGAAAATTAGGAATGCAAATAATACTCTGTACTCCTCCTCAGTTAATTTACTGACTTCATTGTAAGCATCAATAATTAACTTAGCAAATTCTATGTTCCACTCACGTCTTTTTAATACCTTGGTTATAAAGTTTGCAATATCGTATGTCCTTACTTCCCTTTTACAGTAGTCAAAATCAATTATATTAATATTGTCGTCCTTATCTATTATTATATTATGATATGTGTAGTCGTGATGGCAGAAGCTCTTTTCTTCTTCTGTAGTCTTACATATGCCTATATAATCAGAATCATCAAGAACTTTTATTGCCCTCTTTCCTAATTCCTTATAAAAATCAATACTCTTTATATAATTTAAATCAAAATCTCCCTTTCTGTTTTTTTTTCTTGCCATATCTCTCATTTTTTCTAAAGCCTTTACCCTTTTTTGCATAAGGTGAGGCCATCTACCTAAGTCACTTTTTAATTTGCTATTTTCAGGAGGATCATATCCCTTTGAAGCTAAGTGCATATATGCCAATGCTTTTGCAGCTTTCTCTATATCCTCATTATTATGAAAATCGCATTCCCTGCCATCAATCCAATCTGAAAGAGTATAAATATCTTCATTTACAAGTGCATAAGGCTCTTCCTGAATATTTAAAGTGTATTTATCTACATGAGTAAATCCATTAGTAATTAAATGTTCTTTTGCACCATATACAAAACAAAGTTTCTGTATGCCGTAGCTTATCCTTTTTAAGCATTTCATACCTTTGTTTGTTTTCAAGAAGTATACTCCTTTATTGGGTTTTATACTTTCTATTCTAATATCGAATTGCCTTTCAATTTCAAACTCCCTCATCATTTTTTACCGCCTCCCCTATAAATTTATATGTATAAAATATATATTTTAGAAGGTTTTTTTATTCATAAGGATTTATTAACATTTTTATATAATCTGCAATATACTGAATTATACTTTACTATTACTTTTTTGAAGGGATGCTCTATGAAAATAGGAATTGATTCACGTGCAGCAAAATGGTACAGAGGAACTGGAATAGGTACTTATTCTTATCAGCTTATTAATTCTTTAAATAAAATAGACATAATAAATAAATATCTTCTTTTTATGCCCCAAACAAATAGCATTGATATAAAATTTAATTCTAATTATGAAATCAAAAATATAAATCAAGATCTACAAGTAAACTTTTGGGATGAGGTTAATATTCCTACTATTTTAAAAAGCGAGGATATTGATTTGTATCATGTTCCTCAGAATGGAGTAGGACTTCCCAAGGAAAAAACTTGTCCTTTCATAATAACTCTACATGACATTATTCCCTATAGGATGCCCGAAACTGTAGGTGAAGTATATTTAGATATATTTCTTAAGGAAATGCCCACTATTATTTCTAAGTGTGATGGAATAATTACTGTTTCCAACTTTTCTAAACAAGATATAATTTCTGCTTTTAATTTTCCTGCTGAAAAAATATTTGTTACTCATTTGGCTAACGAAGAAATTTATTTGCCTTTAGACAAGGATAAATGCAGTAGATTTATAAAAGAAAACTACTATATCTCTGGGGATTTCATTTTATATGTAGGAGGATTTAGTCCAAGGAAAAATATAGTTGGATTGATTCAAGCCTTTAGCAAAATAGAAAATAAATTAAAAAATAGAGACATTAAGCTTGTTATTGTAGGAAATAAAGGTAAATCTTATAGTTTATATAAAAAAACTGCTGAAGATTATAATGTTAGCGAAAAAGTTATATTTCCAGGTTTTATTCCTTTAGAGCATATGCCTCTATTCTATAATGCCTGCAAACTATTTGTTTATCCTTCACTTTACGAAGGCTTTGGTCTTCCCCCTATCGAAGCTATGGCCTGTGGTATACCAATTATAGCCTCTAATTTAACTTCAATTCCTGAAGTAGTAGGTGATGCTGGTATACTCATTAATCCATACGATATAGATGAATTAAGCAGAGAAATGCTTCATATTTTTGAAGATGAAGCATTTAGAAATTCCCTTGCAAAAAAATCTCTTTTGAGAAGCTCTGAATTTAGCTGGAATAAAACTGTAGAAAATACATTAGAGGCTTATAAAAATACTATTAGAAAATAGGAAAAAAATCGCTAGTCCCTAGTCGCTAGTCTCTATAGTGACTAGGGATTAGTGATTAGCGATTAACTACTAATATTATTATTTTATTAATCTTTCTTCCAATGTGATATTTCTTATATCATCAACTATCTTCTCTATAGTTTCAATAAGGTAATCAATATCACACTCATTAGTTTTAGCTCCCAAAGAAAATCTTATTGAACTTTTATTCATTTCATCTGAAATACCCATACTTTGTAGTACATGAGAAGGTTCTATAGATCCTGCTGTACAGGCACTTCCTGCCGAAGCATAAATACCTTTTCTATCAAGAGCAATAAGCAGTGCTTCTCCATTAACACCTTTAAAGCTGACATTTACATTACCTGGTAGTCTTTTATTTCCTAAAGGTCCATTTAATTTTGAACCCTTTATTTTTAATAACCCTTTTATTAACCTATCTCTTAGGTTTATAAGCCTTTCACTTTCATCTTTAAGGTTATCTACGGCTAGTTCTATTGCTTTTCCTAAGCCTACAATTCCAGCCACATTTTCAGTTCCGCTTCTTTTTGCTCTTTCTTGAGAACCGCCATGAATTAAATTATGAATATTTATTCCTTTTCTTATGTAAAGGACCCCAATTCCTTTTGGCCCATAAAACTTATGAGCAGATAGAGATAATAAATCTATATTCATGTCCTTTACGTCTACTTCCACTTGACCAACTGCTTGGATTGCATCCGTATGAAATATAATGCCTTTTTTTCTGCACAATTCTCCAATTTGCTTTATAGGTTGAATACTTCCCACTTCATTATTGGCAAACATAACTGATACTATTATAGTTTTACTATTCATGGCTTTTTCCAAAGCATCTAGCTTAATAATTCCTTCTTCATCTACTGGAATATAAGTTACCTTAAAGCCTTGTTCCTCAAGATATTTACAAGTGTTTGAAATAGCATGATGTTCAATTTTTGATGTAATAATATGATTACCTTTATCTCTAAGTTTAAAAGCTGCTCCCTTAATTGCCCAGTTGTCTGCCTCTGATCCTCCAGATGTGAAAAAGATCTCTTCTCTACTTGCGTTTATAGCTTTTGCTACCTTTACTTTAGAGTCGAAAATAGCTTTCTTCCCCTCTCTTGACATAGAATGAGCTGAAGAAGGATTTCCAAAATGTTCAGTAAGGTATGGTAACATCTCATCTAATACTTCTTTTTTTAAATAGGTTGTAGCCGCATAATCTATATATACTTCTTTATTCATATTTTCTATAAAGGTACCTTTAGTAACCTTTTTTCTCCCCTTTCGAAATATAAACTTTAAAACTTAATAAGTTCAGTATTATTTATAGCTTCTTGAACTAGTCTGTTTATGTCTAAAGCCTCTTCAGATTTACTTATAGCTTCAAGTCTAGGCTTAGTCTTAGGATGTTTTGGAACAAAAATAGTGCAGCAATCTTCATAAGGCAGAATAGATATATCATAAGTTCCTATTTTTCTTGCTATATCCATAATATCTTCTTTATCATTTCCAATCAAGGGTCTGAATACTGGTCTGTCAGCTACAGCATTACTTACTACTAGACCTTCCATAGTCTGGCTTGCTACTTGCCCCATACTTTCTCCTGTTGTAACTGATTGTATTTCATATTTTTTTGCCATTTCACACGCTATTCTCATCATGATTCTTCTCATAATTATTGTCAGTTCATCTTCTCTACATTTATTTATAATTTCAATTTGAATTTCAGTAAAAGGCACTACAAATAATTCCATGCTTCCTGTGTAATTCGTTAATTCCTCACATAACTGTTTTACTTTTTCTTTAGCTCTTTCACTAGTATATGGATGACTGTGAAAATATACTGAGCTTACTTCTACTCCTCTTCTTGCCATCATATACCCGGCTACTGGAGAATCAATGCCTCCTGATAACATCAGCATTGTTTTGCCGTTAGTTTTATATGGCATTCCTCCTACAGCATTAATAGATCTAGAATATATATATGATTTCTCTCTTATTTCAATATTAATAAGGCATTCTGGATTATGAACGTCTACCTGCAAATCTTCAGAATTCTCTAAAATGTAAGCTCCTACCTCCCTGCTTAAATCCATAGAAGTTATAGGGAAGGTTTTATTTGCTCTCTTTGTATTTATCTTAAAGGTTTTAGCTTTGCTTTCTTTTGCTTCTTTTAAAGCCTTTTCTTTTATTGCATCAAGTTCCGCTTCCACTTCAGTAACTAATGCTATACTTGATATTCCAAAGACCTTTTTTACCTTATCTATAACCTCTTCAATACTATCAGAAGCTATAAACAATCTATTTTGGTCCATAATAAATTGGTATTGAATTTCCTGTAGTGCTTCCTTTATATTCTCTAACAGCTTTCTTTCAAATTTTCTTTTGTTTAGTCCTTTTAAAAATATTTCTGATGCATACTTTACAAGAATTAACTTTCTCATTTTTTCAATCTCCTTAGAAATGTCATCAAATTTTTCAATTCCTTTATTACGTAATCTACTTCCTTTTCAGTATTGAATTCACTAAAACTGAATCTTATAGAACCATAAATCTCATCTTCTTTAAGACCAATTGCCTGAAGTATATGGCTTTTCTCTTGTAGTTTTGATGAACAGGCTGATCCTGTAGAAGTGTATATATTCCTTTCTTCGAGAGCATGAAGCAAAACTTCTCCCTTAACTCCTATAAAAGAAACATTTAATATATAAGGTGAATAACTATCTCCATCACTGTTTATTTTTACTCCTTCTATTTCCTTTAACTTTTTTATAAAGTAATTTTTAAGAGCTAATACTTTGTTAAAATTATCCTTCAGTTTTTTATGTTTTATTTCTGCAGCAATAGAAAGTCCTACAATAGCGGGCACATTTTCAGTTCCGCTTCTTAATTTTCTCTCTTGTCCTCCACCTATTATTAATGGCATTGGATTAAGTCCTTTTTTAATATAGGCTGCTCCCACTCCTTTAGGTCCATGAATCTTATGTCCACTTATAGAAAGTAAATCTATATTGGCCTTTTTTACATCTATAGGCAGCTTCCCATAACTTTGAATAGCGTCTACATGAAACTTAGCTCTGATGCTTTTTTCCTTTATGACTTTACCAATTAAATTGATGTCCTGTATAGTACCTATTTCATTGTTTACATGCATAATACTTACTAGTACAGTATCTTTATTTATACTATTAGATAACTGCTCTAAATTAATTTGCCCTTTATGATCCGTATCTAAATAAGTGACCCTAATTTTCTGATTTTCTAATTCCTTGAAAGTATTCAGTACACTTGCATGTTCTATTTTTGATGTTATTATATGCACATTTCTCTTTACAAAACCTTTTATTAAAAAGTTATTGCTTTCACTTCCACCAGAAGTAAATACTATTTCTTCCTTTGAACAGTTTAAAGTTCTTGCAATTATTTCTCTCGACTCATTTAGTTTTTTCTCGCTTTTAAGTCCATATGAATGAGAAGAAGATGGATTTCCATAATAATTCCTCATTATATCTACCACAGCTTCTATTACTTCTTCATAGGGTTTTGTAGTTGCACTGTTATCCATATATATTTCATTATTTAATTCCAATTAAGCTTCCTCCTAATTCACAGACCTTAAAAATTTCCCTAAACTTAGATAAAACTTTCCATCATATGAGGAAAGTTTTATCTATAGTTCTATATAAATTTTATTCTTCAAATAATGTTGGTATTGATAAATATCTTTGTCCTGTATCAGGAAGTATAACAACTATATTTTTGCCTCTGTTCTCTTCCCTTTGTGCCAATTGCTTAGCTGCAAAAACTGCTGCCCCTGCAGATATTCCAACTAATAGCCCTTCAGTAGTTGCAAGCTCTCTTGTAACTGCAAAAGCATCATCGTTTGCAACTTTAATTATCTCGTCAAATACTTCTGTATTTAATACTCCTGGTATGAAACCTGCTCCTATACCTTGTAACTTATGAGCACCTGGCTTTCCTCCTGATAGAACAGGAGAATCTTCTGGTTCAACAGCTACTACTTTTACATTAGAATTTTTAGCTTTTAAAGCTTCTCCTACTCCAGTTATTGTTCCACCTGTTCCAACTCCTGCTACAAATATGTCAACTTGACCATCTGTATCTCTCCAAATTTCTTCTGCAGTAGTTTTTCTGTGAATTTCAGCATTAGCAGGATTATTGAACTGTTGAGGTATGAATGAGTTTGGTATTTCTTTTGATAACTCTTCTGCCCTTGCAATAGCCCCTTTCATTCCTTCTGCTGCTGGAGTTAAAACTAGCTCTGCTCCATAGGCCTGTAGTATTTTTCTTCTTTCAATACTCATTGATTCCGGCATAGTTAAAATTAATCTATAACCTTTTACTGCTGATACAAACGCAAGACCAACCCCAGTATTTCCACTAGTAGGCTCAATTATAACTGAATTTTTATTAATTAATCCTCTTTCTTCAGCATCTTCTATCATCGCATAAGCAATTCTATCTTTTATACTTCCTGCCGGATTAAAATATTCTATTTTACCAATAACTTTTGCATCTAATTTATTAGCTCTTTGAAATTTTTCTAATTCAATTAATGGTGTGTTTCCGATTAACTCAATTAAATTTTTTACTATTTTCATGATAAAACCTCCCCTTCTTTATTTAAAATGACATTTCCTTCTTTGCCCATAACTAATAGGTAATATAGCTAAATATAATACATATAAGCCTCACTACCAATTTTATTGTATTCCCATACTAGGTCTTCTAAGGTTATAGAATCTACAATTTCATCTATTGCTTCGTTAATTTTTGTCCATACATTTTCTCTTATACATCTGTCAATTTTATTATTGCCATCTTCTTCTAGAGATACTATACTAATATCCCCTTCCAAAGCTCTTAAAATCTTGCCCACTGTTATCTTGCTTGCCTCTTCGCTCAGCATATACCCTCCCTGTGGTCCTTTAATACTTTTTACAAGATCATTTTTTCTCAAAGCTGAGAAAATCTGCTCTAAATATCGTTCAGAAACATCTTGTCTTTCCGATATACTTTTTAGGGTTATACTATTCTCACTATCTGAGTAAAGTGCTAGGTCAATCATAGCTTTTAATCCATATCTTCCTTTTGTAGAAATCTTCATTATTCCACTCCCTTAAAAACTATTTATGTTTTCCTACTATTCCTACCGTCTTACTAAGCTTATTATATTATACCTAGAACTTTTTGTCAATAAAAAAATTTTAGGCTATATCAAAATATTAGCCTAAAATTCATTAATTATTCAACAATATATTTCTTTATAAATTTTCAAATATTCCTCTCTATCTTCCTTGAAATTGTTCTTTTTAATTAATTTTTCTAGGAAAAGTTCGTAGTTCCAATCCTTAGTTCTTGTATAATAAGCTTTAACAATATTAAAAATATCCTGTGGAAAAATAAGTAAACCGTATAGCACTTCTAATTCTTGTTTATTAATGCTATTTATGATTGAATAATTGTTTAATACCATTATAGTTTTATCTATATCATAGGCACAAGTTTTCTCTATTTTATTAATAAAATTGCATAAATCGTGAACCTTCAAATCTATAACGGAGTAATCAAAATCAACAAAATAAGCTTCATCTTCTTTTATTAAAATATTATGATGAGCTAAATCATGATGACAAAGAACTATTTTGTCTTCCTCACTGCACAATTTATAGTAACTAGATTTTTCTATAATATTTATACTTTTCAATATTTGATTCTTATAATATTCAAACCCATCAATAAATATTTTATCGAATTCACTTTTTTCCTCATTGATTTCAGCTAGATTTTTAAATAGCTCAAGTTCCTGTAGCTTTCTTTTAAAATTATTTATTGTCTTTCCACATTGAAATCTGGTAGGACTTTTATACTTGAAACCTTCTGAAGCCTTGTGAAGTTCTCCAATGGACTTTGAACAAGTTTCTATATCTAAAGGATTACTATATTCACTTTCTCTAGCATTAATTAAATCCATTACGCAATAGGTCTTATCATTCCATGTAAAGTAAGGTTTCCCTTCTTTATTTAATACAAAAGAAAAAACCCTGTGAAAAAAATTTTTTCTTATATATTCTAATCCAGAATATATGAAATTAATGTCGTCTACTGTAAGATCAATTTTTTTCAAAATCTTATTACCCTCATTAGTAACAAGTATAAACACCTTTCTTACAGGAATTATGTCTTCTACTAAAAACGTAAAATTGTTAAAAATATCAATATCTAAATCATACTGAACTAAAGCCTTCTTATCTTTGAACTTTATATTTTCTAACATGTGAACACCTCCTTTATAATAAATTTATATTACTTATCTCTATAGACTTTTTAAGCTTATTTAGATAATTATTTACATCATATTCAGTCTGCTTACTTGTACCCTTTATAAAGCACCTAATGAATTCATGTGGAAAGGTAATCATCGCTTTCATAAAGCTAAGACTATAGTGACTTAAATATTCAAATTCGCAAAACTTTACAAGCAGCTTCTCATAATCTAATTTAATTCCCTTTTTTATAAGCTTATTTAGATAATAAACTGCATCTAATTCTACTAAATCATAGGCACATTCTTTTAAACAAGCTACTTCAATAAACTCCCCCTTTCTAATATTGTTAATATTATTATCTCCTAGCACTATCTCGCATCTATTCATGCTCCTTTTAATAAGTTCTAAATATCCATTATTACTTATTTCTTCAATGCACTTTTGTGATATTTTTAAATATGTTTCTCCATATTCGAGGGATACCTTTTCAAAGGAATTAAGCTCTTCCTTATTTCTAATACTCTGAAGCTCTCTAGTAGCTTTCTTAAAAAAAATTTTATATTGTTCAAGGATTCTACCACGCTTGTCTTGGAGTCTATAGCATATATAATCATTATAGCCCATAATTTTTTTATGAAATTCACTTATAAGTTTTAGGTAGTCTAGTGCACTTTCTTCTCTCATGCTTTTATTTAGCTTTAATTCTTCATTTAAGCTATTTTCTATAATGCCTCTTTGCTTCGCATATTCTAAGAAGGCTACATGAGCTAAATTGTTCATCAATTCCACCTCTATCTATCCTTTTTATTCATTTTCTTAATTATATTTTTCTTTTCTTTTTCTAGCTCTTTAAGTTTCTTTTGTCTCCTTTTTATTTTTTTCAGCTTTTTTATATAATCCTTAAGTTCCACTAACTCTTTATCATATTCATCTATTTCCATTTCATCTGTATCAATATAATTCATTTCCTTATCTTCATGCCTACTCATTGTAAAACCTCCCTTTTTCTAAATACTACTTATCAATTCTTTTACAAAATCGCTTCTATGCTCCCTATCTTCTATATACTTTTCAAGCTTCTTTATAAAGAATTCTTCACCCCAATCCTTCTCTTCCCAATAACATTGAATCCCCCTCTGCCAATAATCCTGAGGAAATTCAATAAAAGCTGAAATAATGGGGATATCTTCTTTATAAATCCAAATGTAGGAGCTATACACATTAAAAATATCTTTAGCTTTTTCAATATCCCATCTTCCATACTTCATAGTTCTTATAAGAATACTAGATAGATCATGAAGGTGAGTATCCAAAATACAATAATCAAAATCAATAATATTTAAGGAATCCTCCTTATCTATTAACACATTGTGATGGGCATAATCATGATGACAAAAGCCCCTATTCAATATCTCTTTCTTCATTTTATTCATATAATCACTTTTAATTAGATGATTTATAGAGCTTTCAGCTCTCTCTAGTTCTTGATTCATAATGGACAAATAAAGCATATCAAATTGAGTCTTTTTAGATTTTTTATCAATCCTATTTTTAAAATCTAAAATTTCATTTTTTCTAGTCTTATATGTTTCAATCCATTTTAACCATCCTATCCTAGGTTTCATATCATTTGTAACTATAAAGTTTCTGCTTTTTATGTGCAGTTCAGCAAGCTTTAAAACAGCCTTAGATATATCTAAAGGATTATCATAATTGCAAAGCCTACCATTTACCCAATTAGTTAAATAAGCATATTTTGAACCTAGAGTAATATAATCACAATGATCTTTTGTCTTAATTATTTCTGGTATTTTTTCAAATTGATTTTTTTGAAGATGCTTAATAGCACTTAGAATAAAGTAGAAGTGTTTGAATTCATAGTGGATTAATTTTAAACAGAATTCTCCACTTGAAGAGTTTAGCTTAAATACATTTTTTATTTTCTCTATTCTTTGAATGTCTAAATTATATTCTCTCTCAACTATCTCTTTCACATCTTGGGTATTCAAGAGACCTTCCTCCAAATTATTTATATATTTTTATTATATGAATATAATTTTAGTGTGTGAATAATTGAAAGTGTTAAGGATTTATATCACATTTTTATGCCTACCCTAATATAAATATATATATAGGTATTTTTTTAAGGAGAGGAATTTATGAGAATAGCCATTGATGCTAGGGGTATCAATTGGTATCATGGTACCGGCATTGGTACTTATACAGATAATGTTGTTAGGAGTCTTTTAAATATAGATAAAGACAATTATTATAGACTATATTGGTCAGAAAGGAATTGGGAGGACTTTATTAAAAGCAATACTAGTATAATAATGACCTCTAAAAAGCATACAAGATTTTTTGAACAAAACTATATTAATGAAGATTTAATTAAGGCAAATATAGATATTTACCATGTTCCTCAAAATGGAATAGGGTTAAATCTAGAAGGTAATTGTAAAAAAGTAATTACTATTCACGATCTTATTCCCTATGTTATGCCTGAAACCGTAGGCAAGGGATATCTTTTAAAATTTTTAAAGGAGGTCCCTAATCTAATACAAAATGTAGAAGGAATAATAACAGTTTCCGAGTATTCTAAAAAGGATATACTTAAATTCTTTCCTATAGATCCTGAAAAAATTTTCGTAACTCCCCTTGCAGCAGACAGTATCTATAAGCCTTTGGATAAAAAACTATGTAAAGAGTTTATAGGTAAAAAATATAATATAAATAAGCCTTTTATTCTATATGTTGGCGGATTTAGTCCAAGAAAAAATGTAAAACTTCTGATTAATTCCTTTCTAGAAGTTTTTCCATTTTTAAATGAAGATTATATTCTTGTAATAGCTGGTGCAAGAAAAGATTTAGGAGAATATTTAAACAAAAAATATTCTAATTTATCCTCAAAAATTGTATTTACTGGTTTTATTCCGCAAGAAGAACTTCCAATTTTCTATAACTGTTGTGAAGCTTTTGTATACCCTTCTCTTTATGAAGGCTTTGGTTTACCTCCTTTAGAAGCCATGAGCTGTGGTGCTCCTGTTATTACTTCCAAGGTTACCTCTATACCAGAGGTAGTTGAAGATAGTGGACTTCTTATTGATCCAAATGATAATATGGCTTTACCAGAAACCCTTATAAAGCTTCTAAATGATGAAGACTTTAAAAAAATCTTTAGAGAAAAAGGCTTGAAACAGGCTTCTAAATTTTCTTGGGAAAATACTGCAAAAAAAACTTTTGAAGCCTATAAATCAATACTTTCTAGATCAATATAAAAAAGTTTACAGTAATGCACTGTAAACTTTTCTATATTTTCACATCATCCCTTAGAAAAAGCTTCATTTCCTTTTTCATTAAACACTTCTTTCCAAGCTTCATCTGCATAAGGTGAAAACTCCTTAGCAATATTTTCTATATTATTTATAAATTTTTCATCCCTAAGCATAATTTCGGCGCCTAAATCAGTTGGTTTTGCACCGACTTTCTCGCATACTTCTCTTATTACTTTAGGATTATCTATCATCATGCAAGGCTTAAGCATGTTTTTATTATATGGCTGTCTATGTCTTAATTCTTTAAAGAATGCATCTCTAAATATATTAATTAAATGCTTTCCTTTTAAATTTTGGGTAGCAAAGTGCGCAAAAATGCATGGTTCACAGTCCTCGTGAACATTTACATGGAAGTAATACTTTCCTGCTATACATCCACCAACAAAAGGGGCGTCATTGAAAAAGTCTAAAGTGAAATAAGGTTTTGTTTTTCTTATTTCACGTGTTCGCTTTCCTAGATAAATTCTTTGTTCAGGAGTTAACATTAAATCAAAGTTAGGATTTTCACACCCTACTGGCATAAATAAAAAGTACCAGTTCATCTTTACCCCTTTTTCAATCAATTTATCTACAAATCTATCTGACAATACAGAATCTATATTTAATCTTGTTACGGCTGTTGAAACACCAAATAATATACCTCTTTCATTTAGTAAGTCCATAGCATGCATAACCTTATTATAAGTACCTTTTCCTCTTCTCTCATCTGTTTCCGCCTCTTCCCCTTCAACTGATAGCATCGGCACTACATTACCTAACTCTTTTAACTTGTCCGCCATTTCTTCATTGATTAAAGTTCCATTAGTAAATGGAGAAAAGATTATATCATCATACTTTTTGTATATGTCCAGCAGTTCTTTATAAAAAAATGGTTCTCCTCCTAACACTACTATATAGTATATACCAATATCTCTTGCTTCCCCAATTATTCTATCAACCTCTTCTATAGGAATCTTTGGTTGATCAAGTAAATCTGTTGCATAACAGCCCACACATCTTAAATTGCACTGCATGCTTGGACTAATTAGCATAACAAAAGGAATTTTCGTATCCTCTTCTTTTAGATATTTTTCCCTTTTAGAACTTGCATACCAGTTAGCATTAGCCAAAAAATTAGTAAAAAACTTCTTTAAACACTTTTTGTCTGTATTTTTTAATATGCTCTGGATTAGTTCATTGGTAGATGGTTGAGTTTTATAATAGTTGTGAACAAACTCTATTTGTTCTAGTTCATGTTTGTTTTTGGTAATCTTTTTGATTGCTTCAAAAATCTTATCAATATTTTTTTCTGGGTCCCTGTCAATAATGTTAAGTACAGTGTTTACCATTTTTTGCTTAACACTTTTTTCTATACTGTCTTTTACACTCATTGCAATTCCCCCCCTAAAATTAATATTAAATAAATATGCAACCCTAATTTCATTCTAGTACTAAATTATTTAACTTCAACATGAGGGGGAATATTGTTTACACTTTGTTCATAAATACTAATCGTCTTAAATACTATTCTAATCCTTTAATTGAACTAGTCTTTTTGGCAACTTAATATTTAACACCAGCATACCAAATAAAATAAATAAACATCCTATTAGTGCCTTACCTGTTAAAGCATCTCCTATGAATACAGAAAATATAGCACTGAACACAGGCTCAGCTAAAAATATAATAGCTGCGTGAGTTGGCTTTGTAAATGGCTGCATCTTATTCTGTACATAATAGGCATAAATAGAACAAAATATAGCAGTATAAACAACTGAAGATACAGTAAACTTATTAACAGGAAAATTTAAGCCTTCAACAGCAACAGCTGGTATAAAAGATAAAATACCAATTACAAACATTTGAAGAAAACTTATTACTGCAATATCTACACCTCTAGCATACTTATCAACTAATATAATTTGAACAGCAAAAGCTACCGCTGAAATAATTGTAAGTATATCTCCAAAATTTATACTCATATTAGAATCTAATGACATTATCCCAAGTCCTAATACTGAAAAAATTACACCTGCAACACTCTTAAAATCAGGCAGCTGCTTATAAATCATAGCTATAAAGAAAGGCACAAATATAACATTCATTCCTGTTAAAAAACCCGACTTACTTGGTGTTGTATACACTAGCCCAACAATTTGAAGAATGCACCCTACAAAAAGAGCAAGGCCAATAAGTGCTCCTGATTTAATAGTTTTTCTATCAATATCTTTTAGCTTTTTAAAAACCATAAAAAATAAAATCAATGCTGCAGTTAAATATCTAAAAGATAAAAAAGTATAAGGCCCCATCTGTTTTAATGCTACACTCATTATAGGAAAGCTCGTTCCCCAAACCAGTGTTACAGATAATAAGGCTAAATCCGCTTTAATTTCTTGTCTCATTTTATTCACTTCCTTCTTTTCTTAGTAACCAGTAGCCAGTAACCATTAAAGATAGTTTTACCGAATAAGATCATCTTAATTGGTTACTGGGAATTGGTTACTGGTTACTGAAAATGTTTCGCATTTTCCCATGTCCTATTGTAGCAGATTAATTCTCACTGGTAAACCATAGAAGGGGCCAGACCCCTGGGAATTGTGCCCAGGGGTCTGGCCCCTCCTATATCTTATATATTTTGTACTATTTCTCCATTAACATCAATAATTACTTCACTATATGGAATTATTTTATTGGCTTCTAGCATAGCGCTTTTAACAGAACTAACTATGCCGCCACAGCAAGGTACTGTCATTCTTATAACCTTGATACTTCTAATATCATTGTCTCTTAATATTTGAGTAATTTTTTCTTTATAGTGATTGTTGTCATCTAATTTTGGGCATCCAATTGCAGTAATTCTTCCTTTAATAAAGTCCTTATGGAAATTAGCATAAGCAAAAGCCGTACAATCTGCTGCTATTAATAAATCTGCTCCTTCTAAAAATTTAGCATTCGGATTAATCAGATTTAGCTGAACCGGCCATTGCATTAATTCTGAAACAGCACCTTCATTTGTTTCAACTTCTTCTCTTTTAACCTGCTTTTTAACTTCTAACTTTACTGTTGGTTTCTGAATCATCTTAGCCATAGTTCCTGGGCAGCCGCATGCTAATGGTTCTACCTTCGCTTCTCTCTTTTTCTCTTCCATTCTTTGTTTAACCTTCTCTTCGTTATATTCCTCAGCTTCCCTTTCAATTATTTCTATAGCGCCAGTAGGACATCCTGGAAGACAGTCTCCTAAACCATCGCAGTATTCATCACTAATAAGCTTTGCTTTTCCATCTATCATTTGTATAGCACCCTCATGGCATGCATTTACACAAATTCCACATCCATTACACTTTTTTTCATCTATAGTTATAATTCTTCTTTTCATTATAATTTCCTCCTTGTATACACAATACTTGATTTATTAAGTTAATTATAATATTATAAAGCTATTAAGTATGTAACATAAGTTACAATTGTAAATAAATTAAGGAGCTAAATCATTATGAATTATATCATAAATAATTTAAAAGATTGTACCTTGTTTAAAAATTTTACAGCTGAAGAAGCTGAAAAAATACTGTTAAGCATTAATTATAAAGTAACCAGCTTTAAAAAAGGAGAGATTATTGCTTTTGAAGATGATCCTATTTCAAGCATAGGCATTATACTTGAAGGTTCTATTGAAGTGCAAAAAAATTATCCTTCTGGAAAGGTAGTTACCATTAATCGTATGCAAAAAGGAAATATTTTTGGTGAAGCTATAATCTTTTCTAATAGAAGAACCTACCCTTCTACCATAGCTTCTTCAACTGATTCTAAGGTTCTATATATTAACCAAGATGATATAATAAAGCTTTGCAGCAGTAACAAGACTTTTCTTCATAATTTTATGAAGGTACTATCAAATAGAATTTTAAATCTAAGCAACATATTGCGTACCTTATCCTATCAGACTATTAGACAGAAAATAGCTAGCTTTCTTTTAGATGAATATAAAAAACAAAAGAGTCTTGTAATTAAGGTAAGCTCATCAAGACAAGAGATGGCTGATCAATTTGGAACTACCCGCCCTTCCTTATCTAGAGAATTAATTAATATGAAGGAAGATGAGCTTATAGACTATGATAAAAAAACTATAACTATTTTGGATATAGATGCTCTAGAAGAAACCTTGTTTTAAGCATTTATAATCAACTTAATAAATATTTTAATATACTTAATAGTAGATAAACCTTCCCCAATTTTCAATTGAAGAAGGTTTATTATTTAGTATTATTCTTTTAATATATAGTCCTTATAATAAATAGAATACTTTGTAGAATTTATTTAATTCACTGGTTTAATTTTATCCTCAGTCAATGTTACTTCACCTGATGATAAAACGTCATCATAATCTTCTTTTAACCATTTCATCAAGGAAAATACCATTAGAATTAATATTGGAATTAGTGGTAATGCTGCAACTACTGATGAAAGCTGTACAGCTGTTAATCCACCTGCCAATAATAATCCTAGGGCAAATACACCAAGTAATACAGCCCATAAAGTTCTATTTACTCTAGGTGGTTCTTCATCTCCTGCAATTTTCTTAGTAACCTGAGAAGATAGTGTAAAGGCTGCTGAGTTTATTGTTGTTGCCAAGAAGATTACACATAATAATATAAAAGCAGGTAATACTAATACTTTTCCAGCAGGTAAGGTTTGTAATATTGCTACAATAGTTCCCCCAGTTCCTACCTTTCCTACTATGGTAGCAACATCTAAAATACCAGTCGTTTGTATGTGAATTGCATATCCTCCCCATATTGCAAAGAATATCCAGCATCCAATACTTCCAAATATTAACTCTCCAAAAACTACTTCTCTTATAGTTCTTCCTTTAGAAATTCTAGCTACAAATAATCCCATCATAGGGGCATATGCAATCCACCATGCCCAATAAAATACTGTCCAAGCTTCTGGGAAACCTCCATTCGCAACAGGATCTGTCCCTAAACTCAATCTAAAGAAATTTGTAAATAGAATACCAAGACTATTTGTCCATAAGTTTAGTATATAAATTGTTGGTCCAAGTAAAAATACAAATAACAATAAAAAGTAAGCAACGTAAGTATTTAGATTTGAAAGTGCCGCCATACCTTTTTGTAATCCTGACCAAACAGTGCCAGCAATTACTGCAGTAGAAACGCCTAAAACAATTAATTGTAAAGTCATGCTTTCTTGTATACCAAGTACACTTGCAACCAAAGTAGTAACAAGTGGTACTGCAAGTCCTAAAGATGTTCCAACTCCACCAACCATAGCAAAAATTACAATAATATCTATAATTTTACCTAAAGCTCCATCAGCTTTTTTACCTATTATTCCTTTACAAGCTGTACTAAGTTTTAAAGCTGGAATTTTTTTAACATGAATAGCATACGCAATAGGAAATGTTGGTAGTGCATATATAGCCCATGGAGTAATACCCCAATGGAATTGACCAAGTGCTCCTGCCCATTCAGCTGCTAAAGTAGAATTTTTTTCTATGCCAAATGGAGGCCCTCCCATATAATATACTGGTTCTATAAATGCCCAATAAACAATTGCAATACCTATACCTGCACAAAATATCATAGCTGCCCAAGTATATGTGGAGAATTCAGGTTTGTCATCTGGACCGCCTAACTTAATTTTTCCGTATTTACTACATCCAAGCCAAATAAGAAATAGTACACAAAATAGTCCAAATATCAAGAATGCCCACTTAAAATTACTAGTTGTGAAAGCAAATACCTTGTTAACAATACCTGCTCCTTGCTCTTTGAATAATGCTAACGGTAATGAAATTGCTAATGTTATAATAAGAGCTGGAATCATAAGAGCATAATCAATCTTACTTTCTTTGTTCATTTTTATACCTCCCTCTATAATCTTTAATATTATTAAAATTTAAATAAATTTATTTAAACTACTTTTTTAATACGCAAATCTTCAATTTCTTCACTACTATATCCCATGCTCTCTAGAATTTCTTCAGTATTTTGTCCTAGTAATGGAGATGGAATTTCAATTACTGGCGGAGTTTTTGAAAGCTTCATTGGGTTTCCTACTACTTTCATTTTTCCAGCGCCTGGATCATCAAGTTCAACAACCATATCTCTTGCATTTAACTGAGGATTATCAAATGCCTCTTTAATATTTATTACTGGAGCACATGGTATCCCTAAATCCTCCATTTTTTGTGTTACTTCTTCTCTAGTTTTATCTGCAAAATATTTTTCAATTATTGTTTTTAATTCTTTTTCGTTTTTCACACGACTAGTATTATCTTTAAATTTTTCATTATTTATGAGTTCTGATCCTATTAAATTGGCGAATTTTATCCACATATCTTCATTTATAACTGATAACGAAGCAAAACCGTCTTTAACTTTGTAAGTGTCATTCGGTGCCTTATAAGGATTAGCGTTACCCATTCTGGACATTTTATTTCCTAGACTTGTGTATTCAAGAATAGGTTTTTCAAGCATTGCGAATAATGATCCTAACATAGTTACATCTACTTTTTGACCTTTACCTGTACTTAATTTATTGTAATAAGCTATTGTTACACCTAAAAGTAAAATTAAACCAGTAAAACTATCCCCTATTGCAGGGCCAATTTTTGTTGGAATTCCTTCTGGATATCCAGTAAGATCCATAATGCCACTCATAGCTTGTATAACGTTATCATAAGCAGCGAACTTGCTTAATGGTCCGTCATTTCCGAATCCAGAAATTGTTGCGTATATTATATCTGGTTTTATTTCTTTCATCTCATCATAACCTATACCATATTTTTCTAATGTTCCTGCTTTAAAATTTGAACAAACAATATCAGCATTTTTTACTAAATCAAAAATTATCTTTTTTCCTTCTTCACTTGTAATATCTAGTGTTATACTTTTTTTGCCTCTGTTAAAGGATGCATAATATCCGCTATAATTATCTTTAAATGGTCCCCAAGATCTTGCTTGATCACCTGTACTTCTTTCTATTTTTATTACCTCAGCACCAAAATCAGCTAAGTTAAGTGCACAAAAAGGCCCTGCATAAGCATGAGTAAAATCAATAACCTTTACTCCTTCTAATATTCTCATGATAATTCTCCTTTCAACATTGTTAATATAAAGCATATATTATTTAATTGTCTAATTATAAGTCAGCTAAAATTTCACTTGTATTTTGCCCCAATTCCGGAACATTTTTATTGTATTCATCAGATTCAGTACTCAATTTTAGTGGCAATGTTGGAGCTTTTACTGTTCCTATTCCTTCTACTTCCATTTCAAACATAAAATTATTATCAGTAATCTGAGGATGATTTATAATCTCTTCTATATCTAAAACTGCTCCACATGGAACACCCACTTTTCTGCATCCGTTTTCAATTTCATATTTAGAAACTGTTGAAGTATAGGCTTCAAGTATAGGCCTTAATTTATTAGTATAATCATCACATCTTCCCTCATTAGTTTTAAATCTAGGATCTTCTATTAATTCCGGCATATTAATAACGTGACAGAATTTACCCCATTGATCTTCTGTAGCTACACCTACGGCAACATAACCATCATTTGTTTTAAAAGAATCATATGGTGCACATGCAGGATCAAAGTTTCCTTTTCTAGTGTGTATTTCACCAATTAGTGAGCATGCTGCAGGTGCTGCCTCTATACAAGAGAAGATCGAATCTAATAAGGATATATCTACACTCTGTCCTTCTCCAGTTAGCTTTCTATTTATTAAAGCTAACATAATACCTGTAGCAAGGTATCCAGCACTATAATGTTCAGCTACAGATGGTCCCGGTTTAATTGGATAAGTCCCCACGTTTCCAGTCATATCCAATGCAACTCCTAAAGATTGTGCTACAATACTAGTTCCTAGTTTATTTTTATAAGGTCCACTATTTCCAAAATATGAACATGAAGCATAAATTATTTTAGAATTGATCTCCTTTAAACTTTCATATCCAAGACCTATACTATCCATAAATCCTGGAGCGAAGTTCTCACATACTACATCACATCTTTCAACTAGTTTTTTGATTATATTCCTTCCATCTTCAGTATTAATGTCTATATCTATACTTTTTTTCCCTCTATTTAGATATTGAAAATAGACACTTTTGCCGTTTTTTATAGGCTCCCAAGCTCTTACTGGATCTCCTATTTTCGGCTTCTCCACTTTAATAACTTCAGCACCATAACTTGCTAAATACATTGTTGCTAAACTTCCTGTTAGTTTTTCGGTGAAATCTAGTACTTTTACTCCTTCAAGTGGTTTCATTTTACTTCCCCTTTCTAATTATGTTGTTAAGTTAATATGTTTTCACTCTTAATGTATAGCAGGTTTTGTGCCAAATCTTAAATCAGCTATTTTCAAGCATTTATTAAGCTATATACATATTTTTTGTCTTTTATATAATTTGAATTAGTCACTTTTGAATAATTTTTCAGATAAAAATTTATTTTTGTCTTCGAAATCGTTATTAGCTCTAAAATTTACTTATTCAAAATAGAATAATAAGGTTAGTCATTTTTGAATATCAATCTAGCAATGGTATGATTCTTAAAACTTTATTGATTATTGGTTTAAAAAGTGTATACTGTATTTATAAAATTAATGTAATAATTAATCGGAGGATTATATGGACGAATTATTAAATAAACCTAATATTGATCCTGATGCCTTTTATAAAATAATAGATAACATTCATGATGAAATAATGGTTTTTGATAACAACTATAACCTGATTTATCTAAATAAAGCTAGCTATAGACATTATGGCGTATCTCCAATTGATTTAATCGGTAAAAGCTTTTGGGAATTAACTAATAGTAACTATTGGAAACCATCTACTCTACCTATAGTTTATAGCACTAAAAATACAGTAGCTCTTAAACAAAAAACTATTTTGGGTTCTGATGTTATTACAATTTCAGTTCCTATTTTAGATAAGAAAGGTGAAATTGAATATGTTGCTATGTGTGTAAACGATGTCAATAGTGTAAATGAACTTTATCAGAATTCTGAACAGAGTTTAAGTTGTCACGAGGAAAATTTTTTAGATAGTTCTGTAGAAATGATCTATCAAAGCCCAGAAATGCAACAAGTTATTGATTTGACAAAAAATATCTCTAAAACAAAATCTCCTTGTCTCATTTTAGGAGAAACAGGAACAGGTAAAAGTCATCTTGCTAAGTATATTCACCTACACAGTAATAGAAGTAATAAACCTTTTATTGCAATTAATTGTGCATGTATAAATCATAATCTTATGGAATCAGAACTATTTGGTTATACAAAAGGTTCTTTCTCAGGGGCTAACAAGGAAGGTAAAAAAGGGCTAATGGAGTTAGCTAATGGTGGAACTTTATTCTTAGATGAAATCTCAGAAGTACCTTATTCTTTGCAAGCTAAATTTCTTCAAGTACTTCAAGATGGAGAGTTTATCCCTATAGGCGGTCAGAAAACTATTAAAATAGATATAAAAATTATTGCTGCTACAAATTGCAATTTAGAGCAGATGGTTGAAATAGGTAGCTTTAGAAGAGACTTATACTATAGACTTAATGTATTTGAGATTCAAATTCCTCCATTAAGAGATAGAGTTTCTGATATTATAAAGCTGATTTATTACTACTTAAATTTATATAATAGTCTATATGAAAGAAATCATTCCATCTCTGAACAAGCAATAAATATATTAACCAATTATTCTTGGCCAGGTAACATAAGAGAATTATCTCATGTAATAGAAAAGCTCACCGTTCTTACAACTAATATGGAGATTAAGCCCCATGATTTGCCGAAAAATTTATATGAATTTGAAAAAAGTACAACTTCTATAGATATGAAATACAAGTCCTTAGATAAAATTTTAGAAGATGTAGAAAAGCAAGTAATAACTAAGACATACGAAAAATATCCTTCTAGCATTAAAGTTGCAGAAGAACTTAATATCAGCCAATCTAAGGCTTATAGGTTAATTAAAAAATATATATTGAAAGGCAAAAATAATACGATATGATAAAAAGCCTTCTTTTGTTTTTATATTTTTCATTAAAACAAAAGAAGGCTTTTATATCTAATGTATAAGAATTATTACATTGACCTACATCAAGACCTCTTGGTATTCCATAAATATCTCTGGCACCAAAGTCTTATATTTTGAACTTTTTTATTTCTTCCTTCAATTTTACAGCACTTTCTTTTGATTTCAAGACTTGTTCCATAACTTCATTAGATATACCACTTATGTCAGAAGCCTTATTAGCTATATTTGTAGTACCAAGTGCACCTTCATTAGCTGCTTCAGTAACACCATCGATAGTTGCAAGTAAATTCTTTACTGATTCCAATAGTTGCTTAGAGGAATTATCAGACGCCGCTATAAGCTTGTCTACAAACTGAGCATCTTCACTATACTTTTCTGCTAAATCCAGCATAGCATTATAATCATCAGCTACATCTGTGCACATAAAAGTTAGCAAATTAGTAGAATTACTTGAAAGATTGTTTACTGAATTTGTTACTTTTATTGTTACGTCCTGTATCTTAAGAACTGTGTTTTTAGACTCTTCTGCAAGCTTTCTTATTTCATCAGCAACTACAGAGAACCCCCTACCTGACTCTCCCGCTCTAGCCGCTTCAATAGCTGCATTCAAAGCCAATAAATTAGTTTGTTCTGTAATCTGCATAATAGCCTCAGAAAAAATGTTAATTTGATTAACAACCTTAGAATCTTCAATTGCATTCTCTAGTTGTTTCTTTGTATTAATAAAAATTTCATTGCCTTTCTTTTGGGCAATATTCATATTATTCTTCATATCTGCTGCTCTCTTATTTATTTGTGCTGCTACTAGTGCATCTTCATGGGCTCTCTGTGCAATAACTTGTACTGCCCTTTCAATCTCTTGAGAAGTTGCTGACATTTCTTCTGATGCAGCAGCAGTTTCTTCCATACTTGCAGCTAATTCTTCTGTAGTAGCGGAGATATTAGTCAGATCGTTACTTAGCAAATTAACATTTTTAATTGACCTGGTTACTTCGTTCTCTATAGCTACGGATTCATTTGCAATACTGCCCACCAAATTCTTTAAAGAGTTTTTCATATTATTAATGCTATTTGTAATTGTTCCTATCTCATCTTTTCTTTTTAAATATTTAGAATCAATATCTACAGTGAAATCTCCCTCTGCAATAATTTCTAAATACTTAGAGGATTTCTTTATAGGTGTGGTTATAAACTTTGTACTAAATGTAATTAAAATAATTGTAATAAAGAGTATTACTATTGAGATAATTATAATCTGATTCCCTATTTTCCTTGCACCCGATGTCAACTCTGTATCTGACATGAAAGATGCTAAAACCCAATCTGTGTCGCTAACTTTATGTGGATTTACCACATACTTTACACCATCAATTTTTATATCAAAGGGCTTACTATCTGCTGAAAGTATATTGGTCAAGCCATCTATTTTTAACTCTTCCAATTTCTTTAAATTATTTTTAGGATTATTTCCATCTGCTAGAATAACTCCAGTTTTATGTACTATCATTGAGAATCCCGTTTTCCCTATTTTCATTTTACTTAACATATTACTAATAACGGATTGTTGCACATCTATACCTATTACCCCTAATACTTTCCCGTTTGCATCCTTAAATGACCGTACATTACTAGTAATCATTTCATTACTCATACCATCCAAATATGGTGCTGTTCTTACAATAGTTCCATTTTTACTTAGCGCTTCTTTATACCATACCCTTTTTGTAGAATCATATTTTTCTGGTACTTCTGTTTCTGGCCACTGAAGATAGGCTCCTGTTTCTAATCCATAATATACATATAATGTACCAGGATGAGTTTCCCCATAATGTTTGAAACTTTCATAGGTCTGTTGCTCTAATACACCATTTTTTGATGGCGTCATTTTAACTCTTTCACTGTTGCTTGCATAGGATGTTATACTCTTGTCCGCTTTCATTACCAATGAATTCGTAGCCATCATATTTAAATCCTTATCAATCTGATTATAAAAATTCCTAATGGAAGAATCGATTAAATTCATTTGTTCGTTGGAATTGTTAAAATAATCCTCTCTAGCTTGCTTACTTATTTGAGTATAAACAATACCTACAACAGAAAGCAGTGTAATTAAAATTATAACTACAGAAACTAACAAAAATTGTGTTCTAATACTTTTTAATCTTTTCAAAATAATAATCCCCTCCTGTTGAATTTTTTGTAAGCTGACTATCAATAAAAAAACGGCTATGTCTATTCAAATTAATACAATGTAGATTGTTTTCAAAAGTTTAAGAATTTTTATTCTGTATATAATTAACTCGGAGGAGTAAATATTTCCCAGAACAAGCTAGCATCTTAATCTGGAAATAATAAAATAAAAATTCATGACCTCTTATAATTTGTCTATATTTATATTAGTATTAAATAAGACATAGCCTTAAATGGAAAGTAATAATATGTTATAATATAACTAAGCAAAACTTGTGCCAAAAAACAACTGCACTCAATGCTTCATTTTCCTTAATTCTCAATCGTATTTTAATAGAACTTTTTTTCATATATGACTCAACTAAAAAAATAGACGACTTTAAACCCACATATTTTTTAATTAGTTTACATATTATATTGTATTTTTCACATAACCTATCTAAAAATAACTTTATTATTGATCCCTTTAATATTTGTGTAGATACATCTAAAGATTAATCATCTTTGAATAATTTTTTTATTTATAAATTCATTTTCGTCATGGAAATAGTTATCATAGCATAAATTTCACTTATTCAAAATAGAATAATCATGTTAGTCATTTTTGAATATCAATCTTGCAATAGTATGAGTATTAAAACTTTATTAACTATTAATTTAAAAATTGCATACTGTATTTATAAAATTATAGCAATAATTAATTGGAGGATTATATAAAAGAATTATTGAATAACCCCAATATTGATCTAGATGCTTTTTATAAAATAATATTTTTTGATAACAACTAACCTCAATAGATATGAAATACAAGTCATTAGATAAAATTTTAGAAGATGTATAAAAGCCTTCTGTTGTTTTTATATTTTTCATTAAAACAAAAGAAGGCTTTTATAAATGATTTACAGGCTATGTTTATTTAAACTAATGAGATATTGAATATACTTTGGAGAGTATAAGAAAGTTTAATTCTATCTTTAAGTTATCTTTGGAGGAGAAACTATATTTCTAGAATAAGTTGGCATCTTAAACTAGAAATATAAAGAAAGAATTATAACCTAAGAATTTTTTATAATTTATCAATATTTACATTAGCATTTAAATTAAACATATCCCTAATTAGTTTAAAAATTATATATAATCTTTAAACTGTTTTCCCCTAATTTATCGTAGCAAAATTTATGCCAAAATATAATTTAGTAATAATTGACTCACATATTTTTCTGTTATTCTACTATTTTAGTACTTCATTTAAGTCCTTATACAAAAATTAACCAGTAACTACTTATAGTTGCCAATCAACCTAAGGTTGTTTAGCCACTATTTGGTTACTGGTCACTAGCTACTGGTTACTAATTACTATTTCCCTAAGAATAATTCTATATCATCCTGAACTGTTCCTATTCCTGCAATTCCAAAGTTTTCAACTAAAACCTTAGCTACATTTGGTGATAGGAAAGCTGGTAGTGTTGGTCCTAAGTGAATATCTTTAACTCCAAGGTATAATAATGCAAGTAATACTATTACAGCCTTTTGCTCATACCAAGCAATATTAAATGATATTGGTAATTCGTTGATATCTGCTAGTCCGAATACTTCCTTTAATTTAAGAGCTATCACTGCTAATGAGTATGAGTCATTACATTGTCCTGCATCTAAGACTCTTGGTATTCCACCGATATCTCCAAGGTCTAATTTATTGTATTTGTATTTAGCACATCCTGCAGTAAGAATTACTGTATCCTTTGGAAGTGCTGCTGCAAAATCTGTGTAGTAGTTTCTGCTCTTCGCTCTTCCATCACATCCAGCCATTACGAAAAATCTTCTGATTGCTCCACTCTTAACTGCATCTACTACCTTATCAGCTAAAGCTAATACTTGGTTGTGTGCAAAACCTCCTACTATTTCTCCTCTTTCAATTTCTGTTGGAGGAGCACATTTTTTAGCATGTTCAATAATTACAGAGAAATCCTTTGGCTTTCCATCTTTTCTTTCTTCAATATGAGTTAATCCTGGGAAGCCTGTTGCACCTGTTGTATAAACTCTATCTTTGTAAGAATCTTTAGGAGGAACTAAGCAGTTTGTAGTCATTAATATTGGTCCATTAAAGCTTTCAAACTCTGTATCTTGTTTCCACCATGCATTTCCGTAGTTTCCTACAAAATGTCCATATTTCTTAAATGCTGGATAGTAGTTTGCAGGAAGCATTTCACTGTGAGTATAAACATCTACTCCTGTTCCTTCTGTTTGTTTTAATAGTTCTTCCATGTCCTTAAGATCATGTCCACTTATTAAGATACCAGAATTGTTTCTTACTCCTATATTAACCTTAGTTATTTCAGGGTTTCCATAGGTTGATGTATTAGCTGTATCTAATAGTGCCATAACATCAACGCCAAATTTTCCAGCCTCTAGTACTAATCCAATCATCTCATCTACTGATAAATCCTTTGTTGTAGATACTAATGCTTTTTTAAGGAATGTATAAATTGCTTCATCTTCATAGCCTAAATTAAATGCATGCTCTGCATAAGCTGCCATACCCTTAAGTCCATATATTAATAATTCTCTTAGAGATCTTACATCTTCATTTTCTGTAGAAAGTACTCCTACTGTTTTAGCTTTTTCTTCAAACTCGTAAGCAGTGTTTCCGGTCCATAAAGCTGAGTCGTGTTTTATATCCTCTATACTTACTCCATTGCTGATTAGAGCATTTTTTACTTCTTCTCTTAAAGCTAGTGCTTTTGTTACTCTTACATCAAAGCCTTCTTTATCGAAGTTTGCATTTGTAATTGTTGAAAATAATGAATCCACAATAAACTTGTTTACTTTTTTATTATTGATTCCTGCTTCATTTGCTTTTAAATCATATAAAGCTATTCCCTTTAATGTATAAATTAATAAATCTTGTAAATTTGCTACGTCAGCTGGTTTTCCACATACTCCTCTTGCTGTACATCCTTTGCAGCCTGCTGCTTCTTGACATTGATAACAAAACATACTCATTAATAATACCTCCATTTTATAACAAAATTTTATTTTCATAATTTGTTTTTCATTTAATTTCCTATGGGTTTATTATAAAAGAAAGTAATTGGCATTTCTGTAACTATTGTTACGTAAATAAAACTTTTTTCATATTATTTTAAAATACTGTTTTGTTTTCTTTAGTCAATCTTTCTGTAATATCTTTTATTAAACTAAACTTAGCTATGATAATTTTTGAAAGGTCCTCAGCTTCTCTGCTGTGATTCAAAGCAGTTTCTCTATCCTTTCTATTAATATCATTCATAACTACTGTACCAGTACCATGCAGCTTTTCATGTATTTCGTCTATTTCATTCCAAACCTTAAGCACTTCATCATTTACCGGCTTAACAGAATGATAAAAATGCCCAAAGCCGCACTTATGCCCATCTACTTGTAAAGGTCTTATCTTCATCCCATCAGCCATGCTCTTAAGACCACTTACCCAACCTTGATGGGCTATTATCGCTTTATCTATATTCTCTATCAAATCTTCATTGCTAATTTTAAAGTATTCTTCTTTGTTTAATTTTGTGGCAGTCTTAGCAAGATTGGATACTTCCTCTTCTATATCTTCTAGTTCCATACCAATTTCTTTGATACTTTTTGCATCCTTTTCTATTCCATCTGCCATGTTAGTAAGTCTTTCTGCATCATTACTAATCTCTGAAGTTGCTGCATTTATTTCCTCGCTAACAGCACTTAGTTCCTCCATATTAGATGAAATAGTATGGATACTTTCAATAACCTCATTTATATATTCTTTACTTTTAGAAAAAGAATCTGCCATCTTTTCTGTGCAACTTTCCATTTCGTTAATGGCACTTATGGTATTCTGTACACTAGCATTACTATTTGTATAACCTTCTTGAATTTTTACCATAAAATTTTGAATAAAGTTTAACTGCTGCTGTGTATTTTCTGAAAGTTTCTTAATTTCTTGTGCCACTACTGAAAAGCCTCGACCATTTTCTCCTGCCCTTGCCGCTTCAATACTTGCATTTAGTGCGAGAAGATTTGTATCAGAAGCTGTTTTACTTATTCCCTGAACAATATCATTCATGCTTTTAACTATAGCTGATAAGTTAACCATACTATCTGACAAAGTCTTAGAATTTTCAATTACTTTGTAATTAATCCCTTTAATATTTGTAAGGATTACATCATTTTGCTCTATAGCTTTGTACACCTTATCAGTATTTGTAACTACTTTATCAATGGCACTTGAGTTAGCCGCTATTGATAAAGTAGATTCATTTATACTGGCATTAGTTTCTTCCATCGCAACAAGGAAACTATCACTTGCTGATTTTAATTCGTTTGAAACTTTACTCAATTTGTCTGAATAATAATTAAGTCTTAAGTTGAAATTACTTATTTTCGTAGTAACACCAAGAATACTCTTTATTACTTTTTTAATATTTTCCGAAGATCTTAGAATAGTTTTCCCCAAATAGGCTGTACTTGAAATTAAAATATTGTTTTGATTTTTTGATTTTTCATCCAAATACTCAAAATTACAATTTTTAAATTCATGAAATATTTTACTTAACTCCGTTGAAAGCTTCGAATTAATAAACATATATTCCCCCCCATCAATTAAATCCCAACTCAAACAAATTTTTAAAATTAAAAAAAATTATACATCAATATACGATTAAATAGTACATATAGTTCCATATTTTAAAAATAATTAACTTATTTTTAACTTATATCTAAGTTTTTATTATATATCCACAATTTGTTTATTAACAAATTATTTACAATCTTGTAATGCCTCATTATAAAGAAATTTAATGTTATTTTCTTAATTATCATGATATAATGGGACTTGTACACTTGTACAAGTCTTAAAAGAAAGGTGATAATATGAAATACTTTAATGAAGAAGCTTCTAAGGTCTTAGAAGAATTAAAGGTAGACCCAGCTAAAGGTTTATCTAATGGTGAAGCACAAGATAGACTCAGTAAATATGGTCCTAATGAGTTTTCTAAGCAAGAAAAGGGTTCTCTATGGGACGATATTAAAGATGCCTTAACTGAACCAATGATGATAATACTATTAGTTGCAGCGCTAATTAGCGCTATGATTGGTGAAGTTCAAGATGCCATAGGTATAGTTTGTGCTGTTGCTATTGGTATTGCCATCGGTATCATTACAGAAGGTAAATCTCAAAAAGCAGCTGAAGCTCTTTCTAAGATGACAGAAAATATTGAGGTAAAAGTCCTAAGAGATGGAAGCATAATGCAAATCAGCAAAAATGATTTAGTCCCAGGAGATATAGCATTTATTGAAATGGGAGATATGGTTCCAGCTGATGGAAGACTAATTGAAAGTATAGATTTAAAGGTTAGAGAAGACATGCTTACTGGTGAATCAGAGGATGTAAGTAAGCACGCTGAAGCCATTGTTGAAATGGAAGTTATTGAAGCAAAGGGGAAAACAGTTACTCAAGACCCTATCCCTGCAAAGCAGATTAATATGGTTTTCGGCGGTACACTTGTAGCTTATGGAAGAGGGAAACTTTTAGTTACTTCTACTGGTGACTCTTCTGAAATGGGAAGAATAGCTAAGAATCTTGAAGAAGGAGACGTGGAAACTCCACTTCAAATTAAGTTAGGAGACTTAGGCGGTAAAATTTCAAAAGTATCCAGTGCCATTGCAGCTGTATTGTTTATAATAATGATTATTAAAATGGTACTAGCTAATACTCTGAATATAGATACTTCTGGATTTATGCCTTTCCTACAGTCTATTGAACCTATTAAAACAGCCTTTGTTGTTTGTGTTGCTTTAATAGTAGCAGCAGTTCCAGAAGGATTACCTACAATGATAAACATGACTCTTGCTATTACTATGCAGAAGATGGCTAAAATTAATGCCCTTGTTACTAAAAAAGAAGCTTGCGAAACCATTGGTTCTGTAAGTGTTATTTGTTCTGATAAAACAGGAACTCTAACTCAAAATAGAATGACAGTAGAAAAAGTTTATCTTCATGGAACCTTTGTAGAAAAAGACGGCTTGACCGAAAACAGCAGACACTTTATAGATAATTGCTTAATAAACTCTACTGCTGATATAGAAAAAAAAGATAGTGAAGTCAAATATTTAGGAAGTGCTACAGAATGTGCTCTTCTTTTATATCATGATTCTTATGATTATATAAAAGAAAGAGAAGCAAAAAAGGTACTTCATCAAATTCCTTTTACATCTAAAAGAAAGAGAATGAGTACTATTATTGGAGAAGAGGACTCCTGCACTGTATTTACAAAAGGAGCTCCAGAAGTAATTTTAGAATTATGTCATTACGAGCATATAGATGATAAAGTGCTAAAGCTTACTGATGAAAGAAGAAATGAAATTTTTGAAGCTATAGAAGGTCTACAAAAGAAATCTATGCGTGTACTTGGATTTTCATACAGAAGCATCCAAGAAGAAGCTGCAATGGCTGGTGAAGAAGGAGTTATAGAAAACGGACTAGTTTTCTCAGGCTTCGTAGGAATTAAGGATCCTCTAAGACCAGAAGTTAATGAGGCTGTAACTATTGCTAAAGAAGCTGGAGTTGCTACTAAAATGCTAACTGGTGATAACATTAATACTGCAATTGCTATCGGAGAAGATCTTGGTTTACTTGAAAACGGATTAAGAGCTGTAGAAGCTACCTATATAGACACTCTTTCCGATGAAGAGTTAAGAGAAGAAATAAAGACTATAGCTATTGTGGCTCGTTCTAAGCCTGATACAAAAATGAGAATTGTACAAGCTCTCCAAGCAAATGGCGAAGTAGTTGCTGTTACAGGTGATGGTATAAACGACGCTCCTGCTCTTACAAAAGCTGACGTTGGAATAGCCATGGGTATTGCAGGTACAGAGGTTTCTAAAAATGCTGCAGATATTATCTTAACTGATGATAGCTTTGGAACAATTGTTAAAGGAATTAAATGGGGACGTGGAATTTATGAAAACTTCCAGAGATTTATTCAATTCCAAATTACAGTTAACATTGTAGCTTTCTTAACTGCAATTTTGTCTGTACTATTTAATTTTGATATGCCTTTTACTACTATACAATTGCTATGGGTAAATATAATAATGGATGGACCTCCCGCACTTTCTCTTGGTCTTGAGCCAGTCCGTGATGTTGTATTGAAAAGAAAGCCTATTAATAGAAATGCAAATATTATAACTAAATCAATGTTTAAAACTATGCTTTTAAATGCTTCTTATATAACTGCAGTAATTATGATACAAATGGTATTCAACCCTCTTGGAGCATCCACTGTTCCTGTAGAAGGTTCAAATGGAGCAACTGAAATGGAAACAGTACTATTTGCCCTATTTGCTTTCAGTGCTTTATTTAATGCTCTAAACTGCAGAGAATTTGGAACAGATAGTATAATACCTTACTTTAAGAATAACACCATTGCATTAAAGATAATTGGTATCACTGCTATTGCACAAATATTCATAACAGATGTATTTTCTAATTTCTTTAATGCCGTTTACTTAAGTCCAATTATGTGGGTAAAAGTGCTTATAGTCTCTGCCCTTGTAGTTATAGTAAATGAAGTTGTTAAATTATTTCTTAGAATGTTTAAAAAAAACGAAAGAATAAATAATAATAACAAAATGGTTGCATAATAAAAAGGAGCATATGCTCCTTTTTATTATTAATTAATATTTTCTTTTTAACAGCTTTTCAGTAATCCTTAGGAGAATATTCTTACTCTCACAATTAGGCAATGCTTTTATTCTTTTAAAGGTTTTGTTAGTGTATTTAATTGCCAGTTCCCTTGACTTTTCTATACCACCAAGTTCTATAGTAGTTTTAATAATTTTATTAACATTCTCTTCTGTCATACTTTCCTTAGATAGTAACCCTTCTAATCTTGTTTTATCTTTTTTATAAGCGAAAATCAGAGGAAGTGTATACAAACCTTCTTTTAGATCATTTCCCACAGGCTTACCTACTTCTTTTTCTTCTCCAGTATAATCTAAAATATCATCTACTATCTGAAAAGCCATGCCTATTTCATAGCCTATTCTTCCAAGCTGCCTTGAAAGTTTTTCATCACAATTACTCTGTTTAGCACTAACATAAAAACTTAAAGCAAAAAGAGCAGCAGTTTTTCCTCCTATTCTTTTTAAATACTTTTTGATACTCATATCTTCAGAAAATCTAGATGTAAATTGATTTATTTCTTGCTTACATATTGTAGAAATTACCTTAGCAACTTCCTGCATATCTTCCATAGAATTATTCTTTGAAAGTAACAAAAAACATCTTGAAAATAAGTAATCACCCATAAAAACAGCCACATCCTTACCGTATTTAGCCTGAGTCGTAGGACTATTTCTTCTAAGTAAGGAATCATCTATAATATCATCATGAACAAGGGTTGCCATATGCAGCATTTCTATTACTGCTGCTAGAGGTAATATTTTATCCCTGTTATAATCTCCGAACTTTCCTGAAATAATAAGGAAAGCTGGTCTAAGCAGCTTTCCTCCAGAATTCAAAAGTTCTAAAAGAGCATTTTCTATAACCTTTTCGTTGGTTTTAATATTGTTTTTTATTATCTTTGAAACAACTTCTAATTCACTCTGTATATTTGGATATTCGTTCCAAAAACTATTCATTTAATCACCTTTTTTGATTAGTTATTCCCTATTATCAATTATAGATTAATGATTTGGAGTATCTATAAATAAATAGGTTCTTCTTGCTAGTGTAGTTTTATTCCACCATTGTTTCAGCCACGGCATTACATAATAATCTAATCCAAAGGCTCTACCTGCTCCTCCCATTAATGCAAAACCAGCAAAAATGTACCATAGAATTTCCTTTCCAGCCATAGCACATATTATAAAATTAAGTGATAAGAAAATAGATGCACATGATGCTAGGAAAGTAAATAATCCACCTATTAATGCAAGTCCTATACCTATCTCCGCAAGAACAACCATTGATTGGAAGAAAAATGCATTAGGTGCAATACACTTGTCCATAAACCATGTATATATTTCTGGTGGATGTGCAAGTAAAGGCGTAACCGTAGTTGCTGCAGCCTGTGCCGCTTCACCTGCTTGTTCGGAGGCGCTAGTTACTCCTTCAGTTTGAACAATAAATATATTCTCTGATTTTAACCATCCATTCTGTACTTTTTTTACTCCTTCTAAAAGCCATATAACTCCAACGTAAACTCTTAATATCGCAAGCCAAAAACCATGAGATTTAGCTGATAAATGTCCTCCAAGCATAGAACGTCTTTCCTTCATGTCAAAGAACTCATGAACAAGATATGCCCATACTGTATTAAATCCGCCTACACCGAATAAGTAGTGCATATTTACTAAGTGTTTCATTGCCATTGCTATAAAACCAGATAAAGATTTTCCTGCTAAAGTAGCTACTGCATATCTACTTCCAATAGAAACCATAAATCCATGGTAATTAGATTTAAAGCCCTCTTTTTTCTTGTCTTCCATATCTGCAATGATATTTTTAACAGCTGTTTCTGCTGTTTGGAGAGCGGTTTCTACTATTTGAGGAGTAGGCTTATTTCCCTCTTCTTCGAAATATTCATTATCTCCTACTAAATATACATTTTCATAATCCAATGATTGCATAAACTCATTAACTGCAACTCTTCCTTTTTTCCCCATAGTTAGTCCAAGCTTTGCAGAAAAATCTACTCCTTGTACACCACAAGTCCACACTAATGTATTAGTTTCTATCTCTCTTCCATCCCCTAGATGGATTTTATCCTTTTCTACTTTAGTTATCGCAGCCTGTGTTATTATTTCAACTCCAACCTTATTTAAGTATCTGCTTGCTTTATCTATCATATTATCATTTAATATTGGAAGAATTTTATTGGTAGCTTCAACTACTAGAAGTCTTACTTCTTTTTCATCTACATCATATTCTCTGCTTAACTTCTTTTTAAATTCAGCAAATTCTCCTATGGTTTCTATTCCTGTAAAACCTGCTCCGGCTACTACAAAGGTAAGCATTCTTCTTCTCTTTGCAGCATTTCTTTCAGAACTTGCTTTTCTGAACATATTTATTATATGTTCTCTTATTTTTAAAGCATCATCTAAGGACCAAATAGTAAAGCCATTTTCCTTAACTCCCTCTACCCCAAAGAAAGCGGGTTCACTTCCGGCTCCAATTATTAGGTAATCGTATTCATAAGATGAATCTTCTGAATCTAATTTTTGTTCTTTGAAATCTATTCTAGTTATTTTATCTGTTAAACTATTAACTCTAGTTGCAGAGAAAATTTTCTTTAAATTAATTTTAACACTATCTTCTTCAACTCTTCCACCAGCTACTTCATGAAGCTCAGTCATTAAGGTATGATAGGGATTCTTATCTATTAAGGTTATTTCTATATTTTTATCTTTTTTAAATTTTTTGTTTAGCAACTTAGCAGCATGAACTCCCCCGTATCCTGCTCCTAAAATCACTATTTTTCTGCTTTGAGCCATGTTATCCCTCCTTTAGATATTTTTTATACTACCATTCTATTTCATTTTATATAAAAATAGTCTAAATGTCTATGAATTTCCCTTACTATTTCTTATTTTCAAGTAGATGATATTTGCAAATAACTCCTATCGTTTAATACCCTTTTCATTGTCAGTTTCTTGACAATAAAAAATAATAATGTTAGAATTTAGTTAATTCATAAAATATTTATTGGGGGGTACATTATGAAAAAGAAACTATTATATGTTGTTACTGCTGCAGCTTTATCTACTTCATTATTAGTTGGATGTGGAAGTTCTTCAAAAACTGCTGAAACTGGTTCCAAACCTGCTGACTCAACAAGCACAGCAAATACAACAACTAAAGCTTATAAAGATGGTACTTATAAGGCTACTTATGACTTTTTAGACGGACATGGATGGAAACCTCAATTGGAAATAGAAATTAAAGATGGAAAAATTGCAAAAGTTGTATATGACTCTGCAAATGCTGAAGGTAAGCTTAAGACTAAAGATGATGCATACAATAAACTTATGAAATCTAAATCAAATACTTCTCCTGCCGAATATTCACCAAAGCTTCAAGACGCTTTAGTAAAATCACAGGATTATACTAAAGTTGACACTGTGACAGGAGCAACTGAATCAAGTGAAGAATTCAAGGCTCTAGCAGCTGCTGCTTTAGCAAAAGCTGAAAAAGGAGACACTTCTGCAGCAGTTTTACAAATGAACGCTACTTATACTGCTAAGGAAAAAGACCTTGATAAATATGGTTATAAAGGTGAGCTTTCTATAACATATAAAGACGGAAAAATAGATAAGGTAACCTTTGAAGAACTTGATAAAGACGGCAAAAAGAAGAGTGATAATATAGACTATAATACAAAAATGAAAGCTGCATCTAAGATAAATGCTAAAGAAGCTTATGATAAACTTATTCAAGGTGTAATATCAACAGGAAAAGTTGATACAGTAACTGGAGCAACTGGAATTGCTACTAAATTTAAAACTCTATATGAAGAAGCTTTAAAAATGAGAAAATAGTATATAAAATTAGGCTTTAGAGTTTAGCTCTAAAGCCCTTATTTTTTAATAATTTAAGCATCTGCTGTTTCATTATGTAAAAAGTCTAAATCTATAACATCTTTTATAAAAATAGTTAAGTTCTTCATTAGATCTATTTCGTAATAATCCTTTTTAGTCTTGTCCTCAATAATTCTAACTATCGGTCTTGTAGGATATGTCCTATGAATATCCACTACTATACCCTTTCTTCCATCCTCTAAAACCACACCAGTGCCTATAGGATAAACTGCGATATTTTCCATGAATTTATTAAATATATTGGGGTCTAACTTTTCTAAGGTTTTTGATGATAACAGCTCTAACGCCTCGTAAGTTGACATTTTCTTTTTCCCATGCTTTGAAGATGTCAGTATATCAAATTCGTCGCATATGGTTACTATTTTTGAATAATCCAGCAGTTCTTTTTCCTTTAAGCCTCTTGGATATCCGCTTCCATCTAAATACTCATGGTGAGAATATATTATCTGTTTAACAATGTAGGATAAAGATAAGTCATCTTTAACCATTTCATATCCATAATCTACATGCTTTTTCATTAATTCTGCTTCTTCTTCATTAAGAAAATCTTCCTTATTCAGTATTTCTGATTCCAGCTTAATTTTACCTAAATCATGAAGCAAAGCTCCTAATCCTATTTCTCTAATATCCTTTTCACAAAACCCTAAAGTTCTTGCTGTAAGAATAGCTAATACCGCTACATTTACACTATGATTATAGGTGTGCATATCTGTACCCATAAGTTCAGTTATATTATATAAAACTCCCTCATTATTCTTTAAGCTTTCTAATATGTCATTTATAATGCTTTCCACTTGAAACCTTGCTTGTAATGGTACCCAATCAACTTTTTCTTTTCCTTTTCCGTGATACATGGCCTTGTGAAAAATTTTTTTCATATTAGTTATCGCTTCAACTCTTACTTTATCATCAATTATGCTATGTATCTCTATATCCTTAGAAATTTCATCTTCAATATAAACATATACGATTTGATTTTTTCTTAGCACATGCAATAGATTCTTGTCTAAGCTAATTCCTTTACTTAAAAGCAGCCTTCCATCTGAAGAATAAATTGACTTACCTAATATAGATCCTTCTTTTATTTTATTAATACTAGAAGCTCTCATCTAATCCCGCCCTTATGTATAGAGTAGTCTTTTTATTGATAATATTATTCTAATTTATTTTTCGAAGTAATAAATAATATCTATAGTGTTGATATATACTTTTCTATGGTTTTATACTTTTAATATTTTTATCTCTCTAATTTTAAGCAACCTAAGTACATTATCTTAAAGATTAAAGCCTAGGAGCAATGTTCCTAGGCTTTAACTCTTATATTAAAATTGACCTTTGTTAGCAGCAGATTTATTATTTTTCTTTCTTGTTTCTTGTAGTGAATTGCTGTCTGAGCTTATAGGAGTTGTGCTGCTTGTAAAGCTTCCCATTCCAGCAGTTGAACTAGTCATATTAGTTCCAGCATTTCTTGCTGATTTTTCATTTAACTTCTTAGTTTCCTGTAAACTATTTTTATCACTCATGTTTCTAACCTCCCTCAATTAATATTTTCATTTGTTGTTATCACACAATAATATAATCTCCATTCTAAATTTAATTTATTCGACTTAAATATTCTCATTCATTACTGTTAAATACATCTTAATTAAAAAAAATATATTTTTGTTCAACAAAGCTTTCATAACACATATATTGTAAATGTAATAAAAAAAATTTTAATGAGGTGTAGTTAATGGATAAAAACTTAAAGGATTGCAAAGATAATATGGAAATGCATGAGATGGAAGAAATGAAGCCTATGGGCAAATATGCAATGTCTCCAATGCATGAAGCTATGCACCCTATGCATACTTATGGAATGTGCCCTATGACAGTTCATATGTGTCCTATGATGCATATGCATGGTTGTCCAATGTATCACACTACTATGCCTGGAATGGGATACATGAGTCCTTCTATGCCAGGTATGGGATACATGAGCCCTACTATGGCTGGTATGAACAATATGAGCCCTAGCATGGCTGACATGGATTATATGAGTCCTATGGGAGTATATCCAATGGGAGAATATCCTATGTACATGATGGATAGAGGCATTGATATGAATTATCCTGATGATGAGGAATTCGATTTTTAATCAGTAATATAGGATAGTTGTCTGGGAATTATATTATATTACATTTAATGGCTAGTCTCTAGTCGCTATATGATCTATATACAACTAGAGGCTAGCCATTAGACTAGTGATTTCTTCTTTTAATTAGCAAAACTAACCTAATACATCTGTAATTAAAGATGCTATCATCAGTAATCCTAATCCTTAAAATTATGAATTCCTTTAATAAAAGTATCTACTAGTAAGTTAAAGCTAACATCAAGATCGTAAGAAAGTCTAAAGCCTCCCATTTGCTCAATGGAAGCAAATCCATGTAAAACGCTTCTAAGTCCACGAGTAACATGAATAGCCTCTTCATCCGATAAATCATATGCCTTTAATGCTCTTACAACAACATCTGTCACTTCCTTAGAAGCCTTTTGTACATCCAAATCCATAGGATCAGGTGCCATAAATGTAGCTTCATATAATCCTGGATGAAGCCTTGCAAAGCTTAAATAGGCCTCACTCATAGCTCGTACCGCAGCATCTCCTGCTAATCCTATAACTGCATGAGTTATAGCAATATGAAGCTGTTCTATTCCATAAATAGCAAGTTTTTTTCTAAGCCCTGGTAACCCCTCAATATAGTTATATAAAGAAGGTGTCCGAACTTCTAATTTTTGAGCTAAGGATGCTAAAGTTATTTCATTTACCCCTTTTGTATCAGCAATTTCCGTTGCTGCCTTTAATATTGTATTTAAATCTAGTCCTATTCTTGGTGACATAATCTTTCTCCTCCATTTTTATTATTTCAACTTCTGTTGTGCCTCTAAAATGGCTCGTTTCATAGCTTCTTCAGGTTGTTTTATCATTTTACCATGTCCTGCAGCAAGTAATGCAGGTTTATATTCTAATAGCTTACGAACACTATCTATAGCTCCCTCCTTGTTCCAGGTTGCCATAGCTGGGAATGGAAATGTTATTTTAATTACTCCTGCTACTGCTATTCCACCTCTTGTTTGCATTGCATCTCCCACAATAATAAAGTTATTTCGTGTATCTAAATAAGCCATTGAACCAGGAGTATGTCCTGGTATTTCTATTGCCCTTAGGGACTCAATCATATCTCCATCCTTCAGCAAAACATCAGCTCTTGTCTTTAATTTTTTAGGTACTCCTCCTACTATAGGCATATTAGGTTCATCCGGATCTAAGCTTCTATCTCCCCCCATTAATCTAGCTTCTCTCTTTGAAATAAATACAGGGACATTTGGAAGAACGTTCTTAATAGCATCTACTGCCCCTACATGATCATCGTGAGCATGAGTTAATAATATTCTAATAATAGGTTTCCCAATTTTCTCGGCAGCTTCTAAAATTCCCTTAGCACTAGAAGGTATTGCTGCATCAATGAGTGTAAGTCCATCGATTTCTTCAACTAAATAACAATTTATTGGGAAAAGACTTCCTAAGAAAGTCAACTGATACAAAGTATTCTCTTTAATAATTTTCACAAAACCAACTCCTCATATGGATTTAACTAATATTATTAGTTAAATCACTACTATCATTAATTATATTTTAACTAATGTTATTAGTTTTAGCAAGCACTTTTTTGAAATTTTTTGAAAATCGTTATATAAGAATTTTACGACGTAAAATTCTTAGTAACCAGTAACCAATTCCCAGTAACCAGTTTTATTAATCCTACTGGCAACTGGTCACTGGTTACTAGTTACTTAAGAAAAATGCGCCGCATTTTTCTTAATTTACGCAAAAAGGCATAGGAATTATTCTAAACCCCTACACCCTTTTCTTTAAGTATGTTTTTAAACTTATTATAGTTCTTCTTCTGTTATAACTCTAATATTATTATTCTTTAGAACTTCTACAGTTTTAGCTACATCTTCTACTCTAAATACTGCAGGAGCTTCTCCACTTTTTCTTCCTATGAAAGCATACATATATTCTA
The DNA here is from genome assembly GCF_001263795.1 of Clostridium homopropionicum DSM 5847. Classification (GTDB taxonomy): domain Bacteria; phylum Bacillota; class Clostridia; order Clostridiales; family Clostridiaceae; genus Clostridium_H; species Clostridium_H homopropionicum. The sequence goes on from NZ_LHUR01000042.1 coordinate 292,405, forward strand.
TGTCTATACCTGACTTGTCAAGTAGTTGAAGTACCTTTGAAAGTCCACCTGGTTCATCTGGAGTTGCTATTACAACTACATCTGTAAGGCTGACAGTAAATTCACTTTCCTTTAAAGCTTTTAAAGCATCCTCAGGTTTATTTACAAGCAATCTCAAAACTCCAAAATCTGTAGTGTCTGATATAACTAATGCTCTCATATCTATACCAGCTTCTCCCAGTATTGTTGTAACCTCTGCAAGTCTACCAGATTTATTTTCAAGAAATATTGACAACTGTCTGATTGGCATATTATTCCCTCCTTATAATTTTATTATAAGACCCTTCTATCAATTAATCTTTTAGCTTTACCTTCACTTCTTTCTATTGTCTTTGGTTCAACTAACTTTAGCTTTATACCAATTCCTAAAGTTGATTCAATGTTATGCTTAATTTTCTTAGTAAGACTTTCAAGTTTTCTAATTTGATCTGAGAAAAATACCTCATCTACCTCAACCCAAACCTCAAGAATATCAAGGTTATTAACTCTGTCAACAAATAACATATAGTGAGGCTTAGTTTCCCCCATTTCAAGAAGAACACTCTCAACTTGAGAAGGAAATACATTAACTCCTCTTATTATAATCATATCATCACTTCTGCCAAGGATTTTTTCCATTCTTACTAAAGTTCTTCCACATTCACATTCTCCATCTTTAAGTACAGTAAGGTCTCTTGTTCTATATCTTAAAAGAGGCATACCTTCTTTTGTAATAGTTGTAAATACTAATTCTCCTTTACTTCCATAAGGAAGTACTTCACAAGTCTCAGGATTGATTATTTCAGGTACAAAATGATCTTCGTTTATATGAAGTCCATTTTTCATTTCGCAGTCATAAGCAACTCCAGGTCCTATTATTTCACTAAGACCATAAATATCCATTGCCTTAATGTTTAAGCTTTCTTCTATTTCTTTTCTCATATTTTCTGTCCAAGGCTCAGCTCCGAATATACCAACCCTTAGTTTTAGATCTTCTCTTTTTATACCCATTTCTTGCATTGATTCAGCAATGTACAAAGCATAAGATGGGGTACATGCAAGTGCAGTACTGCCAAAGTCCTTCATTATTTGAATTTGTTTTTTAGTGTTTCCTCCTGAAATAGGTATTACAGCTGCCCCTACCTTTTCTGCACCATAATGCAATCCCATTCCTCCAGTAAATAAACCATACCCATAGGCAACTTGTATAAAATCATGGTTATCAACTCCATAAGAATAAAGAGCTCTTGCTACTACTTCTGACCAAGTTCTTAAGTCTTTTCTTGAATATCCAACTACTACTGGTTTTCCAGTAGTTCCTGAGGATGCATGAAGTCTTACAATTTGACTCATTGGAATAGCAGCAAGTCCAAAAGGATAATTTTCTCTTAAATCCTGTTTAGTTGTAAAAGGAAGTTTTGATAAATCCTCTATACCTTGAATATCTCCTGGTTCTAAACCAAGTTCATGCATTTTTTTTCTGTAAAAAGGCACATTGTGATAAACCCTTTCTACTGTATGTCTAAGTCTTCTCCCTTGAAGTTCCCTCATCTCATCGCGACTCATGCATTCGCTTCTTTCATCCCAAATCATTAAAAGCCCCCCTATTTTACATAATAATAATTAATCATTTTTTAGATTATATCCCAGTTCAAAAGCCTTTAAATTTACTTCTAGTAAGCTAGAAGGTACAGTTTCACTTATTGCCTTTTTCCATTCTTCTTTAGAGATTTCTGATATAGCTGCTAAAATTCCTATTAATACTAAATTAGTTGTTCTAACACTTCCTGACTTGCTTGCAAGCTCTACTGCATCAGTAATTATTAATTTTATTGGCAGCTGTGAAAGCTCCTCTTCTAGACTTTCAGGATATTCCATAGCACCAGTTATTACAGGCATAGGCTCTATTCTTTGATTACTTATTATAAGAGTTCCATTTTTCTTTAGGAATTCTGCATATCTTGCTCCTTCAAGCATTTCAAAAGCAAGAATAACATCTGCTGTTCCTTTTTCTACAATAGGGGAATATATCTTTTCACCAAATTTAACATAAGTAACAACACTTCCACCTCTTTGTGACATTCCATGTACCTCAGAAACCTTAACATCTAAACCAAGATTCTGAGCTAGCTTTCCAATTATTCTGCTGGCAAGTAATGCCCCTTGTCCTCCAACTGCGGATATTAATATGTTCATACTTATTCCCCTCCTATTGCGTTGAACTTGCACACCTTTGTACATAGGTCACAGCCTACACAAAGTATGCTATTTATTTCTGCTTTATTGTTTTTGAAGGCAATAGCAGGACATCCTATCTTCATACATGCCTTGCAGCCCTTACATGCATCCTTATCTATTTTAAGTGACTTTTTAACCATGTTCGCTCTTTTAAGAAGCATACAAGGTCTTTTTGTTATTATTAAGGATGGTTCCTCTGCAGCTGTTTCTTCTTTGATAATTTTTTCAAGATTTTCAATATCGAATGCATCTATAGTTCGTATTCTTTTGATACCAACAGCTCTTCCTATAGCTTCAAAATCAATTGCAACAGTTGGTTCACCTTTTAAAGTATATCCAGTTGCTGGATTTTCTTGATGACCAGTCATTCCTGTTATAGAGTTATCCAATATAATTACTGTAGTGTTACCTTTATTATAAACAACATCAATCAATCCTGTAATACCAGAATGAATAAATGTAGAATCTCCTAACACTGCAACAGATTTCTTTGCAAAATCTTTACCACGAGCTTTTTCAAAACCTAATGCCATACCTACACTAGCACCCATACAGATTGATGTATCCATTGAATTTAATGGAGCAAAGGCCGCCAAGGTATAACATCCTATATCTCCTGAAGCGTGTAATCCTAATTTCTTTAATATATAAAATACACCTCTGTGGTGACAGCCTGGACATAAAACTGGAGGTCTTCCAGGAACCTTTTTTGAAAAATCAGGTTCCACCCCTTCCAAAGTTTCATTTAATATTGCCTTTCTAATGATCTCTGGGCTAAGTTCACCAATTGTTGGAATAATCTCTTTACCAATTACCTTAAGTCCCCAGGATTTAATTTTTTCTTCAAATATAGGTTCTAATTCTTCTACTACATATACTTTATCACATCTATTTACAAATTCAGTTATTTTATTTTTAGGCAGAGGATATGATAATCCAAGTTTTAAATAAGAGGCATTTGGCATTACTTCTTTTGAATACTGATAGGCTATTCCGCTTGTTATGATTCCTATATTCAAGTTGTTGTACTCAACCTTATTTAAATCTGTGATTTCTGCAAATTCTTCAAGCTTTCTTAATCTTTCTTCTGCTACTACTCTTCTCTTTTTTGCAACAGCAGGTGCTACTATATATTTATTGGGATTTTGATCATAGTCCTTTAGATGATACTCTCCCTTCGCTTTTATTTCTACTATACTTTGTGAATGGGAAACTCTTGTACTTAATCTTAAAATAACAGGAGTATCAAATTCTTCGCTTATTTTAAGTGCCTGTCCTAAAAATTCCTTACATTCTTCACTATCTGAAGGCTCTACTACAGGTACTTTTGCTGCAATACCAAAATACCTAGTATCTTGTTCGTTTTGAGAACTGTGCTGACCTGGATCATCTGCAACAGCAACAACAAGTCCTGCATTAACTCCCGGATAAGATATTGACATTAATGGGTCAGCTGCCACATTAAGTCCTACATGTTTCATAGACACTATAGTCCTAGCTCCAGCAATTGAAGCTCCAATCCCTACTTCTAAGGCTACCTTTTCATTGGGAGACCACTCTACATTAATATTATCATATTTTGCAATATACTCTGTTATTTCAGTACTAGGTGTTCCTGGATATGCCGTAGCTACCGTTACCCCATATTCATAGGCTCCCCTAGCAACGGCTTCATTACCTAATAATAGTTTTTTCATAAATCTAGCCCCTTCCTTATATTAAAAGCTTTTAATAATTATACATTATTTTTTTAACTTATATCAACATAAAATAGAAAATGGATCAAAAGCTTAATTTATTAAATCACACTTAAAAAATTCAGAAAAATAGTAGCATGTCCAAATATTTGCGAATACTATATATAAATAGCATATAAAGGGGGGGAAAAATGATGCTTACTTCACTTATTATCTCCTTTAGAGAGTGCTTTGAAATGCTTTTAATTTTAGTGCCTTTACTTGCTTATCTCACAAAAATAGATAGAAAGGATCTGTCAAAATATATTTATTTTGGTTCCTTTATTGGACTTCTTGCAAGCTTAGTATCTGGTGTGCTGATATTTAACCAAGTAAAGTCACTAGAATTTGCAGTTAAAGACTTATTCGAAGGTTCGATAATGCTTTTCGTATCAGCCTTAATCTTGTATAGTATAATACTAATAAAAAAACAGCGAAAAGAAATTGCAAAAACTTCTTTTGATGCTTCCGCAGTAAAAATCACGGCCTATAGTTTATTTATATTATCTTTTTTAACTATTTTCCGTGAAAGCTTAGAAATAACACTATTCACCTTACCTTTTTTAGCTAACTCTGCCTTTTCAATAGTTTCCGGTATATTATCTGGGGCTATTTTAGCTATAGTTGTTATGTATTTATTCTACAGAACTTCACTAAAACTAAGTATTAATGTAATATTTAACACCTTAACAATACTTTTAATTGCAATCGGAGCTGTCACCTTTGGAGAAGGTATTGCTGAGCTATTTCCATCTATGGGACAATCCTTAGAAAAAGCTTCTATGTTAATTTATGGTATTCCAACCCTTTATCTATTTATTAAAAGTTTGCTAAAAGAATATGCAAAAAAACAAAATAAATAGTGCTTAGTTTCATTATATATAGTCAGTAAAGAGTATAAATTTTTTAAAATAAATTTATACTCTTTACTTTTTAATTAAAGCAAAATCTTATAGTTAATACTCTTAATAGAATGTTAATAATGTTGTGACAATACTGTAACAATTAATGGGTAAACTAAGAATGTAAAATAAAATATGAAAGAAGAGGAGATTTAAAATGAAAAATCCTAAAATGGTTGGTAAAGTTATTGCTGCAGCACTAGCAGGAAGTATGCTTTTATCCATAACCAGTGTTGCTTTTGCAAAATCTCAAAGTACTTCAGATAATACTACAGCAAAATCTAATATTACTGAAAAGAAGCAAAACAAACAAATGAATAAAGGAATGACAGAAACTCTAGCTAGTTTAGTCAAGGCTGGTACTATTACTCAAGAACAATCAAATAAAATAAATGAGTATTTAACAGCAAAACAAACTGCAATGAAAGCTGAAGCAGACAAAATCAAAAACATGACTGCTGAAGAACGCAAGGCTTATTTTGAAGCTAATAAAACAAACAAAAAAGTAGATTTTCTAAAAGATTTAGTTGATCAAAAGGTTATAACTCAGGCTCAAGCAGATGCAATAAAGAAAGCGATGCCTAAAATGAATAGACCTGGTCAAAGAGGAATGAAATTAAACCTTGATGCCCAAGTAAAAGCTGGCGTAATAACTCAAGCAGAAGCAGATAAAATTAAAGCCTATATGGAACAAAAGAAAACTGAACGACAAGCAGAAATGGATAAAGTTAAAGCTATGACAGAAGAAGAAAGAACTGCATACTTTAAAGATAAAAAAGCAGAAGCAAGAGTAGATTTATTCTCTGAACTAGTACAACAGGGAATTTTATCTCAAGCAAAGGCTGATGCATTAAAAAACGCTGTTGCTAAATAATTTAAATTAAATGATATAAATACTGATACTAATACTAGTACTATTTACCCCCCTTGTAAATAGATGGTCTTAAAAAAGCTGCAACTACCTGCAGCTTTTTTAATTTAGTTTTTTATAAATAACTAAGCAAAATAGCCTTTATATTACTAGAATAAATATCTTTAAAAAACCAATACTATTTTTGAGAAAATAATGTGAGGTGAATAAAAATGACAACACATGATAAATATTCTTTACATCACGGACACAATGATAGTATTGGATGTACAGTAACTGAGTGTAAATTCCATGATTCTAGAGAAAACTTCTGTACACTAGAGCAAATACAAGTAACAAAGCATGAATCTGTTGCAAAAACAATACAATGCACTGATTGTGGAAGTTTTGTAAAGGAGTAAATAGAATTTTAATAGAGACTACAGTAGTATATCCTTCTGTAGTCTTCTATTATTAAATTCTATTTATTCACTTCTCTTTTTAACCCATTCTGCAATCTTAGGTGCAAGTACCTTTTGTGATTTAGAGCTTGTATACATTCCTATATGCCCTACTGGTAATGAAAAATATTCTTTGTCTTTGCTTGATACCAAATCATTTAAAGGAATAGAAGCAGCATTTGGAACTAAGGTATCTAGTTCTGCATAAATATTCAATAACGGCATATCAATATTTTCTAAATGAACCTTTTCTCCTCCTATTTCAAATTCTCCTTTAACAAGCTTATTTTCTTGATATAGATCATTTATAAATTGACGAAGTACCTCTCCTGGTTGATCTGGAGCATCTGCTATCCATCTTTCCATCCTCATAAAATTTTTCATTTTATCTATATCAGTTGCAGTATCCACCATAGAAATATATTTATTGTAGAATAAATAGAAAGGATTTAATAGCTTATATCCTTCATTCATCAAATCTCCTGGCACTACTCCAAAAGTATCTACCATTAAGTCCATGTCTGCGTCCTTACCCCACCTAAACAAAAGTCCATCATTTGTTTCAAAGTCAACTGGAGTAACCATGGCAATAAGGCTGTTAACTTTTTCTGGATGCTGTGCTGAAAATATTGTTGAAAAAGTTCCACCTTGGCATATTCCAAGTAGGTTTATTTTTTCTAGATTATGCTTTTTGCAAATAAACTCAACCGAATCATAAATATAGCCATTGATATAGTCATCCATTGTAAGATACATATCCTCCGGTTTTGGATAACCCCAGTCTATAATATAAACATCTAAACCCTCTTCTAACATTTTTTTAACTAGGCTTCTATCTGGCTGTAAATCAACCATATACTGACGATTTATTAAAGCATATACCATTAGCAAAGGTACTTTGCAAGGATTCTTTACTTTAGGTATATAGTGATATAATTTCATCTTATCTTCTTCAAATACAAGTTCCTTAGGTGTAGCACCTATATGTTCATCTTTCTTACTCGCGATGTCTCTTAGAAATTCCATGCTCTTTAGCATTTTACTTTGTAATTTTATGCTTTCTTCAGTTATCATGTTATTAACAAACATACCAATTCCTCCTTTATATTGTTTTTAATTTAAGCTATCTTCCATTTATCTGTCTCTTTAAGCTTTTAACTTCTTTTCTTAAATCATATATAGTTTTATAGAGGCTTCTCATATCACTTTTTAAAGGAAAAGGCATCCACTTAACTTGCTTCTCAAGTATAGTATCATGATTCCTCTTATAATTTAGACTTTCTTTTGAAAGTTTGGCTAAAAGTTTAGAAAACTCATCTGTTCCTAAAAGTTCATTTACTACATCATTATTTTTATTAAACCAATAATTATAGAACTCATTAAAGTCTTTTGGTGCATTTCCTCCCTTAATCATACCCTGATAATCAACTACTATAGCTTCCATAGTTTCAACTGCCTTTTCTCTAAACATTGTAAAAAATTCATTAAGCGTATTAATATATGTTTGATAAGATTTTACGTATTCTTTATCTGAGAAAGGACTATTTTCAAAGTATTCCTTTGAAGAAACATTGAAAGGGTCCATAAAACTAAAATTATAGTCATTATATATTTTAAACAGCTTCATTGGTTCTTTTGTTAATTCCATAATATTATTAGGCATCTCTGACATTACATTTTCAGATAGCATCTTAATATAATCATCTTTCCATTTATTTATGAACTCTTGTGCATTTTCTGAAGCTTTATCTTCCATTGTTTGTTTTTGAAGATCCTGCCAGAAATTAAATAGATTAGTGTAAGAACTCATGCCTTCTGACATTTTATTAAATACATCTTTAATTTGATTTCCATCAACCAAGCTAATGTTATTTAAAAACATTTCCTGATTCTTTTTTATCCATTTGTTTAAGTTGTCCATTGGATTTTCTTCAGGTGAAAAGTTAAAATTATTTTCCCAATTTGGCCACATTTCACCGCCCTTTTCTTGTATCTTAAAAAACTCTTTCATAAAGTCATTCTGCATTTTTGTTGAAAACATAATAACCCCTCCTCAAATAAATACTCTATTACTAATTAATAAAATATGTTTAAATTAATATGTAATTAATTCAACAAATTCCAAAAATATCCTTTTACATTATAAAAAAAATTTAGCAGTCTTGCAATTATTTTTTTAAATAATTTTAAAACTGCTATTGTTATATAAATATATTAAATTCTAAATTTATCTTCTTGTTTTTATATTGTATTTATCTATCTTTTTATATAAAAGACTTCTATGAATACCCAGTTCCTCGGCTGCTTTTTGGCAATTCCAATTACATTTTTTTAGAATCTCTTGTATTAAAGAGCTTTCATAGCTGTCTACCATATGCTTCAACATTTTTTCATCGGATCCTGCTAAACTAATAACCTTATGATTTGAAACCATTTTAGATGGCAAATCAGTTAACTGAATAACAAATTCGTCACAGGAAGCATAGGCACTTTTTATAACGTTATCTAACTCTCTTACATTTCCTGGCCAAAAGTAATTTTCAAAGCATTGCTTAGCCTCATTACTTAAAGTCACTGCTGTCCTATATTCAATATTAATTTTATTTAAGAAGTAATTTGCAAAGGTCAATATATCTTCTCTTCTATCTCTCAAAGGTATCATTTCAATGTTTATAACATTAAGCCTATAATATAAGTCTTCTCGAAACTCTCCATTTTTTATCATTTCTACTAGATCTCTTCTGGTAGCTGCAATAACTCTTACATCTATAGGAATAGGTTTTGATCCACCTATCTTTTCAACTTCTTTTTCCTGTAAAACTCTCAAAAGCTTAACCTGCATGCTTAAAGGCATGTCTCCTATTTCGTCTAAAAGTATTGTGCCTCCATCTGCCTGTAGAAATTTTCCTTTCTTACCACCTTTTCTTGCTCCTGTAAAAGTACCTTCTTCATATCCAAATAACTCTGACTCTAATAGTTCTGATGGAATTGCTCCGCAGTTAATGCTAACCATAGGTTTATCTTTTCTGTCACTATTATTATGAATTGCTCGTGCAAAAACTTCCTTTCCTGTTCCAGTTTCTCCAGTTAATAAAACTGGGAAAGAGTTTTTAGACGCTTTCATGGCAGATTTTTTTATTTCTAAAAAATTACTGCTGCTTCCGATTACTCCTTCAAAAGAATATTGATTTGAATTAATTTTTTTATATTCCTCTTTATAGAATTCTAGTTCCGAATACTCTTTCATTAGCTTTTGAGCGGAATCAAGGGTTTGCAATCTAAATTTTACCTGCGCAACTCCTGCAATTACATTTTTGTTCTCATCAAACACACAAGATCTGCTAACCAATAAAAAGCTATTGTCACTTTCCTTAGTTTCACCATCTACAAATTTATGTATAACTCCCTCTTCTCTATAAGCATTTTGAACAATATCAATCATTTTTGAATTTGATATTGTTTCTTTTATATTTCTGCCTATAGCTTTCTCCTTAGTTGTCCCTAAGAAATCACAATACTGATCATTTATATCTGTAACGATACCACCCTTATCCACAACTATGAACCCATCATCTGTCATTGTAAGTATTTCGTCGAATATGTATTTATATCTTGCTAAATCGTTTTCCATAAGAGCTTCACTCCTATCTATTTGTGGATTATAATTAAATAGGCAGACTTAGCAGCCTGCCTATTTACCCATTAAGGTAAGGTAACCCTTAATAATATTATATACTTTTATCACATGATTTTCAAGAATTTTCAGTTTATATGCAAGTTATTAGCCAGCTATTTTGTAGCCATTACAGTTCCTTCTCCGTCTATAACTATTTCTCCTCTTTGATTTACAATAGTTGTCCTTAAATATGCTATTCTCTTTTCTTTAACTATTTTGGTTACTTCTCCAGTTGCAGTAATTGTATCTCCGATTTTAACTGGTGCAATAAATTTCAAGGTTTGTCCTAAATAAATAGCATCAGCTCCTGGAATACACATACCAACAATAGTTGAAAAAAACGAAGCTGTAAACATGCCATGGGCAATTCTTTCCCCAAATCTTGTATTCTTTGCATATTCAGCATTAATATGTACAGGATTAAAGTCAGCGATTAGTCCTGCATAGGTATTAATGTCTGATTCAGTAATAGTCTTACTTATGCTAGCCTTTTGTCCTATATACATCTCATCTATACTGTAGCCACTCATATTTAAGCTGTTATCATCTATCATGCTGCTCATATTTTTAACCTCACCTTCATAATATATTATTTCTTAGAGTATATTATATCTCAAAAGCCTTACCCTTTTCAATTCCTTCAATCATAGCTGGGATTACTTCCTTTAAATCTCCAACAATACCAAAATCACAAACTTTGAAAATAGGTGCAGTTGAATCAGTGTTAATTGCAACAATATATTTTGACTCGCTCATTCCGGCTAAATGTTGAATAGCTCCTGAGATACCACAAGCAAAATAAATTTCTGGTCTTACTGTTGTACCTGTCTGACCTACCTGATGCATACTGTCAATCCACCCTGCATCAACACATGCTCTAGAAGATCCAACTTCTCCGCCTAAAGCATCTGCAAGGGCTTTAATTAATTCAAAGCCTTCAGGTCCCTTAACACCACGTCCTCCAGATACAATGATTTTTGCATCTATAAGATTTACTCTCTTTTTACCGCTTTTTACAATTTCAATAACCTTAGCAATAATATCTGCTTCTGTAAGATTTGGAGTTATTTCTTCAACAACTCCTGTAGGATTGTCTATATGTTGTGCCTTTTGCATTACGCCAGGTCTTACAGTAGCCATTTGCGGTCTATTTATAGGACATATAATAGTTGCCATAAGATTTCCGCCAAAGGCAGGTCTTGTCTGAAGAATTTTTCCATCAGTTGGATCAATGTCAAGCTTTGTGCAGTCAGCAACAAGTCCAGTTCCAATTTTAGCTGCAATTCTAGGTCCAATGTCTCTTCCTATTGAAGTGGCACCAACTAATACAATTTCAGGTTTTCTCTCTAGAATAAGATTTGAAATAGAAATTGCATATCCATCTGTAGAAAAGGTTTTTAGTAATGGACTTTTAATATATAAAACCTTATCTACGCCATAGTTAAGTAATTTTTTTACTTCTTCCTCAATTTCATATCCTGCAACTACTACAATTACTTTTTTGCCAATTTCACTTGCAAGTTTTTTAGCTTCTCCAATTAGTTCAATAGTTACTGGGTGAATTTTTCCTTCTCTTTGTTCCCCAATTACCCATATATCATTATAATCTTTTAAATTTATACTCTGATTTACTTTTGCTCTTTGCATTTTGCACCTACCTCCTATATAAGCTTCAGATCAGCAAGCTTGTTCACTAAAATAGCTGCCTTTTCTTTTCCGTTTAATCCATCAATAATTTCTGCTGTTTTGGACTTTGTCGGTACAAAGGATTTATAAACATTTGTTGGAGAACCCTTAAGTCCTATCTGTGTTGGGTCAATTACTAAATCATTTATACTCCATACTGGAATCTCAGGAGCATCTGGTGCATATGCCTGAAAAATACCTTTTACACTTGGGTATCTTGGAACATTCAATTCTTTGATAGCTGTTAAAAGTACTGGCAATTTAGATTCTATTACATAATCCCCTGTTTCCGTAAATCTTGTTACTGTTACCTTATCTTCAGAAGCTTTTATTTCCTTTGCATATGTGATTTGAGGAACATTTAAGAATTCAGCTATTTCAGGGCCAACCTGTGCTGTATCTCCATCAATAGCCTGTCTACCGCAAAGTATAATATCATATTCCCCAACCTTTTCAATTGCTGCAGCAAGAACAGTTGCTGTAGCCCAAGTATCAGAGCCTCCAAAAGCTCTATCACTTACAAGAACTACTTCATCAGCACCCATAGCAAGAGCTTCCTTTAATGCTTCTTTAGCCTGTGGTGGTCCCATGCTAATTACAGTTACCTTCCCACCTTTTTCATCCTTTATTGCTAATGCTGCTTCAAGAGCATTTTTGTCATCTGGATTTATAATACTAGGTACACCATCCCTTATAAGTGTTCCTGTCTCTTGATTAATTCTAACTTCATTTGTATCTGGAACCTGTTTTAAGCATACAATTATATTCATCTTTATCCTCCTAACCTAATACTGCTCTTGAAATTACTAGTTTATGAATTTCAGAAGTACCTTCGTAGATTTCAGTAATCTTAGCATCACGATACATTCTTTCTAGCGGATAATCCTTCATGTAACCATAGCCTCCATGAATCTGAAGTGCCAAGTTTGTAACAAATCTTGCTGTTTCAGCTGCATTTATTTTAGCCATAGCTGCTTCTTTATTGTGATTTTGTCCTGTTGCTTTTAGATGTGCTGCATAATAAACTAACCATCTAGCTGCTTCAATCTTAGTTGCCATATCAGAGATATACCAAGTAAGACCTTGAAGAGCTGTTAGAGGTTTTCCAAACTGAACTCTTTCTTTCATGTACTTTACGCTTTCCTCTAGAGCACCTTCAGCAATTCCAAGAGCTTGAGCAGCAACACCAATTCTTGCACCATCAAGAGCTGTCATTGCCATCATAAAGCCTTTCCCTTCTTTACCTACAAGGTTTTCCTTTGGAACACGGCAGTTATCAAAAATTAGTTCTACTGTTTCTGAACCATGGATACCCATTTTTTCTTCTATCTTACCTATTGTAAAGCCTGGAGTTCCTTTTTCTACAAGAATACAAGATAACCCTTTAAGGCCTTTAGAAGGATCCGTCAATGCAAAAATAAGTAAATGCTGTGCCTGTCCTCCTCCAGATATGAAGCATTTCGTTCCATTAAGAACATATTCATCTCCATCTAGAATTGCTGTTGTTTTTGCTGCCGCTGCATCTGAACCAGCATTTGGTTCTGTTAAGGCAAAAGCACCTAAGCATCCCCCGCTTGTTACCTGAGGTAAGTATTTTTGTTTTTGTTCTTCGTTACCAAACTTTTGAATTACTTGGGCAAAAATAGTGTGTATTGAAAGAATAGCCGCTGTAGCTCCACATTTTTTAGCAATCTCTGAAACAACTATAACCTTATCAATGTCATTTCCACCAGAACCACCGTATTCTACAGGTGTTCCAATACCAGTAAACCCTATTTTAACCATCTTATCGAAGGTTTCTCTTGGGAATCTTCCTGTAGCATCAATTTCTGCTGCTATTGGGCCAACTTCATTTTCAGCAAATTCCCTAGCAACTTTTTGCAGCATCAGCTGCGCATCTGTAAACTTAAAATCCATATTAAATCCTCCTTATTTTTTATAAAAATATGTCTTTATTTTTCATCACCGTCTCAAAAATGATAATTTTATTATTATCAATCATTCTTTAATTGATAAATCTTGTTTCTCTAGCAATAATAAAAGCTATTAACTGGTAATTTTACTATAAGCCAATTATTTTTTGTCTCAAAAATGATAATTTTCTTTGTAGAATTATTTATTAAGGAATTTTGCTTCTCTCTTTTCAAGAAAAGCTGTCATGCCTTCATCCTTATCCTCAGAAGCAAAAGTAAGTGCTGCTAAATCTTTTTCAAATTCAAGAGCATTATTTAAATCCATGTCTGCCCCTTTGTTTATTGCTATCTTAGAATATCTAACTGCCACTGGAGCCTTAGAAATTATTGTAGTCATGACCTTTTTTGCTTCATTCAAAAGTTCATCTGAAGACACAACCATGTTTACTAAACCTATGTGAAGGGCTTCTTCAGCCTTTACCATTCTTGCAGTAAAAATAAGTTCTTTTGCTCGTCCACTTCCAATAAGTCTAGGTAATCTCTGTGTTCCGCCAAAGCAAGGTATTACGCCTAAGTTTACCTCTGGCTGCCCGAAAATAGCCTTCTCTGAAGCAATTCTTAGATCACAGCTCATTGATAATTCGCAGCCTCCTCCAAGAGCATAGCCATTTACTGCTGCAATTACAGGCTTTCCAAGACCTTCAATCTTATTAAAAGTGCTTTGAGCAAATTCTGCATAATTTCTGCCATCTTCTGCCTTATAAGGCTTCATTTGAGCAATATCTGCTCCTGCAACAAAACCTTTTCCTTCTCCAGTTATGATAACTCCCAGAATATCCTTATCTTCGTTTATACCGTCGATAATAACATTTAACTCCTCAAGAGTCTGATTGTTTAAAGCATTGAGAGCCTTTGGTCTATTCATGGTAACGATTGCAATAGGTCCATCAATTTCTAATTTGATGTTCTTCAATTCTAAATCTTTTAATTCCATCTTTTTCATATAATCATCCCACTTTCTTTTTATTATCACTTTCATTAAAAGCAAAATCTATGCCAAAAAAAATAAAAGCTTTAGAGTTTTATAACTATAAAGCTTTATTTTTTATTTAATTATTTATCAGGAACTTGTACAATCCAACCTTCTGGAGCTTTTATATCTCCAAATTGAATTCCATATAGAGTATCATATAATTTTTTAGTAACAGGTCCTACCTCAGTTTCGCTATATAGTACGTGAAGTTTTCCCTTGTATTCAATTCCTCCAATTGGAGTAATTACTGCTGCAGTACCACAAGCTCCAGCTTCTTTGAAATCATCAAGCTTATCTATGAAAACATCAGTTTCTTCTGCTTCCAAACCTAGGTACTCTTTTGCAACATGAAGTAATGAATACTTAGTTATACTTGGAAGAATTGATGGTGAAATTGGAGTAATAAATTTATTATTTTTTGTAATTCCAAAAAAGTTAGCTGATCCAACTTCTTCTATCTTTGTATGAGTTGCAGGATCTAAGTATATGCAGTCAGCAAAACCTCTCTTTGCAGCTAATTCATGAGGATAAAGACTTGCTGCATAGTTTCCTCCAACCTTTGCAGCTCCAGTTCCATAAGGTGCTGCTCTATCATAATCTGCAACGTTAAAGTTTACAGGTACCATTCCGCCCTTGAAATAAGGTCCAACTGGAACACAGAATACACAGAATATATACTCTGGCGCTGGTTTAACCCCAATATTATCACCAACACCAATTATAAAAGGTCTAAGATAAAGAGTAGCTCCTGTTCCGTAAGGTGGAACATAAGCTTCATTAGCTTGAACAACTTTAATGCAAGCATCTATAAATTTTTCTACCGGAACCTCTGGCATTAAAAGACGTTTGCAGCTTTCGATCATACGCTTTGCATTTTGATCTGGTCTAAAAAGCTGAATTTTATTTTCTTTAGTACGGTAAGCCTTTAAGCCTTCAAAACACTGTTGTCCATAATGAAGTGCTGTTGAAGCTTCACTGATAGTTAGCATATTATCTTCAACTAATTCTCCATCATCCCATTTTCCATCCTTCCATTTTGAAATGTAACGAAGGTCTGTTTTAATGTAACTAAATCCCAATTCTCCCCAGTTAATGTCTACAGTTTTGCTCATAATATAGCCCTCCAAATTTTTAAAAATTTTCTACATTTAAATCTTAATTTACATTTTACCACTTTTATATATAAAAAAAAATCATAATAATATTTTTTCAAAAGCCATTCTCTTACTTTTATCCTCTAAATAGATTATTCCGCAGTACTTAAACCCGTTTTTTTCTACAAGCCTCTGCATGGATAGATTTTCTTCATGGGTATCTACCCGTATACTATTTATACCCTTACTTAAACATATTTCTTCTAAATTTTTTATAATTATAGGTGCTGTTCCAATTCCTTTATACTGAGAATCAATAGCTATTCTATGTATTGTTCCATACTTATTACTGCTCAACCATTCTCCCTCATAAATATTTTCATAGGTTTTTTCTCCCTCAAGAATAAAGGCTGTGGTACCAATAATTTTATTATCTTTTAATAAAACATATCCATTATTATTTTTAATATCCATCCTTATAGTTTCAAGATTAGGATAATTATTCTGCCATTGATTTATTCCCTTTTTCTTAAAGTAAGCTTGAGCCTGCTTAATAATGTTCATTATGCTGCTGCTATCTTCTTCAATTGCCTTTCGAAATTCCATTTGAAATCTCCTCTTATTCTTTAGTAAAAACTTACCTTGCGGGTAACTTTTTTCCTATGGGAACAGAAGTCTTAGAAGTTTGAACTAAATAAACTCCACCTAGTATTATGATGATAGATATGATTGTTTTAAAGGTAACAGGTTCATCTAATATTAAGGCTCCAAGAAGTACAGCTACCATTGGATTAATATAAGCGTAGGTACCTGCTTTTTCTGAAGACCATTTTTTCAATATATAAATATAGCAGCTGTAGCCTATTAATGAACCAAATACTATTAAATAAGCTGTTGCAGCAACTCCTTTATAGCTCATGTGAATTTTAGAAAATTCTCCAAAAATCATTGAGGTTAAAAAGAATACAATTGAAGCTGACAGCATCTGAATGCCTATAGCTGTTATGATATTTGCGGAGGTTTTAAAAGATTTAGAATAAATAGAACCAGCTGCCCACATAAAATTTGCAAACATTATAAGCATCATATACTTGATGTTAGCGTGCCCTATGCTAGAGTTTGAAGCAATTAGCACAACTACTCCAGCAAATCCTATGAGAAGCCCCAAAGCTCCCTTTATGTTTATTCTTTTTCCCCAAAGTCCAAATTCTATAAGTGCCATATTTAAAGGAAGAGCTGCTGCCATGATTGAGGCTATACTTGAAGATACCTCCTGTTCAGCTAACACCATTGAACCATTGCATATAAATAATAATATTATCCCTACAACAGCCATCCTTCTTATTTCAATAAATGTTTTTGGAAATTTTAGACCTTTCATATAAGCAAAAATAATTACTATAATACCTGCAACAAAAAATCTCATGCCAGCGAAAAACATTGGAGGCAATACTCCAACTCCTATACGAATTGCAAGATAAGTAGAACCCCAGAAAATACAAACTGCAATGTATGCTAAAATTTCCTTTGTTCTCTCGTTCTTAATATTCAAGTCCACGAAAATCATCTCCTAATTTTTAATGCTTACATAATTATAAGCTATAATCGCCACAAAAGAAATACCAACATTTACTAGGTTTTCTCCCCTTTTAAAATCCCTTTATATTTCGTATTAGTAAGATGTAAACTTTGCATTATTAACTGGAGGATAAAAATGAGTGTTAGAGAATTTAAAAGTAGGCTAGCTCTTATTAGAAAATTTATTATTGAAATGAATAAAGAAACTGTACCAGAAAGTATTCAAAAAATTATCGTTAAAATCTACGCCGCAAACCTTAACCTACATCTTACAGATAAAATGATTGATGATATTGTCTAGTTTATCAGCTATATAGTTTGAACAAACTTAAAAAATTAACCGTAATATTTTATCATTACGGTTAATTTTACTACAAGTATGCACAAATTAATTTTACATTATTTTCCCATTATTAGGCTTTTTGCATCCATAAATTCTTTCATAGCTTTATCAAGATAATCTTTAGTATCTTTAGTGTTTAAGAATGCTGGTTCTACTGCATAAGCTTTTGCAATATCTTTAGCATATTCAGGCTTCTTTGAAACCTCTTCCATTGCTTTACTCATCTTTTCTATAATGCTTGCATCTGTGCCCTTTGGAAATGAAAGGAAGTACGCACGTCTTGCAATTATGTTGTATCCTTGTTCAATTGCAGTAGGTACATTAGGGAATAATTCACTACGTTTTTCTGAGAAAACAGCAAGTACACGGAAATCCCCAGAATCTATATATGGTTTCATTACTCCATATGGATTTACATTTGTATCAATTTTATTAGCTAAAAGTGCAGCATTTCTATCAGAGCCACCGCCTGCATCTACCTTATTAAAGCTTACTCCAGCAACTTTTTCTAATTGAGCCCCAACATAGTAAGTATAACCTCCTATTGAAGAAGCATACTTTAGTTTTCCTGGATTTGCTTTTGCAGCTTTAACTAGATCATCCAATGTCTTATATGGGCTTTTTGCATTTACTGCTAATATATAAGAGTTATCCATAATTCCAGTAGCAGCAACATCTAAAGCTTCATGCGCAAAATCTGTTACTCCCACTACCTTATTCATTAGCATAGAATCATGAAAGAATAATGCTGTATAGCCATCTGGTTTAGAGTCTCTTACTTGAATAGTTCCTGCACTTCCGTTAGAACCGTTTACATTTACTACAACTACAGATTGACCTAAAATTGGCTCTAAATATTTAGCATAAGTTCTTGCATGAAAGTCTGTATCTCCCCCTGCATTAAATGGAACAATTATTTGGATTGGCTTTGTTGGCCAGTTACTGCTTGAGGTTTTACTCTCTGCCCCTGAATTATTATTCTTAGCAGCCTGATTTTTAGAACAACCTATAAATGCTCCTGTCATAACAGCAAGAGATATACCCATTGCTATTAATTTAATAACCTTATTTTTCATTGTTATCCCCCTTTAAATAGATATTTGATAATTTATTAATATATGAATTTGTTAATTTTACTAATTCATTATCTTCTTTATATTTCGTTTATAATTTGAGTAAACACTAAATATTATGGTTATTGCAGTACCAATGAAAAATACAACTGCAACTGGAGAAGTTATAAATGGAGTGAAGCTTCCTTGTGAAAACATAAGTCCCCTTCTTAAATTAACTTCTGCCATAGGTCCTATGATAAAACCAAGAATAAATGGTGATGCTGGAATATCAGTTTTATTAAACAAATATCCTACAGTTCCAAATAGAAGAACAGTCCATACATCAAAAATACGATTATTTATACCAAAAGCTCCAATTACACAGAAAAGAAATATTCCTGGTAAAAGAAAATGCTTTGGAATTTTTAATAAAGCTACAAACCCACGAAGTCCATAAAACTCTATGAAAAGCATCGCTATAGAACCGATGATCATGGTTATGAAGATAGCATATACTATATCAACATTCTGAACAAACATTAAAGGTCCAGGTGAAATACCTTGAATTGTTAATCCTCCTAATAGCATTGCAGTAACTGTGTCACCAGGAATACCTAAAGCTAATAGTGGTACAAGCGCTCCTCCAATAGCAGCATTATTAGAAGTTTCTGATGCTACTATACCATCAATAATTCCTGTTCCAAACTTTTCAGGATATTTTGACTTATTTTTTATTATTCCATAATTTAATACATTGGCTACACCACCACCTATTCCTGGAAGTATACCTATACTTAGTCCCACAAGTGATGATATTAAACAGTTCCATTTTTGTTCCAAGAACTCCCTTATGGAAAAACCAAAACCTTTTATATTTTTCATTTCAACTTTTACTGTTTCTACCTCAACTGAATGCTTTGCATTTTGTGCAGTGATTAAAATTTCAGCTATGGCAAAGAGACCTATAAGAACTGGTAGTATATTGAATCCAGATAACATCTGAGTATTTCCAAAGGTAAATCTCTGGACACTTCCAATACTGTCAAGTCCAACTGTTGCAAAAATACATCCAAACATTCCAGACATAAGACCTTTAACCATAGACTTACCAGAAAGTCCTGCCATCATAGACATTGAAAATACTGCTACAGCAAAGTATTCATAAGCTCCAAATTTTATAGCTACGTGTGCAAGCCATGGTGAAATGAATATTAGAGCTATGGTTGAAATTATGGTTCCTACAAAAGAAAACACAATTCCAACTCCTAGTGCTTTAGCTCCTTGTCCTTTTTGTGTCATTGGATAACCATCAAAGCAAGTTGCTACTGACGAAGGTGTACCTGGTATTCTAGTTAAAATAGCAGATATTAGCCCTCCAGAAATACCACCTATATATAGTGATACGAGTAATACTATTCCTAATATAGGGTCCATGGAATATGTTATTGGTAGGAATAAAGCTAGAGCCATGGTTGCACTTAAGCCTGGTATTGCTCCAAAAATTATTCCAAGTGTTACTCCAAATACTATTACACCTATACTTAATGGTGTTAGTACTGCTTGTGCACCTATTGCAAAAGATTCCAACATTGGGTCTTACCACCTTTCTATTCTAAATACCGAAAATCCCTATAGGAAGCGCTAAATTCATAATGTCACTAAACAAATAGTTCGAAATAATAGGCAATACTATTGAAAAAACTACATAAACTGCATATCTTTTCTTATTATTTGCAGGTGTAAGGATAATACTAAGAAAGAAAAGAAAAATTATTGATGAAATAGTAAACCCTAAATACTGCATTGAAATAACATAAACAATTATAAGAATAAAAGTAAAGGCAACATTCTTATTATTTTTTTTCTTTTCTGCTTCTTCATTAGTAGATTTTTCAGTAGCTGCATATTTCTTCGCAGCTCTAATGCCTATAAATATTTGAATTATGGAAAGAAATAATAAAAAAAATCCATATAGCTCCGGCATAAATTCTGCCCCAATAGCTACAAAATCTGTTCTTTTTATATACATTGAAGCAACCAAGTAGGAAATTGCAAATATTCCTACAATTATTCCTATTAGAAGCTCTCTGTACTTTTTAAGATAGTCTGCTTTCATAAAATCACCTATCCTTCCACTTTGGATGTTCATAAACCTCTGGATTACACACATTAGCCCATTTTTCGCCGTTAATTACAGCTAAGGTTCCTTCCACTGCCATAATAACTGTCTTACCTGTAGTTTCCTGTGTTTGTGCTGCAGAATGAGGAGTAATAATCACATTGTCTAGCTTCATAATAGGATTATCTGCTTTCATAGGCTCATCAACAAGAACATCTAGTCCTGCTCCAGCAATTATATTATTATTAAGAGCCTTATAAAGGTCATTTTCATTAACAATATCTCCTCTTGCACAATTTATAAAAAAGGCTGTATCCTTCATAGCTTCAAAGTGTTCTTTTTTAATCATTCCTCTGGTAGAAGGCAAAGATGGCATATGCAAGGACACAAAATCACCTTTTGAAACAGCTTCTTTCATATCTTTTGAATATTCATATCCCATAGATACAACAACTTCCTCACTTACATAAGGATCATAGATACAAATATTCATTCCTATGCTCTTACACATTTTTGCAAGTTCCTTACCAATATTACCAAAACCAAGTACAGATACTGTTTTGCCTTCCAATTCTACTGCTGTATACTTATTTCGTATAGCAAAGTTGCCTTTTCTTGTTTCATTATCGTAATTTACAATGCTTTTACTCAACGAGAAAATTAATGCTAATGCATGTTCAGCTACTGCTCTAAAATTTGCAGATGGGCATATAACTACAGGAATTCCATTTTCAGTTGCAGCTGCTACATCCACATTATCTACGCCTACTCCAGGTCGAGTTATTACTTTTAGTTTAGGGCAAGCTTCTATTGCCTTTCTATCTATCTTCCCTATTCTTAAGATAAAACCCTCTGCATCCTTAAGCTCATTGATTATTTCATCACTATTACCGTTATTAGGAATTAAAACTTCTGCTTTTCCCTGCAATGCATCCATACCTGGCTTATAAAGTGCATGAGATAAAACTATCTTTTTCATATTAATGCTCTCCTTAAGTTATTTTTATTTCAAACTAGCTTTCATTTCAGCATACTGCTCATTGATTTCAGCAATTTTTCTTATAATCTTTTGTTCTTCTTCTGGTTGAATTGAATCCTGAGGTGCTATTACACGCTTATCAGTAAATCCTAATTGAGAAAGAGCAAATTTATTTGCTGATGTAGCATTTTTTGTCATGCCTAAAACCTTTGATGTTTCTCTTAGTAAAATATCATACTTCATAGCTAAGTCTATATCCTTATTTGCACCAGCTTCATAGGCCTTTACAAACAGTTCTGGGAATAAAGGAGCTATTGAAGGTACAAATCCATCCGCACCAATAAGCATACTTGGCATAGCATATGGTGTAGACCCTTGTAAACAAGCAAAATCAGTATCCTTAAAATGAGTTAAACATCTCATAAATTCTGGGAATGATCCAGAGCTGTCTTTGTAACCTACCACGTTATCAATTTCAGCAATTTTCATAACTGTTTCTGCATTTAGCTTAAGCCCTGTAAACATAGGTATGTTGTATATAATTAAGTCAATATTTGTTTCCTTTGCAATTTGTTCAAAATGTCTAATAGTTTCATCCTGAGAAGTATGTCTTGCATAGAAAATTGATGTTATAACAGCACAAGTTCCTCCCATTTGCTCAAGACTCTTTATGTTATCTATTACTCTGCGTGTACTTGAATCCATTACTCCTGACATAACAGGTACTCTTCCATTTACATGATCAATTGCTACTTTAATTGCTTTATCACGTTCTTTTTGAGTAAGAGCCATGGTTTCACCATTACTTCCAGCAACAAAAATCCCATGGAGCCCTCCTTCAATACAATGATCCAATAATTTGCAGAAACCTTCTTCATCAACATTTTCTCTCTTATCAACTGGTGTTATGATTGGTGGAATAACTCCAAAATACTTTTTATTCATTATTTTTCCTCCTAAAATTTTAAATTTGTTTTATTATTAAATTCTTCACTTGGCAAGAAGTGTGCCGTAATTAATTGCATTTATTAAGCTCTCTTCGTTTGCGCTTCCCTTTCCTGCCTGATCAAAAGCTGTACCATGGTCTACTGAGCTTCTAATGATGGGAAGCCCAAGAGTAATATTTACTCCGCTTACAGCATTCCATTTATTTGTTTTATTATCATATTGAAAACCTAAAAGCTTCACAGGTATATGTCCCTGGTCATGATACATTGCAACTACAATATCATAGATACCGCCTTGGGCTTTTGAAAAAATTGTATCCGGTGGAATTGGTCCATCTACATCTATTCCTATAGACTTAGCCTTTAATATTGCCGGAATAATTTCATCAATTTCTTCTGTACCAAACAAACCATTTTCTCCAGAGTGTGGATTAAGTCCTGCTACAGCAACTCTCGGTTTTAATATACCTAAATTTTTGCAAGCTTCTTCAGCTAGTTTAATTACTTTAAATACTCTTTCTTTTGTACAACGATTACAAGCTTCTCTTAAAGATACATGCGTACTAACATGAACAACTCTAAGATTTCCGTCAGCTAACATCATAGTATAATCCTTAGTATTTGTTAATTTTGCATAAATTTCAGTATGTCCACTATAATGATAACCTGCTAAATTTAATGCTTCTTTGTTTAATGGACCGGTTATTGTAGCATCTATCTTATTTTGCATAGCTAAATCAATTACTTTAGCTATTGCTTCATAAGCAGCTTTCCCTCCCATTTCACTAACCTTTCCTCTTACAAAAGAAGCTATATCAACAGTATCCTGATTAAGTACATCAACAGTGCCATATATAAATTTTGCCTCAGCTACATCACTTATTATATTAACCTTCAAGTTACTTTCACAAATTTTAATAGCTTCTTCTACCACTTTTGCACTGCCAACTACAAGTGGGTGACAAGTAGCGTATATTTCTTTATTAGATAGAGCTTTTACAGTAATTTCTGGTCCTATTCCACAAGGGTCTCCCATAGTAATCCCTAATATAGGAAATCTATTCATATTATTACCCCCTATAAAATTTCAAGATATATGTTTTTAATATCTTCTTTATTTAATTCTTTCATATTATTATTTAACAATCTCTTAACATCAAAAGCTGCGTCTACAAGGAAATTTAAATCTTCTTTACTTACATTAAATGAGCTAAGATTTGTTGGAATATTAGTCTCTTTTACTATTTCTTCAATACGCTGTATTATTTCTTTTGCTTTTTCTTCTGCTGTACGATTTACACCTTGCGGATTCACTGCATCTGCAATAATTGCAAGTCTTTCTTTACAGTCAAGCAAATTATATCTCATTACTGGTGCCAGCAAAATAGCATTTGAAATTCCATGAGGTATATGATACTTCCCTCCTAGTGGATAAGATAAGGCATGAACTGCTGTAGTTCCTGATGAGGCTATAGCAACTCCACCCATAAATGCTGCCCTTAACATGTTACTTTTAGCTTCCCTGTTATCAGGATTTTTGTAAGCTTCAATAATATTATTAAAAATCAGTTTAGCAGCTTCTAAAGCAAACAAATCGCTAAAAGGATTTGCTTTATTCGATGTAAAGCATTCTACAGCATGGCAGAGAGCGTCTACTCCTGTAGAAGCAATAATAGCTTTAGGTAGTTTAGCTATCATTCCACTATCTAATATTACATAATCAGCTAGCATACTAGTATTTACAATACCTACCTTTAACTGTTTTTCTTCTACAGCTACAATTGAGTTATAAGTTGATTCACTTCCTGTTCCACAGGTGGTTGGAATCATAACTGTAGGAATACCTTTTTTCATAATGCTGCTATTCTCTAACAAATCATGAATTGTATAAGAGGCTCCCTTCATAGCTGCACACAGCTTTGCAATATCCATTACGCTTCCTCCACCAACTGCTACCACTAACTCACACTTAGCTGTATTTATCCTATTAACAGCTTGTGTAACATCTGCTGTTCCTGGTTCAGGACGAATATCACTAATCACTTCATAAATTGCCCCTGATTTTTCAATCAATTCAAATATTTTATTACAGATGCCATTTTCAAGAACTCCAGCATCAGTAAATACAACAACATTTTTTATACTTCCTAAATTTATAATTTCTGATAGTTTTTCAATGCTATTTTCCCCAGAATAAACAGCCCTAGGAACAGTTAACTGATATTCATTCTGCATCCTTAAATCACCCCTTTTTATGATAGTCTTTGAGATATTCTACAATCTTAATTAAACAATTCTCTTTTCCAAAGCCTCCTGATTTTGTAACTATAGTCATACCATTTGTAATGCCTCCAATTACTTTACCTACAGGAACTCCTGGAATTATTTCATTTTCTAAATGAATACCTTTAGCCTCTAATGCTAAAAGAATTTGTTGAGATGTATCTCCCCCAGAAGAGATTATATTATCTACCGTAGTAGATTCACATATAGCTTTTGCAATCTCTCCAATAGTTTTTGCAACATTCATAGAATCAATTAAAGCTTGTTCAGAATCCTTCAAATTAATTGTAAAGCTATCGAATAGTGTATCTACAACTATTGCTAAAAGCTTACAGCCACTC
This sequence comes from Clostridium homopropionicum DSM 5847, assembly GCF_001263795.1. GTDB lineage: Bacteria > Bacillota > Clostridia > Clostridiales > Clostridiaceae > Clostridium_H > Clostridium_H homopropionicum. Next base: position 317,657 of record NZ_LHUR01000042.1, read on the forward strand.
TTCAATAAACTTATGACTTGAGATATTATATCCTTTAGCAGTTTATCCTTATTGCCGTTAAAAATATCTTCTGTAAGTATTGTCACAATAGGAATCCCTGCACTATCTTCAAGAGCTCTTATCTGCTGAGAGGTTATATCATTCCGGGATCCAATCATTATTAAAGTAACTTTTTCATTATTATTCATACCACTGTCCCTTATCTTAGCTCTTCCATATACACTTAGTTGCTTAGCGAGTCCAGCTGAACCGCACAATATAGGCGGAATATCCATTATCCTTGCAGCTTCTGTAATCGACTGAAGATCTTCATCAGTCTCAGCATCAATTATGAAAACCTTAAAGCCCTCTTTTTCCCTACTCCTTATAGCATCTGCAATTTTATATGCTCCTTCTTTAACTATAGAAATACTAATTCCGCTTACTTCTCTTTTCATATCCTTTGAGAATAAATCAATAACATTAATTATGGAACTTTCTCCTTTGCTATTAAACAATTCTAATTTTCCATTTATGAGTTTTCTACCAACTTCCGGGAAACTAGTAGCCACTATTGCTGCTTTTGCATTAATAGCATCCATAACTGCATCTAATTCAACTCCTGGATTACCTCTGACAATAGAATCAATTTTTTTGTAAACGTATTCTTTGTTCATATTATCAAACATCTTTACTGAATCATAGACTATTTCATAAGCAACCTCTGGAAGTTTTGAACGGGTATCAGTATTCATTGAAATTACATCATAATTTTCTGCTGATGCTTTAAAAAATTCTTTATCAGGTTTTACTGTGACCAAAGTTCGAAATCCTTGCTTTGTATATTGTACACCAGTATCATTTGCACCCGTTAAATCATCTGAGATTATATAAATCATTTCTTAATCTCCTTCTATAGTTGATATTGTTATTGCTGTTACTTGTAATTTATATAAAGCAATGTCTATGCCAAAAAAACGAAAAAATAAAAAGCCATGAAAAAATCATTCTTTTCACAGCTTTTCTTTGAAATTACTATGATTCAAGTTTCTTTTTAGATAAATATATGTGTTATATTTCTTTTTATAAAGAAATTACATACATTCGTGTTGCATAATGCAACTTCATTTTGCAACACATGTTTTAATTTGCATCATTATTTTTCTTAGTTTTTCTCCATAAAGTTGAACGATCAATTTCTAATACATTACAAATATCCTTAATAGAATTATTATATTTTTTTCGGATAAATTCTATATATTTATTTTCAAGTTCTTTTAATGAGCATTCTTCATGGAAGCTAAGGTTATTTTCTATACTATCTGTTGAACTGATACCATTGCTATCAATAATATTATTAATTTCAATTTCATTTTCATCACAAGTTATTACCGCTCTTTCTATCATTCCCTGTAACTCTCTTACATTACCTTCATATGCAAAGTTCTCTAAAAAGCTTAATGCACTATCTGAAATATTCATTATAGGCTTATTATATTTATTGCAATAAATATCTACAAATGCTTTTGCAAGAGCTTCTATATCTTTTTTTCTTTCATTTAATGAAGGTATATATAAAGTTAAGATATTTATTCTAAAAAGTAAATCTCGGCGGAATTTACCTTTAGCCACTAATTCTTTTAAATCACGGTTTGTAGCACAGATAATTCTTACATCTACAGGTATAACTCTATCATCACCTATTCTCATTACTTCTCTTTCCTGAATAACACGTAAAAGACGTCCCTGTAGATCAAGAGGGAGTTCGCTTATTTCATCAAGAAAAATTGTCCCTCCATGAGCCATTTCAAAGAGTCCTGATTTTCCTCCCTTTTTGGCACCTGTAAAAGCCCCTTCTGCATATCCGAATAACTCACTCTCTATAAGAGCAGCAGGCAAAGCAGCACAATTTATTGGAACAAAAGGTTCTTGGTTTCTCCTGCTTATGTTATGGATAGACTGAGCGAAAATCTCCTTACCTACTCCGCTTGGTCCACTTATCAACACTGAAGAATCATATCCACCATAGGTTTCTGCCCTCTTTATACATTTCTTCATTACTTCACTTTCATGAATTATATCTTTAAAAGTATATTTTGCTATAAAGCCCTTTTCATTTAGCTTTAAACGTATCTTTTTTTCTAAAGACTGTATTTTAGTTATATCTTGAAAAGTTATAATACTTCCAGTATCATCTCCATCAACAACAATAGGAACGTGATTAATTGCCAGTTTGACATTCCCTATATCATAAATAGAATCAATTTTTATAGACCTTTTTTTCGTTAATTCACTTAAAGCATTGTCACCTACTACATTTGCAATCAGTTCACCTTCTGCCTTTTCTTTGCTTTTACCTAAAATTTTCTCTGCATTTCGATTAAAAACCGTGATTCTTTCATCTTTATCTGTTGCTATGACCCCATCACTTGTATAATCTATTACAGCCATAAAACGCTGCATACGTTCGCGTTCTGCTTGAGCTGCTCTTAAAACTCTAATTGCCTCTTCCATTGCGTTAAGAACTACTTCTTCTCCTGACTCAATGAGAATACATCTGCTTCCATACTTCTTTGCTATTCTGTTAACTACAGTATCTCCTACTATTACTTTAATACCATGGTCAATGCAGGATTTTACTTGTTCTTCAACGTTACTTTTACCATTTAAAGAAATTTTAGTAACATTAATATCCGGGAATAACTCACCTATTACATCGTAACCCTTTATTACATTGTCATAACCAATAATAGCTAAAGGTTCGTGTACTTGTCTTATTAACTTTAAGCTTTTAAAAATATCAAAAGAGGCCAAACCAACTTCTACAACAGGAACATCCACATTTTCTTGTATAAGGGAATAAGTACCTCCACGAGAAATTAAAACCCTTGTTCCATTTTCAACTGCAGATTTAGCTAAATCTAAGCCTTGCTGAAGATCTCCCATCACTACTTCTATATCTTTAAAATCATGTACTTTGATTAAATTTTTAGAGATATCATAAAGATTTTTAAAGGGTGCAATAAATACAATATCCTTTTTTGCATTTATCATTTTAAATCATCCTTTCTACAGGGCACTTAATATTATTATACTTGCATTCATGAAAATATAAATACATAAATTCCTCTGTAGTTTATAACTTTTGACATACTAATATTAAAATAAAACAATTATCTCTAACATTATTGCTTCTAAATATAAATGTAAATTAAGCTATACCGTTTATTACTTAGTGATTAAATGTTATAATTAGGAATGTAATTATAACATTTAATTATTTTTTTATTAATATGATTTCGAACCTTAAAGGAGTAATTTTAATGAATTATTTAAGAAGATTTATGATGGGAAGATACGGCAGTGACCAACTGTCTATGGCTCTTATTTTATTATCAATTTTATTATCTATGATAAGTGGATTAATTCACTTAAAGCTTTTAAGATATATAGCTGACATTCCTTTAGTTATAAGTATTTTTAGAATCTTATCAAGGGATATATCTAAACGGCGAATGGAAAATTATAAGTTCTCAATGCTAATGAGTCCTGTTTACTCATGGCTTAAAAAAACACAGAGACATGCCATAGATTCAAGAACCCATAGATATTTTAAATGTCCAAATTGCAGAACACAATTGCGAGTTCCAAAGGGCAAAGGAAAAATTATTATTACCTGTCCTAAATGTAAAACAGAATTTAGAGAAAGAACATAATTAAATAGTACTTCAAAGAGAATTTTCAGGAAAATAAAATTCTCTTAAACTTTTCATAACAATTATAGAATATAATAATACTTATTTATTAACTAATTATAATCCTACTTCATTTAACCATCTCACAAATTAAAATGGGAGGTAATGTTATGAAAAGTATTACATTTGGTGAGGTATCTTTTAGTAGAATGTGCAAAATAGTTGAAGACTATATTTCTAATGAAAAGGAATCTCAATATAACATAACTATAGGTACAGATTCTCAAAATTATGATATAACTAAGGTTGTAGTTGTTGTATCAATCTGGCGTGTAGGAAAAGGTGGGATATTTTTTTACGATATTAAAAAAGTAAATAAAATTACAAATATAGGTCAAAAATTATTTTATGAAACTAGTTTAAGTATAGAAATGGCTAGAAAACTGGAGATTTACCTCCAAAAGGATAACAAAACATATGATATGAGCATTCATGTTGATGCAGGTAATAATGGTCTTTCATCATCAGTAATACCTGAAATAGTAGGTTGGGTTAAAGGTTGTGGCTTTAATTGTTACACTAAGCCTAATTCTTATGCAGCTTCATCAATTGCTAATAGATATTCAAAATAGTATTGTAATCACTTCATTTCTAATCAAATCTTATCAACAGAGTAGTCTGCCTTTTTTACTTCTATGCTATTATCCATATGATGAATTTAAATTGGCAAGCTACTCTTAATAAAATTTAGAACTTTTCCCTATTGTTATTCATTGGCTTTCTACCATCAAAATAATCACACATTTTATAATATTTAAGGTCCTCTTTCCATAACTTAACATAGGCAGAATGTTTTAGGCTTTTATTCTTATAGCTTAAAGGATTTTTAAATGAATGGATAAAAAATCCTATTAGTTCCGATGGATCTCTGAAGCACTCCCAATCACAAGCTTTACAAAATGGTTTTTCATTTATACTCTTTATATTCAAATCGTAGAATTTTCCCAAGTTTTCCTTTCCTCGATAGCCACATGGGTAGGTATTACCTTCTTTAGCCTCAATGAAAAAGAAATCAATCCCACCTCGGCAAGGGAGAGAAAAGTTTTCATCACCTTGGTATTGTTTTATTAAAGAATATAGGGATACTAAAGGTGTAAAAATCCTTATTTTTGATCGAAACTTTGGGATTGTATCCATTAAGGCTTTAAAAAGTTGTATCTTTTCATCTATTGAAAAAGAAATAATTGAATTACTGGATTCAGCACCATAAACAGCTTTCATTTGTGAGCCTTCAGTAGCTTCCATGCTCATCGGATAGCATGCGTTTACCATGGTGAAGCCCAAGTCCATTACAAATTGATAAAAAAACTGAAAGGCCTCTTTAAATTCTCCATAAAAAGCTTCTTTATCAGTCATTTCCATGGGTATTTTACCTAAACCTCCAGTATTTCTATTAATCCCTAAATTTGCGGCAGGATAAATTCCATATTGATGAAAAATAGGCAGTGCTTTTTCAATTCCCTTTATTACTCCCTTTAATCCTCGCATTTGTTCATGGGTTTCAGCTTCAGCAGAATCAATGCTAATCCAAAAATTACGAAGATTTGTATTGGCTAGTTTTTCTGCCAAATGGTGAATTTTATCTTTAAAATCACTACTTTCCCAGTCTTTAAACATAAAACCATTTGTTCCTGTTCTAATATATGGTATATTACGCTGGGAAGCGTATTGAATCAGATTTAAGAGCTTCTCTTCATATATAAATGGTTCACCTCCTGTAAAGGAAAGTGCTTGTATCTTTTGCTTTGCTGCAGAGTCTATAATTTTATAAAGCTCTTCTTCAGGTAACTTGGAACGATCATAAGCTTCGGTTTTTCTCATACTACATTGAGGACATAGGGCATTACAGCTATCAGTATATTGAATAATAACTTGCCCTGGGATTCTACCTTTTAAAATGGGCAAAACATTTTTAATTTGGAATATAGGACTTTTAATCTCACTCACATAACCACCCCTTCTTATTCTTTAGATGCGACCCACTGAGAAATATTTAAAACCTTTTTCATTCATTGCTTCTTTAGAATAAATATTTCTTAAATCAAAAAAATAATCATCTCTCATATTAGATTTAATTCTATCTACATTAAGGCTTCTGAATTGGTTCCATTCTGTAATTAGTATTATTGCATCAACATCTTCAGCTGCTTCATACTCATCTTCACAATATTTTATTATAGGTATCTCTTTTGTTGCAAACCATTGAGAAGCTTTCTTCATTGCCTTTGGATCATAAACCTTGAACTGTGAACCTTTCATAGCCAACTCTCTTAAAATGGTGAGAGATGGTGACTCTCTTATATCATCAGTGCTATTTTTGAAAGCTAACCCTAGTACACCAAAACACTTTCCCTTTAGACTACCCATTTCTCGGACCATCATATCCACCATTCTATGCTTTTGCTTCTCATTTGCTTCAATAGTAGCCTTTATAATACCAAGATTACAATTTTGCATTTCTCCTATATGAACAAGAGCTTTTGTATCTTTAGGAAAACAGCTTCCACCATAGCCTGGTCCTGCATGGAGAAATTTTGATCCAATTCTGCCATCCATGCCCATACCCTTTGACACCTGCTGAATATTTGCTCCAACTCTTTCACATAGTTCTGATAACTCATTTACAAAAGATATTTTTGTAGCAAGAAATGCATTTGAGGCATATTTAACCATTTCAGCAGTTTCAATATTTACAATTAAAAATGGTGTCTCATTTATATATAAAACCCTGTACACTTCTTTCATTACCTCAATAGCATGTTGTGATTCGGCTCCTATAACAACACGATCCGCATGAGTAAAATCTTGAATAGCTGAACCCTGTCTCAAAAACTCTGGATTGGAAACCACATCAAAATTAATATTTAAACCTCGTGCATCAATTTCTTCTCTTATAATTTTTTTAACCATTTGCCCAGTTCCAATAGGAACCGTTGACTTATCTACAACAATTTTATAACTGTCTATTGATTGACCTATTTCACGTGCTACTTCAAAAACATTAGTTAAATCTGCACTACCATCTTCATTCTCTGGCGTACCAACAGCAATAAATATAACATCGCAACCAATAACAGCTTGTTTTAGATGTGTAGTAAAATCAATTCTCCTATAATGTAGATTTCTTAATAACATATCATTAAGATTTGGTTCATAAATGGGTGGAATACCTTTATTTAATTGTGAAATTATTTCTTCATTTTTATCTACACAAGTTACCCTCCAACCAAAATCTGATAAACATATTGCAGTTACAAGTCCAACATAGCCACTTCCTATTATTGCAATCTTTATCATATTCTCACCCCCTCAGGCACTAATTGTGATGTCTTTACTCTCTTTTAATATTTCATTATAGATATTAATAAGTCCATCAAATATTTTTTCCCAAGATCTATTTAAAGCAAATTTTCTGCCATTTATTTTAATATTATTTCTTAAGGCTGTGTTTTCAATAATCTCTTTCATAGAAACAGTGAGTTCCTTTGAATCTCTTTTTTTAAATTTTAGCCCATTATGTCTATGATAAATAATTTCTCCAACACCTCCAGCATCTGCTCCAATAACTGGAAGACCTGAAGCCATGGCTTCTAATATAACATTGCCAAAAGTCTCTGTTGATGATGGACATACAAATGCATCACAAGAAGCATATATCTCAGCCAGTTCCTCTCCCTTTTTAAAACCAGTGAATGTAGTATTTTTCGGGAAAATTTCCTTACACTTCTCTAAATAAGGACCATTTCCAGTAATAATAAGTGCCACTTTATCTCCATATTTTTCATGTATAGCTTTATAACTGACACTTAATATATCTAAATCTTTTTCAATGGAAACTCTGCCAACATATAAGAAAATCATTTTATTATCGAGCTCCAAGTTTTTTCTTAATTCATCGTTTCTATATTTAGGATGAAAGTTTTCAAAATCTATACCTCTAGAAAAGATACCCGTATTATGGATACCATGTTGATTTAATAGGATTTGTGATTCATGGGATGGACAAAGAGTAATCTTATTTTGAGTATGGAACCACTTCATATAATCCCATATTCCTTGTTCTAAAAAATCTACTTTATAGTAATTAGTGTATTGAGAGAAATTGGTAGTATAATTTGAAATTGTTGGAATGCCATGTTTTTTGCCATACAGAAGTCCAGTAAGTCCCATACTAAACTCTGTCATGATATGAATTAGATCAGGTTGGAAGTTAGATAATGCAGCAGATACTCTAAATAGATTAGGAAGAGTAACTCTGCATTCTGGATATAAAACGAATTTTAAACTATAAAATCTTTCAATATGCTGCTCAGATTTTTCATCTTCATATTTAGGTGCAAATATTATATATTCTATTTTATTTTCCTTATAGTATTGGATAAGCCTTATTAACGTGTTAGTTACGCCATTTATTTGCGGCATGAATGTATCAGCAAATACTGCAACTCTCATAATTTAACCTCCTCAACAGAATGAAATCCATTGGAATTAGCTTCATTAGCCAAACATGAATCTGAAGAGTGAACTATGAAATATTTAATAAGATGCTGATACAAAGTCTTAGAAATGAAAAGGTGACTAATAAATTTCACTTTTAATCCTCCAATTCTAATTTATAATACTTTCTAATAATTAGTTTATATTATAAACACTATTTTCCCCTTAATTTTGGGTTAAGTTTAGTTAAATTGGAGTTAAATTTCTATTTATATAATCTATCATATATTTAAAAAGTGCAATAATAGATAAACATTTCTAAAATGTCTAAATTATTCAATAAAAATTTAATTAACAACGATGTTACAAAGAATTAACTGAATCCTAAAATACAATCCTCCACTTTAGTAATAAAATGATACTAGAAAGGAAGGGATAGTTATGATAGTTAATACGCATTTACTAATGTCTCATATTTTGTATGATTATCTTTCGAAAAGACAAAATATTAAAATTAATAAGTTGGCTTTCTTATATGGATGTGTAAAACCAGACATTAACAACGCAGATATAAACCAAGAACACACATTAGATAATAGTATTAATAGCTTAAATAAATATTCTGAGAAACTCTTAACAAATAATATATCAATAAAAGATTTTTCAGTGTCTTTAGGTGTCATATGCCATTTTATCTGTGACTATTTCTGCCTATATCACAATGATGAATATTGTCTAAAAAATAATTTTCAGCATTTTCTATACGAAATAAGGCTCCATTACAAATTCTTAATCCTCCTCCTCATGGGTAAATTGAAGATTGATAATTTTATACCTTCAGAAAAAGATTTAATACCTATGGTACTTGAACTACAACAAAAATACTTTTTAGAGGAAAAAAACTTAACTAGAGATATAAAATATGCTCTTTCATCTGCAGCAGCAATTTCTGAGTTTATTTTATGTTCAAGTGAAATAGCTCTTAATAGTAGCAAGGCCTTAACTTCTGAAATATATCCTTAACAAGGACAGGCTTGGCATTTTCGTAATAACCATGTAGAATTTATATAGCTTCAAACTCTGCCTTACTCTTTTTATTTTTTCTTGGAGACAAGATTATAACTGTAGAAATGATGCATGCCGTTCCTAACCATTCTGGCAAGCCGAAAGGGACATGTAACCATAATACAGACAAAAAGGCTGCTGACAAAGGTTCAACAGAAGATAATATACTTGCTTCTGTTGGTTGGATATATTTTAAGCTTTCAAAGTAACAATAAAAAGCTATGAGAGTTCCAAATAGTACTACAACTATAACAGCAAATACTGAATCAATAGACCATTCACCTGTAAAATTCCAAGGCTGATGGATGAAACTAAAAGCTATGCCTCCAACAAACATACCCCATCCAGCTACAAATGCAGAACCATATTTTGCAAGAAGAGAACGAGGCTGCAATGTATAAAAAGCCGCCATAACAGCAGAGGTAATACCCCAAAACAATGCTAATTTAGAAATGCTTATATTATGAATATTTCCTTTCGTAATGATAAAAAATGTACCTACCATTGCCAATATAATCGCTATGATTTCCTGTAAACTTGGATTTTTTTTGCTCCGAACAATTAAATAACAAGTAATTATTACCGGTGATAAATATTGAAGTATTGTAGCTGTTGCGGCATTACCATATTTAATGGCAGCAAAATATGTATACTGCACACCTACCATTCCTATAATGCTAAAAACTATAAGACTTAAACAGCTGTGTTTAGACTTCCAGATTCTCCACATATCTTGGTCACCTTTCGCAGAAGTACATAATAATAAAATTAGGCCTGATATTAATAGACGAATATCCACAAGCCATTCCATACTAAATCCTCTTTTTTGAAACAAGAATTGAGCTGCAGTGCCTGATACTCCCCATAACATGGCTGAAATTATTACAAGTATTATGCCTTTAATTCGGGGTTGAAATTTCATTTAATCTTCACTCACTTTCTTCATCTTACATAACTTTTCAGTAACATACTGGAGATAAGACTTTACTAATAAACTGTCACTTATTATAGCAACTAAATAAAAAAAATAAAAGTCTTCATTAACTCTCTACAAATAAAAAAGACTACATCTCAAGATGATTTTTAATCATTTGGAAATAGTCCCTATATTTTACTTCTATATAAGCCATTAAGCCCTTAGGCTACAACATTAATAAGTACTATAATTGTTATGCTAGCACATCAATTACCTCTCCAAGACTTTCATCTTTTGAGTCATTAGACTTAGCTAAACTGTTTACTGCATTTTTACTACTCATTTCATTATTATCGTCCCTTATAGGCATCTTTTGCTGTACATTGTTTTGCTTTTGTTCACTTTGCTCAGCCTTCTTCTGCTGTATCTGTGCATCAATTTGCTGTATTTGCATTTGTATCTGATTTATTTTTTCTTGTTTAGTTTTTTCATCCTCTTTGCTTTGATTTATTTTTTGAAGCTCTGACTGAAGCTTAGATTTTTGTTTTTCAAGTTGTGATATTTCATCACTGTTATTACTCACAGTAGAAAAACTATTAATTGTTGATGTTGATGATACTGAAGAAATGTTCATATTATTCTATCCCCCTTCTTATTCAGCATTATCCTGAATTTTTTGAAGCATATCTCTCATGTCTTCTTCTGATATATTATCTAAATTTATCTGAAGGTTATTATTATATCCACCATGAGGTTTTCTTACAGAATTAATATCATCTATTAAGTTAGCTAATGTTTCCTTCAATTCATCAGTAGATAAACTATCTATATCCGTAGTTTTAATTTCATCCATATCTGCTTTTATCTTATCGAATGCATCATCTGGTTTTAGTTCTGGTTTATGTTCAGGTGCATTATTAGCTCTTTCTTGAATATCTTTTAGCATTTCTCTCATATCTGCTTCTGACATATTATCTAAGCTTATTTCAGAATTATCATTTAAATCATCATTTGGTCTAGGCATAGATTGCATGTCTGTTATAAGATTTGTTAAAGTTGTCTTTAGCTCATCTGTGGACATACTGTCTATATCAGCAATTTTTATAGCATCCATATCTTCTTTTATTTTATTCATGCTTTCAGATATCTCTGAAGTATCATTATCCTGCATTTTCATATCATGCATTAACTTTCTTACGCTAAAATCTAGATCCGTAATACTTCCACTTTCTTTATATTCTGCCTTCCTTTTATTAGAAGAGCTTATAACATCAACTATACTTTCTGATGAACTTGACTCCTCTGAACTTGTAGTTTGCTTTGAAATAGAATTTGCTGAATTGAGCTGGTTGTAATAATTATAGTAGTTTGATGAGATCCTCATTTTTTTACCTCCTTATGTAATCCGCATCCTTGCACTAAATTTCCTGTTCTAATTATCGAGAATCAACACTTCCTAATGTAGAGCAAAAGGGTGGCAGTTTTGTGGCAGTATCGTGGCAAATTAAAATAAATAATAATTTAGAAATGATATTAAAATTACCTTATGGTAAAATATCTTAGAGGTGACATAAAGTATATGGATAAGAAATTAATATATTTAGCTGATGATGAAGCCAATATACGTAATATTATAAAATCCTTTCTTATTAAAGAAGGCTTTGAAGTAGAAACCTTTAGTAACGGTGGTTCTATTCTTGAGGCTTTCAAAATTAATAAAGCAGATATGCTTATACTAGACATTATGATGCCTGAAATAGATGGATATTCTCTTTGTTCATTGATACGTCAGAAAAGTAATGTACCTATAATTTTTATATCTGCTAAAGATACTGATTTAGATAAAATTGCAGGTTTAACATTGGGTGGTGATGATTACCTTACTAAACCCTTTAGTCCAATGGAACTCATCGCTAGAATAAAAAGTATATTTAGAAGAATTGATGTAACTAAGACAGGTATGCTAAGCAATAAAATAATAAATATTGAGGACATTTCAATAAATATTGATATGAACCAGGCTATGTTACATGATAAAAATATTGGGCTTACCAAAATGGAGTTCTCATTACTGTACTATCTAATAATAAATAAAAACAGAGTAGTAGGTCGACATGAGCTTTTGGAAAAGGTATGGGGCTTTGATATGGAGGTAAGTACTAGGGCTACAGATGATATGATAAAAAGAATCAGAAAAAAGCTTTCTGATGCAGGTTCTGTTCTAAAAATTGATACAGTACGAGGTTTTGGTTTCTCAATACAAAATAAGGAATGATATATATGAAAATCAATTCAATTAAGTGGAAAATCCTAAAGTATAATATTATTATAATAGTACTGCTAGTTGCTTTAACTACAGTTATTTTTAATATAGCTGTAAGATTATATTTCGAAAAGGACATCATTGAACAACTAAATAAAGTAGCAGAGCATATTGAAAAGACAGCTCTTCAGCATGGTCCAGATTTTTTTCCTGTTCCTAGAAAAGAACCTCCTCCAAAACCTCAACCCTCTAACGATATATACAGGTATTATTTTATGTTAGATCGTTCATCAAAGGAATCTATCACCGTTTTAAATGCAGATTACATTTTGCTTGACAAAAATAAAGATCTCATTACTCCTTCTCCTAAAAACCCTTATAATCCTCCAGATAATACATTAAATGAAATCATATCTAAAATAGGTAACTTAGAAAATTTTCAGGGTGAGAAACAGGTGAAATTTTATTTATCAAATACTGAATATGCAGCCGTTATTAAATCAGTATCTGATAAAAACTCTTTTGGTCTAGGCTGGATAATAATATACTCAAGTCTTCAAAAGGTAAATCAACTGCAGTTAGGTATAAATTTTATTCTTTTCATTATTTTTATTTTTTCATCTATTATAATTATTATATTTTCTTCCTTTTTATCTAAAAAAATATCTGCTCCTCTTTCTTCACTTAATCAACATATAAGTTCTATTGGGGAAAGAAAATTTGATACCAAAATTAATATTCCTGTATATGATGAATTTCGTGAAGTTATTACTAATTTTAATTCAATGTCGAATAAACTTGAAATACATGATAGAGCACAGAAGACCTTTCTGCAAAATGCATCTCACGAATTTAGAACTCCATTAATGTCTATTCAGAGCTATGCAGAAGGTATAAAATACAATGTTATAGATACCAATACTGCTGCAAACATAATTATTAGTGAAACTAACCGTATGACTCATTTAGTAGAAGACTTGCTATACTTATCAAGGCTTGATGCTATAGAGGAAAATTATACCTACACTCTGTTAAATTTTACAGATTTATTAGGTAATTGTATTAAACGAATAAGTGGAATTGCTCTGAGCAATAACATAAAGATTGTTACCAATAATACTAAAGAGATTATTAAAGTATATGGAGACGAAGAAAAACTTTCCCGTGCAATTATAAACGTAGCAAATAACTGCATTAGATATGCTGATAATATTGTTGAAATCCATATGATGCCTATTTGCTCTAGTAAAATAAAATTAACTATATGTGATGATGGTCCAGGCTTTGATTTAAATGATCTTCCACATATATTTGATAGATTCTATAAAGGAGAAAAAGGTAATTTTGGTTTAGGACTAGCCATCAGTAAAAATATTATTGAAAGACATAAAGGGAAAATAACCGCTGAAAATTCTACAGCAGGAGCTATTTTTATAATTGAGTTATGTATAGCTAATAACTGTTAGCTTAAAGCTTTAGTTAAGATAATAGTGGAATATATAAAGATGCACTTTATATTTGCATTGGTAAAGAAGACTTTTTTAGATTTGCAAAAGATCATCCTTTTGGAATATCAAGCACAGGTTCAGAGTTAATAGTAAGGGATCCTATCTCAGTTAATAAGAAAAATGTTCAGCTAATGCACCCGACAAATAATCAGCAATTCCCATTTCAGTTTCTTCTACTTTATTTATTCTGAATAATTTACTAAGTATATCTTTACATAAAAGTATTAAACTAATACTGATATGGAGGTGTTAATCAATGAGTAGAAGACCTTTAGTTCCTGAAGCAAAAGAAGCACTGGACAAATTAAAAACAGAATATGCGAATGAATTTGGAATAAAATTTAACGATGCCTATAAGGGTAACAATACTTCAAAATCAAATGGACATATAGGCGGACCTATTGGTGGATTAATGACTAGGAAGATGGTAGAGCAGTTTGAAAAAAAGTTAGTAGATAAATAATTTATATTGTATTATAAAAACTATGTAATAAATGAAGAGAAAGCATTCTCACTTTCTCTTCATTTATTATATTTAGATGGACCCTTCCATCTAAATTTCCCATTTCTATTGTAAGTAATTGTATAAAGTCATATATAATCTCTACTTAATTAAATAAAAAGGTTCTGAAATGATAATTCTCACTACATAATCCTTGATTTCATACTACATATTTATTTTTTTAAAAAGTTACTTACTAATCTTTCTGCTTTTTCAAATGATTGTGCACAATAGTTTTCAGAAAATGGATCGCTAAACCCATGTTTTCCATTCAATATAAAAGCATCAATATTACATTTTCCCAAAGAATCAACTAATTCTTGCACATTGAATGATTTCTCTTCTGTAGGAAAAATCAGTAAAGCCGGACATTTTGGGGTTATATTCATATAATCTCTAATTCGTGAACCATAATATCCTATGATACCATCACACATATTCTCTCCATTACTGCATAACCATGCAATTGTTGCACCTATACTATAACCTAATAAATATACATGATTATATTTCTCTTTCGCTTCTAGAATCAGCTGCTTTACTTGCTTAGTTGCTGAATAAAACCCAATATTATTAATAAAGTGTCTATAGGCTTCTTCTTGCAAATCATAACTAAAAGGTTGATTCACATGAATTAGGTTTGGACAAATAATATCATATCCGTTCGTAGAAAATTTCTCACAAGCCATGCGTATATGTTGATTAATGCCGTATATTTCATGTAATACGATTATTACAGAATCAGAATTATTAATGATTTTCATCTAATCCCCCTAAGTTACTGCAAAATACTGCATAATAGTATGCCTATTATTTAAGGATACCAGATTCATCTATTGCTTTAATTAACTTATCTATATCATCAATATTTTCAACTAATGCAAATCTAACATATCCTTCACCTCTTGCCCCAAAGCAGCTTCCTGGTGTTACTATAACACCTGCCTTTTCTATAAGGTCCATGCAAAACTTAACAGAGTCTGTATAACCCTTTGGTATAGGTCCCCATGCAAACATAGTCCCCTGACTATCAGGGATATTCCAGCCAATATTTCTAAGCCCTCCACACAAGGCTTTATTTCTTCTAGCATATTCATCTCTTTGAGCTAAAATAAAGTCATCTGGTCCTGTTAGAGCTGCTATTGCTGCATATTGTATAGGAAGAAAGATACCATAATCTATCTGAGAACGAACTATTTTAAACTTATCTATAATAACCTTATTACCAACTACAAAAGATATTCTGGCACCTGTAAGATTATAAGACTTAGATAAAGAATAAAATTCCACCCCTACATCCTTTGCACCTTCAAAGGATAAAAATGATTTACCAAGTTCCTTTGTGTATATAATATCTGAATAAGCATTATCATGTAAAATAATGATATTATGTTTTTTAGCAAAATCTATTAGCTCTATGTAAAATTCATCAGGTGCAGTTACACATACTGGATTCAGCGGGTATGATACTATCATAAACTTTGTCTTTGCCAATACTTCCTTAGGAATGTCATTAAGCCTAGGCAAAAATCCATTTTCACTATCCAATGGATATTTTTCAATTACAGCTCCTGCTAAAAATGGTCCAGCCTCAAATATTGGGTATCCTGGATCTGGTACTAGGACAACATCCCCCGGATTACAAAAAGTCCATCCAATATGCGCCATACCTTCTTGAGAACCATAAACAGACATGATTTCTTCCTTTTGTAAGTCTACTCCATATCGATGCTTATATCTGTAACAAACTGCATCTAAAAGTTCTGGCTTGTCCACTATAGCATATTTATAATTATCCGGATTCTCACAGGCTTTTTTCATTGCCTCCATAATATGGGGTGTAGGTTTAAAGTCTGGTGTACCTACAGACAAGTTATAAACTTTTCTGCCCTGTTTAATTAATTCTTCCTTTTTTTCGTTTAGCACTGTGAATATGCTAGGCTGAAAGGAATTAACTCTATCAGAAAATTGAAATTCCATTTAATAAACCCCCGTTCCCTAATTAATACGTTTACTATACATCATATGTTACTATATTTATGCAGTAAAAACCATGGCAAAAATATCAATTACACATTACTTTTACATTGCTTTGTTTTTGGTGAAATATATAAAATTCCTGCATCATTTAAACCGGCATAGAAAACTTCATCTATATCGAAAATATTATGAGTCTTAAGTTGTTCTCTAACCCATTGCTCATCATGATTTATGGCTTTTAAATTACTATACATTATTTCGCCATCAATAATTATGTCACTAATCAATCCACTGTAGATTGTTGAAATATTTAAGTCGCCAGTTGTTACTGGTTGCTTATTGGGTTTTGGTAATACAGTTACTTCTCCATCAACCTCAATGGACGCAATTGCTACATCCTCTACATTAAATATATCTTTTTCTCTTAATTGCATCATTAATTGATTTATAGTAACCTTTGCTTTTTTTAAATTATAATCTAATAGCTTACCATTATTTATTAGTATAATCGGCTCACCATCAACTAATTTTCTGAAGTTAATACTTTTAATATCTAAATAATCTGTAATAACAGCCAATGCAGCAACAACAATTACTGATATTGTAGCTAATAATGGCGATTCTTGTGAACCTAATGCTATTCTAACCGCAATAGATCCAAGAACAACACCAACAATAAAATCAAAAAATGTTATCCCAGATAACAACTTTCTTCCAATCATTTTCCCTAAGAATAATAGAATAATGTAAGTAAATACACTCCTTAAAACTACTTCTATAATTTTCCTCTCCATAATGCACTCCTTATTATTACTTTTATAATGTATGAAGATGAATTTATATTTTGCTTATTACTATCCTAGGAAATCATATTTGCCTCCTTGAGTAATTTAATATATAGTATCTTCTTAAAACTTTCTAATATGCAGGATATTATTTGCTTGATGAGCTTAAATACATGCTTGCTTATAATACTCAGTATTATAATTGAATATTTCATTAATCTAATGTAAAAGCTATGATTGAAAAAATAATAAAAGGAGATTATCACTATGGATAAGAAACGTGCAAAAGAAATTGCTTATTCACCGGTTATGGCCAACGTAACCTATAACGGAGCACAAATTTACATTGAAAGTGTAAACGACAATAAAGAAACAGCTAACATCCATCCTCTTAACGAACCTAAAAATAAACAAGAGGTATCTTTAGCTAACCTAATAGAACATTAAATTACAACAAGGCAACTATTTTATATAAAAATAGTTGCCTTGTATTATTCAGCAATATAAGTAAACTTCTCGCGAAAAAACATATGAATTATAGTAAATATAATAATTTACTTGATAAAACATGAACTTTAGTAAATTAAATAATAGAACTAAGTTAACCTGATGTGCTTATAAAACACATCAGGCCTAATGAATTACTACGCTTAATAGTTTTTAACTTTTTTATTTTACTGTTAATCCAGCCCTAATAGCATCTTGTCTTAGTTTTTCTCTGAAATCTGGATGTGCAATAGAGATCATAGCTTCAACTCTTGCTTTAATAGGTTTGTTGTATAAATCAGCTATACCATACTCAGTTACAACATACATCACGTCAGATCGTGGAGTTGTAACAGCCTGACCCTCTGGTAGGCTTACATTGATTGTAGATCCAATACTACCATCTTTATTTTTAATAGTGGAAGCTAAGCAAAGAAAACTCTTTCCACCTTTTGAAATACCAGCCGCTCTTACATAATCAAGTTGTCCTCCTGTACAACTAAACTGCGAAAAACCAATTGACTCTGAACCCGCCTGACCAGTAAGATCAACCATAAGCGTACTGTTAATTGAGATAAAATTATCATTTTGTCCAGCAGCATATGGATCATTAACAACTTCAATAGGAACTAATTCAACCTTGCCTTCACCTACAAAATCATATAATTCTTTACTTCCTAAACCAAATCCAGCTAAAATCCTTCTACTTATTACACCTTTTTTAGCTAAATACACCATAGAATCTGTAAGCATTTCAGTATGAACACCTAAATCCTTTTTATTTTCAAGACCATATGCTACAGCATTTGCAATACCACCTAATCCTACCTGTAACGTTGCTCCATCAGGAATTAAAGGAATAATATAGGATGCTATTTTCTTATCTGTTTCCTTAACAGGAGGTTGTGTTAGCTCAGGGAGTGGATGGTCATACTCACAAATACAATATACTTCACTAACATGAATTCTATGTTTTATTCCATTTACTTTCGGTTGAAATTTATTCACTTGAACGATTTTCTTTTTTGCATATTCAGCAACTACGCCATTCCATGATACACCCACAGCTCCATAGTACATGTAACCGTCTTCATCCGGTTCTGATACATCAGCTAATAATGTATCAACTTTATATACATCTCTTATTGCTAAGTAAGACTTACCAAAGTGTACTGAGTCAATATCTACATTTCCAGCTTTATAAAATTTTCTTTCAATAGGTCCATAAAAAATTGTATGAAAATTAAGTTTACCAATATATTCTGGTAATTGTAAAAATTTATAAGGATACATTGCCATAGCAGTAACAAGATCAACGTTCCTAAGTTCGTGTGCTCTATTAGCTAAAGCTTCCAATATTTGTATGGGAGCTGATGAACATGCACCAAACCAAATCTTATCACCAGATTCTATCTTTTTTGCTGCTTCTTCTACTGATACTAATTTACTTTTATAAATATCTTGCCAACTCATAATTATCCCCCTCATAATTAATAAGAATATCAATGTATATTTTTAAAAGTTATATTTAATTATCTTCCTATATAATTAGGTTTTCTTTTTTCTAAGAAAGCTTTCATTCCTTCTTTAAAGTCTTCAGTTTTACCACATTGTACCTGAGCTTTAACTTCTTCTTTTAAATATTCTTCAAAATCAGAAAATTGAGCTTTATATATTAGTTCTTTTGTATTTTTATAAGAAACGGCAGGTCCCTTTGCCATTTTTAATGCAAGCTTATTTGTTTTTTCCTCAAGTTCATCAATAGAACATATCTCTGCTACTATTCCCATATCAAATGCTTCTTTTGCAGAAATTCTTTTCCCTGACAACGCTAGTTCACAAGCTTTTGATACTCCTACAGATCTAGTTAAAAGGTAAACACCGCCTGCATCTGGTATAAGCCCAATGTTTACAAATGCTTGTATAAATAAAGCATCTTCTGCTGCAATACAAAGGTCACATGCTAATGCAACATTAAAACCAGCCCCAGCAGCTGGACCATGTACTGAAGCGATTACAGGCTTAGGAAGTTTTTTAATCTTTATTGCCATTTGTGCAGCCAATTCAACTAATTCTTCAAGGTCTTGCCCTTCATTTATTGCCTTATACATAGCTGCAATATCGCCGCCACCACTAAATGCTTTTCCAGCACCATTTAAAATTACTACCTTTACCTCTGGATTACTTTCACACTTATCCAAAGCATCAATTACTTCTGTTATCAAAGAATGATCAAATGCATTTAAATTTGCTTTGCTGTTGAGTGTAATTTTGGCAACACCATTGTTACAACCATAAATAATCTTTTCGTAACTCATATTATCACTCCCCTTAATTTGTTACGTAGCATTTTATAATACTAATGTATTTTAAATTAAGGAATATTATGCCTAATACAAAATTACCCATTTTAAGGATTTCTATTTGGCTGCAACTATAATAATGTGCATCTTTACCCTAAAATCAAATTAACATTTATTCATCATAATATTAATAATTTCTTTATCTGTTTCCTTCATACCAACTTTTCCTAGATGACCTACATTGGTAATTGTATTTTCTACACCTTTTGCAACAATGCCATCTCCACCCTTGAATTCCTGTCCTTCTTTATACATATGGTAACCCATAATACCTGCATCAACAGCTGCTGCTATTTTGGCCGCACAGGATGGCTTGGCTCCATCACAAACAATTCCTGAAACAATTGCAACTGCATTTACTACTGTATGTGCAATTTCATCGTAACCATCACCATATAAATATGCAATACCTGCCCCGCTGCCACAGCCTGCGCATATTACTCCACAAAATGCCGATAAACGTCCAATACTTGTTTTTAGATGAAGTGTTATAAGATTAGATATCACTAATGCTCTATATAACTTATCCTCATCAACATTTAATTCTTTTGCATATTCTATAACAGGCAAGGATGCTGTCATCCCCTGATTACCGCTTCCTGAGTTAATAATAACCGGTAATTCACAACCACTCATTCTTGCATCGGAACCTGCCGCTGCCATAGCCTTTGCACGAACTTTTATATCACTTCCATAGGTTTTCAAAAGAACGCTTCCTATATTTGCACCGTAGTTTTCTTCAATACCTGCTCTTGCTATAGCTGAATTATATTGTATTTGCCTTTCTAAAGTTTCTCTCACATCTTCTATAAGCACGCTGTCAGCAAAGTCAATAATATCTTTTACATTTAATAAGCTTCTGTCAGTGAGCCCGTTCCCTTTATGTTCTACGTTTCCCATATCAAATATAACTTCACCATTTCTCTCTACATATACGATATTTACATGGTATTCAGCTATACGTAATTTTACATAGGATTCTTTATCATACATAGTAATTATAATATCAAAGGTTAAGTTTGAATCTGCTAACTTTACTTGTATACATCCTCTGTCAATATATTTCTTTGTCAACTTTTTTTCTTCTTCACTTACCTTTGAAATAACCTCTAATATTTTTTCTGATTTACCTGCTATAATACCAACAGAAACTGCTGCTTCTATACCCTTTAACCCATTTGTATTAGGAACAACTACACTTTTTACATTTTTGATAATATTTCCACTTATTTCAATTACTACTCTATCTGGAATTGTACCCAATAGTTCCTTTGCTTTAGCAGAACCGTATGCTATAGCAATAGGCTCAGTACATCCCATGGCTGGAATCAACTCTTCTTTTAATATTCGTAAATATGTCTGATAACGTATATCATTTCTCTCCATGAATTACTCCTTCTATATAATATCTAAATATTTTTAGCAAAGCCACCTTTAACCTTTTTATAACTGTAATTATTTCTTCATTTATAGGATAAGTAAAATTAAATAACCTTAAATATTATGAGTTCATATTTAATAATTATAATCTTAAAATTAAAGATTGGCCATTAGAAAATAAACTTTCGCTTAAAGATGCTGCAATACTTTTAGAATTGAAGCTTGCTCACAGTCACTTGTGAAATTTTATACATACAGCTTGACTAATACAAAAAAATATATTATACTTCTGAATAAATAAAAATAGAGCACAAAATGGGGTGCACCACCGAAAGGGTGCAAATCTCGTTTTGTGCTTTTTTGTACCAATTTTTAAAGGAGGTAAAAAATGAAACTCAATGGATCTACTGTTTCATTATCTATGAATCAAACCTTATATGACTTTTTAGAAGCGCAAAAATATGATATCACTACAATTGCAGTAGAACACAATGGTGAAATTGTTCCAAGAATCTCGTATAAGAATGTTATTCTTAAAGACGAAGACACTCTAGAGGTTGTTAGATTCGTTGGAGGTGGCTGATTTATGAAAATAATGGTAAATGGAAAAGATGTAGAAGTATCTTGCAGAACAGCCTTTGAAGTAAGAAATCAAATTGGGAATGAAACAGATGTTGTAATTTTAAATGGTTTTCAAATAGAGAAAGACTCCAATATATCTGAAAATGATATATTGACTATAATCACCAAAGGCATCATGCCTAAGGAAGAAGAACTGGAAAGTATGATGATGGCAAGGCATACCCCGAATGTACATAAAAAGCTGAAAAAAGGTAAGGTAGCTATAGCAGGTCTAGGAGGACTTGGTTCTAATATTGCAATTATGCTTGCAAGAATAGGTGTAGGACAACTTCTCCTAGTAGATTTTGATATTGTTGAACCAAGTAATCTTAATAGGCAAAGTTATAGTATTAATCATTTAGGTATGCAAAAAACCAAAGCCTTAAAAAAACAGATTGAAGAAATCAATCCTTTTATCAAGGTAGAAACTAGAGATATAAAAGTAACGGAAGACAATGTTGTGGAAATCTTTTATGGGTATGATATTATTTGCGAAGCTTTCGATAAACCCAAGGCGAAATCTATACTTGTAAATGTAGCATTGGACAAACTTACAAATGTAAAAATTGTAGCAGCTTCTGGCATGGCAGGATATGATAGTTCAAATTTAATTAAAACAACAAATTCAATAAAGGGTTTATATGTATGTGGAGATTTAGAAAACGAAGCAAGAATCGGCAGAGGTTTGATGTCCCCAAGAGTACAAATTTGTGCGGGTCATCAGGCAAACATGGTTTTACGTTTATTGCTTGGAATAGAAGATGTTTAAGAAAGGATGTTATAAATGAGTGATAAATTAATAATTGGTGGGCATGAATTTAATTCAAGATTTATATTAGGTTCAGGTAAATTTTCATTAGACATGGTAAAGGCAGTTATTGAAAAGGGAGAAGCAGAAATAATAACCCTTGCACTACGTCGTGCTAATATAGGTGGAGAAGAAAATATATTAGATTATATTCCAAAGGGCATTACACTGCTGCCAAACACTTCAGGCGCAAGAAATGCAGAAGAAGCTGTTAGAATAGCACGCCTTGCAAAGGAAATTGGTTGTGGAGATTTTATAAAATTAGAAGTTATCCATGATTCTAAATATTTAATGCCAGATAACTATGAAACAATAAAAGCTACAGAAATACTTGCAAAAGAAGGTTTTATCGTTATGCCATATATGTTCCCTGATCTAAATGCAGCAAGAGCCTTAATGAATGCTGGTGCAGCATCAGTAATGCCTTTAGGTGCACCTATCGGAAGTAATAAAGGGCTTTGCACAAAGGATTTCATACAAATCTTAGTGGATGAAATAGATTTACCTATAATTGTAGATGCTGGTATAGGTCGTCCATCTCAAGCCTGTGAAGCAATGGAAATGGGTGTTGATGCTGTTATGTGTAATACTGCAATTGCAACAGCAAACAATATTTCCTTGATGTCTATAGCCTTCAAAAATGCTATTGAAGCAGGACGTACCGCATATCTTGCTGGTATTGGCAGAGTGTTAAATAATAGGGCAGAGGCATCTAGTCCTTTGACAGGGTTTTTGGAGGATTAATCGTGGAGTCAATTAAAATAAATCATATGGAATATTTAGATGGTATGGAACCAACATATTCTGATATTATGGACAAGGTGTTAGCCTTAGTAAAAGAATATAACTATAATCAATATACTGATGAAGATGTAGAAAAAGCTTTAAATAAAAAACAGCTTTCAATTGAAGATTATGCGGTTATATTATCCCCGGCAGCTTTACCATATTTAGAAGCTATGGCAATGAAGGCAACCTTAGAGACAAGAAAACACTTTGGTAATTCTGTTTGTTTATTTACACCATTATATATTGCTAACTATTGCGAAAACGAATGTATATACTGCGGCTTTAATTGCAAAAATAAAATTCACCGTGGAAAGCTTTCTTTAGAAGAAATTGAAAAAGAGTTAAAGGCAATTTCTAGCACTGGCCTTAAAGAGATTTTAATATTAACCGGTGAGTCTCGTTATATGTCTGGAGTAGAATACATTGGTGAAGCAATTAAATTGGCAACAAAATACTTTTCTACAATAGGCATTGAAATATATCCATTAAACTCTGAAGAATATGCATATTTGAATAAATGCGGTGCAGATTTTGTTTCTGTTTATCAAGAAACTTATAATGCAGATAAGTATGAACAGGTTCATTTAAGAGGGCCAAAAAGAATCTTTCCATATCGTTTTAATGCACAAGAACGTGCTTTATTAGGGGGTATGCGTGGTGTTGCTTTTGGTGCATTGCTTGGCCTAGACAATTTTAGAAAAGATGCCTTTGCAGCTGGTTTACATGCATTTTTTATACAACAAAAGTATCCTCATGTTGAAGTTTCCTTCTCAGTTCCACGTTTAAGGCCATACATAAACAATGCTGAAAATACTCCTAATGATGTCCATGAAAAACAGCTTTTGCAAGTAATGCTTGCTTATCGTTTGTTTATGCCCTATGCTGGAATTACAATTTCTACAAGAGAAAGAGCAGGATTTCGTGATAATGTTATTGGAATGGTAGCCACAAAAATCTCTGCTGGGGTAAGTGTTGGAGTTGGAGGCCACACTGAAGAAGAAAAGGGCGATGAACAATTTGAGATCTCTGATCCACGTAGTGTACATGAAGTGCACGAAATGATTGTAATCAGAGGATTACAACCTGTTTATTCTGATTATATTAATGTTTAGGAGAGCTCTATGTTAATTTATGTAACGAATCACAAGCTTTGTAAGGATAATTTTTTTAATCGAATTGATGAATTAGCAAAAGGAAAGCCTCTTGCAATAGTGTTAAGAGAAAAAGATTTAAACCTTGAAGAATATGAATCTTTGGCTATCCAAATAAAAAGAATCTGTTATATGAATAAAGTTCCTCTTATTATTAATCAGAATATCTCAATAGCTAAAAAGCTTGAGATTCCTACTATCCATTTGTCAATGTCAGATTTAAGGACATATAAAAATCAGACACATGAATTTGCTAAAGTTGGTGCTTCTGTTCACTCACTACTTGAGGCGAAGGAAGCAGAAGAATTAGGTGCATCCTATTTAATAGCAGGACATATATTCCCAACAGACTGCAAAAAAGGAATACCTTCAAGAGGTCTCTCATTCTTGAAAGAGGTCTGTGATTCCGTTACTATACCTGTATTTGCTATTGGCGGGATAACAAAGGATAAAGTAGCAGATGTACTGCTAGCAGGTGCAAAGGGTGTATGTATCATGTCTGAAGCTATGACTTGCTTAAATCCAAGAGAACTTAAGAAAAGCTTCCATTATCAAATGGACAAATGATTGTCACCTGTAGAATCTTAATTCCTAAATTCTTAAGTTCTTGTGCTCTATCAGCTAATTCTTTCAATATTTGTATGGGAGCTGATGAACATGCACCAAACCAAATTTTATCACCAGATTCTATCTTTTTTGCAGCTTCTTCTACTGACTCTGATTTACTTGATAAAAGTAACCCCTATTAGATGAAAATAATATAATAAACTAAAGTAATTATATATAAGAGGAAACTATGAACTTTAGTGGCTGGAGTAATTTTGAAGATTTTGCAAGAGCTTGTGGATATACTAATTTTAATAATAATGCTAATAATAATTCAAACAATAATAGTAAAACAAACGAATTTAAGAATATGGGATGTTGTGATATCCCAAATGGGTTTCAGTGTTTAAATCCTCAATTATTCGTTATAATAGGAACAATACTTGGAGAAATAATGGCAGGGAATCTACCTTTTAATGTTCAAAATGCACTAGGAAATTGGTTTGAATTACTCGGTCAAGTAATATTAACATATAATTCACAACAGCAATATTTTCAAGGAGGACCAGGATTGTCTTTTAATCCTAAAAGTTATAATATAAATAATCAATATTGTAATACAACTCAAAATAGTAATTCAAGTAAATCAAATAAAGAAAGTTCCAAAAATAATCAAAACAACATCGATAAAATAAATGAGCTAGAATCTCGTATTAATGATTTAATAGCAGAAATCGAAGTAATTAAAAATAAAATTAATATTTAATAAAAATATTTGCTTAATTCTATCTTACTTATGATACAATTTTTCCAATTAAAAAAACTAGACTTAACCAAGTAATATCAATGACTAATGCTAGTTTTCGCATTTATTTATGATACGGTTAACCATAACTAATCCTAGATTAATGATTACTTCATAATAGTTTACAGTCACGAAACAACGTTATATAAATTGTATCATTTTTAACAGTTTTCTTTAACCCTTCTTCTATTGGGAAAGCTGTATCAAACGGATGTATTAGATTGCACAATCCTAATGTTATTAAAGTGTTCAACTTGGTATATATTGTCGTTACTGTTAATTATACCTATCCTTTAAGTATTTAGTAGAATCCGTAACAGTACTCCAATTAATGATGTCACTGGACATGTCTTGAGTAAGTTATCCCTTTTTGTTTAAATTTATGACGTTATTTAGTTGTTATATTTTAGAAAATTTAAATTTCTTTTATTTAGTAAAACAGAATTAGTATCTGAAGAGTTACAAATGAATTTTTCTCTGTAACAGCATAATATTAAAATGATATACTGTATAAAGATAATATTTTGATAAGCAATATAACTTAATGATGAGGAGTGAGAATTCATGTTTCTTATGATTGATAACTATGATTCATTTGTATATAACTTAGTAAGATATCTAGAAGAACTAAAGGAAGATGTTAAGGTTTATAGAAATGATAAATTAACATTAGAAGATGTGGAAAAAATGCAGCCGGAAGGAATTATAATTTCTCCAGGTCCTAAGCCACCTAAACAATCAGGTATTTGTGTAGACATAATTAAAAAATTTAGTGGTAAGATTCCTATTTTAGGAATATGTCTTGGACATCAAAGTATTGGTTATACCTTTGGTGCTAATATAATAAAGGGTAAAGAACCTATACATGGAAAAGTATCTAAGGTACATCATAAAAATATAGGAGTGTTTAAAGAAATTAAAAATCCATTAGATGTTACAAGATATCATTCGTTAATAATAGAAAAGGAAACACTTCCAGAATGCTTTACTATAACCTGCGAAACTACTGATGGAGTTATAATGGGAATTAAGCATAAAGAATATCTTGTTGAAGGAGTACAATTTCATCCCGAAGCAGAACTAACAGAATGCGGACATGAAATGCTTAAGAATTTTCTAGAAGAAGCAAAAAGGGTTAACAGAGGGGGATTATATGGAGTTTTTAATTGAAGAAATAGAAACAGAATTCGATGGTTTTGATATTTACTCATTATTTAAAGAAGATAAAACAGTTACTATTCTAGATAGTGGTATGGATGCTAAAAGTTTAGGTAGATACTCTTTTATAGGATTAAACCCTTTTACTACTTTTAAATATGAAAATAATATTTGTATCATGAATAATAAAAAGTTTAATGGTGAGCCTTTTAAAGAACTTAGTAAGCTGATTAATATATACAAAATTGAAAATAATACAGAACTTCCATACATAGCTGGAGCTATGGGGTACTTTTCTTATGACATGGCAAGAACTACAGAAAAGATTCCTGTGATGACTGTAGAAGATGTGAAAATACCTGATTGCTATTTTTATTTTTATGATAATGCAGTAATAGTGGATAACTTAAAAAAGAAAACTTATATTACTTCTTTAGGCATATTGAAACCAAAAGAAGAGAGTATTAATGAACTAAAAGATAAAATAACCAAGGGACATAAAGTTAAATATAGAAAAGTAAATAATAGCACTACAAAGTTTATATCAAACTTTAGTAAGGATGAGTATATAGATACAATAGAGAGGGTTAGGCAATATATACGGACTGGAGATGTTTACATTACTAATTTAACCCAAAGATTCTGTTGTGAAACAAATAAAGAGCCTTATGAGGTATATAAGGACTTAAGACATATAAATCCAGCTCCATTTGCTGCATTTATGAATGTTGAAGATTTTAGTATAGTATCTTCTTCACCAGAGAAATTTTTGGAAATAAGAAATAATATTGTTCAAACAAGACCTATTAAAGGTACAAGACCTAGAGGTAAAAATGAAGAGGAAGATTTAAAGAATAGAGAAGAACTTATAAATAGTGAAAAAGATAAGTCTGAGTTATTAATGATTGTAGATTTGGAGAGAAATGATTTAAGTAAAGTCTGTAAGCCGTATTCTGTAAAGGTAATAGAACTCTTTAAATTAGAGGAATACAGTACTGTATTTCACTTAGTAGCTACTGTTATAGGGGAATTAAAAGAGGAATACACAGCAGTAGACTGTATAAAAGTATGTTTCCCAGGGGGATCTATAACTGGTGCACCTAAGGTTAGGTCTATGGAAGTAATTGAGGAATTAGAGCCTACTAGAAGAAATATTTATACGGGATGTATAGGTTACTTAGGTTTTGATGGAAATGCAGACCTAAATATAGCTATAAGAACTATACTTATAAAGAGTGGAAATGCCTACTTTGGTATAGGTGGAGGAATTACTTGGGAATCTGTAAAGGAAGCAGAATATGATGAGACACTAGATAAAGCTAAGGCCTTGATGAAAGTACTATAAAGGGGTGTTTTAGTTATGATACTTTTAAATGGTAAGATAATAGAAAATAAGAATATTCTTTTAGATAGTGGTTTTTATTTTGGAAGGGGACTTTTTGAGACTATGCTTGTAAATAATGTGCCGCTTTTTCTTGAAGAACATTTAGACAGGATAAATAACGGACTTTCTACTATAGAAATAAATAAGGAAATTACTAAAGATGAAGTTATGGCTGCTGTGAAGAAGCTTCAGTGCAGTAACTGTGTGTTAAAATTAGTGGTTACAGAAAACAATACCCTATTTACTATTAGAAGGAATAATTATACTCAGGAGCATTATAAGAAGGGATTTAAAGTTAAAATAAGTTCTGTTAAGAGAAATGAATTTTCCAAGCTTACATACTTAAAGTCTTTAAATTACTTAGAAAATATATTAGAACATGAAAAATGTATTAATGAGGGATATAATGAGGTGTTGTTTTTCAATACAGAGGGAAAATTATCTGAGGGAAGTCTATCTAATGTATTTTTTATAAAGAACAAAAAAATATATACTCCATCTGTAGAGTGTGGATTACTTGAAGGAACTGTAAGAAAGTTCATAATAAATAACTTTGATGTTACTGAAGGTAAATTCAGTAAGGAGAATTTATTATCTGCAGATAGTGTTTTTTTAACTAATAGCATTATGGGGATAATGAAGGTCTTTAATATTTATGAAAAAAGCTTTGATGAAGATAGTATTATTGAGCAAATAAAAAAAGTTTATGAAGATCAAGTGAGCAAACAAAAGACAGGATAAAACAAAAGAGTATTTCTGTTTCCTCAGGATACAATTTTCCTCAAATAAAAATTGCATTCTGACCCCAAATATTGATGTTCGAACAACCTTTTTATACCCTTTACCAGAAGATACAGTTGGAAATAAAATTAGAAAGACACGATTATTGAAAGGTGTTAGTAAAAAAGATTTAGCTAAGTATATTAACTCAATCCCTAAAACCTTCACTTAAAGACGCTGCAGAACTTATTGTTATAAATCCTGTTAGTTTGGATAGGTGGGAAAAGATGATTAATTATCCAGATAGGGTTAGTTATGGAAAATTGAATGAGGTTATGAGAAGTTATCCCATTAAATAGATTGTACTCTATATAAATTGATAAATATGAAGAAATGTTGATAGCCCAAAGCTTTAAGAGATGTTAAAATGTGATAATCTACCTCTATCAATAATTAAGGAATTTTAATAAACTTTTAGAGATAGAGGTAGATTATTTATGTCTAAAACTGATAGCAATAATCACATCAAGTTCTATTGCTAATAACAAATAATAGGTGTTCCTGGCTTAATATTATCGTATATTAAATGTGCTACATTATAAGGTGAATTTACACAACCATGAGAACCATCTGTCCGATATATATCTCCTCCAAAATTTTTTCTCCAACTTGCATCATGAATTCCTATTCCTCCATCAAATGGCATCCAGTAGTTAACAAATGTAGCATAATCTGCCCCTCTAAGAATAGCATTTCTTGCCTTATACTTTAGCTTAAAAACACCTTTACGTGTTGAATGATTCTTTGATATATTACCTGTAACAACATCTCCTTCCACTATTAGTGATCCATCTTTATAAAACCATAACTGCTGTTTTGATAAATTTATTTCTACATACGTAGTTCCAATGTCTCCGTTATTAGAAGGAAAAGCAGTTTTGCTGCTGTATTCTGGTTCTTTCGTTATAGTTCTTCCTTCTTTTATGTCTTTAATTAAATTCCTTACTTCTTTATCCTTATCAATAGATTGCCCATAATCACCACCATTTATATATATGGTATTTCCTAATGATGTAACAAACTTTCTAGTCTTACCAACTGTATCATAAGTTTTAGAAAGTGTATCCATATAAGCCATAACCTTTTTTTCATCAAAAGTAATTTGGAAATTATCATCAACCTTAAGCCACGTATTTATTATAGAACCGTCTAAGGTTTCCTTTTTTTCACCAAAAGTATAAGTAATTTTTGAAGATACGTATTTATTCAGCGTGTCTTTAACTTCTATAGTTTCTTTTGAATCTGAATTATATTTGGGCTTTACGTAGCAGCCTGCTGACTCTAAATCTATTTCATTTTCTCCCTTAAGCATTGAATTTACTACATAACAATATAAGATATCTTTGTCTACTTTGTTCCCTGAAACTTCACTTATAATCACATAATTATTATCTTCATACTTAAAGCTTGGATTTTTAGGTTCAACAACATTATCACTGCTAAAGCATGATAGCTTATCTATTTTTTCCTTAAGCAGATTCTCATCATAGGAAAGTCCTATATTCATTTTACAATCTTTTTCAGTAAAGAATACTGCTACCCATTTGAAGGGGTTCTGTGTATCCTTAAGTTTATTTAATTCCTCACCTGAGCTGAGCTTTAAGCCCACATCGCTTGCTTTTATTTGCTCACTTTTACTTTCACGCTCTTTTAGAGTCAAGGTATAATTTTGAAGCTCCGCTTCAATTACTCCTTTTGCATCCTCAATGTTTTTTCCTGAAACACTAATAGAGTTAATCTTAGAGCCAATATAAAAATGATTCATAAAATATTTGGCCATTCCAAAATAAACAGCAAGTAGAGCACAAAAAAATATTATTATACCTTTAAGGATTTTTTTACGCTTTTTTATAGCTTCTTCTGTTGATTTTTCTACTAACTCTTCATTGAACCTTTCTTCTCCGCTTTCCGTAGTACTCCCCCCAGTTCTTTATAACAGAATGCAGACTTAGCACTTTTTACTTTCCAAGATAGCAATATCTTATATAAATAAGTCCACCTTTCATTATATGAGTCATTCTTTCATACGAGACAATTATTTCAAATTTTTTCCAATAAAAATTATTAACTTTTACGTGAAATTAACTATATTCTAATAAATGCTTTCATAGCATAATCAAAAAAACAATAGAACGCTATATATTAGTAAGTACAACTAATACATAGCGTTCTTTAGTAAAATTCTTTCTAATATAATAATTTAATCAACATTCCCATTATATATATTTATCCATTTATTTAAATCTTCTATTAGTTCATCACTTAAAGTTCCCTCAGCTATCTGTCTAACTTCTCCAGTCATCTTAATATTCCAATCATCATCTATTTGTATTAATAATTCACCACCAAGCATTTTAATTTTAACTTTATCATCAACTAAATTTCTTTTTCTTAAAACACTTGCCACTGCACAAGATGAACTTCCTGATGCCAATGTAAAACCAGCACCTCTTTCCCATATTAATATTTCTGCCTCACTTCTTGATATAACTTTTGCAAATTGAACATTAATTCTATTAGGAAACATGCTGTGATTTTCTATAAACCTTCCATATTCTTTTATTTCATCAATATCTAATTCTTGCTTTAAAACAACGCAATGAGGATTTCCCACAGAAACACAGTTTATTTCATATTCCTTATTTTTAACCTTCAACTTCTCTCCTATTACTTCCTTCTCTATAAAAGTTGTAGGGATTTCCTTTGAGTTAAAGATAGCTTTCCCCATTTCTACCGAAATTAGTTTTGCTTTTCTATTTGAAGTCTCTATAATTTTTGCTTTAACTATTCCACCTTTAGTTTCAACAGAAAATTCTTTATTATTAACAAATCCATAATCATAAATGTATTTGCAAAATATTCTTAAACCATTTCCACTTTTCTCTGCTTCAGAACCATCTGGATTAAAAATCCTCAACCCAAAATCTGCTTTATTGGATTGGACTTTTAACAAAATTCCATCTGAACCTATGCCAAAGTTGACATTACAAATTCTTTCAATTGCCTTTTGTGTTAAATTAAATTTTATCTTTTCTTCATCTAAAACAATATACTCATTCCCTAATCCATGAGTTTTTACAAAATAATTAATGTTCATTTTTTTCTCCTTCATTTTAATATAGTTTGATTCTAAGGTAAGTATTTTTGTAAAGCAATCAACTCCGTAGAATTCCAGTTATGTTTTTTATAAAAGTTTAAAGCTGGAATGTTACGTCGATCCGCTAAAAGATCAATTCTCAGTGCACCATTCTTAACAACCCATTCTTCTACTGCGTTAACTAGTAATGATGCTATTCCACGTCCACGATGCTCTGCTGCTACAACTAAATCTTCCAAGATAACTTTCAAGCCACCTTCTGATGTGGAGGTTAGTAACTGTCCTGTACACATACCTACTACCTGTCCCTCATGTTCTGCAACTATGATACAACATTGATTACTTTGTTCCAGCATAATGGGAAGACCTTTTTTCTGTTGTTTTGTATCGATAATAAAATCCGTCTCTATAGTAAGGAGTACTGTTAATAGTTCTACTAGACAGTTAATGTCCTTATCTTTAGCCCTTCTAATAACTATGTTTTGTTCATTATTTTTTCCATTCATAGCTTATATACTCCTTCAAATTTTATTCTTCTTATCATACACATGAACTCTCGATTTTTCTTTAGAGCCTGAGCCGCATCCCAGTCATTATCGTAGGCATCTATAAATAATTTAACCAAATGCCTGTACCCCATAACCGTGTTATTATCAACCATCTATTTTAACCTCCCTTGTCAAAAGCATCCTATTTCGTAAGTAAATACTTTTCTGATATTATCTATTTCCTTATACAAAAATAATATCATCGCTGCTCATATATAATTACAATATATTTATTACATTCTATCGATATTAATATAAAACTAAATAAGGTCAGGATTCAATTTAAATTAAAAAAATTGTATCCTGACCTTAAAATCATATTTATAAATACTTATCATAATCTTTTTGTTGCTGAATAACATTTACTAAATGCTTTATCTCCTGATCCTTATTCTTATCCATAACAAGAAGCACATCTCCTGCATCAACAATAATAAGATCCTTTACACCAAAGCCTATTATTAATTTCTCTTTACCAAATACATAGCAATTTTCACTTTGCTCCAGGAAGGTGTTTCCTGTAATGCTATTTCCTCTAAAACTTTTTAGGAATCTGCACATAGCTGAAAAAGTTCCAATGTCATCCCATTCAAATTCAGATTTTATTACATATGCTTTTCTTGTCTTTTGCATAATTCCAAAGTCAACTGAAATACCCTCTATGAGATTATACTGTTCATTTGTGGTTTCCTCTTCTTTTTCTGTATCTACATCTTGATATATTTCCATTAAGCTTCTATACATTTTAGGAAGATACTTTTCCATCTCCCGCAAGAATACATCTGCTCTCCATGCAAACATCCCACTATTCCATAAGTAATTACCATCAATCAAAAA
The DNA here is from genome assembly GCF_001263795.1 of Clostridium homopropionicum DSM 5847. Taxonomy (GTDB): domain Bacteria; phylum Bacillota; class Clostridia; order Clostridiales; family Clostridiaceae; genus Clostridium_H; species Clostridium_H homopropionicum. The sequence continues at coordinate 351,600 of NZ_LHUR01000042.1, forward strand.
ATCCTTAGCCACCTCAAGGTTAGGCTTTTCAGTAAACCTTGCCACCTTAAAGGTTGGAATATCTCCATTAATTCTGTCCCCCATTTGAATATATCCATATCCTGTTTCAGGTCTTACAGGATTTATTCCAATAGTTAAAAGACCTCTTCTTCTTTCTGCAATTTCAATTGCTTGTTCTAGAGTATCTATAAATAACTTCTCATTTTTAATGAAATGATCAGATGGAAGTACAAGCATTACTGCATCCTTATCTCTTTTTAATAGTTTTACAGCAGAAAGACCTATACAAGTAGCGGTCTCCTTATTAGCAGGTTCTATAAAAATATTTTTTTCATTTATATCTGGCAATTCCAATTTTATTTTATCTATATAATCTTTATTAGTAACAACATAAATATTTTCTTTGCTCACTATAGGAGTTATTCTATCTACGGTATTACGTAAAAAGCTTTTTTCATTTATAACTCTTAGAAATTGCTTTGGGCTTCGCTCACGTGATAGAGGATAAAGTCTTGTCCCTTTCCCACCGGCTAAGATTAGTGCATATATCACTAGAACACACTCCATATTAGATTGTTTATATTCTATATTATGTTTAGTGTGCATTTTAGGTGAATAATTAATATTCTAGCTTTTAATTTAGGTATATAATTACTTTTACATATCAATGGTTGTATCGTAATATAAGAAAATTTTAATTCAATTCTATTAACTCCCTTACCTTTAGCCCATTCAGTTACTCTTTTTAGAAGCAAAGAACCTATGTGTTAATAATTGTAAAATATCCTTTTGCATTCTTTAGCTTCATTCTCATTTCTTAACTTCATTAATAATTCTTTCGTAAAACCTCCCAAGTTATAATATTCTATTTGCTCTAAATCTACCCACTCATATTCATCTGCTTCATCATTTAGAATAACGTTACTTGAATTAGTTTTACATAGATAATCAATAAAGATGAAGTGCTTTTTCTCGTAAAATGTATCGCTATATATACTCTCTTTCAAACTAATCAATTCAATATCACAGATACTTAGTCCTGTTTCTTCCAATATTTCTCTTATCAGCGCGTCTTCCATTTTTTCTCCTAATTCAATATGACCGCCGGGAATTACATATTTGTCTCCCCATTTCCGAGATTTACAGAGAAGTATTTTCCCATCAGGATTTAAAATAACGGCACTAACAGTTGGCTCTGGATATTTATTCATAACTATTCTCCTATAGTAATTACCCAATCAGTAGATAGTATCTTTTAGATACTTACCTTATATAAAAATCGTGCTTATTGTATTGGTTGTACATGATATTATCATCGTATAATCGATTTTAACACATACATAAGAGAGGAGCAATAAGGTTGAAAAGCATTAGAATTTTTACTTTAATAAAACACCCTAATGTTAAATAAAACTTTAGGGTGTTTGTAATTAAAATGAATTTTTGTTTATTATAGTTTATTGGTTAATAATATTCATAATATTAGATTATCCTGTAAATGGCTCAATATGAACCATACAATGTTTTACAGTGTTAATTTCATTTTCAACTGAACAATGAACTAGCTCTGCTATATCATGTCCTTCTCTCACTGAAAGTCTCTCATCAACACATATTTCTATATCTACATATATTTTATTCCCAAATATTCTGGTTTTAAGGTTTTTTATTGCCTTGACTCCGTCAATAGAAATCACACTATTATTTATTTTATCTAGTGTTTCTTTGTCTGCAGATGAATCAATAAGTTCCTTTACTGCTCTTATATAAAGATCTACTCCAACCTTTATTATTAATATACTTACAATGATACCTGCAAGAGGATCCATAAATGTATATCCATATCTTGCCCCTAGAATTCCTAGAAAGGTTCCAACTGATGATAGGGCATCTGATCTGTGATGCCAAGCATCTCCTTCCATTGCAATACTTCTTATTTTCCTTGCAGTTATAATAGTATACCAGTACATTCCTTCCTTAAAAATAATTGATACTGCTGCAGCCCATAGGGCAATCTTTCCTGGAGTAGTTATATTGCCTGTATAAAGCCTTACTGCACTTTTATACCCAATCATAAAACCTACTAAAAGAAGAGCTACACTTATTATTTTTGCACAGACAGCTTCTAACCTTTCATGCCCATAGGGATGTTCTTTATCTTCCCCTTTAGAGGATATCTTTAGTCCAATAATAACTACTATAGTTGTAAATACATCAGATACTGTATGAACTGCATCTGCAATCATTGCAGAGCTTTTCCCAAAGATACCTGCAATTAATTTGAATATAGCTAATATAATATTCAATATCATTGTAACTACTGATACTTTGGTGCCTAATTTATAATCTTCCACTTATTTCACTCCTAATTGATAATTGTTTATATTTTTATTATATTACTATAAACCTTGATTTTCTACACTTTTTGTAGTAAAACACATTATCAATTGATAATAATATTCTTTGTCAACAGCTAAGATTAGTTCATATATAACATTATTAGATTATTTATATTCTATAGTATGTCTAGTATTATCTTTAAGTGAATAATTAATATTCAGAGCTATAGATATTTCTCTTTATAAGTTATACATAAGAACTTCGTACTATTTTGCTTTAATTAGTTTCCCATCCTTGAATTCCTCATTATATTCCTGTTGATCATCTTTATTAAATCTTATCCATGTTCCATGTTTCTTGCCGTTCTGAAAATTCCCTATTTGCCATAGTTGTCCAGATTCCCTATAAAATCTCCATTCACCTTCCATTTGATTGTTTTCAAAAGGGCCTTCTGCTTTTATTTTCCCATTTTTAAAATAGTAGGTGAGTTTATTTTTATCATATGTGTAAACTTCTTGACCATTTGCGTACTTCTTTTTCTCTAACATATCTGTTCTCCTTATATTACAAATAAAATCTTTCTTCCTCTATTAAACCACATATTTTCTTTATTTACATTAAAGGATTTGGAGTATCAGACCAATTTACATTAAACTTCCCTATAGCTTCATAAGGCGTGATAGTTAAGGTATACTTTCCAGGCATGTTTGGAGGTTTTATGCTAAATCCCCTAACTCTCTCTATGTTTTTCATTGTTTCACATCCAGAAAATATTACTTCTCCTTTTGGATTAGTAATTTGCCAATCTACCTTTCCATTCTCTAAAATAAAATTGAAATACACCTCAAACCCAATTCTAGAATAGTCTGAATAATAGCTTTTTATTTGTTTAGAGTTTTCTTTTACAAATATTCCACCCTCTCTTACACCATAATTTGCAAAGGGAGCTAATACACTTATAACAGGTAAACACACCATACCAAGCAAAGCTGTAATAATAATTAGCCTTATCTTCTTCTCCCTCCAATAGAGGCCATAACTGAACCCTACAGAAAAAACTATAAACATAAATATATAAGCTGCAGTTACCCTTCCGGTTCCAGTGGCTACAACAGATAACTTTAAAATTTTAGAAACAATCGGAGTCATACATATTACATAATATTGAGAGAATCTTTCTGGGAAAAACGTCATAAACGCCATAAAACTTATTCTATTTTGAGATAAGTAGATTAGCAATTTAAAAATTACAAAAGATAGCAGCCATAATTTATTACCTTGAAAAAATCCTTTTCTTTTATTCTCACTAATTTCTGCAAAGAGTTTACCAGCCCAAAACCAAAATACTATAAATAAAATGGATATGAACATGTATCCCTCTGTATATATTTTTGATATAAAGCTTACATTATCTATTAATATACCTAGTATTAATGGAATAAATATAACTAGTCTATATTTATTAGTAGCTTTATATTCCACAAGTGCCACCTCCTTATTAATTCTTTTCATAGTTAGATTACCGCCTTTTATAAATATTTATTTTTAATAAGATATAACCTACTATGTTAGGACGTTTAATCATAAAATTTTATAAATTTATAAGCCTACGAAAGTAGGCTTGTAGGCTTATTTTTTCACCGTTCTAGTTTAGGTTAATAAATTTACTTTAAATTTCCCTTGTTAGATTCATCATCATTAGCCTCTTCATTTACTTTAGATACATTTGTAATTGGTGTATTGTCTATTTCTTTTTCTGTTATTCCATTATCCTCTTCAGTATCTTTTGCTATATCTATTCCTAGTTGTTTATTCATAGTAAGAGCAAGGACTGTATCTAATATACTTGCATTACTATGTTCTCCATTTCTACCAAGAGTTACTATATTTTTAGGCACTATAGGTACTTTTGCTATTTTTATAGCCTCAGCAAACTTTTCACCAATTATTTGAGCTACCTGATATTGAGGTCCACCGTATGCTTCTACTTGCTTATTTATTGCTACAGCTTTAGCTATACCTACTTTTTCCTCTTTTTCTGCTTCAGCAGAAGCAATAATTTTAATTTCAGCTGCTCTAGCTTCAGCTAATGCTTTTATTTGTTCTGCTTCTTGAAGTGCCTTTCTAAATTCAGCGGCACCCTTATTTGATTCTATATCAATATTGATTTCAGATTCAGTTAAAGCAGATTGTTGTCTTGCTTTAGCCTCAGATTCTTTTAAAATCTTTTCTTTTTCAGCAGCATATGTTTGATGTTTGTATGTTTCAATTTGCTCTTTTGCAACTTGTCTATCCCTTAACTGTTGTAGAATTGTTTCTATTTTTTTATCATTTTCAGCCGAAGGAGTTCCGATTAATACTTCTTCAAGCTCTAAGCTGTAATGATTAAATTTTTCTTTCATTTTATCAGCAGCTTCTTCTTGAATTTCTGTTCTTTGTTGAATAAGTTCTATTAGAGTTCTCCTTTGTCCTATATTTTTAAAGTAAGAAGCTACCATAGGATCTAGTGTTTGTTCTACAAGCATTTTTATATCTCCAAATCTTTGAATAACAAGAGGGGCTTTTCTATAGTCTATATTTATTACAACTGATAAAGGTAATGTTGGTTGGAAGGCATCTTGTGTTATAATGTCTACTTCTTTTAAGTTTTCATCATACTTATGTGTTTTGTCTGTCTCTCCTTCAATCCATTTTAGTATGATGTTAGTTGTAGGTACAAGACTTATGCTACCTGCATAGGTATTAAAAGCATACTTGCCTGGATTTAATGGTTCTTTCCATACCCCTTTGCAGCCATTTTCAACAAGTTCTCCATGTTTATAGGCTTCTCCAGATTGATCCTTTCCCTTTCTTCCTGTATAACTAACAACTACCCCTACATATCCCACTGGAATAACAACTTTTTTTACCAACTCTACAGTTGCAAATAAACCATTTAGGTAGTATGTCCCATCTGTTATAACTTGATATTGTCTTCCTCTAAAACCTCCCGCCTTTAAGAATGCTTCAGGGTTTTGGAAATTATTATGATATGTTTCTCCGTCTTGAGGGTTTTCTCCAACTATAGGAGCTATAATTTCTCCATTTGGTAGAGAAGGACCATCATGTATAGTAACTATTCCAGTAAAATCACTATCACCTTGTATTATCATTGGCTTAAATCCATTATGTTCTCTTATCTTTTCGGCCATACTTTCAATAGCTTGCATTTCAGTAGCATTTCCATTGTCTATGCAGTACGTCTTATTTTCCGTTATTACTACAAATTGAGCAAGGTTAAAGGCGTAAGTACCTTCTCTAAGAATATCTCTTTGAGGACCCTTTTGCCCTCCATTTTCAATAAATGCTCTAACATCTTGAAAGTTATTGCTTTCTTTTATTACTTTACCTAAGCTTTGAGTTGGTTCGAGTGCCTGTCCATCTCGTGCAAAGACATATCCTATTTGCCCTTGGGGTATTGTTATAAGTGGAGCTTTTTTCACTTTATACATTATAGCAGACCTAAAATGTATACCCGCCCTTAGTACATCAGGTTGATATCCAGCTTCTTTATTCAATGCAATGATTGAGTTCTTTAGTGATCCTTTTGTGGACCACCATTTTTCCACTATACCTATTTCATTACTTTTAATTACTCTTAATCCTAAAATGTAAGTTATAAGAATGTTTAGCAATATTATCCCTAATATTGCTATTCCTATAACTTTTAAAAGTACTATAATTATCTCAGGCATATTTTTATTCCCCCTATTTCATTATATTGTTTATACTTTTTACTGACTCCTAATTGTTTGAAAATTCATAGTTTAGAATTGGTCCTACTAATTTAGCTGCTCTCTCCTTCACCATTAATATTTTTTCTTTATATTACTATTATACCTTTAATATGTAATTAATTCCACATATTGCAGAAATGAATTCACTCTTAAATATTTTGATGAAAACAAAAAATAAATGTCTCCGCAAATAATTCAGAGACACTTTACAAAAATATGACTTAATTTAGTATTTTGCTAGCTTTATTCTATAGTTAGCATTTCAGTTTTAAGAAAATTGTGTCATGTCATTGCATTTTAAAACATTCTTACAATCGGTGAATTACCTTTTAAAATTTAATAACCCCAATATTCTTCTGCTTCTTCCTCCATTTTAGTTAGCCGTTTATAATAATCTGAATATTCATTTAAGTGAGCAAGAGTTATTTTGCCAGTTATAATAGGATCATCATTAGTTATGTTAGTAAATGGATTAATACTACCATGCTCTAATTCAACATTTAATCCAATTCTAAATTGTTCTACATTAAACTTGTCAAATTTAATATTCAAATATTTGGCAATCGATGCTGCTTCTTCTATAGTAAAATTTTTTTTAGGAGAAATACTTTTATCATTACCTCTCATCATCTTATAGAAATAAGGACACCTGTACATATATACCTCCATAAAAAGTAAATATTACAATATATTATGTATAAAAAATTGTTTTGATACATAATATAATTGCTATATTTTATATTATAGAATAATGTTATTACTCTTAAGCACCTTGTTTTTATCGCACCGTATTATGACCCCCTTTTAATTTAGTTTTATTAGAATATTACGTAATAATTAAAAATACTAATAAAATCCATATTAATATCATTGGAATTGCAAAATACCACCTTTTAGGTTTTCCACTACTCCATAAGTTTTCTGCTTCACTTCTGCATTGATTAAATATTTCTTCTGGTATAAATTTTATTGTAATTACAACAAGTATTGGAAGTAAAATTAGATCATCTAACAAACCTATAACCGGTATAAAATCTGGTATAAAATCAATAGGTGATAGCGCATATCCAATTGTAATTCCCGCAAAAATCTTTGCTATTACTGGTGTTTCTTTTTTCTTCAAAGCAATGAATAAAGCAGGTATATCTGACTTTAATTTTCTTGCTCTAACTTTTAAATCCATTATTTAAATCTCCTATTCACTGTTATGTTTTATTTCACGTTAAAATTTTTTAGGTAAATTAAAGTTTATTTTGTATATAATAATTCATTCTAATTGAAAATATACTTACATTTGTTACAATTAATTTTTGCTGTTAACTATCCCCTAGAGCTTTTACCTCCTAGAGAATCAGGAGAATTTAACCTGGAGTAAATATAAAAAAGAAAGCCGCCATGACTTTCTTCTTCCTTAACTATTTAAGCTCATTTCCCTCGTTTATTTAAATAACATACCATAAGCGCACTCTAGAAGAATAAGTGCTAAAATAATATTAATTACTTTGAAATATCTTATATAAGCCCTCTGAAATATAGCTCCAAATACAGCCCATAATGTAGTTGCAATACTTCCAATAGTTGAAATTAGCATACTAAAAAATATTAACATTCCGAAAGAACTATGATAAGGCAAAACATATCCTGTTAAGGCAGTAATTCCGAATAAATATATTTTTACATTGACAAATTGTAGGATAAATCCTACCAAAGGCGAAACCCCTTCTCCATTAGAACTTTCCTCTGGTCTACTACGAAAAATATGAATTGCTAGAACTGCAATATAAACTGCTCCAACATATTTTAGAACAAATATTAATGGATTCAGAAGCTGATTTAATCCAAAGGTAAAAACTGCGCATAATGCTTGGACACAATAGTATCCAGCAAATATTCCCAGTAACGTTTTCTTACCATTTTTCCATCCATAGTTGCTCATGGTGTTAAAAGCTAATATGTTACCTGGCCCTGGTGTAAAAGCATTGATAATTGCATATACTAAAAATGCTATGATTGCCTGTGTATTCATCTTGTTTATCCTCCTTCAAATTATAAGCTTTCATACTGCTGTAAATCGCTTCCTAAAAATCATAGCACATACTATTGATATATCATAATTTCAATAAAATATGGCTTGCCATAGTTTTAAACTATAGCGAGCCACTTTCTAAAATTCCTAATATTATAGCAAATCCGAAGCTATTTTCTTCAATGCCTCTAAGTAGATTTCTCCTAGCCTGCTGAGAATCATATCTTTATGTACAATAGTCCCTACCTGTATTTTTTCCTCTACTTCCAAAGGAACAGAAACAATATCATCTCCATGCAAGTATTTTGGGAATAAACCTGTTGAAATTGTGTATCCATTTAGACCAATCATAAAGTTTACAATGGCAGCCCTATCACTTACCTTAATACTTTTTTTCACAGTTCGTGTGCTAAGTATCTCCTCGGCAAAATAAAAAGAATTATACTGTCCCTGGCTAAAGGATAAACATGGATACTGATCAAGTTCTTCTATTCTTATACTCTTTTGTGTTGCTAGAGGATGTCTGCTATAGAGAAATACATGTGGTTTTGCAACAAATAGCTCTGTAAAAATGAGGTTATTTTCCTCGAATATCTTATGAAGCACAGCTTCATTATAGTTACTCAGATAGATAATTCCAATTTCACTATGCAGGTTCTTTACATCCTCGATGATTTCCCAAGTTTTCGTCTCATTTATAGTAAACTCATACTCCTCTGCACCAAATTCCTTTACCAAATCCACAAAAGCATTAGCAGCAAAGGTGTAGTGCTGTGTAGATACAGAAAATTTCTGCTTTACTGTCTTTTCATTGAGATATTTTTCTTCTAATAAATTAGTCTGTTGCAGTACTTGTCTAGCATATCCTAGAAACTCCGCACCTTCATTTGTAACAAGAATGCCTTTGTTAGTTCTTGTAAAAATAGTAGTTTTTATTTCTGTCTCTAATTCCTTAATAGCATTTGAAAGACTTGGTTGACTTATAAACAGGCTCTTAGCAGCTTCACTTATAGAACCTTTTTCAGCAACTTCAATTGCGTATCTTAGCTGTTGTAAAGTAATTCTCATTTATACTCACCTACTATTTTAGGCATTGCTATTGATAATATTACAGATAGGATAGATATTATTATAAATATTATAAAAAGAGCATGCAAAGAACTATTCAAAGAAAGCTTTATTTGCTCGCTTGTTACTCCAGAGCTGTATGCAGTAGACTTATATAAATTGCTTGGATCTACTCCTTTTATGCCAAGCTGAGTAAAATACTTAACTATATATAAGTTGAATATACTTCCGAATACACTTACACCTATTGTTTGTCCTAATGTCCTAAGCAATGAATTAGTAGCAGTGGCAGCACCTCTTTTGTTATATTCTACAGATTCTTGAATAATTATAGTTAAAATAGTAAAAGAACCACCAAATCCAAAACCCATAATAAAGACATAAACTAGTATTAATAATAATGAAGAATTTATTCCTAATGTAGGAAGAAGTATGGCACTTATAAGCAAAATAATATTAGATACTACTGTTACTGCTTTTACTCCATATTTTACTATGAATTTACCTAACAGTACAGAAGCTATGAGCCAGGAAAGTGACATAGGTGCTAGAGCTAAACCTGATACAGTAGCATTAAAGCCTAGTACATTTTGTATATATATTGCCATATAAACATCTGCACCTATTAATATAGCTGAAGCTAAAAAGCTTATTAAATTTACAATTGTGCTTGTTTTAGTAAATATGTCAAAAGGCATAATTGGCTCTTTTGCTTTTTTTTCTATTTTATAGAATGCAATTAGAAATATAATTGTTATAATTAATGATATTACAATAAATATATTATGATTATAACTTGCATTTTCACTTGATAAGAAAATATTCAAAAATACAATCATTGCTACAGATAAAGTAATAATTCCTGCGTAATCAATTTTATGTTTTGTCTTCTTAAAGTTTTCCTTTAGATTTTTCTGAATAAGTATAATTGATAATATGCCAAAAGGAATGTTTATAAAAAATATCCAATTCCAAGACAGCATGTCTATTAAGATTCCTCCTAGGAATGGCCCTACAAGGCTTGCAATTCCCCATACGGTACTTATACCTCCTTGAACCTTTGGCCTTTCCTCCAATGTAAATACATCTCCAACAATTGTATATGTAACTGTAAATATTGCACCTGCTCCTATTCCTTGAATTGCACGAAATCCAATTAACATATACATATTTTGTGATAATCCACACAAGAAACTTCCAACTAAAAATATAATTATTCCTATTGAAAGCATATTTTTTCTTCCATATAAATCTGATAGCTTACCATATATAGGAGTTGAAATTGCAGAGGTTAATAAGTATACCGAAAAAACTAAACTAATAATTTCAAAACCTTGCAGATCCTTGACTATGGTTGGTACAGCCGTTGTTACAACAGTTCCCTCAATGGCTCCTAAAAACATTGCTACCATTAATGCTATTACTATATTTCTCTTTCTTAAATCCATTCTCTATATCCTTCCTTACTAATTTCTTAGTTGCGTTTATTAATCAGTCTTTATAATTATATATATATTAACTAATTTATACAATAAAATAATAAACTCAACTTTCGTCTTGTTAATCCTGGTTCTGGTAAATGCTTAATATCTTCTTCAGTTAGTATGTCTTTTTCAAATTCTTTAGAATGCTCTAATTGCCTCTTAACCTCTGTGTTATAGGTTCTCTTAAGTTCCAGTGATTTATAAATCAAAAACGAAACTATCATAATTTTAATAGAAAAGCTTCATCCCATGTCAGGATAAAGCTTTTCTAAACATAATTTTTAATATTATTTTTTACATTCTTAACCACATTAACTATATCCATATAAGCCTGTTGTGTTCCTTTTGTTACAATTGGTCTGCCAAAGTTTACCCAATGCAGCTTTCTTGAAGTGTATCCACCTATATTCATAAGCAAATTTACAGTTGGCTTAGTATCTACAATAAAAAGTCCTTTATCATTCCCTAGTAAACTAGAATACATATCATTAATAACAGATACTACTAGGTTTGGATTATACATTCTAGCTAAAGTATAAACTTTTATTTTATACTCATCTTCTCCAATATATATTAATCGTCCAATTTGATCCTTTTCAATTTTATCAAAGGTTGGCAAATCAAGCAGTTCATCCTTATTTGGTACTCTGTCCATTGGCAATTTATTGATATGCAAGTTAGCTGCTACTGCTGTAGAATGAGCTCCTCCAACATCATGATATATTACTATCATATTACTACACCTACTTCTGCAATGTTATAAATATAAAAAACATATAAAGAATTGTTTAAAATATTAGAAATAATTTTAAACAATTCTTTAAAATATAATTACTAAACTATAAAAAATTTAAATATTGAAAATTATAATTACATTGCTCTTCCAGGGATTATTGCATCTATTATTCCAATAACTAAAGCTGCTAATATAGCACCTATTATAGACACTCTCATATAAGGAACTAAGAATTGAGCTAAATATATTATTATTGCAGAAATAACAAATCCTTTTAATCCCTTTCCAAAAGGTGAAGCATCCACTCCCATAAAAGATTCTACCAAGTAATCTAGTACAGTTATTACAACTGCAGCTAATATAAATGACCATAAACCACTAATTGTAAAACCAGGTGTTAGAAATGATGTTATTGCTAAAATTACTGCAACAAGTACAAATCTTATTAGCCACTGCCCAATACCTTTACCACGTGTATTTTTTTCTGTTTCAACTTTTTTATCATTTGCCATTAATATTTACCTCCTATATAAACAATAAATTTTTTAACTATATACATAGTGTGCTTATATAATTAAAAAATATTACATTATAAAATTGATAAAAAATGCAAATAATAAATTTACAATTTAATAGCCTGTCTATTTAGCGATATTACCAGTTTATTTCCAAACCTACTCCAACTTCTTTCACAGGCAAAACTTTATGTATTTCTGCTCTAACAACAAATGAAGTACAATGGCAAGGATATAATTCCTTTAAATCGTTCTGTTTTATGTAATCTACAGTTTTATTAACCTGTTCATTTACTTGAAATAAATGAAATCCTCCTATAACTCCTAATACTCTATTATCTCTACATACTTTTTTTGCATATTCTATTATGTTACATATACCGCTGTGGGAACAGCCTGTAATAATATAAATACCATTTTTACTTTCATATACAAGGGCTGTATCATCTAATACATAATCATCAACTGAAGTTTCCCCAACAATTTGTATGCCAATAGGCTTTCTAATTTCGAAATTATTTATTTGAGGTATTTCTCCTAAAAAAGTTATATGTTTGCTGACTTTAATAGGTTCTTTAGAAAGAATTAGATTACATTTATCTTTAAGTTCTTCTTCTAAAATAGGAGAACAAATTTTTAAACCATCTATTATTTTTTCTTTAAATGCGTCTGGATGAGCAATAATAGATATATTATTTTTATATTTTTGCTCAAAGTAATCTTTTAATCCCCTTGTGTGGTCATCGTGCCCATGTGAAATAACAATAGTGTTTATATTTTCTAAATCTATCCCTAATGCAGCAGCGTTTTTTAGAAATAAATCAGAATACCCCACATCCAATAGTAAGCTTACATCCTCATCTTCAATATAATAGGAAACAGCAGGTTCACCACAATAATATTGGTCAATGTATGTATTATTATCTACTAGCACTTTTAGTTTCACATTGTTGCCTCCTTTGCTATAATATCAGTTAATTTAATATTAAGATTGCTGAAAAAACTCCTTGATTAATAAACTATAATTATCATTTTAAGCTATCTTTTCTTATTTTTTTTAATGCTTTTTTAGAACCCCTCTCAATATCTCTTTCTAGCTTTCTTTCCTTATAGCTGACAAATAACTGATTTAAATCATAACCCTCTGGATAAAGCTCACAGGCCTTTATTTCTAGTTTTATTCTCTTATAATTAACCTGAATAAACTCATTATTATACAATACAACAACATTATTTAATCTGTCTCTTTCCTTGTAAATAATAGCTGACTCATTATTTTCTAAAAGAATAACTTTATCTCCAACAGAGTATTCATATAAATTTTCATCTTCCTTTACCTCTTTACTTTTAAGAACCTTACTATCTTTTATTAAATCGTAATTATAGTTTTTAGTATTTATATATTCTCTTGCTTTATCGATGATTGAATCGTATAAGCCCATCTTTTTAGAGATATACAAAGCATTACTATCCCCTACTTTTCCTATACTAAGTTTATACAGTGGTTCCAGGCTATCCTTTTCAAACTCCATAGCTGCATTTTCAAAATCAGGGTGTTCTTTTGAAAAGTTTTTTATTTCTCCATAATGAGTAGTTGCTACAATTATGCAACCCTTATGATACAACTCTTCTAGTATTGCAATAGCCAAAGCTGAGCCTTCATTAGGCTCTGTTCCACTGCCAATTTCATCGAACAATAATAATGTTGACTTTGTGCTTTTTCTTATTATCTCAGCTAGATTCTTTACATGTGATGAAAATGTGCTTAAAGCATTTTCAACGCTTTGGTTATCACCTATATCAACAAATACATTGTTAAATACTGAAATCTCTGTGCCTTCTTCAGCTGCAATGTGAAATCCTGATTGTATTGCTAATGTTAATAATCCAATTGTCTTTAATACTACGGTTTTCCCCCCTGCATTTGGGCCAGTTATTATTAATCCTCTGTAATTTTCACCAATTTCAAAATCCAAAGGAACACTATTCTTAATTAAAGAATATCTGGCTTTAATTATTTTAATATATCCATAGTCATTTAGCTTAGGCATAATTCCATCTATTTCTTTGCTATATTTAGCTTTAGCTAAAATCATATCATACTCAGATATAACATCAATATTCATCTTTAAATCTCTCATTCTTTCGAAAAGCATATCTGTTAAAGCAGCTAATATCTTGTATTCTTCAACAGCTTCTTCTGCTTTTAATACACTTAATTCACTTGTATACTTGGAGATAACATTTGGCTCCATAAAAACCGTAGTACCTCTTGAAGAGGCTTCAATAATAGTTCCTTGAACTTGATTTTTATATGCTATCTTAATTGGAATTGTATATTTGCCATTTCGCTGACTGATAAAGAATTCTTGAATATATTCTTTATTTTCATTACTTTTGAGGAATTTATCTAATCTATCCTTTATTTTACCATCACATAAATCAATATGCCTTCTTATTTTTTTTAGTTCTTTACTAGCATTTGAGTCAACCATACTTCCTCTAATTGAAATATTTATTTCATCTTCAATATAGCTTAAGTCAGAGATATTTTCCCCATACGCACTTAAAGTAGGTGCATATCCTTCCTTATCCTTTATGAACAGCTTAACTTTTCTGCATCCTCTTAAAAAGTTTGACATCATAGTCAAATCAGCTGCCTCTAAAGATGCTCCCTTTTCTATCTTATCAATAAGAGGCAATATATTAAAAATCCCCTCTAAGGGCATATGATAGGAAGCATCTATTAATGCTCTTCCCTCTGAGGTTTCATTTAGTCTTTGTTTTACGACTTTAATATTATTACTTGGCTCTAATTTATCAATTAATATTTTTCCTAATCCACTAACGCAATATCCTTTCACTATTTCCTTTAACTCATAGTAATGTAATTTTTCTAAGGTTTCCTTATTCATATTAATATTCCTTTCTAATTTTATTACATTACAAGCCAACGAAATCCTGATAGATTTCTAATTTTATAAAACAAAAAAGCCATGGATACCTCCACAGCTTTAAATTCTACAATTAATAAAGGTAATTCTATTACCTCTCCAAAGTAAATTCGTGGACTTGTATCTTCAATAGTACAAATTAATTCCATAACAAATAGAAGGTATACAATACCTTATTTGAAAGAACTAATATTAAGTTAACTATTTTAGATACTAGACACTCACAAAAATACCTCTCTTCATAGAAATCTATCTTCTTCAATATATATTAAAATTTATATAATTGTCAATATAATAGACATCAAAAATTTAATGTTCTCCACAAAATCCTTCCTGACATTATAAATGGCGCTCATATTGAATCCATGAATATAATCTTACACATAAAACTACTAATGACACCACTGAAAAAAAACGAAGTTCTTCAATAAATAGTACAACAATTCCTAAAATTACTGCCAATATTGTACTTACGTTGGCACTAGTCCCATTTATTGGTTTATTTCCTACAAATATCGTTGATATCCCTTTTAACTCCTTAGAAAAGCATTTTTCATGATATGGAACAATATATATAAATTTATTTGTTACAACTAAATCATCCTTGCTTTTAATTTCTCCAACACACTTTTCGCAATAAATAGTCTTATTTTCTCTCATTCTAACCCCCATTATCTAATTAATAATATTTTGCTGTTATACATAATAAATAAATGTTTAAAGCATGTTCTTTATTATCTTTATCAATAAATTCTAGTTAATCTAACTCTATAAATTACTAATTTATAATATTGAACCTTAAATTGGAAATTATATATTTATTGTAGTGTTTATAATTCTCGAGCATAAGAAATCCCCTTTTTAATTGCTTCTGCTAATCCCTTTGGATTTTCCCAAGCCATAGAATGTCCTGCCGATTTTACAATTTCAATATTTATCATGTGTCTCTCCAGCTCAATTTGGTCATCATCTGGTAAAGATTTTTCACCAAAAATGAATGTCTTTTTACATTGCAATGAATATAATATTTCACGCCATGATGGTTCTTCTCCAACAACTGCTGATTTTGAAATTCTACTAATTGCCGTAGAAGAACAAACTGATAATGTGGATGACCACATAGAATTTACACTAGAATTTTCATTGACAACTTCATCAAATATTCCATTTACAAAATCGTCTTCTTGATAGTTTCCAAATTCGTAACTTGATGAGCCTTCACTGCTTTTATCTAAATTAGCTTCACTAAGAATAATTGTTTCAATATTATCTCTACATTTATCTGCAAGTTCAAGTGCAATAGGGCCTCCTAAACTATGTGCAAAAATAATAAACTTATCAAGTTTTAGGTCTTGTACAAAATTATATAAATAGTTTGCATGTTCTTTTATCGTATATAAATAATCATCTGGTTTATCACTAAATCCACTGCCAAGCAAATCTATTAATATTCGCCTGTGCTCAATTAAATCGGTTTGTGCTGCTACCTCAGGATAATCAAAAGATCCTGCACAGCCTAATCCATGAATAAATAATATTGGTGTATCTTTACCTGGTAAATCATGATACCTCATTTTATTATTTTCATTATCAACTATGTATTCCTTCATACAAAACCTCCATAATTAAACATAAATTTTTTTATCTTTTTCTAAATCATTTGAATTTAGCCATTTCATTCTTTTATTTGTTTCATCCAGTGAAATACATTCTGAATATCTGCCATTCCACATAAATTCATTGTAATATTGATAGCTTTGCTTAGCTGACATAAATTTATTATTAACTGTTGTATTTGCATATGCTGGAACAATAATGTTAAATCCATGTTCAAATCCACATTTTATTGTAGCATCAATACAATAATCTGTTTGAAGCCCTACAATAATTATATCTTTTTCACCTTTACCTATTAAATATTCTAATAATCCAGTCCCTTTAAAAGCACTATTAACCTTTTTATCAAATATTTTTTCATCATTCATTGGTTGAAACTTTTCATATATTTCAAAGCCGTCAGTTCCTTTTGTTAATTCATTTCCTATTCCATCATCATGACGTACATATATTACTTCAATATTATTTGCCCTAGCCTCATGTATTATTTCTTTAACATTAGATACAAACCTATCAAATTCATATAATTCTTCATTTGTTATTAACTTTTGTGTATCAACGACTAATAAAACCATTTTAATCTCCTTTTTCTATTACAATTAACTAACAGATAAATTACTAATTTGTCTATTACTCAAATTTGTTCCTAATTTTATTATAACATGTTTTGTAAATATACTATTGCTTATGCTATGGTTCTACGCAACTACTATATTAAATGTTTTAAACTACATTTTAAAACAAATGAAAAAAGCACTCCATCCGACCAAGAATAGTTGTGCTTTTTCATAATTAAAATCTTTTAATTAAATCCAATAGCCCTAAAACTTAAAACGTTCTAAGGATTGCTTAGTGTTACCAACACTAAGCTTTTCTTATTTATATTATATCAAATTTTTATAAAAAATAAACCTATATAATTTTTTCTATTTAAAAATTTAAATCTCAATAACATAAATTAGAATTTGTTTTAATATTCTTTTATAATATTGGTACGCAAATTTCACAATAATGCTTATTTATCATCTGCATTGCATAGCGTTCAAAAATAGGTCTTCTATCATCAAATTCATAATTTCTTTTTTATAATTGAACTTTCATTAAATAAGTTTTTTCCTCTAGCCCAACTTTTTAATTGTTCCACTATTTGCACATTCTCTAAACCGTAAGGACCTGTTCTTCGTATATAAGCAATTTTATATGATGGTATCATTTCAATATTAATATCCATAACTTACCTTCTTTTTTAATAGAGTACATCGATGCCTGAATTCATCATATAATGCTTAAAAATGTATTTCAACTTATTTTTTAAAATTGCACTTGGGACACTCTATAAGAAAATTGCATTTTAAGCATAGCTATTTTTAAATTCTAAAATTTATGTTATTTTAAACTCCTATATTCATTTTCAAGTTAAACACTCTCCTCAATACTTATTTGACCATATTTTACTATCATAGGCTAAAAAGTTAAGAAGACAATTTATCTTTATAAAAATATTTTCTTTTTGTTAAAGTATATACTAATACTATAGATGACCATATTGCATTCCCATAAAAAATTTGTTCATTATATTGCTGAGACAAAATAATACTTACCGCTAAAAAGTATACAGTGTAAGTTATCATTAGCCAGAATGCCCATTTTGCAAATCTTAAATATCCAAAAGCCATTACAAGAAAAACTATAGAAACTACTATTCTCATTATATCCTCAGGAATATTTGGTAATCCAAATCTAAATGCAATTCCAAATTTGTCTGTGGCATTTGTGAACAATGTTATTATCAATACTAAAGCACCAAAAACATAGAAACCTCCAATTAACGTTATTCCTAAAGGTCTTTTTTCCTCCATAATTATTCCTCCTGCAAATTCGTAATGATTTACCGTCATGACTCAATATAAAGATATTGTCAGTTAGCAATAAAAAAGAAGCCTTAAATTAATATATAATAACTGTAGTTTATAATGGGAACAATAGCAATGAGGTGATCCATATGACTAAAAAATTAGTAGTTTCAGTATATTTTTTACTTATATTTCTATATACAACGCATACAAACGCCCAGGATTTTAAATATGTTGAAATCTTTGACCCAAAGCAAGATGCAGTTGTAAAAGTAGTTCAGTTAAATCCTCAAATTCAGAGTATTATTGCAAATTGGGTTAAAAATATTGACGGTATATATGGCAAGAATAATCCTTTTACTGATGATGGATATGCGGTTAAAGTTCCATTAGAGCCTGCTGTTAAAGTCTATTGTAATTCTATTAATGCAATTGTCAGTGAAGTATATATAATAATTCCTAAGACCGAACCTGCATTTTATTTGATATTTGAAAATGAAAATAAAACATCTTGTTTCCTATTTAATGGTGATATAAATATATTGTCAAATATTCTTGATTTTAATTTGAAACTATAAAGAATTTTCTAATGAAATTTGAATTGTCTAGCTCCTTTGCTTTTTGTATTGTTGTAACAGCCTTATTAACATCTTTTGTCAGCCAAGCCTGAGCAAACCTATATGATAGTGATTTGTATTTATTTTTTATTAGCCTTATTCCTTTATAAACTATAAATATGGCTATAAGAGCATAAAATACTAAAGAAAATACTGAGGTAATCGCCTTTTACATTGAGGACATCTCCAAAATATAAGACTTGTAATAACAGCGATTGTTACCATCACTAATCCAATAATTAACAAAGGTATTACTCTTAACAAGTAGCCTAATATATTAAATGGAATAGATATGAAAAAACATACTAATACAAATTTCCGAAATTTCACTATGGTTCTCGCTCTTAATTTCATAAACTTATTTCTCTACTTTCTAATAATTCATAACATATTACTTATCATTTCTAAAAAATGTATAGTCTTCTGCCTTAATCGGTTTCTTAATTCCACTAAACCATCCTTCATCACAATCTAAATTTAGTTTGCGTGCTACCTCTATTGCAAATTCTCTATAAGCCATCCCCATTGCAGTTACAAGATTCCCATCTGTTACAAGAGGTGCTTTTACTATACATTCTGGATTTAAAAAATCATATTTATCAATATCCTCTTCAAATAGTCCTGCACAGTACTTTTTACCTTCAAGAACACCAGCCTTTGCTAACAATATTGGCGAACTTGAAATACTCGCAATTAGGATACTTTCATTATTTTTAAATTGTCTCAAAAATCTTATATATCTTTCATCATTTTTTTAGTAATGTTAATACTGAATATATAAGTACTAAGACTAGACTTATATAAACTGAACTATCAAAATAACTTTTAAATAATTGAACACTCCAATTATCTTCTCGAATAATCCAATATGATAAAAAGTTATTAATTGCTAGTCCATCATTAAGGTTTGGTACAGTAGCTGCTACATAATTTACCCCCAGGCATATTGTCGATATAATACAAATCAGAATTAGAGGCATTAATGATTTAGAAATCATAAATTCTTTACCAGAGTTCCTTTTCATTATAAACATATATACTGCCCAAAATATCAAAACTATTAATGCAAACGTCACTTTTAACTACCTCTCAAATTAATATTTATTATTGGATTTTTCATTTATATAAATATCAAGTGCTTTAATTCCTCTATTCGCAAGTTTTACAAATAATACGAACCCGTAAATTCCCATACCTATTAATCCTAAAGTAATTATTATGTATATATAATATGTAATTGTAAGCATTGCCATAAAAATCTCCTCTTAGTTATAGTTGTATATTGATATAATTATAACATTTATTCCAATATATTGTATATAAATACTGCTACAATATTGATTCCTTCTGTTAAAAATTAAATTAGTCAAAAAAATAAGCGTCTCCGCAAATAATGCAGAAACACTTTTAATATGTTTTGGCTTGCTGCCTAAATTATTAACTTAGCAATTATAATTTTTGTATAAATAATTTCCCGTCAGCTATAACTTATGTGGAAATATACGGTGGCGAAGGTGGATTCATCTGTAAATCGCTCTTTTGTACACATTGTAGCCTCCTTTGCTGTAATATTAAATAGCTCTATTTTATATATTCTGTAACTAAATCAGTAAAAAGGATACCTTCTAAATGATCTATTTCATGGCATAAACATTTTGCTAAATCTTCTGTACCAGTTAATATAATTTCCTCTCCGTTTTCATTCAATGCTTGTACTGTTACTTTTGCAGGTCTTATTAACTTTCCCCATTTATTTGGAATACTTAAGCAGCCCTCAATAACTTCTTGAGTTCCTTCTTCATTAATTATCTTTGGATTTACTAATTTTATAAGTCCTTGTCCCATATCTATTACAACTAATCGCTTTAATATGCCTACTTGAGGACCAGCTAACCCTCCGCAATTTTCCGTATTGTACATAGTATCCACCATATCATTTAATATTTCTCTTATTTTATCATCTACAACTTCAACTGCTCTGCTCTTTTTTCTTAACATTTCATCATCAAATAACCTAATTTGTCTTAATGCCATTTAAACTACACCTCTGCTTTGATCTGCTCTTGATTTTCTTTCACTTTCTTCGAAAAGAAAAACCTCTTCTATGGTACTATGGAATACTTTAGCAATATCATAAGCCAACCATATAGATGGTTCATATCTTTCTGTTTCAATGGAATTAATTGCTTGTCTTGATACACCTACAAGTTCACCTAATTGTTCTTGAGTTAATCCTAAAGATTCACGAAATTGTTTTAACTTATTTTTCATCGATTATCACTCCTGTAATGTTAACCTTACATCAATAATTTAGCATTGTTCTATGTTTAAGTCAAGTCAACCTTACATTAAGTTGAAGAAAATTAAATAGAGTCAGTACACTGAAAACTCTCCCCAGTGCACTGGCCCTTTATTTAATACTATAAGTGCTTATTTTAGAATTTCACTGGTTATTCCAATATGATCAATAATACCCTTTTCTAGTACTACTACCTTATCCGCTATGATTTTTACATCCTCCTTATCATGAGTGACAAAAATAGCTGTCATACCTGTTCTATTCAGTATCACTTTAAGCTCTTCTCGGATTTTACTCTTTAAATGTGCATCTAAATTGCTAAAAGGTTCATCTAAAAGCAGTACAGATGGCTTTGGAGCTAAAGCTCTTGCAATAGCAACTCTTTGCTGCTGACCACCACTTAGTTCATGAGGATATCTTCTAGCAAAATCCTGTAGATTTACAAGTTGAAGCATTTCCTTTACTCTGATTTCTTTTTCTTTCTTGCTAAAATTCCTGAGTCCAAACATAATGTTTTCCTCTACCGTCATATGTGGAAAAAGGGCATAATCCTGAAATACCATTCCTACTCCTCGCTTTTCTGGTACAATAAATGTATTCCTATCAAATAAAATTCTGTTATCTATAACAAGGCTTCCCTCTGACGGAGTCTCAAGTCCTGCTATTATCCTAAGAATTGTACTCTTTCCACCTCCACTTTCTCCTAAGATGGAAAGTATCTCTCCTTTTTCTATTCCAAAACTAATATTCTTAAGAGTATCTGTTTTAGCGTTTTGATATTTAAAGCTTAAGTTTTCTATATTTATAAACATTATCTCTTCTCCTTATCCCCAAATTTATATAATAAAAAGACTACAATCATGCTAACTAGAATTATAATAAGTGCTGGAATTGCCGCTTCGTGAATCTTCTCATCCCCAGCATATTCATAAGTCTTTGTAGCTAGAGTATTAAAATTAAAAGGTCTAAGTATTAATGTTAGTGGTAATTCTTTTACTATATCAACAAATACTAAGGCAAAACCGCTAATTAGTGCTGGCTTAATCATAGGTAAGTCAACTTTGAAAAAACTTTTAGTAACACCATAACCCAGTGTCCTTGAAGCTTCAAAAAACTTTATTCCTATTTTATCAAAACCTGTTTCAATAGACTGATACCCTATTGCTAAAAATCTTATAATGTAAGCAAATATCAGCATAAAGATGCTTGTACTTAATACAAGAGTCTTTGAATTTGGATCAATAACTTTATAAAGCCATACCATATTACGATCTAAACTTATCATTAATAGTATTACTCCAATAGCTATGACTGCACCTGGAATTGAGTAACCTAGAATAGATATTTTAGAAAAAACTTTAGAAATCCAATTACTATTCATTCTGCAAAAATTAGAGATGACTATAGCTATAATTATAATAACAACTGCTGATATAGCCGAAAGCCATATGGAATTAAATATAAGGCCTATTAACTTAATATTAAATATTGTTTTATAGGTTAAGGTACCCCAAGAAATTAGCTGCAGCAAAGGTATTATAAAGCCTAAACTTAAAATAATAAAGCAGTATAAAAATGCACCTGCAGCTTTTATGCCCTTTAGCTCTATTGGAATAATACCTCTTACCTTAGCAGTAGTATAAGAATACTTTTTTCTTCCTCTCAGCCATTTTTCTGACATTAATACTAGGAATACTGTAACCATAAGCATGGAGGCTAGCTTTACTGCAGTACTTGAATCCCCCATAGAAAACCAAGCATTAAATATAGCTGTAGTAAAGGTTTGAACCCCAAAATATGATACCACTCCAAAATCATTAAGTACCTCAAGTATTGCTAAGGAAGTTCCTCCAACAATAGCTCCACGGGATATAGGCAAAATTACATGTATAAAAATACTACTTGAACTTCTTCCAAGAAGTCGTGCATTTTCTATAAGTGCAGCAGATTGTTTTTCGAGAAATGACCTTGATATCATATACACATAAGGAAATAAAAATACTGAAAATATAAATACTGCTCCTTTTATGGACATTATATCAAAAGCTTTTGGATCTGGAGTAATTCTAATAGTTTCTCTAAAGAACCTTTGAACTATTCCAGTATAGTTAAATATACCGTTATATGTATAAGCAGCTATATATGGTGGTATAGTAAGAGGCAGAATTAGTGCCCATTTAAAAAATTTTCTAAAGGGAAACTCATAAGCAGCAATTAACCATGCTAGAGTAATTCCAATTGTCATAGTAAAAATCCCCGTAAATAGTACTACCTTTAAAGTACCTATAATATAGTCCTTTAAAAGGTAATTTTTTATATGGTACCAGTTCTCATTAGGTTTATCCAACAAGTGTAGTAATATAAAAATACAGGGTAACACTATTAATAGTTCAAATATAAAGCTTAATATTCCCCAAGAATTTACCTTCTGTCTTATATTTTTAAATCCCATTAATAACTTTCACATCCTTCTTTTAAATACTGATAAATTATTAAATAATAACTAAATTTTTAATTTATATATTATTCAACCCTAAAGGGCAGTCTACGAAGACTGCCCTTAAAGTTATTTCCAACCAATTTTATTCATGATTTCTACTGCTTTTTTATTGTTTTCTCCAAGCTTGGTTAAATTAATATTCTGAGTCTTAAAGTCTCCCCAAGACTTAAGAAGCTCTGAAGGTTCCACATCCTTATTTACAGGATACTCATAATTAACTGAAGCAAAGGATTTTTGGGCATCTGTACTTGATAAGAATTCTATTAACTTAACTGCATTTTCTTTATTCTTAGCACTTTTAGTAACTCCAGCACCGCTTACATTAATATGGGTTCCAGTAGTTAATTGATTAGGGAAGAATACCCCTACCTTTTCTGCAACCTTAACTTCTTCAGGATCAGAAGAGTTTGCTAATAGTCCTACATAATAAGTATTCATTATGGCAACATCACCTTCTCCTGCTACAATAGCCTTGGCTTGGTCTCTATCATTACCTTTTGGCTCTCTTGCAAAGTTTGCTACAATACCTTTGGCCCACTGTGTTGCTTTTTCTTCTCCATTTATAGAAATAAAGGAAGCAAGTAATGATTGATTATACACGGAGCTAGAAGGTCTAACTAGCACCTTACCTTTCCACTTAGCACTTGTTAAGTCTTCATATGTAGATAACTGTTCTGGTTTTACTCTATCTTTAGAATAAACAATAACTCTTGCCCTCATGGTTAATCCAATCCAAGTTCCATCCTTATCTCTTAAGTTTTCGGGAACATTTTTAGCTATAGTATCTGATAATGATGACTGAAAAATCCCTTGTTCCTTAGCTTTATGTAATTTGCCTGCATCAGCTGTGATAAACATATCTGCCTCTGAATCCTTGCCTTCTCGTACAAGCCTCTCTAGGAGTTCATCTCCTTTCCCTTCGATAATGTTAACTTTAATGCCAGTGTTCTTTTCAAAATCTGCATAAAGTTGCTTGTCTACATCATAATTTCTCTCAGTATATACATTAACTACTCCTGCTTTCTTAGGTTCTTCTTTAGAAGTACTTGTTGATGCAGTTTTACTTCCACACCCAGCTAAAATAGTTGTTATTAAGAGTACAGTTGATAATGTTGCTATTAATGACTTTTTGTTCATAATTTATCTCTCCTTTTGTGATATTTATTTTCAATAGTTATTGATTATCACTCTCAATTAAAATAGTATATTATACTTTACTCTCTGTCAATATATAAAATTTATCCACTTGTTTTTCAGTTAAAGCAAAGAAATAAAACACTCCAAATCCCAATAAGATTTTAGAGTGTTCTATTTAACTTGTAAGGTTTTATTCTATTTTATTGTTACTTTTAAAAATTAAATATTAGACATAAGACTAAAAGTTATTTTATATGCATCCCAAACTTTATTAAATATATCTTTTTCTTGAGTTATGAAAAATATTAAAAGCAAATACGAAAATCCTACAGTACTTATTATTTCCAATATGTGTCTTAATTTTAATCCACCTGAAATACTTTTCATTATATTCTCCATATTAACGCCCCTTCTTTTTTATCCTTGCTTATTGATTATTGTACTAAATTATTGCTACTGAAACTAAGATTGTTTATGTTAAATTATGTTAATTCAAAGTCAACATTATAACTTAGATTTAACATATATATTCTTAGTTTTATATAAAAAAAGCTTTCTAGATAAAACTATCTAAAAAGCTTTTAAAATTATATTTGTTATTTATTTTCCTTTATTACTAGGTTTATTCTTCCGAAGGATAAGTCTATAGGAATTATATATACATTATTTATTTTAATATTAGAATATGCTTCCTGAGGATTTAATTCTAGGGGAGTGCCTATATTAGACATATTTACCAGGAATATTCCGTTATGTAGGTTTAAGAATTCTCCTACAGAAGCCTGTGCCATTTCATCTACTTCAGTTAATTCTTCCTCAGCAAATTTTGATGCAAATTTTACAAAAAAATCCTCTTCTCCTTCAATAAAAGTATCTAAAGCTAATTCTCCCACAATTTCTTGCTTAACTATATGCCTAGCTTCATATTGTTCTGATTTAGTTACTTTTCTTACTCTAGCGTCTACATCTATGAATCTAAATAAATTTCTTATGAACAATGAAAGATAAGCCTTAAGAGTCTTTTCATTTTTACTTTCCTTAAAGTTCACAATCATATTAATAATTTCATCTACATCATCTTTTTGGATTGCTTTAAATTTTTCATCTGTTATGCCGTATTCATTTTTATATTCATTTAAGTGGCTTTCAAAATCCTTTAAAGTCATGTATTCCTTGTCAACTAGAGCTTGTCCAAGTAAAATATGTCCCTGCTTTTGAGATGATAGTAGTTCTTCTACCTGTTCTTTTGTTAACAAGCCCATTTTAACAGCTAAGTCACCAAATCTTATGTCTTCTCTTTTTTGTGCTTCATTAACCTTGTCAGCATCTTCTGCTGTCATATAACCAGCACTGACAGCTAAAACCCCTAGCTTTAATCTCACATTTTTTTGATATTCTAAAGCATCCTGAAGCTGTTTTGGTGAAACATATCCTTTATTTAATAAATATTGTCCAAAATATTGAGTAAACATATATCTATTTCTCCTTTCTGCGTAGGTTGTTTATTATTTTGTCAATTTGTTCTTGTTCCCAAGGCTTTTGTATAAACTCGAAGGCACCAGCATCTATTGCCCTTTTTAAATGTTCTTTAGTTCCTGAAGACGAAGCCATAACTACCTTTGCCTTTTGATCAAATGCCTTTATCTCTTCTACTGCCTTTATTCCATCCTTCACAGGCATTACTATATCCATGAAAACCACGTCAGGCTTATTTTCTTTATATAAGTCCACTGCCCTTTGTCCATCAGTTGCTTCTATAATTTCTGCACAACCGCATAACCCCAAGCTGTCCTTTAACTTTTTTCTCATTAACAAAGAATCATCACACACTAAAACCTTTAAAGCTTCTTTTGACATATATATTCCTCCAATCATGATTATTAATAAATGTATATAAAATAGTTTATTATTGCCATAATAAATAAGGTTGAAAAATTGTACAGTGTAAATTTTACAAGATATTGATTGTTATCTCTATGTTCTAGCTTACTCTTAACATAAAGCTTGTACGATATGAGACTAGCTAAAGAGGCAATAAGAGTACCCATACCTCCTATATTTACTCCCAGCAATACTTCTCTCCAGTTATTTGTAAAGTTTGCCATAAAAATTGAACATGGTACATTGCTAATACCCTGGCTTAAAGTTAATGCAGCAATATAGGTTTTTGTTTTGCTATTTAAAAAATTTACCAAATGAGAATTTATAAAATCCATGTTTGATACATTTCCAATAAAAATAAAGAAAAATACAAATGTCATTAACAAGAGATAATCTATTTGTTTTAGAATCCTTTTGTCAAGTATAAGAACTATTACAATAGTTATTATTGTAACTATCCTATAATCTATTACATTAAATACTGATAATATTATTATAATAAATAAAATACCATAAATGATAGCTTTTTTCATATTTTTAATTTTAATGCTTTTTAATGAAAATTGTAGCATTAAATCTTTAATTTTCAAGTTAAAAAATATTAAACAAATACCTCCCATTGCTACGAGAGGTCCAGTAACTTTAA
Organism: Clostridium homopropionicum DSM 5847; assembly: GCF_001263795.1. Lineage (GTDB taxonomy): Bacteria > Bacillota > Clostridia > Clostridiales > Clostridiaceae > Clostridium_H > Clostridium_H homopropionicum. The sequence goes on from NZ_LHUR01000042.1 coordinate 379,049, forward strand.
AAAATTCTACAGCTTTTAAATTATAAAAAGAAAATAAGAATAAATTTTGGGGATTTCCCATGGGTGTAAGACTGCTTCCTATATTTGCAGCAAGAGTTTGAAAAATTATTGTATCTGCTACGTTGAATTTAGCTCTTATGCCTATTATTAATGTTATTGGAACAAAGGTTATTAGAGCTACATCATTTGTAATAAGCATTGAACTGAAAAAGGTCAAGCCTATAAGTATTAAGGATACCTTTCTAGCACTCTTGTATTTGCAAAGTATCTTACCTGCCGTAAGCTCCAATATTTTTAATTTCTCAAATGCCTTTACTACTACCATAAGGTTAAATAGGCTAAATAACACCTTAAAATCTATGTACTCTACTTTAGGAAGAGATATAATTGAAGTAAGGAAAGCTAAAATTAAGGCTATAGCAAAAACCATTTCTTCTTTAAGTATTTCAACAATTCTTTTCAATATGCTTACCTAACCATTCTATTAAATTCTTTATTACTTCTTCTCTGTTTGTTTCATTAAGCATTTCATGCCTTCCATCCTTATATAGGGTATATACTAAGTCGTTTATTCCTGCCCTCTTATAGGTATTTACAAGTTTTAAAACTCCTTGTCCGAACTTTCCTACCGGATCCTTATCCCCTGAAAAAATATAGATTGGCAAATTCTTTGGTATCTTATTAATTTCTTCTTGTTTAGCAATTAATTTAAGTCCCTCAAATAAATCATAGTAGAAACCAGCATTATAAATATATCCGCAATATGGATCATTTATATATTTTTCTACTTCTTTTTCGTCACAGCTAAGCCAATCAAAGGTGGTTTTGCATGGCTTAAAGGATTTGTTAAATCCTCCTAGAGTAAGCTTATCTAATAAAGTACTCTTTCGATTCCTTCCATAGATTGCCATTACAATTTTAGCAACTACTCTCCCAATATCTGCCATAATACCAATGCTTCCGTTGGATCCTGAAAATATGGCACCATTTAATTCTCTACCATATAAGCAAATGAACCTTTGGGTTAAAAATGAACCCATACTATGCCCTAAAAGAAATATTGGCACGTTAGCATTTTCCTTTTTTATTATTTCTAATAACCTGTGCATATCCTCTACCATTAAGTTAAAAGAATCTTCTTCAAGGTATCCAAGCTTCTCTTCTTCATTAGCTGTTTGCCCATGTCCTCTATGGTCACTGCCATACACAATAAAGCCCGCTTTAGTTAAGCTTTCTGCAGTTCTTCCATATCTTGCAATTGTCTCAGACATGCCGTGAGCTATTTGAATTATTCCTTTAATTTTTATTTCCTTTTCCGGGCTCCATTTATAAGTAAAAATCTTTACATTGCCTACACCTTCATACATAAAGGTTTCTCTTTTCATATTTACTCACCTCTTTACCGGTAATTAATTAAGGCTTCAAAGATCTCTTACAAAAAATTATGAAGAGCACTAATATTTTTAGCTTACCTTTAATAAGCATAATTTAATTAGCGCTCTTATATTTTACCATTTATTTAATATTTATTAAATTTATTTTTCCCATGCTTGTGATCTTTCTACAGCCTTATGCCATCCTTCAATTAATTTTTTCCTCTTTTCCTCCTCCATTGAAGGCATAAAACTATTAGATAGCTTACAATTTGAGCAGATATCATTAATGTCTTCCCAATATCCTACTGCAAGCCCAGCTAGGTACGCTGCTCCTAGTGCAGTGGTTTCTATTACCTCAGGTCTTTTAACTTGAGTATTTAGTATATCAGCTTGGAATTGCATTAAAAAGTTATTTGCAGAAGCTCCCCCATCTACATTTAATGCTTGCAATTTTATTCCTGAATCTTCTTCCATAGCCTTTAATACATCATGAGTTTGGTATGCCATGGATTCCAAAGCTGCTCTTATAAAGTGCTCCTTTTTAGCTCCTCTTGTAAGTCCAACCATGGTTCCTCTTGCATAAGGGTCCCAATATGGCGCCCCAAGTCCTACAAAAGCAGGTACTAAGTAAACTCCATTAGAATCTTCTACTGCCTTTGCATATTTTTCAGATTCTGCAGCACTCTTTATCATTCTAAGCTCATCACGAAGCCATTGAATTACAGCTCCTCCTATAAACACACTTCCTTCTAGAGCATACTCTATTTTACCGCTATAGCAAGCAGCCATAGTTGTAAGTAATCCATTTTTGGATTCTACTGCTTTATCTCCAGTATTCATTAAGAGAAAGCATCCTGTTCCATAAGTATTTTTAGCCATTCCTTCATCACAACAAACTTGACCAAATAGAGCTGCTTGCTGATCTCCAGCGTCTCCAGCTATAGCAATTGGTGAACCGAATATTAATTCATCTGTTTCTCCGTAAACACAGCTAGAAGGCTTTACTTCTGGAAGCATTGCTTTGGGAATATTAAATTCCTCTAATAACTCTTCATCCCATTTTAATTCATGTATATTGTATAACATGGTTCTGGATGCATTGGTGTAATCTGTAACGTGTACTCTTCCTTTTGTTAGATTCCAAATTAACCAAGTATCTATGTTTCCAAAAATCAGCTCTCCGTTTTCTGCTTTTTCTCTTGCTCCTTCCACATTATCAAGTATCCACTTGATTTTTGTAGCTGAAAAATAAGCATCTAAAACCAACCCTGTTTTTTCTCTTACTGTCTTGTCGAAGCCTTTTTTTCTTAGTTCATCACAATATTCAGAAGTTCTTCTACACTGCCAAACTATGGCATTGTAAACTGGAAGTCCTGTTCTCTTATTCCATACAACTGTCGTTTCCCTTTGGTTTGTTATTCCTAGTGCTGCAATATCTGTTGCATTAAGTCCAGCCCTTGCAAGTGCTTCTCCTGCTACTCCAGCCTGAGTACCCCAAATTTCCATAGGGTCATGTTCAACCCATCCTGATTTAGGATAAATTTGTTTAAATTCCTTTTGAGAAACGCTTATTATTTCACCATTTTTATTGAATATTATACATCTTGAACTAGTTGTTCCTTGATCTAATGCCATTATATATTTTTGATTTTCCATGCTTATTCCTCCCCGTATTTATTAATAACATAATTGCTTTCCAAACATCCCATTAATATATATCATATATTAAAATACTAAATTAAATACTATAGCTCCTAAAAGTCCACCAACTATTGGTGCCACCACTGGTATCCAAGAATATCCCCAGTCAGAATCTCCTTTTCCTGCAATAGGCAGTATAGCATGAGCAATACGTGGTCCTAAATCTCTTGCAGGATTAATAGCATATCCAGTTGGACCCCCTAAGGAAAGACCAATAACAAAAATAAGTCCTCCTACTGCTAATACATTTACTCCTGGTGCCATTTGAACTTGACCTAAACCTAATATACCAAAAACAAGAATAAATGTACCGATGACCTCTGTGATAATATTAGCTGTGGTGTTTCTAATTGCTGGTGCTGTACAAAATACTCCAAGCTTTGCTGCCTTTTCTTCTGTCTCTTTCCAGTGTGGCAGATAGGTAAGCCATACTAAAGTAGCTCCAGCAATAGCACCAAGCATTTGAGCTGCAATGTACTGTGGAACTAAGCTCCAAGAGAACTTCCCTAAAAATGCTAAGGCTATTGTAAGTGCTGGATTAAAGTGTGCTCCACTTACTGCACCAAATATAAATGCAGGAATCACCACTGCCAAAGCCCAAGCTGTTGTTACTACGATCCACCCTCCATTTTCTCCTTTGCTCTTTTTAAGGAGTACACCAGCAACTACTCCGTCACCTAGCAGGATTAAAATCATTGTTCCTAAAAATTCTCCCATGATATTAGACATTTTCTCTTCCTCCTAATTAAATTATACCTTATTTTTCATTTACTAGTCTTGTAAACGTTTTATATAAATATCAAATAAATCAGAGCTAAAAAGAGCCATTATTAAGAAAGGTATCTTTATTACCTTCTCAATAATGGCTCTCTAGTCTCCGCCATGATATTATATTTTAATGAATATTTATATTTATTAATTTCTTATTTCAACAGTTTTTGTTGAAATAATACTTACTCCTGTATCTGCAACATTTCTAATTATAACTTCTCCAGCCTTTATAGGTGCATTAACGGTTATGCCTTTAAGTTCTTCTATGCACTGCATAATTTTGTTCTTTGGTATATCGCTTTGTGTTTTTACAGAAACTGAATCTATCTCTCCCCCCTGTACTCTAACACTGGAAGTGACTATTCTTGTTGGGTTTGTACATTCCTTTTCAGCATAATTTTTGCCTCTTACACAAGTATTACCTTTAACTTCAGTAACCTTTCCCTCTTCTAAAGTAACTTCCATGTCACATCCTATGGGACATCCTATACAAATTAAATTTCTAACTTCACTCATTTCCTATTCTCCTTCCACTTTAACAGTAATCTCTTTACACTCTGCATACTTATCAAACATTTGCTTTGTAAGTTCTACTGTTTCCATTTCACCTGGAGTTAGTATTCTCTTCTTTAAGTGCAGCTCTCTAGCTTCATCAAAATACACAGAAATATAACTGTTCTTATATACATCTCCAACTCTAAACCTTACTTCTACAGCCTCATTTATGTTTTTAGGATTTATATACTTAGGTACTGTGTATCTTACTCCATCTAAGCCTTTTAATTCTATGCCTTTTTCCTTAAAACTTTCACCCTTAACATATCTAGCAGCATTTTTACCTGCATTAACACTTTCAAGAGTTACATAGTCTACTAAATCATGTACATGAAGCACATTTCCGCACGCAAATATTCCTTCAATATTAGTTTGGAGACTTTCATTTACCTCAGGTCCTCCAGTAATCTGGGAAAGCTTCACATTAGCTTTATTCGACAATTCATTTTCAGGGAGCAATCCTACAGATAACAGCAAGGTATCACATTTAATATACTCTTCTGTTCCTTTAATAGGCTTTCTGTTTTCATCTACCTTTGCTATTGTAACTCCTTCTACTCTATCTTTTCCATCTATATTAGTTATGGTGTGTGTCAGCTTTAGAGGTATATTAAAATCATCTAGGCATTGTACAATATTTCTCTTTAGTCCTCCGGAATAAGGCATAAGCTCAACTACTGCTTTAACCTCAGCTCCTTCAAGAGTCATTCTTCTTGCCATTATTAGACCTATATCTCCAGAACCTAATATAACTACTTCTTTTCCCGGCATATATCCATCAATATTCACAAACTTCTGCGCAGCCCCTGCAGAATAAATACCTGCACATCTGCTTCCTGGAATATTTATAGCACCTCTAGGTCTTTCACGACATCCCATAGCAAGAATTATAGCCTTTGCCTTTATTTCTAATATTCCTTCTTCTTCATTAACTGCTACTATCTCTTTCTTTTCATTTATATCTATTACCATAGTATTTAACTTATATGGTATTTTCATTTCCTCTGCTTTTCTTATATATCTTTCTGCATATTCAGGTCCTGTTAGTTCTTCCTTGAAGGTGTGAAGTCCAAATCCATTATGAATACATTGATTAAGTATCCCTCCAAGGCAATTATCTCTTTCTAGTATGAGAACATTTTCTATTCCTTCTTCTCTAGCTCCTATGGCTGCTGCAATTCCTGCTGGTCCTCCTCCAATTATAACAATATCGTACTCTTTCATTTTCAGCTCCTCCAAATCTCAATAGATAATGTATTTTACTAAATCTCCTTATTTTTTCCTATTAGTAAGTTAGATTCTCCTCCAAACTTTGTTACCTCTGTTACTGGAATATTCAGCTCTTTAGCTAAAATATTTACTAGCTTTGTTGAGCAAAAGCCTGATTGACATCTTCCCATTCCAGCTCTTGTTCTTCTTTTCAGTCCATCTAAATCTTTAGCTCCAAGAGGTTTTCTTATAGCATCAATTATTTCTCCCTCTGTTACAGTTTCACATCTGCATACTATCTTTCCGTAGGATGGATTTGACTTAATAATATTCTTTCTTTCTTCATTATCCATTTCTCTAAATTTAGGAATTCCATGTCTTATAGGATTGAATTTATCATTTTTAGCTGGATTAAGCTTTTCTATGACTATATTCTCCACCATTTCAGCAATAGCTGGAGCACTTGATAAACCCGGCGATTCGATTCCAGCTGCATTTATAAAGCCTTCTGCATCTTCAGCCTCTCCAATAATAAAATCGTCCTCAGAGCTGTGAGCTCTTATTCCAGAAAAAGAAGTTATGATTTGTCTCATAGGTACTTCCTTTAATGTTTTCTTTGCCTTACTTAATATTTCATCTAGTCCTTCTTGTGTAGTGCTTAAATTTGACTTATCTTCTATGTCAACAGCATTTGGTCCTATAAGAAGATTCCCATCTACTGTAGGAGTAACAAGAACTCCTTTTCCAAGGTCAGTTGGAAGCTGAAATATAGTTCTTGTAGTAGCTTCCCCCGCAAGCTTGTCAAATAAACAGTACTCCCCTTTTCTTGCAACTAAATCAATTTTATTTTTACTTACCATATTATTTAAATCATCTGCAAAAAGTCCTGCAGCGTTAATTACTATTTTGCTCTCATAAATACCTTTACTTGTTTCGATAGTAAATCCATTTTCAGATTTAATTATATTTTTAACTTCACAGTTAAATACAAATTCTACTCCATTAGCATTTGCATTTTCTGCATAAGCAATAGTCATTTCGTAAGGACATACAATTCCTCCAGTTGGTGCAAATAATGCTGCAACTGCGTTTTCATTAATGTTTGGCTCTAGCTCTCTCAATTTCTCTTTTGTCAGTATTTCAAGTCTAGGTACTCCGTTATTGTCACCTTTTTCTTTTAGTGCTTCTAGCTTTTCAATATCGCTTTCGTCAAAGCATATTACTAGTGAACCATTTCTTTTAAAAGGAAAATCCAATTCCTTTGATAGTCTATCAAACATAGCATTTCCTTTAACGTTCAATATGCTTTTTAAAGAATTAGTTTTTGTATCGTGTCCTGCATGAACTATTCCGCTATTAGCCTTTGAAGTTCCAACTGCCACATCTGTTCCTCTTTCTAGTACACAGGTTTTTAAATCATATTTAGATAACTCTCTAGCTATTCCTGATCCTACAACTCCAGAACCAACAATTACTACATCAAACATTTTGTACCTCCTATTCTAAAATAAAAAAAGCCATAATCTTAAAGGGGTTTACCCCTTTAAAACCATGGCTCTCTATACTCCGCCTTTTTTATTCACTTATATGCTCATTATAGCACTTTAAGTTCTTTTGTCAATATTCAATAAAAGTAAATTTATATTTTTACATCTCCCATATTTCCTCTTTACTAGTAGATATGCCCATGGCTCCAGCTTTAATACTATCTATTACATCTTCTTTATCACTAATCAGCCCGCCTGCGATTACAGGAACCTTTACTTCGCTGCTTATTTTTTTCGTTATTTTTGGCATAACTCCAGGCATTATTTCTACTGCATTAGGTCTCACAGTATTTATAGAGTTTATTCCACTAGTTAAAGATAGATTGTCTATTATAAATAATCTTTGTATTGCAAATACCCCTAATTCTTTTGCTATTTTTATTATGCTAGACTTTGTGGTTATTATACCATCTGGTTTTGCTTTTTCGCTAATGTGTTTTATTGCATAGGCATCTCTTGCAAACCCATCCATAAGATCCATGTGAATATATATACTTTTATCTGCATCCTTTACTTTTCTTACTATCTCTTCTATATTGCATATATTACCTTTTAATAAGAAAATTATTTCACAGGGAGATTCAATGGCCTTTTCCAGCTTTTCAGTATCCTTAACAGCTGCTATTATAGGGTTAATACTCAATTTAGAATAAAAATCATTATTCATCTTTCAACACTCCTAATTTGGGAAAATCCTATTTCTTTTTACTACTGTATTTTCTAAAATACATACATTATAACAGATAATTTGCCGTTATAATATAAATAAAGGAACTATTTCACTAATTCTTGAATAAACTAATAGCCCAATGGATAATACTCAAATATATACCACTTTACTCCAAATTGAATATTGTTCATCCTGCATAAGATAATTCCACTACGTGAAAGGAGTGTTTATGAATGACAAGCGATATTTTGCTTAAATCAATAGACCTTCCAAATAATGAAACCTTAGGTTATAGGGAATGTGGTAGTGGAGACAACATCCTTTTACTAATCCATGGTAATATGACTTCTTCAAAACATTGGGATTTACTACTTGAAAAAATCCCAAGAAAATATAAAATATATGCCATAGATTTGCGTGGTTTTGGTACTTCAAGCTACAACACCCCTATACGCTCAATAAAAGATCTATCAGAGGATATATATTTATTTGTAACTTCTCTAAAGCTTAAAAGCTTTACTATAATGGGTTGGTCAATGGGTTCAGCTGTGGCAATGCAATATACAATAGATCACAAGGATACCGTAAAAAAACTAGTACTAATGTCTGGAGCAAGTATTAAAGGTTTTCCTATATGCAAAACGAATTTTTTAAATCTTCCTTTTTCCAATATGATAGTTAATTCACATCACGAAATGGAAAGATTTCTAATTCATATTTTAAGCAACTTCAAAAATACAAATAAATTTTACCTTAAGGCTCTCTGGGACATGATTATATACACTGAAAATAAACCATCAAACTCAAGATACGAAGAATACCTTAATGATATGTTAACCCAAAGAAACATTATTGATGTAAATTACGCGCTATCTATATTTAATATTTCTCATGAGTTTAACGGCATTACAAGCGGTACTGGAAATGTAGATAGAATAACTGTTCCTACGCTTATTATTCATGGAGATAAAGATAAAATGATTCCTGTAAGTGCTGCCATAGAAAATAAAGAAGCTATAGGGGATAATGCAAGAATAAAAGTTCTTAAAAATTGTGCCCATTCTCCTCTTGTAGATAAGCTAGATGAACTTATAGAATTATTGACACTTTTTTTAGATGAATAATAACCAATTATCTAGGAGGAAACTAAATTGCCAAAGGACATTTTTATAAAATCAGTAGCATTAAAAAATAAAGAAATAATGGGCTATAGAGAATGTGGAAATGGAAATAGAACCATTCTCTTAGTCCATGGGAATATGACTTCCTCTAAGCATTGGGATTTAGTTCTTGAAAATATGCCTGATGACTACAAGATTTATGCTATAGACCTAAGAGGTTTTGGAATGTCTAGCTATAATACTCCGATTGATTCTATTAAGGATTTTTCCGATGATATTAAACTTTTTGTAGAAGCCTTAAATATAAAGAACTTTACTTTAGTTGGATGGTCTTTAGGTGGCTGCGTTGCAATGCAATTTGTAGTAGATAATCCTGGCTATGCATCAAAGCTAATATTAATGGATTCTGGCAGCCCTAAAGGCTTTCCAATGAAAAAAAGAGACATTTTCAGAAGACCTACTGGAAAAATGTTAACAACAAAAAGTGAAATATCCTATGCTATTAGATATATATTATCTGCTTATAGATTTAATAATAGATTTTTATTAAAATCAATGTTTACAACTGGAATATACAATGTTAATAAGCCTAGTATAAGTAAGTTTAATGAATATATTGATGATACATTAACTCAAAGGAACTTATTGGACGTGACTTATGCACTTTCCTATTTTAACATCTCTAATGAACACAATAAGGTAGTGGAGGGAACTGGAGAAATTGAAAAACTTTCTATTCCAACTCTTATAATTCACGGAGACAAGGATAAAATAGTACCTCTGCCTGTAGCAAGAAAAACGAAGGAAATGATAGGTGACAATGCAAAGCTTGTTGTACTTGAAAATTGCGGACATTCTCCTATAATTGATAAGCTAGATGAATTAATAAGCTTAATAATTGAATTCGCAAATAGAGCTTACTAATAACACTTAATTAAAAAGAGCTAAGTTTTAGGTTATGCCAATTATAACCTAAAGCTTAGCTTCTTATTTTTCTATAAATTTACTTCTACAATAAATAAAGTTAAGTTACTCAATAAATTATAAAAATTGTATTTTCCATTTTCCTTTACTTGAACAATTGGTCTTGTAGCTGAATCCTTATTTTGTGCTATAACAACAGCATCTTGTCCATTATTTAGCTTAACTGAAAGTCCATTAGGATAGCAATATATAGTGTTTATGAAATCCTTATAAATTTCTTCATCGTAACTGTTTCCTGCTTCTGCAGTTATTCTCTCCAAAGCTACGTGAGGAAGTATTCCCTTTTCATCATTTATGTATTTTACATAGGCATTACATATACTTACTATCTTAGAAAACTCAAATATTTTATCCTCCTTAATACCTAAAGGGCCTGATCCGTCCTTCTTTTCATAAAGCTCATAAATACACATATAGGAGGTTGGACTAAATAGAGTATTGCTCTTTAATAGCTGATATCCTATTTTAGTATGCTCCTGTCCTTTTGTAAAAAGCTTACCAATGTCATGTAGTAAAGCTCCTATAGCCAGATTAATAAGCTTTCTTTCATTAAGCTTTCTTCGAATTCCAATCATTATTGAATATATTGTAACATCTATAGAATGATTACATAGCTTAGCTATATCATCCTTTGGCACTAAATTATTTATTAATACTGCATTTTCAGATAAGTTTATATTCTCTAATATTTCTTTAATAATTTGAGAAACCTTAGAATAATTTACATTCTGAGTTTTTAATGCCTCCTCAAATACTTCCCTTAAAGACTTAGTAAGTCCTAGTCTAATTGTAGTAGGTATTATTTCTTGAAGAGTAACTTGATCATTACCATCATCTATATAAATAGTCCTCATTCCTATATTTCTTAATCTCTTAATAGTTAACTCAGAAAGATTGCTGCCTTTTTTCAAAAACATAACTCCATCTTCTGTATATATACTACTTCCCAGCTTCTCTCCCACCAGTTTACTGCTTAATATTACCAGCTTCATCTTATTCATCCTTTCCTTCTATGTAAAAGTAAAATTTTTGCAAAAATCCTTGAATATTCATAAATATTATAATATATTTAGTATAACATATTGAACAAGAAATGAGAAACTCATTAAATTTATCTTTATGTGTCAATTCCTATCATTCTTATTAAATAAAGCGCATTTTTTGTTGTAGAAATTCCCTCTCTCAATTTATAATCAAAATTAATTTTGTTAGCTTTATAAAACTCTCTAAAATGGTAGTTCTTCACTTTTCCATTACTTTGTTTCTCCAATTCCCCCAGTTCCAAATCATGGGTTGATACAAGCCCAGCAGCTCCCTTTTCCCTAAGCCTATTTATAAGCACCTTGGCTCCTGTGTGCCTGTCTACAGAGTTAGTACCTTTAAATATTTCATCTAGTAAGAAAAAAACCTTGCTTTGAGATTTCGTGGCTTCCACTATTTTTTTTACTCTTAGCAGCTCTGCATAAAAAGAAGATATATTTTTATCTAAATTATCGCTAATTCTCATGCAGGTGTATATATTCATTATAGGGCAGGTAAATTCCTTTGCACATACGGGAGCCCCCATATAAGCTAAGACTAAATTAATACCGACAGTTCTTAGAAAAGTACTTTTACCTGACATATTAGAGCCTGTTATTAGCAAAACTTCCGTAGGTTTTTCCATTTTGAAATCATTACTTACTCTGTTAGAAGTAAGCAATGGATGCCCCATTTCTTTTGCATGTATATTTAATAAATCTCCTTCTATCTTAGGCAATACAAAGCTTGGATTGTCATATTTAATAATGGCTAAGCTTGAAAGAGCTTCGAATTCTGCTATACTCTCTATCCAGCTTTGAAGATTTTTCCCACACTGATTTTTCCATTGTTCAAGAGCAAACATACAATGATAATCCCATAGAGTAATAATATTTATAATAGCAAAGTATGCATTTCTTTTCATAGAAATCATTTCTGATATACTCGATAGTTTATTTATATATTTAGAGGCTTTGTTACCTTCCTCATCTATTAAATTGCTTTTCACTTTTTTTAAGTACTTTCCTTTAAATACTTCTCCTTCAATAGCTGCTATCATACCATAGTATGATTTTATGCTATCTTCATATTTGTCTATAGTCCCCAAACTTGCAGCTCTGTCGTCATTTTTCCACATAAGTATAAGAATGTTTATCATTATAGCAAAGGAAGAAACATAATATGGAACACCCTCTACAATAAAGGGAAGTATCAAGACAATAATTGATAGTAAAGATAGTCCCTTAAAAATTATTCTCAGACTTTTGCTGCAGTAAAACTTTTTTATATCCTTTGACCATTTAAATAAATCATCTATATCAATTACTTTTTCCGATGCCATAACTCCTTCAGCAGTAAACTTTTGCCTCCAATCTAGTTTTTCAGCAAGTTCATTTATGGCTTCCTGTCTCTCATAAATCTCACTTATATTTTTACAAGGCTTTTTCATAGCTTCGCTTAATCTTTTTCGCCCTAAAAAGGTACTTGCAGTATTAATCCACTGAAATAAGGATCCTCTTCCGAAAATATCTAAATCTACAGAATAATTATGATCTTCTTCATAAAATTCTTCTCCTGTGTCCTTGAATTCTTTCCACTGCCCTTCAATTCTTTTCATTGAGTTTTCATTAATTTGATACAAGCCTAGGGAGTATTTTTTCTCTTCTATTAGCTTGTTATGCTTCTTCACTAATATTATAAAAATACTTAAAAATATAATAAATAATCCCACTGAAAGAAAGTGTCTTTTTATCATATACAAAAAAATCGTAGCTACCACTCCCACCAAAAATATAACAAGTCTTAAATTACTTATTAGTGCAATAGTCCTTTGATGCTTTTTTACTAAGCTGCTATAATACTCTTTTCTTTTCTCATATTCATCTTTTATCTTCTCCAAATTGCAACCCCCTATCTAAAAAACAATTTAAATTTTCTTCTATTTTAACCTCTGAAAAAACAATACTAGTTGATGTTACAGCAAAAGAGGAAATGCTATTTATAAATTTCTCTATATCCTCTAGCCTTGAAACTGAAAGTTTCACAATAAAACAGGCGTCTCCCGCAACTCTATAGCAAAATTCACTTCCTGGATAATCTGCAATAAATCTTTTGAATCTTTCATATTCTCCATTTCTCATTGTAACCTTAATTATACATTCAATAGAAAGACCAAGCTTCTTTTTATTTATTTTTATAGTGTAACCTTCGATTATTCCATTTTCCTCTAGTCGTCTAACTCTTTCTGTTACAGAAGGAGGTGAAAGATTAATTCTTTTAGAAAGTTCTCTAATAGATAATCTGCTATCCTTCTGAAGCTGAGACAATATATTTATATCAATTTCATCAATTTTCATTATAGATATAACCCCCCTTAAATTTATGTCATATAGAATTAATATGTCATCATTATATTCTATACGAAATACAAATACTTTAATACATGTTCTATAATAAATTAACAAATTAATTACAATACTAGGAGGTACAACATGCCAAGAATAACTTTATCAAATTTTGGAACTACTCCCTTTCAACAATTATTAGGACACAATAAAAATATACTTGAGAATTGGAATTCACTAGAGGAAGCTTTATTTAGCTCTTCTACATTTAGTCCGGAGCTAAAAGAAGAAGTTAGACGTAACCTAGCCTTTTTAAATAAATGCCCATATTGCATGGCTAAAGGAAAACCTAATGAGAATGAAACTAATTTAAAAATAACTGCTGCAGTTAGATTTATTAAAAGAGCTTATGAAAATGATTTTCTAATAAGTGAAGCTGATTTTGAAGAACTGAGAAAGAGCTTTAATGATAGTGAAATATCAGAGCTTTGTGCTCTAATCTGCTTTATAACAGCCTGCCAAAAGTTTGGAGCTTTATTAGACTTAGAAGCCAGCTGCAAAATATAAAATTGTATTTGAACAACAATGGAAAGTTTTCTCGTATTGAATTCATCTTATTATGGTGCTATACTTATTTACAGGTGTATATACACCTGTAAATAACATTACAAGGTGGTGTAAATATGAGTAAAGCACTTAAAGATAAAATATTGCAATTAAAAAAAGAAAGACAAGCTATTATCCTTGCTCATTACTATCAAATACCTGAGATTCAGGAAATTGCTGATGCAGTAGGGGATTCTTATAATTTAAGTAAAATTGCTCAAGGCTGCAGCGAGCAGGTTGTAATGTTCTGTGGAGTAAGATTTATGGCTGAAAGTGCAAAAATCCTATCTCCAGAAAAAACAATTTTACTTCCTGCTGCAAATGCTGGCTGCCCTATGGCCGATATGGCAGCCTATGAAGATCTTTTAGAGTTACAAAAGGAGCATCCAAATGCAGCTACTGTTTCATATATTAATTCCTCTACAGAAGTTAAAGCCATTTCTGATGTTTGTGTCACTTCCTCAAGTGCTACAAAAATAATAGAAAATCTTAATGTGGATGAAATTATTTTCTTACCTGATAAGAATCTTGGAGGATATATTGCAGAGCAGTTCCCTAATAAAAAATTCATATTTTGGAATGGTTATTGTGTAGTTCATTCTAGAATCTCTCCTGAGGATGTATTAAAGATGAAAGATAAAATAAAAGATATTGTAGTACTAGTTCATCCTGAATGTGAAGCACCTGTTAGAAAGCTGGCAGACTTTATTGGAAGTACAGGAGAAATCATTAAACATGCAACGGAGTCTTCTTCTAATAACTTTTTAATAGTTACAGAAGAAGGGGTTATACATCAGCTTAAAAAACACAACCCTGATAAAAACTTCTATATTCCAGGTGAAGGCATGACCTGTGTTAACATGAAAAAGACAACTCTAAAAAATGTTTATGAGGGACTTTTAAATATGCAGCATCAAATTGAAATTGATGAAGAAATTAGAATAAAGGCATATAATGCTTTAAATAATATGCATAAATTATCGAGGTGATATTGTATGGATATTTATTTTGATGTTTTAATTGTAGGTTCAGGGGTTTCCGGTTTATACTGTGCCTTGAACCTGTCTCCTGATTTAAACATTTTAGTTGTTTCAAAATCAAAGCTTGATGAAACAAATACTTCTCTTGCTCAAGGTGGTATCTCAACTGCACGAAACACAGAGGATTTCCCTCTATTTCTTCAGGATACTCTTAAGGCAGGCAAATATGAAAATGATAGGGAATCAGTAAAAATACTTGTGAGAGAATCCATAGAAAACATTCAAAATATTTTAACTCTAGGGGTTAACCTTGATAGATCTGAAAATGGGTTATTTTATACTCGTGAAGGAGCTCATAGTAAAAATAGAATAGTTCATTATAAGGACAAGACAGGCAAGGCAGTTGAGGATTCTTTAATAAAGAATGTTAAAAACCGCAATAATATAGTCACCTTGGAGGATGCCTGCCTTACTGATCTTATAAGATCAGGCAATACCTGTGTAGGCGCAGTTGTTTTTAAGGAAAATGAACAAATAAACATTCATTCAAAAGTAGTTGTTTTAGCTACAGGAGGAATTGGAGGACTATTCTATAATTCTACAAACAGGAGATTTTTAGTAGGAGATGGCATATCCATTGCATTGAAAAATAATATAAATGTAGAAAATCTGCAATACATTCAATTCCATCCTACTGCCCTTTATGATGAAAATTCAAAGAGCAGAAGATTTTTAATTTCTGAGTCTGTCCGTGGTGAAGGTGGAAAGCTTCTGAATTCAAAGGGGCAAAGATTCGTAGATGAGCTTTTGCCAAGAGATGTTGTATCAAAGGCAATATTTAAGGAAATAAAGGAGTCTGGTGTTCCTTATGTGAACCTTGATATTTCCTTTCTTAATAAGAATTATATAATGAACAGATTCCCAACAATCTTCAATGAATGTTTAAAGAAAGGAATTGATATCACTCATGATCCAATTCCCGTTTCCCCTGCGCAACATTATCTTATGGGCGGCATTAAGGTAGATTATAATTCTAAGACCTCCATGAACAATTTGTATGCTGTAGGTGAGTCAAGCTGTACTGGAGTTCATGGTGCTAATAGACTGGCAAGTAATTCCTTGCTAGAAGGCCTTGTATTTTCTAGAAGAGCTGCTAATTCAATAAATGAGAAAATACATTATACAGGCCTTATAAATGTTCAAGTACCAAGAGCCTCATTATCTCCTGATGCTTTAATGAAAGAAAATAAAAATATTATAATTAATGAATTAAAAAGGAGGTCAAAGGAATTAGATGATGAACTATTTGATAATTGACAAAATAATTAGGGAAGCTTTAATTGAAGATATTCCTAATGAAGATATAACTTCAGCCTCTGTTATATCAAAAGATTCTCGCTGTACCGTAGATTTATTTTCTAAGGGAAACGGTATAATTGCTGGACTTGAAGTATTCGCCAGGGTCTTTACAATCTTAGGGGATGTTGAAATAGATTTTTATAAAAAAGATGGGGACGTGGTTGAGCCTAAAACTCTTATAGCTAAAATTAAGGGGAATACGAGGAATATACTAACCGGAGAAAGAACAGCCTTAAACCTTTTGCAAAGGATGAGCGGAATTGCTACTATTACTAATAAATTTACAGAAAAACTTCAAGGTACAAATACTAAATTATTGGATACAAGAAAAACCACTCCCAATTTAAGACTTCTTGAAAAATACTCAGTTACAATGGGAGGCGGACATAATCATAGATTTAATTTGTCCGACGGAATTCTTATTAAGGATAATCATATAAATGCTGCCGGTGGAATAAAAGAGGCTGTAAAAGCTGTAAAATCTTCTGCCTCTTTTGTTAGAAAAATAGAGGTAGAAACAGAAACCATAGCCATGGTGGAGGAAGCCTTGGAGGCAGGTGCTGATATAATAATGTTAGATAATATGGATTTAGAAACTATGAAAAAAGCTGTACAGATCATTAATGGTAAGGCAGCTGTAGAAGCTTCTGGCAATATCAATCTAAATAATATAAGAGAAGTAGCTGAAACAGGTGTTGACTATATTTCTGTAGGCAGCCTTACTCATTCAGCTCCAATTCTTGATTTAAGCATGAAAAACTTAGTAAATGAATAATTTAAAGCTGGAGATAAGTAAGTTATATGTACCTATCTCCAGCTTTATTAAACTTTAAAAAATATTTATAACATTATTTTGCACATATTATTTGTAAATTCTACAGGGTCTTCTATAGGTAATCCCTCAATAAGCAATGCTTGATTATACAATAAGTCTGTGTAAAGATTAAGTTTATCTTTATCTTTTTCAAAGGCTTCCTTTAAGGCTTTAAACACTTGATGATTTGCATTAATTTCCAAAATCTTATCTGCCTTAATATTTTCGTTATTAGGCATAGCTTTTAATATTTTCTCCATTTCGATTGAAAGCTCGCCTTCGTTTGATAAACATACAGGGTGATTCTTCAATCTCTTTGACACTCTAACGTCTTTAACTTTACCAGCTAAAAGCTTTTTCATGCTTTCAAATAATTCTTTGTTTTCTTTATCATCTTGGCTAGAGTTATTTTCATTTTCATCCTGCTCTATACCTAAGTCACCGCTTGATACAGATTTAAATTCCTTTTCTTTGTATGTCATTAACATTCTTATAGCGAATTCATCTACATCATCAGTAAAGTATAGTATTTCATATCCCTTATCTAATAAAAGTTCTGTTTGAGGAAGCTTTTCAATTCTTTCAATTGATTCTCCTGCCGCATAATAAATATATTTTTGTTCTGCAGTCATTCTAGAAATATATTCATCTAAGGTTACCATCTTCTTTTCTTTTGATGAATAGAACATTAATAAGTCCTGCAACACGTCTTTATTGCTTCCAAACTCACTGTATATTCCATATTTTAGTTGTCTTCCAAAGGACTGATAGAATTTTTCATATTTATCTCTTTCATTTTTCAACAAGCTTTCTAATTCGCTTTTGATCTTTGTTTTTATATTTTTAGCAATAAGTTTTAGTTGTCTATCATGCTGTAATATTTCTCTAGAGATGTTAAGAGACAAGTCTTCTGAATCAACTATACCTTTTACAAAGCCAAAGTAGTCAGGCAATAAGTCTGCACATTTATTCATTATTAAAACTCCATTAGAATAAAGTTCTAATCCTTTTTCATATTCCTTTGTATAAAAATCATATGGAGTTTTTTCAGGAATAAACAAAATTGCATTATAACTAATGACACCTTCAACACTAGTGTGTATGTACTTTATTGGTTTATCAAAACCATAGTGCTTTTCAGAGTAAAATTTTTCATAGTCCTCTTGAGTAAGTTCATTCTTATTCTTTTTCCAAATAGGAACCATGCTATTTATAGTTTGTTCTTCTGTATAGTCTTCATACTCATTCTCAGTACCTTCTTTAAGTCTGCTGCGTGTTACATCCATTTTTATAGGGTATCTAATGAAATCTGAGTATTTCTTAATGATGGATTTTAATTTATATTCTTCAAGGTACTCGTCAAAATTTTCATCCTCTGTATTTGCTTTTATCTTTAATATAATATCTGTACCTACAGTGTCTTTTTCGCAAGCTTCAATGGTATAACCTTCTACACCTTCTGATTCCCACTTATAAGCTTCATCACTGCCTAAAGCTTTGCTTATAACTGTAACAGTATCAGCTACCATAAATGCTGAATAGAAACCTACACCAAACTGTCCTATTATATCATAGCCATCTTTCAATTCATTTTCCTTTTTAAAGCTTAAAGAACCACTTTTAGCTATAACTCCAAGATTATTTTCTAGTTCTTCTTTTGTCATTCCGATACCTGTATCAGAAATTTTAAGTATTTTGTTGTTTTTGTCTGATTCTACTCTAATATAATAATCATCTTTTTTGAAGTTTAGAGAATTATCCGTTAATGCCTTGTAGTAAATCTTATCGATTGCGTCACTAGCATTAGAAATAAGTTCTCTTAAGAAAATTTCTCTATGAGTATAAATTGAGTTAATCATTAAATCTAATAATCTTTTAGATTCTGCTTTAAATTCTTTTCTTTCCATAAAAACCTTCTCCTTTCAAAGAAAAAAATAAAACTGCTTTTACATAGTTGTTAGCACTCTTTTATCACGAGTGCTAACTCTTAATTTTTATATACCACATTTTACGTTTCTTGTCAACATGGTGACAGGCTGGTGAAAATAAACAAATTGACTTGTTCCTTTTCACCAGCCTGGGAATTTTTACTTATATCTATTTCTTACTTCATCTAGTTCTTCATGTCGTTCTATAAAATCCTTTGCCATTTCTCTAAGTAAAACTTGAAAATGCTCCTTAAGATTCTCTACTTCAAATCTAGTAGAAGGTTCATCATATTTCCATTGAATGCCCTCTTCTCCTTGAGATAAGGTTGCTTTTTGTCCACATATTGGGCAAATTGCAGTATTTGTTCCTTCAAATTTCCATATATCTGACCAGCAGGTTGGGCATTCTCCCTTATTTGATTTTCTAGCTTCTCCAAATAAAGCTTTACCCATTTCTCTTGCTCTTTCTACTGCTCCTTCTCCTAAAATTCCTTCACCTGGCAAAGCTCCAAGGAACAAGTGACTATCTTTTAAATTAAAGCCAAGGAACCTAGCAATAGTGTTTAATCCTGCTAAAGTATATCCTTCCCAACCTTTAATTCCATAAGTTGAAATAACCACGCAAGGTTTATTTGCTAAATCATCATAAAGCTGTCCTAAAGCTATTGCCCTATCTGCTAACAACTTAGTTACTGCAGCAGGTCCCAAAACATAGTCTGGAGCTGCAAGAATAATTCCATCTGCTTCTTTAATTTTATCTACTAAATAATATAATCCATCATCAATTGGACACTTTTTTCCCGGCATTAGACATACATAACATCCACGACAAGGTTGTAATTTTAAATCTGTAAGCTTTAATAATTCTAATTCATACTCTTCTCCAATAGAACTTGCAACTTCCTTCAATAAAATTTCTCCGTTAGCAAGTTTGCGCCTAGATCCTACCAAAGCTAAAATCTTTTTCATTTTTTACATCACCCTCTAATTCATTTGATTTTATCTAGTTTCTATTTTATTACCTTACTAAGAAATTTTTTAGTTCTATCCATAGTAGGATTATTGAATATTTCATTAGGAGAACCTTGCTCAATAATATTGCCTTCGTCCATAAATATAACCCTATGGGCTACTTCTTTTGCAAATCCCATTTCATGAGTAACCATTACCATGGTCATACCTTCTTTTGCTAAGTTTTTCATTACCTCTAATACTTCACCTACAAGTTCTGGATCTAGAGCAGAAGTCGGTTCATCAAACATCATCACTTTAGGCTCCATTGCAAGTGAACGTGCAATTGCTACTCTTTGCTGCTGACCACCTGAAAGGCTTGATGGATACATATCTCTTTTTTCTAGCAATCCTACTTTTTCTAATAACTTTTCCCCAATTTTTTCGGCTTCCCTTTTTTGAATCTTCTTTACAGTAACAAGCCCTTCAATGACATTTCCTAAAGCCGTCATGTGCGGAAACAAATTGAAATTTTGAAATACCATTCCAGTATTTTTTCTCAATTCCCTAACTCTTCTGTTATACTCTTTTGAAGTAAGTTTTGAATCAAGCTCTACATCTCCAATTTGAATAGCTCCGCCATCAATCTTTTCTAGCCCATTCAAGCATCTTAAAAATGTAGTTTTCCCTGAACCACTAGGTCCTATTATTACAACTACTTCCTTGTGATCAATAGTTAGACTTACTTCCTTTAATACTTTTAATTCTCCAAATATCTTTACTACCTTCTCTGCTTTAATCATTAAATCACATCCTTAAGATGAATAACTCTTAGATAATTTTTTTTCAATTAATCCAAGAATAAAAGAAAACATTGTACTCATAAGCCAATACATAATGGCAATGGCTATATAAAAAGGCATTACTACAAGATGCTTTGATATTAGTAGCTGGGATACACGTAGAAGTTCAGTTACAGTAATAATTGAAACTAACGAAGTTTCCTTAAGCATACCAATAAAGGTATTGCCCATAGGGGCAATGGCAACCCTAGCTGCTTGAGGCAATATAACCCTCTTCATTGCTTGCCTATAGGTCATTCCTAAACACATTGCTGCTTCCATCTGTCCCTTTGGAACAGACAATAAAGATCCTCTAATTGTTTCTGATAAATAAGCTCCAATATTTATACTAAGGGATATAAAAGCTGCTGTTAGTGGTTTAAGTGTTATTCCCCAATCTGGTAGTCCAAAATATATAATAAATACTTGTACTAATAATGGGGTTCCACGAATAATAGAAACATATACCTTAGCTAGGGATACTAATATTTTATTTCCTGTTAACCTAGCTATAGCTACAAACAAGCCAATAATTAATCCAAAGGTCATTGAAACTACAGTAATTAGTAGTGTATAATATGCCCCTTTTAATAAAAAGAATATTTCGGGCACAACTAAATTCATTTGTTAAAGCCTCCTTAAGTTCACTGGTATTTATATAGTTGGTTCAACCCCAAACCATTTTACAAATATTGATTTATAAGTACCATCTGATTTCATATCTTCTAATGCTTTGTCTATAGCACTCAAAAATTCAGGATTTCCTTTACGTATAGCCATACCTGCATAGTCTTCTTTAATCGGTTGCCCAACTGCTTTTACCTTTAAATTGTTTTTATCTACTATAGGCTTAATTGCAAAAAGATTATTTACTGTAGCATCTATTCTTCCATTATTTAAATCCAATAAAGTTGTGATAACATCGTTATAAGTTGCAATTTCGAAATTACCTACTTTAGGCATAGCCTCATTTCTAAGATAAGTCTCATCATTTGTTCCAAGTCCTACACCTATTTTTTTCCCTTTAAAATCTTCTATAGTTTTAATTGTACTATTATCTTCTTTTACTATAACATTAACTGAATTTTTTATATATGGCTTAGAAAAATCCATTGTTTTTTTTCTTTCATCTGTAATTGTCATTTGACTTATTACAATGTCAAATTTTCCTTTTTCTAAACCAGCAATCATACCTGACCATTCGTTAGTAATAAATTCAGCCTTAACTCCAATTCTCTTTGCTACTTCCTTTGCTATATCTGCGTCAAAGCCATCCAGCTCATTTTTGTCATTCAAGAAATTGTATGGAGGATATGTTCCCATCAATCCAACTTTCATTGTTCCTGATTTTTTTATTTGGTCAAGTAGTGTAGCTTTTTGTTCTTCTTGCTTTGTACCACAACCAACTAAAACCATGGTCATTAATATAGTTGTTACTACTAATTTGATTATTTTTTTCATAATTATAACTCCCCCTTTTATTATTTTTTATTAGCCGCTTGTAAAATCCCTAAACCCGTTAGGGTTCAAGGACTTTCAAGCTTTATCAAAAAGGATTTCCCCCACCGAATGTCGAATATTATATAAGTACCACCAAATATAAATTCAAACTACATATAAGAAAGGGATTCCTTATGATCAATTTAAAAAATCAAATTCATTTTTGTGATATTTATGAAGAAGTCGTAGATTGTTTTGCAGAAAACAAACCTAAATTCATTAAGCTCTTTGAGGAGCATATAAATTTAAAGTTATTAATACCTCAAAGTTTTTATAACGCCTACTATTCTCCAACTGGTAGACCTCGAGAATATTCTCTATCCTCAATGCTTACCGCATTGATAGTTCAGAAAATACTTGGTATTTCTGAAATTCAAATGTTTACTAATATACTAAACTTATCTAGTGAACTAAGAGCACTCTGCTAGTTTAATATATGATTCAAAAACCTTAATACCTATAATAAAGCGTTTTTTTGCTGAGCATAGTGATTTAAAGTACAACTTTTTTCTTGGCGATGCCGCTTTTGATTGTGATGACAATTATAAATATCTAATTAAAGAGTGTAGCATGATACCTATAATTTCTATTAATCCACGCAATTCATCTGATTTACCGCAGCCTAGCGGCTTTACTGATGATAAAATTAGGACTATTACAGAAAGAACTAATAACATTGTGAAAAATCCGCTAGGTCTATCGACCTTAAAGATAAATAAGACAACTGCCTTAAAAGCTGAGCTAATATTAGCTGGCATAACACAATTAATTGCTTTGATTATCAGCTATAAAATTAATAAAAAACATAGAATACTTTCAATAAAATCTCTAATTGCTTAACCATAACTACTTTTTTAAAATTTAATATTTATTTCTTAGACTGCTGCTTAGTTTTTTAAATTAATAATTTTGCAATTGGCTATTATTTTTTATAGATAATGTATATATATTAATATATTATACTTATATTTATATTTTTCAGAATCATTAGTCTAAAAAATACAAAAACTTCTACCCCTGTTACAGAGGCAGAAGTTTAACTTCCACGGTTCCACTCTGTTTATCATATAAAAATTATATGATAACTCTTAAATTTTTGGTACAATCATACCTCAATTTTATAACGGGCATACCCGCTGAAGTCTACTAAGCTTCAATTCAGTGCTCTGAGATGCACTTCAGTTATTTCCTACTTAAAATCCCTTACAGCTAGGAGGATTTCTCTCTGAAAGTTTAAATAACCTACTCTTCTCGTCATTGCATTCACAATATTTAAATTATATTCCCAATTATAATTATTAATATACAATAAGTCAATAGGTTTAATAGTATTTGGTTCGCATTTTTCTAAGGTGTTTTTCTAAGGTGCCTGGCACCAGAGAAAAGAGTTTTTCGAAGGACTATATTACAAAAGCCTTTCTCCAGGCAATTGCGTCTATGGATATCATGACTAAAATACACATATAAACACCGTAGCTATTTAAAGCACATACATAGTGTATCAACCATAGCGCCCCTAATAGCATCATCAATCCCAAGGTGCTTAAAACCTCTTCTCCTTGTTGAGCTACCTCATAGCTTTGAGAAAATGGCAAGGCTTTTTTAGTAAATTTAAAGCAAAGTACTACATATAAAAGCATGTTTAATAACACTAATATCAAATCATCAAATATTCTTAATCCAAATATACCCATAAATATTATGCTTTCAACAATAAATATAGGTATCAAAAGCTTAATTATAAAAGCTTTTAGAGTTCCTTTAAAAATTGATGCTGTCTCTTTAATGGGTAATACTTTATAAATCCAAGCTGCCTTATACTTGCCTGAAAACTTCATCATAGTAATTAGCGTTGGAATTAATATTGCACATAAGTAAATTGTTAAATACATTTTACTAGCTGCTATTTTTGACCAGCCTTTGCTTCTTAAATCATTAAAAATAAAGATAAAAGGAAATATTATAGAAAAACCTAATGATGGATATACCTTAAGCTTAAATTCTCTTTCGTTTTTAACAATATTTGTTGCGAAAGTAAAAAAGCTTCTTTCTTCCTTGGTTAAGCATACTATTTTTGATATTGCATTAATTAACCTTTTGCTATCCTTTTTTCCTCTAGAAGTATTATTATTAAGTTTTTGAAGATTTCTTTCAAAGACAGGAATGAACTTTATATAGAGAGCTATTGAAATTATTGGTATGATAACAGCTAAAGCAGAAAATATTATAAAGTTAGTGTTATAATTCTTTTTCAAAATTACTTCAAAAGGTGCTCCAAACCATATTGGGACTATAAAATATTGCCACCATTTTGGAACAAATGTCACATTTATATGAACAATGTTAAATAGTCTTCCAACTAATTGATACTCTACGGCTATAACTATAGAAAGCCCTATCTGAACATAGTTAATAATATCCTTTAGTTTTTCTCCATCAAAAAATTTTAATATTAAAATATATATCAAGGCAGTAATCACTACTATAAATAAATTCATAAGAATTATTTCTAATAAAAAAATTATGAAAAATAAGATACCATGTTTAATTATTGAAGTTATTAAAGCTAGTCCTGCTAATGCAACTGTTAAAAATAACATATAAATAAATACATGAATTGCTTTTGCTACATTTAAGGTTTTGCTATCAACTGGCTTAGTGAATATTATGTTCTTATCTCTAATATCTAAAAGTACAGATGAAAAATCAGAAATCAAAGTAGACATGAGCATAAATATCAATATGCCAAAAATAAGACTCATTTGAAATATATAATTTTCTCCAAGCATTACTATAGGAATCATAATTGCACCTAAAATCATATATAACCATAAAGATTTTATAAAACTATTAGAGTCTTCTTCATCTTGATCATCTGCTTTTTTTCGAGAGTTTCCTAAAGCAGTTGGAACCCTTCTACTATCCATAGTAAGTTTTACTTGCAGTATTTTTCTCATTATAGAGTAGTCCACTCCTACTGCTTCAAAAAATCCTTTGAACTTATCTAGAACTATCAAAGTTTTAAATTCCTTCATTTATCCCACCTCTTGAACTATTGATACAAATTCTTCAGCAATTGATTTATGCTCATTAAAGCCAGTAAGCTGATTAAATATTTCCTCCAAGGAACCTTCCATGCAATTATCTTTTAGCTCTTGGAAGCTTCCATTAGCTACTATCTGTCCATCCTTAATCAATATAATTCTATTACTTATTTTTTCAACTACATCCATAATGTGGGAAGAATAGAGTATAGTTTTTCCATTTGCAGCTAGTTCAGATAAAATCTCCTTTACTACCATTACACTATTAGCATCAAGTCCACTTAAAGGCTCATCCCAAAATAAGATATCTGGATTATGCAAAAGGCTTGATATTATGAGCACCTTTTGTTTCATACCTTTTGAATATGAAGATATTCTCGAATCGTAAAATTCTTCTATTCCAAAGATTTTCATGAGTCTTTGTGCTTTATTATCCGCCTTTACCTTTTCTAACCCGTATAACTCACCTATAAAGGTCAGATATTCTCTTGCGGTAAGGGTATCATATATTTCAGCTATTTCTGGAACATATCCAATTTTTTTCTTATATTCTATATTATTGTTGCTTATATCTTGTCCTAAAATTTTTATTTCCCCTGTATAGCCCTCTATTAGTCCTAAGATTATTTTTACAGTTGTGCTCTTTCCTGCTCCATTAGGCCCAATATAACCTATAATTTGACCTTCATGTACTTCTAAGTTTATACCTTTTAACACTTCTTTTTTGCCAAAATTCATTTTTAAATCTCTTATGGTTATTATAGGTTCTTGATTACTATTCATACGCTTACGCTCACTCCAATTCCAAGTTTTATATCAAGTAAATATTACTATAATTATGTTTATTTTACAACAAATATAAAATAATCAATATATTTTAAAACCTCCCTCAATAAATATAAGTACAATTACGATAAAGCTATTAACATATTAAATGGCTGGCAAAACTCTAATTTCTAGGAGGTGATATTATTGAAAATTCAAAGTTCATTAGTTAATTTATCAGGAGCTTCCCAAAAGATAGAAATCTATTCAAAACAAGAATCCTTAAATGCTTGGACAGATAAAAGTACATCTAAAGAAAATGGCTCAAATGCATCTTTGCTAAAAGCTGATTTTTTAGAACTGACTGCTAAAGATAAATTCATGTCAGAAATTTCTAGTAAGCCTATAGAAAAAAATGAGGGGATAGAAGTATCCATTAGCGAAGAAGATAAGCAAAAGATAATATTACTTGAAACCTTCTTTGAGTCTGTTACTGGAAAGAAATTTAAGTTTTATGTACCAGAAAAAATTAAAATTAAAGATGCTAATCTAGAAAAATCTATTCCTAATGTTGATTTTATAGTATAATAAAGAATCCACCTAGTGTGCTGGTGGATTCTTTTAGCATTGCTATTTTAGATTATCGCAGTAGTAAATCATTGCTTCTCTTAAGAATGCTGCAAGGCCTTCTTTATACTTGTCAATATTCGCTGTAAAGCGTTCATCATTAACATATAAATCTCCAAGCCCTCTAAATATTTCAGGTGTACAGTTGTAAAAACTATCTGTAATATATTGCCTAAAATCAGCTACTGCCTTCTGAACTTCTGAGTCTTTTGGCCCTTTTTCCATATTTGCTGCAATCCTTTTATAAATTTCATCTCCCCTTGCGGTAATTCTAGCCCAGTCCTCTTTTTTGTACTTAGATGTCTTTTTTATGCTTTCTTTATATGCATCACTATTTCCGTATCTTTCCTTTGTTTCCTCAGCATATTTTTGCTTATGCTTTTCTATCTCGCTCATATCAAATCCATCAAACATTTCTTTATTACTCATTTCTTTTCCTCCTTCAATTGAATCTATTGTTTTCTCTACAGACTGAATTATCCTCTCAAGTCTTTCTCTTTTTTCAATTAATAATTCTCTATGTGCCCTTAAAGCATGCCTTCTGTCAAAACCTGGTCTTCTCATAATATCCTTTATTTCTTGCAGGTTAAAATCTAGCTCTTTAAAGAACAAAATCTGCTGCAATTTTTCAAGGTCTGTATCAGAATAAAGTCTGTATCCGGCCGGACTTTCAGACTCTGGTTTTAAAAGTCCTATCTGATCATAGTGATGCAGTGTACGTACGCTTACCCCCACCAAATCAGCAACTTCCTTCACCTTGTAATACATTAAATCTCCTCCTTTGAGCAATGTTATTAAATTTAATTTCCCCTGCACCTTTATAATAATCCATGACGCAACGTCAGAGTCAACAGTTTTTTATTTATTTAAACAAATAAAGGTGCCAAACAAATAAAGGTGCCTGCCACCGGAGAAAAGAGTTTTTATTCCTCGATTAGGTTTAATTATATAATTTAAGGCTATAATTTTAAAAAACTAAATTCATTAAGGAGAATTCATATGCCTAGAATACCACGAATTATTTTTGAGGGTGCAATTTATCATATTTATCAGAGAGGAAATAACAAGGATTTCATTTTTAATAATGATAACCACAAGGCGTTTTTTATAAAACAACTTAAAGATTATAAACAAAAATTTGATTATCAGATACTTGGATATGTAGTCATGAACAATCACTATCACTTGTTGATAAAAACAAATAACGATCCTATCTATAAAATAATGTTCAGTATTAATAACGTTATGGGAAAATTTCTATCTAGAGAATTATCTAGATCTGGTCACAATTTCGAGGGAAGGTACAATAGTAAACTTGTAGATAATAAAGCTTATCTTTTATGGCTTCTTAGATATATACATAGAAACCCTTTGAGGGCAAAAATTTGCGATGACTTAAATGATTATAGATGGTGCAGCCACTTTTATTATAAAACAGGCCTTGCTAGCTTTGTAGATATCAACTTCATTTTGAATATTATCTCTTCAAACAAAAATAAGGCTATTATGCAATACATCAACTTTATCAATAATTCTCACTATGAAGATGACATGACAACTGATATGGAAACAATAAAAAAAGATTTTTCTATAATAGAAGCTTCAAATTTATTTAGTTATAATCCTTCACCAAAGTCTGCACTTACTAGTTTAAATGATATTTTTGAATCATTAAACTTTCCTGATGATTTAAAAACTTCTATTAGAAAAGGTAGTAAAAGTCGGTCTCTAACCAGCTATAAAATAAATTTTATTAAATCTGCTCTAGTTCACAAGTATTCATTAGTAGAGATCAGTTCTTTTATAAATGTGTCCCCTTCAGCCTTAGGTAAGTTTGTCGCCTATCATAAAATTGCTCAATAAAAAGAGAATAGTTTTGTCTATTCTCCTTTCTCCGGTGCCAGGCACCTTATAATATAATTATAAAAATATTATAATTATGTTTATTTACAATAATTTATTGTAGTTTATTAAGCTTCCTGCTAAAATTATGTCTTTCTCGTCCTTTGTTAGATCATTTACATGAAGGATGATATCTATATTGCCTTTATTGTTAATTACTCTAGCTGTAATATTTTCTTTGCCATCTTTTATAGCCTTTCTTATATTCTCTATAAAAATGTAATCTCCAACTTCAAACCCACTAAAGCCTGAATTTTCTATTGTATTAATTGTGAATGGGATCATGCCCCAATTAATCAAGTTACTTCTGTATCTTTTAGTAGCGTAATCCTCAGCAATATTAGCAAATCCACCTAACACTTTCTGACAAGAAGCTGCTTGCTCCCTTGCTGAACCATCTCCAGGTTTTACAGCATAAATAACACTTCCAATTTGGGTGCTTTTTATTAAATCTTCCAAAGATATATCCTTAATATTCTTTTCTCCAATAGCTTGTAGAAATACCCTTTCAAGTTCTTTAATATTATCTATATCTTTATTATTTTTATTGCTAATAAAAACCTGTCTCAGCCTTTCTAACTCTTGTACGTCCTTTGCCCTTCCAACGTAATTAGGATCCTTTCTTGAAAGAGTAAATTCTGCAAGCTTTAGAGGATTTGATCGATAAGAAGAAGTTTCTCCAGAAGGTATAAGCTCGTCTGTTGTAGTAACTGGGTCATTTATTACAGAAGCTACTTTTAACAAAATATTATCAGCAAGCGGCTGCATCTCTGTCCAATCTGCAATATTAGGACCATATTTC
The DNA here is from genome assembly GCF_001263795.1 of Clostridium homopropionicum DSM 5847. GTDB lineage: Bacteria > Bacillota > Clostridia > Clostridiales > Clostridiaceae > Clostridium_H > Clostridium_H homopropionicum. The sequence continues at coordinate 408,468 of NZ_LHUR01000042.1, forward strand.
AAGTCACTTTCAACTATTGGCTTTTTAAAACCGTAATAAACTCTATTTTTATATACTGTGTCATTAAAATTATACTCCATTTCAATATCAGATATATTAATTTCAGTAGCTGGTGTCAATACTCCACCATTTATAGCTGTAGCTGCAATTGAAAGTGAGTCCATTAGGGCAACTGATGCAATTTGTCCTGTGCTTGGTTTAGAGCCTTCTCTATTTGGAAAGTTTCTTGTGGTATGTCTTATACTTAGTCCGTTGTTCCCTGGTACATCCCCCGCCCCAAAGCAAGGCCCGCAAAAGGCAGTTTTAACTGTTACACCTGCCTCAATAAGCTTTTCTATGGAACCATTTTTAATTAGTTCTATATATATTGGTTGGCTTGCAGGATATACACTAAAATTAAAATAGTCATTACCCATAGATTGTGAACTTATGATTTCTGATATCTTAAATATATTTTCGTAGCTTCCTCCAGAGCAGCCGGCAACAATACCTTGATCTACCTTAATTCTTCCATTTATAATCTTATCTGTAAGCTTGAATTGAATATCTGGATTGTCCATTTGCTTTTGCCCTTCTGCCTCTACTGACTTCAATATTTCTTCAGCATTTTTATTGAATTCTGCAATACTGAATACATTGCTTGGATGAAATGGAAGAGCTATCATAGGCTCAACTTCACTTAAATCTACTCTAACTAATCCATCATAGTAAGCAACTTCGCCAGGTTCAAGCTTTGTATAAGTTTCTGGTCGTCCGTGGATAGTATAGTATTCTTTAACCTTTTCATCTGTACACCAAATTGAGCTTAAACAAGTTGTCTCTGTTGTCATAACATCAATGCCGTTTCTAAAATCAATTGATAAATTATAAATCCCTGGCCCAACAAATTCAAGAATCTTATTTTTAACAAAACCTCTTTTGAATACTGTTCCAATTATAGAAAGTGCCACATCTTGAGGACCTACCCCTAACTTTGGCTTTCCTTCTAGATACACTGCTATAACTTCAGGATAGCTAATGTCATAGGTCTTTCCAAGAAGCTGTTTTACAAGTTCCGGCCCACCTTCTCCAATTCCCATGGTTCCAAGAGAACCATAACGAGTGTGGCTATCTGAGCCTAAAATCATACTTCCGCAAGAAGCCATCATTTCTCTCATATACTGATGTATTACCGCCTGGTGAGCTGGTACATATATTCCGCCATATTTTTTTGCTGCTGATAATCCAAAAATATGATCATCTTCGTTTATTGTTCCACCAACAGTACAAAGGCTATTATGGCAATTAGTTAAAATATATGGAATAGGAAACTCTTTTAATCCGCTTGCCTTTGCAGTCTGTGTAATTCCCACATAAGTGATATCGTGAGATGCCAATGCATCAAATTTTATATTTAATTTTTTATCCTCATCAGATTTATTATGCTTCATTAAAATATCAAAAGCTATGGTATTCTTTCTTGCTATATCTTGGTTAAGAAAACTGCTTAAATTGCTTATATCTTCTCCAGCATTTTTCAATTGTCTCTCTGTATCCTCTAGTGAAATTTTATTTTCATAGCCTAAAATTGTCTTACCTTTATAAATATATACTCCCCTATCAATAATTTCTACCATAACACAGACCTCCTTATAATCAAAGAATTGCTACTCTTACTTTGACTCTATTCAATTTTTCCTGTATTATTATAGCAAAGAATTATATATATTAATAATATTTAAAAAGTGTATCATTTATATAAAAATCATATAAATACAGCTATAAAAATATATCACCAATATTATGTTAGAGGTGTAATTTTAATGGATATTAGGCAGCTTACATATTTTCTTACAATTGCTGAAGAAGGTAACATATCTAGGGCAGCAGAAAAATTGCATATGGCTCAGCCACCGCTAAGTCAGCAGCTAAAACTTCTTGAAAATGAATTGGGTATGAAACTAGTGGACAGAAATACTCGAAAAATTCAATTAACAGATGTAGGTAAAACTCTTGAGCACAGGGCTAAACAAATATTGAAATTAATAGAATCAACAGAAAAGGAATTAAAAGATATTAATGAAGGTCTTCAGGGTACTCTCTCCATTGGCAGCGTATCTTCTGCAGGAGCAACCCTATTACCTGATAGAATTCGCAGCTTCTATGAAAAATATCCTGGAATAACCTTCGAAATATTAGATGAAGATACTCCAAAGATAATAGAACTACTAAATAATGGAGGTATAGACATTGGGATTATCAGAACCCCTTTTAATATTGAAAGCTTTGAATCTATATATCTTCCAGATGAGCCAATGGTAGTTGCTGGTATAAAAATTCCCTGGGAAGAAAATCAAAAATTTATATGTTTATCTGATTTAACCGAGAAGCCCTTGATTGTACAGCGCAGATACGAGGATATGATAGTACAGTTATGTCATAAGGAAGGTTTTTATCCTAGAATACTTTGTAAAAGCAATGATGTCAGAACTATATTACTATGGGCTAGCACTGGACTTGGTCTAGCTATAGTTCCTAAAAATTGTATAAGTCTCATAGGAAACGTCCATCTAGAATTTAAAGAAATACAAGAATCCTCCTTAAATGTGGGCACTGCTATAATATGGCTAAAAGATCGATTTATTTCCTCTGCTGCAAGACACTTTTTAAAAACCTTTGAAGTATAACAAAGAAATTGTTATCTCTAAAATCATAATTATCTATAAATATAAAAGGAGATTAGCGTTTTTGCTATTCTCCTTTCTCCGGTGCCAGGTACCTTACTTTTTTTATTTATGTTATTTAATAAGCTTTGACAAAGCTTTAAATTCTGGTGAACCCGATCCTTTCATTAGATCAAATAATACTGTTTCTGTATTAGTTATTACTGCTCCTATACTCTTCATTAAATCTAAACCATTTCTATAATTTCCCTTTGATCTTGAAGCTACTGCATCAGAAACAAGGAAAACTTCATATCCTAATCCAATTAAACCTCTTACTGTCTGGAAAACACAAACATGAGTTTCTGTACCCACAACCATTATTTTTTTTCTTCCTTTTTCTTTAATAGCAGCAACTATTTCATCTGTACATGCTGAAAAAGAATTTTTTTCAAATATTTGTGCATTTTCTAAAGAATTAGCAATTTCAGTAACTGTTTTTCCTAATCCCTTTGGATAATGTTCTGTAACTATTACTGGCATATTCATTGCCTTTGCTGCAGCTGCTAAGATATTTGTCTTTTCTATTATTTCTTTTCCATATTTCATTGCTGGAAATAATCTTTCTTGCATATCAATTATAAGCAAAATAGAATCTTCTTTATACAAAGTAAATTTATCCATTGTAAACCACCTTTCTTTTTTATAATTTTATAATTAGAATTATTTTACCAAAGATATTTTTATTTAACCATAAATTTATTAAATTTGCTTATGAAAAAAGAACAGCCAAAAACTATTCTCCTTTCTCCGGTGCCAGGCACCTTTTAAATTAAGGCACCTTTTAAATTAAATTTTTTAATCTACTGATTTTAAAGATTCTACCATTCCAATTTTTCTTAGGGTGAAGTACATTACAAAATTTACGATGCCGGTAAATACCATTGTAAGTATTGCTGCATATATGAAGCTTAAGGCTTTAATTTCCCTTCCAAACATTATATAGTCAATTTCTGCAGTAACTATAATAAACTTGTGGAAGAAAATCCCTAGTACGAGCCCTATGGCCATGCCTATTATTGTGAGAATGATATTTTCTCTATATACATAGGCTGAAACTTCCCTATCGTAAAATCCTAAAACCTTTATTGTTGCTATTTCTCGCAATCTTTCTGTAATATTTACATTAGTCAGATTATATAATACAACAAAAGCTAATGCTCCTGCTGAAGCAATTAAAACTAGAATAACATAATTAAGGCTTCCTATCATTTCCTGAAAATCACTGCTTATACCAGATGTAAAACTTACTGAGGAGATGTCTCCCCCCTTTAATATATCAATAGAAAGCTTATCTTGAAAAGCATCACTGGTATCACTTGTTTTAGCAAGTATCTGCTGAAATTTTATCTTTTTACTATATACTTTCTCGTAAAGGCTAGGAGACATATATACATAGTGTGAAAGATAATTTTCAGTTATTCCAGTTACTTTAACCTTTAACTTTTTCGCCTCTCCATCTTTAATGTAAATTTCATCTCCTACTTTTGCCTGAAGCATTTTTGCAATTTTCTCGGTTAAAATAACTCCTTCATCGATTAAAGATAGCTTTTCTTTACTCACTCTATTTCTAAAGGTTATAAAATCATCTACTTTTTTTGTATCTTCCGGAACATATAAAAAAGCTGTTTTTTCTTTATCTCCTTTACCAATGTCTATGCTCTGCTCTTTTATAAATATATAATTTCCTATTCTGCTATCTTTTGATATTTCATTTGCAATGTTTTTAGAATTCTCAATATAAATCTCTTTTTCTAAACTCATTATCATCTGATAGTTGTATAATTCATAATATTGTTTAGAAACAATAGATACAATGGAGTCTTTAAGCCCAAACCCCGATAATAGCAGTGCTGTACATCCTCCAATTCCAAGAATAGTCATTATGAAACGCTTTTTATATCTAAATAAGTTTCTTGCAGTAACCTTATGGGTAAAGTTTAAGCGTGTCCATATAAACTTAATCCTCTCAAGTAAAATTCTTTTACCTGCTCTAGGTGCCTTTGGTCTCATTAAAGCTGCAGGTGTTTCCATTAGCTCCTTATAACAGGCGAACCATGTAGCTATTGTAGTTGAAAGTACTGCACAAGCAGTTGACAATAGAGCATAATGTATATTAAATTCTGTAATCACAGGAGGCATTGTATACATAATTCTATAGGCATTATAAATTACCGTCGGAAATACTTTAAATCCTACTAATAATCCAAAAAGGCTTCCGCTTGCACTTGCAAACATGGCATAAAACATGTATTTAGTAGCTATTGAAAACTTGCTATACCCTAATGCCTTTAATGTACCTATATAAATTCTCTGCTCATCTACCATTCTGGTCATAGTTGTCAAACAAACTAATGCTGCAATAAGGAAAAAGAACACTGGGAAAACTTGCGCAATGGCATCTACTCTCTCAGCTGCCTTGCCGTAATCCACAAATTCAATTTGCATGTTTCTATCAAGCACATACCAAAGAGGCTTTTCTAATTTTTTTATTTCCTCCTCAGCATCTGAAAGTTTTTGATAGCCTTCAGCTATTTTTTCATCTGATTCCTTTTTACCTTTTTCATAGTCTTTTATTCTCTGCTGTAACTCTGCCTTAGAAGCTTCAAGTTTATTATGAGCTTTTGTGAACTCACTTTCTGCCTTTATTTTATTAGCTTGCAGCTTTTCTTCTTGCTCCTGCAGTTGTTTTTTGTTATTATCAAGAGTTTGTTTACCACTAATTAGTTTTACCTCTCCTTCAGCTAACTCATTTTTCTTTGAAGCCAATTGTGTTTTTGATGCCTCAAGCTGCTGCTTTGCTGCAGTCAACTGTTCGTCGTAAGCTTTTACCTTAGCTTCTAACTCTGCCCTCTCTGCTTCAGAAAGATTTTGGTTGGTTGCTAGAATCTGTTTCATTCCATTTAACTGAGATTCCTGCTCACTTAGCTGTTTTTCAGCAGCATTTATTTTTTCTTCAGCACTTAAAAATTCCTTTTCGGCTTGTGCTTTTGCAGCATTGAAATTTTCAAGCTGAATGTTGTATTGTGCATATGCATCTTGGAGCTTTTTGTATCCATCTGCTATTTTAGCTTCTCCATCGCTTAAGCTTTTGTTTGTTTCTCTTTCCTTATCCTGAAGTTCTTTTTCTCCATTGGTAATCTTTATTCTTGCATCCTGAAGCTTTTCTTCTGCTTTTTTAATCTCACTCTTCTGTCTATCTTCAGCTTCTTTAATTTCGTTTCTCCTATCTTGCAGCTTTTTATTTGCCTCTGAAATTATTTCTTCATATCTAATATCAGCTCTTACTTTTCCTTTATCTTCTAGAGCCTTTTTAACAGGTTTAACAACTTCATTATAATCATCTCCATAGGTAAACAGGTCTCTAGCTCCATTAACTGTCAAAAAAATCTCAGTGTAAACTGGCATTTTGAAGTCTTCCTTAGAGACCATAATGAAACTGTCCACCTTACCATTTCCAATACTGCTTGTCCCTCTCTCGAAAGAGATGTAGTAAGGGGTTTCTATAAAACCAACAATAGTATATTCCGTACTCTTTAAACTCTCACTTATATCTTTACTTCCTCCAGAATTAAGCTTTAATTTAGAGCCTATAGTCATACCCGGATTTAGCATTTTACCTTTTTCCGCTAAACATTCTCCTGGCTTTTTAGGGTATCTTCCTTCAACTAGCTTAACTCTATTTATATAAGACTCATCTGGATTATTAAGCTTATCAACTGGAAGAGACAACACCTTAATTACTAAGTCTTCTTTATCTACATTTACAATTGTATCTATTGAATAAGCAGGTAACACTCCCTCTATTCCGGGAACCTTTTTTATAGTATTTATATCATCTTCATTAAAGCCCATGGTTGAAACAAGCTTTATATCCATAAGCCTATAGTCATCAAAATATTTGTCTGCAGTAACTTTCATATCTGGACATGTAGCCTTTATACCAGCAAAGAAAGCTACTCCCAGTGCAACTATAGCAAAAATTGATAGAAATTTACTAAGAGTACGCCTTATCTCCCTAAAGGCATCCTTAAGTAAAGCATTTTTCATAATTACCATTCAATCCTTTCCACAGGAATTGGATTTTCATTAATTTCAATGCTTTCTACTCTGCCATTTTTTACTTTAATAATTTTATCTGCCATGGGAGCAATGGCTAGATTATGAGTTATTACTATTACTGTCATCCCCATATTTCTGCAGGTATCTTGAAGCAGTTTTAAGATTGCTTTACCAGTATTGTAATCTAAAGCACCTGTTGGTTCATCACATAATAATAGCTTAGGATTTTTTGCAAGTGCTCTTGCTATTGCCACTCTTTGCTGCTCACCACCAGAAAGCTGTGCAGGAAAGTTGTCCATTCTTTCTTTTAGTCCAACCTGCTCCAAAACTAATCTTGGATTTAATGGGTTTTTACATATTTGAGTAGCTAGTTCCACATTTTCAACAGCCGTTAAATTTTGCACTAAGTTATAAAATTGAAAAACAAACCCTATATCAAATCTTCTATAGGTTGTTAACTGCTTTGAATTATACTTGCTTATTTCATTCCCATCTACTATTACTTTTCCGTCACTTGATGTATCCATTCCGCCTAATATGTTTAATACTGTACTTTTACCAGCACCACTAGGACCTGCAATCACTACGAATTCTCCCTTATCTACTGATAAAGATACCCCGTCTAATGCCTTAATTTCTACTTCTCCCATTTCATAATACTTTTTAACATCAATTAACTCTATATACTTGTACAATTATTTACCTCCATACTTATTCAGAGTTTATTTTTTGCTTATGAATCCCATATGATTACGATATAGATATTATACAATAATTGCCTTATCCCTGAATAGTATATGTAATTATATTTAAGCATAGACAAAAGTATCTTATGTTGAAAGTAGTTTTCTCTTTTCGACCGTGCCAGGCACCTTATATTTAGGCACCTTATATTTTATATATTTACAATTAGTTCTGCTTCAGTGGCAGCCTTTACGTCTTCTATTGTATAGCCTTCACCAATTTCTCTTAGCATTAGGCCTTCTTTAGTTACTTCCATTACTCCCATTTCAGTTATTATTAAATTAACTTGTCCTGCTGCTGTTAACGGAAGATTGCATTCTTTTAGTATTTTAGGGCTTCCTTTTGCAGTATGCTCCAGGGTGAATAGTTACTTACATGTCCACCACCAGCATTGACAAGATCCTTATGTTCCTTCCCTGCTTCAGGAGCAGGTCCTATACCAACAAAACCATTTTCTACGTTTAAATATAAAATTATTACTTATTCTAAGCTCAGCCCACAGCTTTCCGATACTTCCTTATATTTATCTACGTTATCTTCATCATCAAAAAACATCGGAAATCTCATATTATAATTTCCCCATATAGTACATGGGAACTTTGTAAAATAAAATGTAGAAAACAATATTTCCCTGGTGCATAACCTAGTTATAAAATGAACGGCTTCTTTCTGTAACCTAAAAAATATGGTTTCATCTTTTATTTCATTTATGTGTGTTTTTAGAATAGACCTATCCTCTTCTTCAAGTAATGTAAATAGATTATTCTTTGCTTCTTCATCTAATTTACTTAAATAAAAATCCACATAGGAATTCTCATAGCCGTTTAAATGGAACACTTTTTCTATGAATTCTATAAACTTTTGCTCATCCGTATTTTTACTCTCTTCACCTTTACTTTTTAAAATAAAATTTTGAAATTTATCAAAACCTTCATTTATATTACTAAATCTTATTTTTACCTTTGCTTTAAACAACTCTTCACTTACAGGTTCAAGTACATGCCCCATTGTAATCTCCTTTCGACCGTGCCACGCCCATTAATTAGAAACCTTTCATTGGCACCTTCATTTTTTATTTATTTCTTATTATTTTCTTCTTTATTCTAATAATATAACATCTTTTACTAATAAAAAATATTTGATAAACTAATATTTAAGAGGTGTTGTAAATGAAAGAAGTTATAAAGGTTGTCGGTGCTATTATTGAAAATGAATCTAATGAGATTCTTTGCGCTCTCCGATCTTTAAGAATGACTTTGCCGAATCTGTGGGAGTTTCCTGGTGGGAAGGTTAAGGGAAATGAAAAGATTAACGATGCTATAGTTCGCGAAATTAAAGAGGAGCTTAACTGTGATATAGAATTTATTAATATATTTAATAAACATTCTCACGAGTATGAAAATTTTATAATAAACTTGATAACTGCTAAATGCAAAATTATTAATGGAGAACCAATTAGTAATGAGCATTCTAAATTAATTTGGTTAAACAAAGAAAATTTATTTTCATTAAAATGGGCACCTGCAGACATACCTGCTGTTGCATTATTAGTATCAGAAAGAGATGAGGGAAATGAAAAAGTATGAGATACCATTTAATTTTGATATAGAACTTTTAAATTTTCTTGATGAAAACGTTGACAAAGGTTGGATAGAGTTCTTATTTCTATCACCTTTTCGTGAAGATAGTTCAAATGCTAGAAATCACGTTGAGAATGTAAAAAAGAATGGCTGGACTTATAAAGTACCTGAAACAAGAAGTGAATATACAAAATATATAGAGGAAATATATAAAAGAAGCTATAATTTGGCTGTATTACTTCAAGAACCTACTATGCTTTCTAAGGAAAAATTAGATTATTACTTTAAGCTAGGGATAAAAAATTTTATAGTTAATAATAATGACCTCGCTTTAAAGATAAAAAATAAAAATTCAAATTACCAAGTAGTAGCTTCAATAACTAAGACACTGAGTGCCGCTGAACTTGCTGTAAATGACTACTCCATGTACGATAAAATTGTACTTCATTTTCCTTTTAATAGAGCTTTAAGCAGATTAAATGATCTTCCTAAAAAATACAATTATACCTTTCTTGTAAACTCTTATTGCAGCTACAGCTGTAAAGTTGCAAAAGACCATTGGTATAGCACTTATGAGGAAGCATTAAAAGTAATTTGCACCAAGTATCTTAACAAGGACAAACTTGTATATATCCCACCAGAGTATATAAAGCTTTTTGAGCCTTATGCCGCAAGCTTTAAGCTCCAGGGAAGGGAATACCCCACCTCTATACTTGCTAATGAAATATATTGCTACTATAAAACCTGTCACAATAGCATGGCAGGAGTTATATATAATAGACTAAACCCATCTAATCAAGAGGAGTATTTTAATGCAGCTAAAGATATGAGTGTTGTGATTAATCCTCATTCTTATTGATATGTTCATCTTCAATTACATTATAATTTATTATATATGCTATGCCTTTATTACTGCACTCCTTTAATCATTTCTTTATATCCTTTCAGTAAATTTACATTTTTTGAGTTTCTCTGGATATCTCATTTATAATCCCTCTCGCTTAAATTATAGCATAATAAATATTATAATTGTGTCTTACTGTTCACAAATTTTCTATACTTTCATATATATAGTATTGTAGTAAATTTCATGGAGGTATCATATGACCACATTAAACAATGATCTTGAAAAAAATGAAGGAGTTTTCCAAAGCTATTATCAACCTAGTAGTTTGAATTGTCCTAATTGTCCTATGTACACATGCCCTTATTACACTGCTTCATCCTTCTCCAATCAAGCAATGAGAAGTGAAACTGAAGGTTTAGACGAATTTCAAGCATCAGACCCAGACCCTGGATATAGGCAAAGAAGGCGCAGACGCAGACGTAGACGCAGACGTCATTTCTTCCCTATTAGACCATTCATTATAAGACCTTTTTTTATAAGACCTTTCTACCCACCATACATGTATCCATATTATGATTATGATTATGATGATGACAATCATGATGATGATTATGATTGGGATTAATAATTATTAAAGTGTAAAAATATTTTGGAGGAATTAAATTGGATCAACATTCTCATAGTTTCGCAGGTTATACAACATATGAACAAGGTCATATTCATCATTATGGTCACATCACTGAAAAAGCACCAAGCGGAGTGCCTCATAGACATTCTATGGAAGGTGAAACAACTTATAATCATGAACATGATCACAAATACGAAACTGAAACTGGCCCTGCAATACTTCTTCCAAACGGGCTTCATTATCATAACTTTAGAACAAAAGTAAGCTATGATCATGGCCATATCCATTATATAGTAGGATATACAAGTGCCGATTAGTAATATAAATTATATGATTAGAAACTAATAAAATAAATATTAGCACTCCAGATAAAACTGGTGTGCTTTATTAATCTAATAAAAGGATATCACTTCATCTTTTTCGCAATTTCCTCTATCTCTTTAATTATTATATCTGGTTTATATTGATGAATATAATGCTGTGCATTCTCTACAACAAATTGCTTACTATTTTCAGACCATTCTTTTAGCTTTTTCTGACTTTCAAGCCAGTCTGAATTTTGTTTTTCAAAGCTTCCTGCAGTAATTATAGTAAGGGGAATGCTGCCAAGTTTGTCTCCTTCACAAACCTTTTTTGCATTTTCTTGACTCATTCTCATTTCATCTATGATGTTTCTATTGCTACCTCTAAGAAGAGTTGAAATTTTGTCCACTTCTTTTAGTTCCTCAGGTATGAGCTTTAAGTTATTTCTTTCAGAATTCACGGAATCAGCAAAACCTTCTGTATTATATAAAATTCTAGCTATTCCAAACTTAATTAGCTGTCTTTGGAAGCTGGCAATAAAAGTTGCAGGCTTTTGAGAAGCATACATCTCTGGATTACCTCCGTCAATAAGTACTATACCCTTAACCTCGTCCTTATATTTTTGTGCAAATCTTATGGTCTCAACAGAAGCAAGAGAATGTCCAACTAAAATATATGGAGGCCTTTGTTCTGATTTAATCAGAAGTTCATGGACTTCATCAACTACGCTGTCAACATCCCTTTTTTCATCTGTAAAATCACTATATCCATATCCAAATCTATCATAAACTGCAAACTTAGCAAATTTTGATACTCCATCATAAAGTGGATAAAAGTCTATGTATGGATTAACTGTACCCCATCCTGCAGCAAATACAACTGTTGCATCACCATTGCCGCCAGTATATATATGCATTTTTTTATTCTTTATCTCATAAATGCTTCCTACAGGGTGATAATTTTTTACGTCTTTTTTTGACTTACTGTTTTGATATATACATCCTATGCTTAGTAATATAATTATTAACAATGCTAATAAAATCCCAAATCTTTTCAAGAGCTTCATTTAAATTCTCCTCAAAATAATAATGTTTTAAACTTAGTCCTTTTTAACAGCCTGAATTAAGTGATCTATAGTAAGTATTGGATGCTTTATAAGCATCTTTGGACCAACACTCCTCATATCTCCTATAACTAGATTATAAGTTATATTTTTACATAATACCATAACAAATATATTTTCAAAAATAATAGTAGCCACCTTATACATACTATAAAGTGACTACTATACAAATCCTAATTCATTTTTAAAACTGTTTTCTAATTCTTGAATAGTTAATCTTCCTTCCTACTGCACTTGTTCCAATTAAATCTAAACAACCTTTTTAAATCTCTTGCCAAATCAAAATCTTTAACACTCGAAACAATCTACACTTTGTATTTTTCTATAGTCCTTACCGATCTTTTACATCTTACACTTAAATTTTACACTTACAACTTACTTTCTTCATCTAATTGTTTAACTTTTGAATTAGGATTTGCGAGAAGAACTTAAAAACTTATAAGTTCTTCTTGTATTTATTATAACACCATTAGACAAATTACGCAAATATACTTTTTAAATTTTCTGAAAACTTTTTTATAATATTATATCTTCTTAAAAATTATCCATTAAACATCTCCATAAACCTTTCAGGAGTGCTTAAGCTTGTAAACCCAAAATTCTTATAAAATTCATGTGCATCTCGTGTAGCAAGAGACCATCTTCTCAAATTCTGCAAATCTTCATGCTTAAACACACATCCTATAAGCCACTTACCTAATCCGCTTCCTCTATAATTTTCATCAATGTATACGTCACATAAATAAGCAAAAGTTGCTCTATCTGTTATTACCCTTGCAATTCCTATTTGTTTGTCCTTATGAAATAAGGACAAACATAAAGAATTCTTAAAAGATTTAATTATTGTTTCTCTACTTCTATTATTTGCCCAATAAGATTTTGAGAGCATTTCACATATAGCATCAAAATCCACTTTTTCTAAATCCGTGGTTATTGTATATTCTCCATTTTCGAATAATCCTATTTTTCCCATTGCTTTGTCTCCTTTAAAATCATTATCTATAATTAATATTTGCTAAATCAGGAACGTGTTCAAAATCAATGTCTTTATTGTTATATAAAAACTTCACTCCATCTATCCATTCTCCAGTATATTCTCTTTCTAGAATTGTCTCTATTAGAGTCTTTGAAGTGATTGTCCCACCAGTTGAACCTTGAAAGTACTTAGTTGCCCAAGTATATCCTTTTAATTTAGAATAGTCATTTACTCCTTGATTTTCTTTAGATTCATTTAAATTTATAACAGCTATACTTTTACCATTCTTCTGTTCAATATTTAATACTTCTATTGGAAGGTTATTAAAGAAATTTTCTGATAAAGCTTTAGAAAGTGCGGTTATTTTATTCATCATAATTTCATCTTTATTAATATTGACATAAGAGTGTATTTCTCTTTTATAGGTATCTATATTAGCTGTATAAATTGGATATATATCTTCAGTAATATTTTTTTCTTCATATTTTTTTACCTTTTCAGTTAGCTCACTAACTTTTTTCTCTAAATCTTGATTCTTTGCTTTTAAGGAGTCTATTTCTTTACTTAAATTAGCATTCTCATTCTTAAGTGAGTTTGAACATCCAGTAAAAAACAATAAACATAGGCATATGCAGAACATTACAAAAGTTACTTTTCTTTTCATCTAATACCCCTCTTCCAAATTTATAAATATTGTTTATTTTGAATTACAAGGCATTGGTATATTGCTTTCACAAGGTACATTAATTTGACATTTACCACAACCATACCTTGGTTTATATTTTTCAGCTGTTTTATCTAAAAAGTCAGAACAGGCATCGTGACTTTTACCGTATATTAAAGATATAGCATTAGCAGGACAGTTTTTTACACATTTTCCGCACATAGAGCAATATTCATATATATTTTCGTAGTCTCTTCTATCAGGTTCTAAATCTAACAAGGTGCCATGCTATTATATCCACAGTCTATCAATATTGATTTCAAGTGCTTTAAGAACTTATTTAAAAATGCTTGTCCTTCAATACGTCCATGAAGCCACTCTTCAGAAGGCCAGTACATATCTTTTCTATTTCCCTTCTTTACAGCTTCAGTAAATGGTAAAAAGAAGGAAATTACTGTTTTGGACTCTGGAATCCATTCATTTGGAAGTAAAAAATGCTCTCCTATTGCAGATGGCTCTTTCAACCTTCTAAAATATTCATCCTCTGCAGCTGCAAATCCAAAAATCGGAGCTTCAAATATCTTCATTCCAACAACTGCTTTAGAAATTGCAATTTCTTCTGTTATTATGTTGTCATCTGAATTATTAGCATAATCTGATGATATTTTTATCAATTCCTCCTTGTTCATAAAGCACCCCCATCACTAAATACTACGATTTTCTAGCCATAAAGTTTTCAATTTCCTCAACAGTTTTTATTATATTTTTTGATAAAACTTCGCAACCATCTTCTGTAACTAATATATCATCTTCAATTCTTATACCTATACTTTCCTCGGGAATATATAAACCTGGCTCGTTTGTAAACACCATACCCGCCTTTAGCTCTTGTTCACGTTCTCCTACATCATGAGTATCAAGGCCTAAAAAGTGGCTCACTCCGTGGAAGTAGTATTTAATAAGCTCACTTTCTTCTTTTATAAGTCCAAGCTCCTTGCACCCTTCACTAAGAACTTTTTTAGCAATTTCATTAAGCTTAGTAAAAGGAATTCCTGGCTTAACTGCCTTTGCCACTTCTTCATTAGCCTTAAGTACTACATTGTACACTTGTTTTTGTCGTTCTGTAAATTTTCCGCTTACAGGGAAAGTTCTAGTTATATCTGCATTGTAATATTGATACTGAGCACCTAGGTCAAACAATATTAAATCATTTTCTTCACATTTACTATTGTTCTCACTATAGTGAAGTATTGTTCCATTTTTTCCTGCTGCAGCAATAGTTTTAAATGCCTTATCTTTTACGCCCTCTGAAGTCAGAACATAGTCAAAGTAGGCTTCTATTTGATACTCCATCATACCAGGCTTTGAATTTTTCATCATGATCTCTAATCCGCTTTTTGTTATATCAACTGCTTTTCTTATAGATTCTATTTCTTCTTTATCCTTTATTGTTCTTAGGTCACTTATATTGTGAAAAATATTTTTTATCTCAATATAAGGATATCTTTCTCTTGCAAGCTTTGCAAAGCTTTGTGCTTCTGTCATAGGTATATCCCACTGCTGTCTTTCTAAATCTAAATATATATTTTTATATTGAAATCTTGATAACAAGTTAGAGAAATAATCTAGAAAATTTTTGGTATAGTCGATTTCTACTACACCTGATACTTGCTTTGCCTCCATTTCAGTTATCTTTTCTCCAACCCATCTTGCCATTACTGGATCCGATTCCTCAACAAATATCATTTCACTAACTACAGAATTTTTCTTAGTAATTACAAGTACAATATTTTCTCTATCAATACCTGTTAAATAGTAAAAATTTCTATTAGGGGTAAATTGATAAGTTTCATCGGCTGATTTATATGGAGCTTTTCCGGCAAACAAAACCAATATAGAATTATCTTCTAATTTATCAGATAAATTTTTTCTATTTTTAATATAAAATTCCTTATTCATGTTTTATCACCTCATTCTTATTTTACAACAAATAACCTAAAAAATAACAGAAAATTTAAGAAAAAAAGAGTGATATTCCTAAAGAATACCACTCTTCTTAAAGCTAACGATCTATTTCAATGCTAATTATAGTTTTACTATATTAGCAGCTTGAGGTCCTCTAGCTCCTTGAGTAACTTCGAATTCAACTTTTTGTCCTTCTTCTAAAGACTTGAATCCTTCTCCTTGGATTGCTGAGAAATGTGCGAATACATCATCTTCGCCTTCTACAGATATAAATCCAAAACCTTTTTCTGCGTTAAACCATTTAACTGTTCCTGTTTTCATAAAAACAATTCCTCCTAAAAATCTTAATATATGGACATAGAACTCTTATATCTATAGTAAAGTGTTTTACATCAATACTCAAAAAACATAAGAACCCAATGAACAAACAAACTCTATGTACTGCTTAAATACCTATATAAGCAGATAACATGATAATTTCATGTTATCACACTATATACTCTCTTGTCAATAAACAAGTATTTCTCTTACGTTTATATTGTTTCCAATTTATTTTTGACTATTCATAAATATTTAAAATATTTTTTGAATAATTATCTTTTCTACACAAATACTAACTCAAGAGGTGATTAAAATGGCTAAAATAGCTGTTGAAGATAGCTTGAATGATTATGCTAAATATATTACAAGCAAAGGTCACGATGTGGAAAAATTCAAAGCCAATGAAAAAACTCATTCATCTTACTTTAATAATTTTGATGCAGTAGTTGTAGGGGAGTTTGATTATAATATTCTAGATTTAAAAGATGAAATTACTTATGCATCTGGACTTAATGCCAGCATTTTAAATACCCAGGATGCTGTCGTTCCCCCACAAGCAATTAATTCTACTATGCTAAATGAAAATTACACTGGTAAAAGAAAGAGCTTTGCTTCTGTTCCAACCATCTTTGCTTATGGCAGAACAACGGAGCAGGTAAAGCATGAAATCGACAGGGTACTTTCTGAAATTGAAAGGTGAGTAGTTTTCCACTCACCTTCCTCCTATTTTATTTCTTTTATTACAGGATTCGTTGTCCAAGCCTCGAAGTCTATTAGCACTTTAAGATTCTTACCAGATTTCATGCCTGCAAATTTATCTTTAAGCTTTTCAGTTATTCCAAATACAAAATAATCTTTTCCAACTTTAAACTCTCCACTATTAGAATCTGCAAGTCCCATGAAAGATACGTCTAATATCTGTCCAGCTTTAAAGCCTGATTTTGTATTTTTTAATTGCTCTTCCTTTGCCTTTTGTTCTTCAGTAATTCTTTCATCAAAAGAATTATTCTTTTGATCATCTGTTACATCTGGAAGCATAACATTAATATCATTGTTAAAATCTACAAATTCAGAAATTATTCTTACACCTTTTCCATCTTGAAAATCTTCTTTTAATGAAATCCCAAGTTCCTTATCAATCCACATTTTATGCTTAATATCTTTATCTTCATAATAAAATTCATATACTTGTGCATTTCTTCCTGCTACTTTTTCTTCTCCTAATAGTTTCGCATTTTTTACGTTTTCTACTCTTTCTTTTATCTTCTTGTCTGCTCTATAGGTCGATAATTCAAATTTTAAAGTGTCCTCTGTTACAGTATGCATAGTTAACTTTCCTTTTTGGTCAAACTCATATAAAGTATCTCCACCTTTATATAGCTTTTTAAGAGTTCCATTTTCCGTTTCATGAATTGCATAGAACTGATTTGGTTCTAAATATTGAATTTGTATCTTTTGAGTTGTTTTAGAATCTTTATTATATAAGTTTTCTACAAGAGTTCCTTTAAAATTGTGTATACTATTATATTGCTTTATAGTAGCATAAGCTATATTCTTTGCTTCTTTTGAATTAGTAGAATTTTGATATGCTAATCCTCCGCTAAGTAATATAACAGCCATAGCTGCAGTAGCTAAAAGTTTGCTGAAAAAAGCCCTTCTATTTTTGCTCTTCTTATTATTTCTTGTTTGAGCCTTTATTTTTTCTGGCCTCATAATATTAAATTCTTCCTCATAATCTTCCTTCAATCTCTTAACAACACATACTGTTTCAAGCATTTGAATAAGCTCTTCATCTTCTTCAAACTTGAATATATCTTCATAATTTGGTTTTTTATCATTATTTAATGCATCAATATAACTTGATAATATGTCTTCTCTTTCTTCCTGTAAGCCTTTTGCACTATACATACTCATAATCTCCTTTCTTTAATCTATCCTTCAGTTTCTTCAGAGCTCTAAATTGTAAGCTTTTAATAGTGCCTTCGGGTTTGTCCATAATCTTTGATACTTCTTTTACACTATAACCACGAATTATTCTAAGTTCTATTACAGTTCTAGATTCTTCATCTAATTCAGCCATGGCTTGCTTTACTGTGATGCCTTCAGTTATTCTATTTTCCTGATGCTTATCAATTTCAAAGTAACTCACATCATCCATCGTAATAATCTTAGTTTTTCTTCCATTTTGTCTCCATCTGTCAATAACTGCATTTTTGGCAGATCTAAATATATACTGCTGAACCTTATCCTTTTCTATTTTATTATGTTTGTATTTTACGTAAATTTTATGAAAAATGTCCTGAGATAGTTCCTCTGCTTCTTCTTTGTTTTGAACTAGATAGTAAATATATTTATACACCTTCATCCAAAGCTGGGAGTATATCTCTTTAAATTCATTATCATTCCTCAATTCCATGCCCATGTTTTAATCTTTCCTTTCTTTTTTGTTGCTCTCACTTATAAATACGGCACTTCCTTATTAAGGGTTTCAATGTAAAAAATTATAATTTATTTTCATTAAATTTTAACATAAAAATAAGAGACTAAAATTTAGTCTCTTAATAATTCTGCACTAATTAATCTGTCATGCAATTTTTCAAAAATTAGTCCAACTAAAAACCAAGCAGGAGCATAGTCTAATCTTATTAACCCATATACGGAAAATGGACTGCCAGTATAATCCCATGGATATACCCCTAAAACGTTCTGGAATATCCATCCACTAAAAAATTCAGCCATAAAGATTAGTAAAGTATATATACCTCCTCTTACAATAATACTAAAGGGCCTTAGATACTCATGGACATACTCTAATAAAACGGCTGAACCATACACAGGGAACATCCATATGGATGTATGTCCCACCATGTTAAAATCTCCCTTTAGCAAAGATAAAAACCCAACAAAAAACACTTCCATACATAATCCTGCAAATCCATAAATTATAAATCTTTTACCCATAACTATAGACTTTGCATTTATTCATTAATTATTCTTAGTTTTTTTATTTAAGGCTTGTTCAATAAATATGCAAGCTAAAACCCCAAGTATAAGTCCATTATTTAAGATGGATAATAGAAAACTTGGTAAACTTTTCAAAGCTGCAGAAGGTATAAACATGCTTCCCATTCCTATAAATAAAGATACACTTATTATAAATAAATTATTTTCGTCTAATCCAGCCGACATGTATTCTTTAATTGATAACCCAATCAAATTAGCAAAAGCAATAAACACTGTGGCATAGCCTACAGGTACAGGAAGTGAAGCAAAAAATATTGTTATTATAGGAAAAAAGCTCATTAATAAAATTATAAAGCTTCCTAATATAAAAGGTCTTTTTCCTTTAATTCCCGTAGTTTCTATAAAAGCTGCTGAAGAGGATACAGGAACAAAACCTACAGTAGAAAACATTCCTGCAATAATATGATTTATCCCCATTATAAACCCTGAACGGTTGAAATTAGCTTCTTCCTTATCATTAATTACCTTTTTTATAATTTCCACACTGGCAATAAGGTTGGACAATAACAATAAGGCAGTAATTAAGGATACAAGAACTACACTAAATTGAAATTCAGGTACTCCAAATGCTAATATTTTTGGTATTGAAAATAAATCAACAGCTTCATAAGAGGTTTCTTTGGTAACTCCAAATATATAAAATAAAATCCATCCAATAAATATTCCATATAATATAGAAAAACTTCTTAAATTAGAATTTTTGCTTTTAGAAAAAATGGCGGTTATTATAAGAGTAATAATTGCAAGTACAGCAACCTTTGGGTCTACATCTGCTCTCAAATATCCAATTCCCAAAATACCCTTAATAAAGGATCCACTTAATTGAGCTATAAGTAACAAAAGATAGGTTCCCGTAACAAGAGGAGTAAAAATTTTTTTAATTTTATTCATAAGACCTGATATTGCCAGCATTATGAATAATACTCCTCCAAACATTAAGCCCATTTCTAAGCTTCTTAAAGTACTATATTTATCTATGTTCATGGTAGAAGATAAGCCAGCAAATATGAGGAAAACTCCCCACCATAGACCTGCTGGTCCTTCTGGTATCAGAAGCTTATGACCAAAATACACCTGAATTAGGGTGCCTAATCCCATAACAAAAAATGACCTTTGCATTAAAGCTGCAGTTTCTACTTGATTAAGATTAAAAGCAGCTCCCACAGATAAAGGACCTACAATACTTGCAGCTAGGATAAAAATTGACCATTGAAAAGAGAAAAAACCTTTTTGGGCTATCTCTTTAAAAGCTATTTTACCTTTCATTATTCTTTTCCTTTAAAATCTTTATCATGTTTTCCATAACTTCAATTCTTGCTACTACTTCTGGATTCTCCATATAATTCTCACCATATTGATACTTCATACATTCCTTAAATTCTACAAGTTCTTCTTCCATTAGTAATATTTTTATTTCATTGCTAGCCATGTTCGTTATTCCCCTTTAAAGTAAAATTTTTTCTTATTTAATAATATTACATTATAATTTATATTTCTACCCATTATTAATTAATCTTTAACCCTCTCTTTTAAATTCAAAGAACTGTTGGCAAGATTTAACCAACAGTTCTTTATCCTTTATCTTCATGTTTTATCTACATTTTTTCTGTTAAATAATAAATCATAAATAAATGCTATAACTCCAATAATTAATAGAAGGTGTATAAATCTTCCTCCGATTCTAAAAATCAAGCCCAATGCCCAGAAGAAAAGAACAATTCCACCAAGCCAACGCAATAGTTTCATTTGTGTCCCTCCTAAATTAAAAACTGATTTAGTATTTTCGTTAATTATTATTCCCTAAACTATTTACTTTATTAAATTATTGCATTGGTACATTAAGTATAAGTATGTTGAGTTACTATATACTGGAATTATCATATATCCTGCGTTTATTTTTCCAATAACCAAAAACTCCTCCGCACAAGCCTCCAATTATATGAGTAATTTGTGATATGTTATCTTCTATAAACATTCCGTTTACGACTTCTTTTCCAATAAATATTATGGCCACAATTATTAAAGTCAATGGTATTCTACCATCTTCTGCATTAGCAAAAGAACTTAATAAAATCATCATAAAAACAATTCCACTGGCTCCTAAAAGTGCAGTATCAAATAATAGCATATTTAATATACCTGTAATAAAGGCAGTTATTAATATCATCTGGAAAACATTCTTTGAACCATACTTTTCTTCAAGCATAGGTCCAAGTAATAAAATAATCAAAAAATTTCCGCTATAATGCTCCCAGTTTGCATGGCCAATGACATGAGTAAACAATCTTATATATTGAAGGGGATCTAAAAATGATGTCCTATAATTAGAAAACAATAATTGAGTTGTTATACCTTTCGTAGCAATTCCCATTACCAAAACTGCTAGAGATATAAAAGCATAGGTTAAGGTTACTGGTGCATTGTATTGAAATCTACTAAACTGTTTTCCCACATATTTCCCCTCTTTCTTCTAAATAATTATGCTTTTTAACGATTACTTAATAGTTTTTATACTGAAATTATACAATATATTTGCTAATAAAGTAAGTTACATAAAATCGTATTTGTTACACTATGAAATTTTTGTAAGTTTTGTTATTATATTAATAATATCTTTATTTCATTTGTTATATCATTAGTATTCTAATCTAATAAGAGGAATATGTTTTGAATGCGAATAAATAATATTGTGTTGATTTAAATGCTTTGTTATGCTAAAATTCATATATATTTTATCTTATAAATCACAAAAATATATTTTTTAGTTTTCTAGGGTTCCGCAATTTATAGTTGGCAGGTCCGAGAGAAAACGCACAGTTGACTGTGTACACGGAAGGATAAAAGCCTGGGAGATATTGAATAATATTTCTATAGGCTTTTTTTATTTTTAATTATTTTAATCTAGGAAGTATTGTAGTGAAAAAGTTTGTCATTAATAATAAGAAACTAGTAATAGAGTAATTTTAGGAGGATAAAGGAATGGGTGGTTTTAGTTATAAAGATATTTATATTGAGGATGGCAAAAGGGTACTGGAAGTAAACATACTGCCTGAAAAGCATTGTAATTTTGACTGCATATTCTGCCCTATTGGAAGGTCATATAATAAGGTGGATACACCACAATCATTTGATGAAATAGATAATTCATTAATTGAATTAGAAAGTATGATAGAAAATAATAAAGTAGAATTAGTTTTCATTAATTCAAAGGGTGAAGCCCTTGTAAATAACAAAATTGGTGATATTATAGACCTGATTAAAAGCAAGGGAATACCAGTAAGGTTGCTATCTAATGGCTACATATTGGGTAGAGATAAATATATACAAATAGCCAATAAGTGTGCTGAAGTTATTGGAGAGATAAAAGCGATTTCAGAAGAAGATTTTCAAAAAATCCAAAGACCAATTGAAGGATATACACTAGAAGAATATATTTCCAATATGATTTTATTTAATAAACAATATAAAGGCAAATTTATTTTAGAAGTAACAATTATCAAGTGCTATAATGACACAGAGGAATCTATTAATAAGATAAAAAACGTTATTAATAAATTATCTCCAGACAAGATAATTATTGGGAGAATTAATGATGAAAGATTTATGAAAAAACTTGGTATATCTGATAAAAGACTTTATGAAATTTCAAAAGTATTACTAAATATTTAACTATACTAATTTACAATATTCTTAAAGCTTCTATTAATCATAATTTAAGAAAGTTGCGACGCAACTTAAAAAAGAAATCACTAGTCTCAAGTAGCTAATCGCTAAAGTGCCATGTGTTATAAAAACCAGTTCTTATTGCAACAACCTAGCGACTAGAGATTAGCTACTAAGAAAATGGCTTTCCAAATTATAAATTCCTACCTTCCATATAATTTGGTAATGTTATAAATATTTTCAGCTAATTCATCTGTTAAGTGCTCTTTTCTAATCCTCCACTGCCAGTTACCGCCTATAGTTGATGGAATATTCATTCTAGCTTCATTTGAAAGACCTAAATAGTCTTGCATTTGTATTACCGCAAGCTTTGCAACTGAACTTAATGCTCCTCTTATAAATCCCCAGTTGTAGCCTTCTTTCTTAGTTAGTTTTAGATATTTTACAGCAAACTCTCGCTCTTTTTCATTTGCATTTTGAATCCAGCTATCTACAGTAGCATTATCATGAGTTCCAGTATACACCACGCAATTTTTATCATAATTATGTGGCAAATGGTCGCTTTCTTCTCTAGTATCAAAGGCAAATTCTAATACCTTCATTCCAGGATATCCAGAGGCAATTCTAAAATCAATAACTTCCTTAGTTAAAAAACCTAAATCCTCAGCTATTATTTCAATTTCTCCTAATTCTTCTTTAATCTTATTGAATAATTTCATTCCTGGTCCTTTAACCCATCTTCCATTTATTGCAGTATCTTCTCCAGCGGGCACTTCCCAGTAAGACTCAAATCCTCTAAAATGATCTATTCTTGTAATATCATATATTCTGCTGCTTGCTTTGATTCTTTCTATCCACCAACCATATCCTACCTTATCTAAATAGTCCCACCTATATATAGGGTTTCCCCATAATTGTCCTGCAGCTGAAAAAGCATCAGGTGGGCATCCAGATATAACAGTGGGATTTTTATTTTTATCTAAAACAAACACCTCACTGTTTGCCCAAGTATCAGCGCTGTCTTTTGCCACGTAAATCGGTATATCTCCTATAATCTTTATTCCTTTATTATTTGCATAGCTTTTTAAATCCATCCATTGTTTAAAGAAAATATATTGTAAAAATATCCAGCAATCTACTTCTTCGTTTAAATCTTCTCTTAATTTTTTTAAAACTTCTTCATCTCTTAACTTAATTTTTTCATCCCATTCCTGACAAGGCTTCAAGTTAAATTTCTCTTTTATGCCCATATATAAAGCATAGTCCTCTATCCATATTTTGTTCTCTTCTCTGAACTTTTTTATCCTACTTTCATATTTACCTTTACTATTTTTGAAAGCCTCTTTTAAAATAGGCATCTTTTTATGAAATATCTTATGGTAGTCTACTTTGGTACAATCCTCACCAAAATCTGTACTTTTGTAATATTTATTTCTCAACAATCCCATTTCCATAAGCAAAGGTAAATCAATAAAATATGGATTTCCTGCAAAAGCTGAACAGGATTGATAAGGAGAATCACCGTAGCCTGTAGGTCCTATAGGTAGTATTTGCCAATATTCTTGCCCTGCTTTATATAAAAAATCTACAAAATCATACGCTTCTTTTCCTAAAGTTCCAATTCCATATGGATTTGGCAGGGATGTAATATGCATTAAAATACCACTACTTCTTTTAATCATTAACTTCTCCTTTATTATGATAATAATATTTAATCATTTAAAATTATTAACATAGTTATACATATATTCATTATAATAAAATATAATAATTTACTCCTTTACCGCCAATTATAAAAGCTTAATTTATTAGTATCAAAAGTGGATTTTTTTATTTTTTCTATAATGTCAATACAAATACTGTAAAAAAAGCTTTAAATAATCCTGTGGGATTATTTAAAGCTTTTTGTTTTTTAATCTATTTTTATTTATTATTCTTATGGAATTCCTCGAGCAGTGCATTTATAGCCATCACATGATTCTCTGCACTTTTTATAATTATTTCAATTAACATTAAATTTTCATAGTTTCTAGCTTTTCTGCTATAATTAATTCTGCTTCCGTTAAGGCTTGAACCTGTTCTATGGTATATTGAGGATTTATCTCTTTTAAGACTATTCCCTCTTTTGTTACCTCCATTACTCCCATTTCCGTAACAATTAGATTTACTTGTTCTTTCGCAGTTAAGGGTAAATTACATTTT
>NZ_LHUR01000043.1 GCF_001263795.1 Clostridium homopropionicum DSM 5847
TGGGGTGAAGTCGTAACAAGGTAGCCGTAGGAGAACCTGCGGCTGGATCACCTCCTTTCTAGGGAGAAATGAAAGCATCACAGCTTTCATAGACTGGTTCTTAATTCTGTTTAATTTTGAGAGACTAAATCTCTCAATTTAAAATAATATCTTATAGTATCAACAACTGGTCTTACAAGAGGTATTATCGGTTGCTGATGTTTCTTAGTGGGGGTATAGCTCAGTTGGGAGAGCACCTGCCTTGCACGCAGGGGGTCAAGAGTTCGAATCTCTTTATCTCCACCATTCAGGGTCTATAGCTCAGCTGGTTAGAGCGCACGCCTGATAAGCGTGAGGTCGATGGTTCGAGTCCATTTAGACCCACCAATTGTTCTTTGAAAATTGCACAGTGAATATTTGAAAATTATAGTTTCGCATAAGCGAAACAACATTCATTAGTAACTCTAAATGAAAATATGTGAATAGGTCAAGTTAATAAGGGCGCACGGTGAATGCCTTGGCACTAGGAGCCGATGAAGGACGTGATAAGCTGCGATAAGCTGCGGGTAGGCGCAAATAGCCTGTGATCCGCAGATTTCCGAATGGGGAAACCCATCTAGCTAA
>NZ_LHUR01000044.1 GCF_001263795.1 Clostridium homopropionicum DSM 5847
TGAAGAACCTGTTCCAACCTGAATAACTTCTGCTGCAACAATCTTACTTCCATCTTCTAAAATTACTACCTTTGAAGATGCAGATCCAATATCAATCCCCATTGTAAACATAGGATACTCTCCTTTCGTTAATTATTTTTCAAATTCATCTTTTCTTCTCTAAAAAGTCTTGCATCCATTATCTTAACTTCTTTATCTATCTTAGGCTCAAACTCCATTAAATCTATAATCTGAGTTTTAATATCAATTCCTGGAGCTACTTCAATTAAGTAAACCCCATCTTCTCTTAATTCAAATACAGCTCTTTCAGTTATATATAGAATCGGCTGTTTATTCTTAATTGCAAATTTTCCACTAAAGGTAATTTGTTCAACCTTTTTAATAAACTTCTTCTCTTTTCCTTCTTGTACTATTACGAGCTTTCCGTCTTCAATCTTTGTTTTTAATCCGCCTGCTGTAAAAGTACCACAGAAAAATACTCTTTTAGAGTTTTGAGTAATGTTAATAAATCCACCGCATCCTGCAATTCTAGGACCAAATTTACTAACATTTATATTTCCATTTTCATCACATTGAGCAAGTCCTAGAAATGCCATATCAAGTCCACCACCATCATAAAAGTCAAACTGATAAGGCTGATCTAACAAGGCGTCAGGATTAACACTTGATCCAAATCTTATTCCTCCTTGAGGAATACCTCCAACAGCGCCGCCTTCAACAGTCAATGTCATATAATCCCCAATTCCTTCTTCGTTTGCAACTGCAGCAACATACTCAGGAATTCCGATACCCAAATTTACAGCTGTATCTTCTTTTAATTCCATAGCTGCTCTTCTTCCAATTATCTTTTTAACAGTCAACGGAATAGGCTGTGCATTTCCTAAAGGTACTCTCTTTTGTCCTGAAATCTCTGGCTGGAATTCGCAATCAAAGGTTTGCTGATGGTCTTCTTTATCCGCTACTACCACAGCATCAACATAAATTCCTGGTATCTTTACTAGCTTAGGATCTAAAGTTCCACCATTAACTATTTTTTCTACCTGAACAATAACCTTACCACCACAATTTTTAACAGCCTGAGCTGTAGATGTTGCTTCAAGAGGTCCTATTTCTTTTTCAAGACTTATATTACCGTACTCATCTGCATAAGTACCTCTTATAAATGCAACATTTATAGGGAAAGCTTTATATAAAAGTCTTTCTTCACCATTAATTGTAATAACCTGAACTAAATCTTCTTTAGTAATACTGTTTATTTTACCTCCGCCATTTCTTGGATCTACGAAGGTATCTAGTCCAACCCTTGTAATTACTCCATCTCTATGTGCAGCTATTTCTCTAAATAAGATTGCTAGAACTCCCTGAGGCAAGTTATATCCTTCTATTTCACCATTTATACACATAGCACCAAGCTTTGGAGCTGTACTTAAATGCCCAGCTATTAATCTCTTAAGCATACCTTTGTGTGCATAATGCTCTGCACCTCTTCCATCTCGATTTCCATGAGATCCTGCATACATAAGAGTTAAATTTTTAGGAGAGCCAGTTTCTAAAAACTTCTTTTCCAAAGCCTTGCTTAAAGCTTCACAAATGGAGCTGCTAACAAACCCACTAGTTGTAAGTGTATCCCCGTCCTTAACAAAATTAATCGCTTCTTCTGCTGTAAGTACACTAACCTTCTTCATATTATCCCTCCTAATTTTATTGTTGTTTATTTAACTTTCTTAAAATTCCTGTTGATTTTCCCATAGGAAGCAGTATAAATCCTAAATGACTGTTAATTACATAGCCTCCTAACTGTTTTACATCATACTGCTTTGCTAAAACTTCTCCAAATACTCCTGATTTAATCATCCAAACTATAGCCATTGTCATCCAGAAAAGGCCAAAACAAGTAAATACATTAGCTCCAAAACTTTTATTATGTTTTGAATCCATTATTCCAGCATAAAGTTGAGCTACCCCTCCTAAGAAGAAAGCCACAGGGACCAATACTCCAAGGCCATTAGTCAAGCCTAATTTTTGACTAGCTGCCACCAAAGTAACCATTGAGAGCCCAAATTGACCGATTGCCGTGGGATCAGAACTTATATGTTGAACCATTTTTATATCATTACTTACCATTAATTGACTCTCCCTATAAAAAAATATTAATTAAATATTTAACATTTTATTTTTTTGTGTTATAATATTATCAATCCTAATTAAAATTATTTTTTATATTTTTGTAGCAGCTCTCGCTAAGCATGCTACTTTTTGTTTTTTTGCGCCTTCTCTTTATCTACGCAGTTTTATAACACATATCTAAATTAAAATTATTTTTATATTCTTGTAGCAGCTCTCGCTAAGCATACTACCTTTTTATCTATCTATTAAAATAAGTTGATTTTCTTAGCTTCAAAAGTAAGCTGTTCTCTAAAGCTCGGATGTGCAATGTTTATAAGTGCCTTTGCTCTCTCTGATATAGACTTTCCTTTAAGCTTTGCCACTCCAAATTCTGTTACAATATTGTCAACCTCGTTACGAGAAGTAGTTACTATTGAACCTTCTGTTAAAGCTAATTTAATCTTTGATACTGTTCCGCCCTTTGCAGTAGATTGCATTGATATTATTGATTTACCACCCTTTGAATTACATGCTCCTCTTACAAAGTCAACTTGACCGCCTACTCCGCTGTATTGCTTTGGTCCAAGAGATTCTGAGCAAACCTGTCCAAATAAATCAACTTCTATACATGAATTTATGGATACAAAATTATCATGCTTTCCTATTGTAACAGGATCATTAACATAATCTACTGGATGGAATTCTACTCCTACATTATCATCTAGAAATTCATACATTCTCTTTGTTCCTAATGCAAAAGTTGTTACGCTTTTACCAGCATGTATGTTCTTTTTTGTATTTGTAACTACACCAGCTTCTATTAAATCAATCATGCTTTCAGTAAACATTTCTGTGTGTATTCCTAGATTCTTTTTATTTAATAAAGCTTGAGCTGCTGCATTAGGTATTCCGCCTATTCCTAGTTGAATAGTAGCTTCATCTGGCACTAACTCAGCAATGTAATTACCTATGGTCTTATCTACATCAGATATTTCTCCAACTGGTAACTGCGGCAGTGATACATTACATTCACAGATAGCATCTACTTCTGAAATGTGAATAGCACTGTTCCCATGAGTTCTAGGCATATTTTCATTAACTTCTAGAAAAATTCTTTTTGCTTTTTTCTTTAAAGTCATGCAAGTACTTACACTTAGTCCAAAGCTGAAGTATCCATGCTCATCCATTGGAGATACAGTTGCATAAAATACTTCTGGTTCTATATATTCATCCCATACCCTAGGTATTTGATAATAGAAGCTTGGTACAAATTCTGCTCTATTTTCCCACATGGCCTTTCTTGGATTGTTTGATGATACATATAGAGTTACATGATTAAATTTTCCGTCTAAAGCAGGATCCCATATCTTTTGTGGTCTTAAAGAAAGTATAGAACAATGTTTTATCCCCTTTAGATTTTCTTTTAGGGCTCTTTCAGCAATAGCTTCTGGTATAGCGAAGGCTTCACCGGCAGCTATGGGACTTGCACATACAGTATTGGAGTCTATTTGTTTTGCTATTTCTTCTGCTGAAGTTAGCTTCTCCTTGTAAATGCTTTGCCATTTGTTCACAATTAATCCCTCCTTCTTAATAAACTAACATATACAATAATATTTTTTGCAATCGTTTAATTTTGCAATAATAAATATAGCAATTACCATGCCAAAAAATAAAGTTAATAAATAAGCCATTTTCCACTTCTAAATATGTTCCCTTAAAACAAAAAGTGTTCCTTTTGTATACACATCTGATGTTGTGTGCACAAAAGGAACACTTTATTGAGAACACTTTTTTTAAATATCTATATTTAGACGTTTAATCTTCTTATATAAAACAGATCTATTGATGTTTAACGCTTCTGCAGCCTTTGACTTATTTCCATTACATTCTTTAATTGCCTGAATGATAATATCCTTCTCTGTTTTATATATAATGTTATTAAAACTTTCATAATTTTTGCCTGTATTCTTAACTTTATCTGCTGTTTTTTCCTTCTTGCTTCTATTTAAATTTGAAATAGGTGTTGCCTTCACTTCTTTATCATGTTCCCATGGCTTTATGTGAAGCTTAGTAATATCTATTATAGCTTCGTCACTATAGTTTACAGCTTGCTCAAGGAAATTTTCAAGCTGTCTTACATTTCCTGGCCAATGATAGGCTTGGAGCATTTTCATAGATTCCTCTGTGACTCCAATGGCATCAGAACCTACTTTTTTGTTGATATTAGCTAATAACCCTTTTACATACTGAGGAATATCTTCTGGTCTTTCTCTTAGAGATGGCATGGTTATTTCTAGAACCTTTAGCCTGTAATAAAGATCTTCTCTGAATTTATTTTCTGAAATCATTTTTTCTAAATCTTTATTTGTGGCTGCAATTATTCTAACATCAAGAGAGATTGGCTTCGTTCCACCAATTCTTTCAACTTTTTTATCTTGAATTGTTTGAAGCAATTTTGCCTGCATATATAAAGGCATATCTCCTATTTCATCTAAAAATAAGGTTCCTCCATTAGCTAACTCAAATTTGCCTGGCTTTCCGTTTTTCTTTGCTCCTGTAAAAGCTCCTTCCTCATAACCAAACAACTCAGATTCTAATAGATTTTCCGGTATGGCAGCACAATTTACTTTAACAAACGGTCCTTCTCTTCTAACAGATCTATTGTGTACAACCTCTGCCATGATACTTTTACCTGTGCCACTTTCACCATTTATAAGCAAATTAGATGTTGATCTAGAAACTCTTCTAGCGAGTCTTTTTACCATAAGCATAGATTCGGATTCTCCAATTAAATCCATACAAGTATGAAGGTTACTATAATAGTTTACATTGCAATAGGAACTAGATAGTTTAGCACTTACTTCTCTTGCAATATTCATATCTGGGAAGATAGTTTTTAATACTGCACCTACAATATTTCCATTGGAATGTATTGGATATCTTACTATTGCCATTTCTTTATTATTAATCTTAAGAACTTCTCCCCAATAAGAGCATCTTTGTACTATTGTATCTATGAGTCTGCATTTAGGAATTATTTCCGTAATGTTTCTACCAATTATTTCTTCTTCACTAACAGCAAAAACATTTAAAAAGAATTGATTGCAGAATGTTACGATACCCTTAGTGTCTATTGCTAAAATCCCTTGGAAATGATTATCAAACAACTCAAAGTTTATAAATTCTTCACTTGAAAGCTTATCTATAGACACATTATCACCTCAAAATTGATTAATTTAACATAAGTATATCATAAAAATTTATAATGTTAATATAGAATAAATTTTTAACAATAAAGGCCTGTTTTCTTCATGAGGAACCAATCTCTTCTGAAAACAAGCCTTACATTTATTGTATATAAATTGATATTTATTAAATTATTGTAGTTTTAGCTTCTATTACATTATCTATTGTCTTAAACTTTTCAAGAGATTCTTTAGTAACTTCACTATCTACATTTAAAATCATTAGAGCAAGCTCACCCTTTGCTTTTCTACCAACATACATTGTAGCAACATTGATATCTTCTTGCCCAATCATTGTTCCAACATGTCCTATTACACCTGGTACGTCCTTGTTTTGAATAAATAGCATATATTGAGATGGTTTTACATCTACTTCATAGCCTTGCATTTCCACAAGTTTTCCTTCTTGTTTATTTGAAACAGCTCCTGATAAAGTGAAGTGTTCATTTTTATTGTTTGTTATTTTTATAGTAATCAAGTTAGAATAGTTGTCATAATATTCATTCATTGTCTCTTGTCTTATGCTTATTCCACTATTTTCTGCAAGAAGTTTTGAATTAATATAATTTACTCTTTCGTTGCTTATTGGTTGAAGTAAGCCTTTAAGGAAAGCAACCTCTAAAATACTTATGTCATATTTCATTAAATCTCCCCAATAAACTATCTCAACATTTTTTACTGGTTCATGATTTAATTGATAATATAACTTTCCTAGGTTCTCCATAAGTTCTATATATGGCTTAATTTCTTTAAATTCATCTCTATTTATCCCTGGAAGGTTAACTGCATTAGGAACTATGTCACCCTTTATTCCGTTTATGACTTGAACAGCAATTGTAATACCAACATCTTCTTGTGCCTCAAATGTGGTAGCACCTATGTGTGGAGTTACTGTAACATTATTAAATTCATATAAAGCTGATGAATATCTTGGCTCCTCATCATGAACATCTAAACCAACACTAGCTATTTTTCCGCTCTTTAAGCCATCATATAGTGCAGCTTCATCCATAAGCTTTCCTCTAGCTGCATTAACTATTCTAACTCCATCCTTCATTAATTCAACTTCTCGTTTTCCAATAATTCCAATTGTTTCTTTAGTTCTTGGAGTATGAATTGTTATAATGTCTGCTTCTTTTATTAAATCATCTAGAGTTTCTTTCTTTTCAGCCCCGTATCTTAAAAATCTTTCATCAGATATATATGGATCGTAAGCAATAAGCTTAACTCCAAAAGCCTTCATTCTAGTAGCCACAAGCCCGCCTATTCTTCCAAGTCCAATTATTCCAAGAGTCTTTCCATAGACTTCATTGCCCATGAAAATTTCTCTTCCCCAATTACCTGCTTTTAAATAAGAATCTGCATAATTGAACTTTCTAGATCCTACAAGCATATGAGTGATAGCAAGCTCACAAGCAGAGATAGAATTACTGTCTGGAGTGTTAGCAACTATGATTCCTCTTTTAGTTGCCTCTTCCACATCAATATTGTCAACTCCATTACCAGCTCTTCCAACTATCTTTAACTTTGTTGCCTTTGCCATTAGTTCTTTATCAACCTTGTTGTCACTTCTTATAATTAGCCCATCATACTGATCAATTATTTCTAATAGCTCATTTCTTGGTATATCAAAACGAATATCTACCTCTAATTCTTCCTTTAATAAATTTATTCCAGCATCATCAATTCTTTCTGCAACTATTACTTTTCCCCTTGCCATTTTTAATAACCCCCCGTTTTTATTAGTAACCAGTGACCAGTAGCCAGTGGCCAGTTTTTAGTAATACTATATTTGTTAATCACTAGTCGCTAGTCTCTAATCTCTAGTGACTAGCGACTAGTGATTAGAGATTAGCAATTAGTTCCTTCTTTCAATCTCTATAAGCATTTCTTTAACGCATCAAGTGTTCTATCAATCATTTCTTCGTTGACACAGCCCATGTGTCCTACCCTTATCATTTTGCCCTTAAGCTTTCCTTGTCCACCTGCAATAACAATATTGAATTCTTGCTCCATTCTCTTCTTAATTTTTGAGGCTTTTCCTTCCTCTTCAATTAAAAATCCAGTTACAGTTGGAGAGATAAATTTCTCGTTAGTAAATACCTTAAGTCCCATTTTTGCTGTTTCATCTCTGAACTTTTTAGCTAAAACCTCATGTCTTTTATAAACATTATATAATCCTTCTTCTTCAATCATCTTTAAAGCTTCATTTGCAGCATTGATTAAAGAAACAGCTGGAGTATATGGGTTTTCTGGAACAGGCTTATCCAAATATTCTCTAGCACTTAAAAAATCCCAATAATATTTTGGTATTGTTGACTTTTTAGCAGCCTCGAAAGCCTTCTCACTTACTCCTACAAATGCAAGTCCTGGAGGAGACATAAGAGCCTTTTGGGATGCTGTTATCAAAACATCGATATTCCATTCATCCATTTTTGCCTCAATACCACCTATTGAACTTACTCCATCAACTATTAATAGTTGATTTTTTCCCTTCATAAACTCCCCAATTTCCTTTATAGGATTAGTTGATGCTGTAGAAGTTTCATTGTGAGTTACAATAAGTGCCTTGTGCTCATCTGTAAGCTTCCCCTTTATATCTTCTACAGTAACCCCTTCTCCCCATGGGATTTTAATCTCATCCACTTCTAATCCAAAGATTTTTGCTATCTTTATAAATCTGTCTCCAAATACCCCTATGGAAGCAATTAAAACCTTGTCTCCTTTTGAAAACATATTTACTATAGAAGCTTCAAGTCCACCTGTACCTGCTGCCGGAAAAGTTAATACAGGATTTGTAGTTTGAAATACTCTTTTGATTCTCTCATTCATTTCTGCGAATAACATTCCATATTCTGTTGTTCTGTGATGAAGTACAGCCTCAGCCATCTTTCGTAAAACTCTCTCCGGAACATTAGTTGGCCCTGGTGTCATTAGTAATTTTTCTTGCATAAATAAACCCCCTTTTTTAAGTGCGTAGTGTAAGAATAAATTGACAATTGAGAATTGACAATGGACAATGAAGGAAGTAATTAAGCAGAGCTTAATTACTAATTTTAATAATTGCAGCAAAGCTACAATATAATCTAGTTTTGCCTTAGCAAAACATCCTTCATTGTCAATTGTCCATTGTGCATTGTCAATTTTAAAGTTGCACCGCAACTTTATTTTTGTAAAAACAAAAAACCCCCATCCGTGACAAAGTCAAGGACGAGAATCTAATATCCACGTGGTACCACCTTAATTTACTGTTTTACCAGCCTCATTATTATAACGGATAATTCCGGCATAGGTTTTTACCCCTATGCAGCTTTAGGTCGGATTCAATAAACTTTACTATAGGCTTTCACCAACCGCCTACTCTCTGAAAATAAAATTTTATTTACTACTACCCTTCATAGCTTTCACTTTTGTATAATTATAATAAACTAAAAATAATAATGCAATAGTTATTTTATAAATTTATATTTTTGATAACGATTGCACATAAAAGGATGGTTTTATATGAATGAAAAAATACTTATTGTGGAAGATGAGAAAAAATTAGCTGATGTTATGAGCTTATATCTAAAAAAAGAAGGTTATGAGGTTGCTGTGGCTTATGACGGATCCTCAGGAGAAAAACTAATTCTAGAAGAAAATTATTCTTTAATAATTTTAGATGTAATGATGCCTGGAAAAGATGGTTGGTCCTTACTAAGGAAAATTAAAGCTAAAGATAATACTCCTGTAATTATTACTACAGCTAGAGGCGAAGAAGAAGATAGAATCTTTGGACTAGAGCTAGGAGCAGATGACTACATGGTGAAACCTTTAAGTATGCGAGAGCTTGTACTTAGAGTAAATTTGAGAATTAACAGTAAAACATTAACTAAAGATCAATCCATTAATTTGGGGTCAATGAAAATAGATGAGATGAAGAGAGAGGTTTCAGAAAACTCCATTTCTATTTCTCTTACCCCAAAAGAATTTGATCTTCTGTTATTTT
The DNA here is from genome assembly GCF_001263795.1 of Clostridium homopropionicum DSM 5847. Classification (GTDB taxonomy): domain Bacteria; phylum Bacillota; class Clostridia; order Clostridiales; family Clostridiaceae; genus Clostridium_H; species Clostridium_H homopropionicum. The sequence goes on from NZ_LHUR01000044.1 coordinate 9,340, forward strand.
TGTGTGAAAATCCCAATCAGGTTTTTAAAAGAGATCAGCTTTTAGATAAGGTTTGGGGATATGATTTTGGAGGAGATACGAGAACAGTAGATACCCATGTTAAAAATTTGAGAGAAAAAATAAATTTTTGCAGCAGCAATTTAAAAACTATCTGGGGCGTTGGTTATAAACTAGAGATTATATAAATCGGAGGTAAAAAATGTTAATTAAAAAAATAATGACCTTTGATAAAATCACTTGGAAGTTGATAAAGTATTTCATAGCTATTATTAGCATTGTTATCTTGATTTGCTTTATAGGCAGTAGTATATTTTTGTCAAAGTTTTATATAAGTAATAAATATGATAATTTAAAAGCTACATCTGAGAGCATCTATGAAGTAATCAAAGATGGACAATCTCCTAATAATTTATCAGTAAACGCCTTACTAATAGCTAATGATAATGTGTCTTTCCTTGGAAATACCGGAAATCAGGGAGGAGGCAAAAGAATGGGTATGCTTAATAATTTATCCAATATCAATTTTGCTTCTCTAGGAAATAAAGGTAAATTTACAAACCGACTTGGTGAGAGCTTTATCTATTATAAGTTATCCACAGAAATGGGAGACATAATCACCTTCGAAAGTGACCAAGACATATCCTACTATTTGCAAGTAATTTATATAGTTTTAGTGGTTATATTTCTTTTGGCCTTAATAGTATGTATTCCTTTTATATCTTATTTAGGTAAGAAATTTACACGTCCAATACTACAACTAAAAAAAGCATCTCAGGAAATTTCTATGGGTAATTTTGCTTTTCCAATATCCATTACCACTGGAGATGAAATAGAAGAATTGTCTCAATGCTTAAGTAGTATGGCAATTAATCTTCAAAAGAGACATAAGCTTCAAAGAGATTTTATTGCCAATGTTTCTCATGACTTTAAAACTCCATTAAGTGTTATAAGAAGCTATAGTGAAGCTATAAAAGACGGCATAGTAAATGATTATCAAGTTAAGGAATATTCAGAAGAAATTATAAAGGAAGTAGATAGGCTTAATAATCTTGTGATAGGAATCATGGAACTTTCTAAGCTTCAAGGCGGCGAACTAAAACTCAATAAGCAAAATTTTAATATTGAAAACTCCTTAAAAGAATGTGCTGAAAGATTTAGTACAGTGGCCAAGAACAAAAATATAGCTTTAATTTTAAATTCAGAAAATGTGGAAGTCTTCGGAGATGAAGCTTATATTCTAAGAGTCTTATATAACTTTACTGATAATGCAATTAAATTTAGTAAATCAAACAGTCATGTTTACCTAAAGGCTTATTCTGTGGATAACTATGTTAAGGTTTCTGTTATCGATGAAGGCATAGGCATAGAAAAAGAAATGCTAGAAAATGTATGGAATAGATACTATAAGCATGCAAAAAGCGGTGGAATGGGCATGGGACTTGCCATTTGCGCGGAAATACTAAAGCTCCATAACCTTTCATTTGGTGTAGAAAGTATCCCGAATGAGAAGACAGAATTCTATTTTACAATTCCTAAGGTAATAAGATAATTTAATTTTGGGAGGTTATACACATTATCCACAAGGCCTATGTGCATAACTTGTTAATTCCATGTTAATTACATGTGAATTTCAATTAATAACCATTATTATTGCTTTTAATTATTAAATTCAGCATACATTTAATGTATTTTAATTCAATTATTGCATTTTAATATCCCCATAGACAGTCTAATTATCAACATTGTCCACATTTCATCTGTTGATAACTTGTTTATTTCATGTTAATTTATACTTTATTATAGTACTTTAACACATATTCTATTAATTTTTCGCCATTTTTTTATGTTAATTGTACACATTGTCCACAGAATTGTGTATAACTTGTGCATAAGTATATGTTTTTGTTGAAATTTTTAATATATATTATAGTTTATTTCTACACTTTGTTAACTATTCTAATTATTAATGATATAATAATATAAAAGCATCTATATTTGATAAAGGGGTGCATAGTTATGGGTAAGAAGGTAATTTATGTAGACTTCAAGGCTGCTTCTAAAAAGAATTATCCTAACCACAATCTAAAAACCGATGAAATGCAAATAGTTTCCCACAAAAAACCTCATACGGGAACCTTCTTGAGTATGCTTAAAAATCTCATTTGTCGATTTAGATCAAAAAAATCAAGTAAAAACTCAAGCATAAAGTATAAATATTGGCTATAAAAATATGTTCTGTAGCCCTTGAGTAAGAGGAGAGAAATTACTTATGAGAATAGGAATGGGCTATGATGTACACAAATTAGTAGAAAATAGAAAGCTTATCCTAGGAGGAGTTGAAATACCCTTTGATAGAGGACTTTTAGGTCACTCTGACGCGGATGTATTAATTCATGCTATAATGGACAGCTTGCTTGGAGCTGCTGCTCTTGGAGATATAGGAAAACACTTTCCTGATACAGATGAAAAATATAAAGGTATATCTAGCATTTGCTTACTTGAAGAAGTTGGCAACTTGCTTAAGCAAAAGAATTATGAAGTTATAAATATAGATGCCACAATAATTGCTCAAAAACCTAAAATGGCACCTCATATTTGTCAAATGATAAAAAATATTTCTGCTGCTCTTGAAATTCCTGAAGATTCTATAAATATCAAAGCAACTACAGAAGAAGGATTGGGTTTTACAGGCAGTGGAAAAGGTATATCAAGTCAAAGCATAGCGTTAATTGAAAAGAGAGGAAAGTAATATCAAAATATTACTTCCCTCTCTTTAATGTTTTTAACAATTAATAACCCTTCTCCCCTTCTAAATAAAGCAAAAGCGATTTTAATTCTCTTTTCTTTATTGTAAAAACTACATTTTTAACTTAAATCTAGCAACTCTATTCTTTAAAAGTGATGCTTGGGCTGTTAACTCTTCACTTGCTGATGCTGATTCTTCTGCTGTTGCACTATTTCCCTGAGTAACACCAGCTACCTCTTGTATAGCTCTACTTACCTGTTCTAATGCATCGGATTGCTCATTAGAAGCCGCCGCTATTTCTGCTACTATTCCTGAAGCTTCATTGATATTCTCTACAATATCATTTAAGGCTTTAGCTGTATCATTTGCGATTTCTTTACCTGAATCTGCTTTTTTAATTGACTCTTCTATCATTTGTGTAGTTTCTTTAGCTGCATTAGCACTTCTTGCAGCTAAGTTTCTTACTTCCTCTGCTACTACTGCAAAACCTTTTCCATGCTGTCCTGCCCTTGCTGCCTCTACTGCAGCATTTAGAGCTAGAATATTTGTCTGGAAGGCTATTTCATCTATTACCTTTATTATTTTTGAAATATTTGCAGAGGATTCATTTATTTTTTCCATGGCATTTAGCATTTCCTTCATTTGTTCTACGCCTTTATTTGCTTTATCGCTTGTTATCTTAGTTATACGATTAGCATTATTTGCATGTTCAGCATTTATCTTAGTTTGTGCCCCTACCTCTTCCATTGAAGCTGTTATTTCTTCTACGGAACTTGCCTGCTCTGTAGATGCCTCAGATAATACTTGACTAGTTTCAGATACTTGTTCCGCAGCGGATGCCACTTGTTCTGCAGAGATATTAATTTCTCCTAGAGTCTCATTAAAGGCTTTTAATATATTATTTATAGAGTTCTTCACATCTATAAATTCTCCTCTATAATCTCTAGTTATTTCTAAATTTAAATTCCCTTTTGACATCTCTAATAACACTGTAGAAATTTCATTTATATATGATTTTATCTCAGTTATTGTATCATTCATAGCATTTTTAATTTTTGCATGGTCACCCTTATAATCACCCTTAACTTTAATTTCAAAATTACCCTTAGATATTTCTTCAAGAACCTCTGCTGCTTCTTCCACAGGTTCTATTACTGCATCTAGAATATTATTAAAACCTTGCACTAAGTCTTTCCATGCACCAGTAAATTTACCTGCTTCTCCTCTCGTATCTAAGGCTCCTAGTTCTGCTGCATTTGTTAATCTTCCTGTTTCATTAATTAGATTACTTATAGTATCCTTCATTTCGTTTAATTTTTTACCTAATACATCTTTTTCTGAATTAACTTTAATGTTTGCAGAAAGATCTCCTGCAGCTATATTATCTGCTGCATTTACTTGCTCCTTAATATTATATGTAATGCTTTGGAACGCTTTAGATAATTCTCCTATCTCATCCTTAGAAGAAATATCAATTTGTAAATCTACATCTCCAATAGCTAACTTCCTTGAAAATCCGGTTAGCTTCTTAATAGGAGCACTTATTGATCTTGAAACAACTATTGAAAGAACTAGTGATATTACAACTAACGCTCCTAGGATTATTATCATTATCTTTATAGAATTATTTGCTGTTGCTTGATTTTCAATAGATTTCTCAAGGGCAAGCTTACTATTAATTTCTATTGTCTTATCTATGGAATCCTTTATGTCTGTTGCAATTTGAAGACCATTACCTTGATATATTAATTCTGTTGCCTTTTTAATATCATTGCTTAGTGAAGCATTCACTATTTGAGTAATAATTTCCTGATAGCTTGTAAAGTTTGATTTAAATTTCTCATATTGAGCCTTTTCATCATCTCTTGTGAGTTTATCATTTGCTTTATTTGCATCTTCACTTATCTTACTCTGCAAGTCTTTAATTGTGTTTGCATACTCACTTTTTTTTGTTACATCGTTTGTAAATACAATATCTCTAAGACTAATTCTTAGTCTTTGATAATTTAAATTAATCTCCGAAAGTGCTTCAATAGTCTTAGTATTCTGTTCATACATTTCTTGTCCTTCACTTTGTATCTTTTTTATATTTACAATCCCTACAGCACCAATAACCCCTGTAAATATAACAATTAAAACAAAACTTATTATCAAACGGGTCCCTATTTTTAAATCATTAAACCTTTTCATTCAATTCCCCTCCCTTTCTTAATAAGAAATTTCATCTACTTCTTCCTGGCTCAAAAGCTTATCGCAATCTATAAGTAACTTCACTTCTTCTCCAATTTTCCCTATTCCTTTTATGTACTTATTGTTAGAGCTCTTATTCAATTCAGGTGGAGGTGTTATCTGCTCCTCTTCAATGTCTACAACTTCAATAACTCTATCAATAATTAGCCCAATGCTCATATCCTTTATTTGAACTACTATTATACAAGTTCTGTCATCATAGTCTCGGAAATTCTTTTTAAACCTAAGCCTTACATCCATAACAGGTATAATCTTTCCTCTTAAATTAATAACGCCTTTTACATAATCAGGGAGTTCTGGTACCTCCGTTATCTTTTGAATACCTATTATTTCTAAAACATATTTAATCTCAATGCCATACTGCTCCTTGTCAATGGAGAATATTAGAAACTTATCCTTCTGAGTATCTTCCTCCATATAACCTAATAAGTTATCTTCCATAGTCTATACCTCCCTTCTAATTCACCTTTACTTTAAAGAATTAATCCACCTATATCTAAGATTAAGCTGATGCTTCCATCCCCTAAAAGATTGCATCCTCCTATTCCTTTAACTTTTTTAATATAATTAGGCAGAGGCTTAACTACAACCTGCTGCTCTCCTAATAATTCATCTGCGAAAATACATATACTTTTACCTTCATTCTCAACCATAACAAGTATACCTTTTTCAATATCTTTAACATCTGTCTTAATGTTATATCTCTCATGAAGTCTTAAAATATTGTAGCACTGTCCCCTAACCATTATCATTTCATTTCCATCTATATCCTTAAAAATACTTTTTCCCTTTACTTTAAAGGATTGCTTTATAGACATAATTGGTATAGTGTAAATAGATTGTCCAACTCTTATAGTCATACCATCAATAATAGCCAAAGTAAGTGGAATTTTTATAGTTATGGTAGTTCCACTTCCTTCAACGCTGTCTACATAAACTTTTCCTCTTACTTTTTCAATACCCTTTAGGACTACATCCATACCAACGCCTCTACCTGAAAACTCTGAAACCTGTTCTTTAGTTGAAAAACCTGGCAAAAATATAAAAGAGTATATTTCCTTGTCCGTAAGCTCCTCTTCTGACTTATCAATTAATCCATGCTCTTTAGCTCTCATTAATATTTTTTCTTTATTTAAACCCTTTCCATCATCCTTAATTACTATATTTACATCTCCGCCAGAATTTTCGGCCTGAAGCATTATTTTACCAATAGAATTTTTACCTGATGCTATTCTATCTTCCGGAGCTTCTATACCGTGATCTAGAGAATTTCTTATAATATGCATAAGAGGATCTCCGATATGCTCTATGATATTTTTGTCAACTTCAGTTTCTTCTCCAACTAAAATAAGCTCTACTTCTTTACCTAGTTTTTTGCTCATATCTCTTACTATTCTGTTCATTTTCTTAAAGGTAGAGGCTAAAGGCACCATCCTAATTGACATAACCACATCTTGAAGGTTGTCAATAATCTTTCTAAGATGTGTTGAAGCCTTTTTAAAACTCTCTAAGTTAAGTGAAGCTATATCTGGATTATTAGTAACCATTACCTCAGATATAACTAGTTCTCCCATTAAGTCCATAAGCATGTCTAGTTTTTCTACACTAACATTTAACATATTATGCTTTCCTTGAGACTCAGGACTATTAGTGTAATTCTTCGGAGACACTTGCCGCTCCTTACAACTCTTAACCTCCAAAGAATTTTTATCTTCTTGAATGTTTTCAATTTTGGAATATGGCTCTTCTTTAGAAACAGGATTAACAGTAACTTTCTTTAAAAAAGCAGTGGCATTAAAAAACTTTTTGATCTCCTTTAAATCTTTTTTAGTGCTAAATATAATTCTGAATCCATCCTCCCTAATAATCTCTTCAGTTTCATTATTTACTACTATATCTTCTGGAAAATATACTATGTCGTATGCAAGATTTTTTAGTTTATGTATTACTGTAAATGCTCTGATATTTTCCATCCCGCAGCCTTCCTTAAAGAAAATTACTACTTCATATCTAATATCAAGCTTATCTTGTGACTCTTTTTTCAACATTTCATTAGAATCCTTTACAGAAGATACATAGCAGTGATGCTCTTCATTGATAGATTCTTTTTTATTCTCTTTACTTTCCTGAGGGTTTACACTCACGATAATTTCAAGTTGATTTCTTATATCCGAAACTAATTCCTTTGGATTTCCATCTGCCGTTTCATTATTTTCTATTTTTACTAACTGATTTTTTATAAAATCAATACTTTGCAATATCAAATCAGTTATTGCTTGATAGTCTACATTTAATTCACTATTATCTCTTAAATAATCAAATAGATCCTCTAATGAATGAGCTAGGTGGGCAATATTATCAAAAAGCATCATAGCTGAATTACCTTTAATTGTGTGCATTATCCTAAATATTGTATCAATAGAATTCTTATAATCCTTTTCTTTTTCACTCTCTAAAATTATCTCCTCTAGCTGTTCAATTAAATTGCAGGTTTCTAAAATATAAATATCTAGCATAGGGTCTCTTCCATCATCTTCACTCATCTCAACACCCCCCTTTCTATAATTTAATATTATTTATAAACTATTTAGAGTCTCAACTACATGAGCTTCATTAAATGGTTTTACAATAAATCCACTGGCACCAGATTCTATCGCCTTTACTACCATTGTTCTTTGTCCCATGGCAGATACCATAACAATCTTAGCTTGTTCGTCTATATCTTTTATCATTTTTACTGCTTCAAGTCCATCCATCTCTGGCATAGTTACATCCATAGTTACTATGTCTGGTTTAAGCTCTTTATATAATTTAATTGCTTCTATTCCATTGCCCGCTTCTCCTACAACCTGAAAATTGTATTTCTCTAACATCTTCTTTAATGTTAACCTTATAAAAAGTGCATCATCTACAATTAATACTTTTTTCATAAACATCACCCTTTCACAATTAAAAATAGAAGTTATCTCAATAAGAATTATTGTAAAAACATTACATTTTAACGATAAATTCAATCTGTTAATAATACTACTAATTAATTATCTTATTTTCGTCTAAATTCGGCGATACTTTAGGAAATATAATGTCGAATAATGGGTTTTTGAGTAAGTTTTAGCAAATTAAATTCTATATTTTTTTTGAATATCAATATACGGGAAATTAAAAAAAAGTGGCACAAAAATGCCACTTTCAACTTATATAGCTAATTCTTCTGTTGTCGTATCTACAATTTGGGCTGAATCTTTAAGCTTTAGCTCTCCATTTGTAGTAATAAAAATATTTTTCTCTATTATAGTATCCATAACAGTAGATACTTCTGTAGGAGTTACTGCCTCCTTCACATCTTTAAATCTTATAGATGTTTTCTTTCCTTCTGCAGTTAAAAAATTCATAACCAATGTTTTACTCATAGCTTACCCTCCTTAATTAATAGACTACTCACTTACGATTAGATTTTCATTTTCTCTTCTTACTTCAACACTTGGATTTAGTAACAAGCTCCCAAGAGCTGCTGCTACTAAAAACATATTTTCATCAGTAGCTGCAGTTTTTACGCTGCCAAGCCTTTGAGTTTTTAATATATCCTTGCCTCCCTCATCTTGCCCCGCTACGTACTTAATTGCTAGTGTGCTTTTCATTGCTGTTGAATTTATCATTATTACCAACTCCTTTCATAATGTAGATATGCATATAACAAAAAAATCTACCAAAATTAAAAAACTACTAAAGAAATTTCTTCAGTAGTTTTTTAATGGTAGGTACTAATGGTAGGTTAAATTGTAGGTTTTATATCAATTATTAGTTTATGACTTATTTATAAAATCTGAATTAAATACATGTAATCGATTAATAATTTTATTTTTTATTCTCAATTGCCTTTGTATTTAATATCATTCTATAGTATAATATTAATTGCTACAAGTATGTACTTTTTAGTAATATAATGTACTATTAGTTATATAGTATACAAAAAGATACCATTTGTTTTGGAGGCGTATATAATGTCAAAAATTCAAGAAAAATCGTATCAGTGCGGCATGGAACTAACTATGGACGTAATCGGAGGTAAATGGAAAACCGTTATCCTATGGCATCTAAGGAACAGGACTCTACGATTTAGTCAACTCAAGAAACGACTTGATGGAATAACTCAAAAGATGCTTACCCAGCAGCTTCGTGAATTAGAAGAAGACGGACTTATAGAAAGAACTGTTTATCCTCAAGTACCCCCAAAAGTAGAATATAGTCTTACAACTTATGGTAAAAAAATAATACCTGTTTTGTATACTATCTATTGTTGGGGTATACATTATGCTGAAGATTTTGAGCTTAACCTAAATATAGAGAAAACCACTCTACAAAAAATACTTAACAGAGAAATATAAAAAGAATGTCCGAGCTTTATGTGATAAGCTCGGACACATTTTTTATTATTTCTTATATTCTGCTTTCTAAATCATCATCAATTACATTTCTTTTCTCAACCTTTATTCTACTAAAATCAGGCTTACCCTCTTCAATTGTTTTAGGCTTTAACTGATGATTCTTAGAAAATTTTTTAGCAGTAATCTGAGTGTCTACCTTCATACTAGATAAATTATTATATATGTATCTCATATCTAGAAGCTTTTCATCAATACTTTTATCTCCTTCAAATATAAGACCCTTTAGAATTAAATCCTTAATTCTATCACTTCGATCTCCCTCTATATATTTAAGTAATTCCTCATTTACTATTTTGTCTTTTTTTCTTCTATCTCCAATATATAACGAAATTTGCATACTTAAGCTACCTCCCTATACAGCTTTTTTCTTCCATTTTCTTATGCCTTGTTTAAACAAGCCAGAGGGGTTCTGAGTTCTGTTTAAATACATAGCATTTTTAAACTCTTCCTCTAGGTAAGGCTTAAGTATCGAAGCTCCACCTCCAGTAAATATTATATTGTCAATGAAAGGGAAAGCATTTTCCCATACTGTCTGGATTTCTAATATTATTTTTCTAGCAAGGCTTCTATATGCTTTTTGTATAACTGGTGCTAAGTCATAGCCTTTAATTTGTCCGCAAGCTACTATATACTGTATCTGTCCATCAGATACGTTAAGATGCAGCTCTTGTTCTATATAATCCTTTATCCACATATAAGCTACATACATCCCACTATTTTTTGTTTCGCAAAAATCTGCTAAAGGCTCTAAGGCATCAACTAAGTAAAGATTATGAGTTTTACCTCCAATATCTGATATAGCATTTACTTTTCTTGCTATATCCTTATTAGTTATGTTTCCTTCGTTATCTAATATTAAGTCACATAAAGTACCATGAGGCTGTGCCTTAATTATTAAGTCTTCTACCTTAATTATTTTATTTTCAAATTCTTTTTGGCCATAAAGCCTCATACCTAAATTGTGCTGTCTTATTACCTTAGCCTTCATTTTTTCTATTCTTTCCTTGTCCAAACTAGCCTTTACTGGCAGTCCCATTACAAGCCTAACTCTACTAATAGGTTTTTTTGACATTAAGCTAAGATGGGTTTTAAGTAGAATATCAAAGGAAGTATCGTTATGCTTGTCTGATGCACCATTCCATTGCATATTTCTATCTTGCTGTACAGCACATTCTCCCACTAGATATCTAGAACCGTTAACTTCTACTTCTATTCTGCTTAAAGGATTTCCTTGAGTTTCCTTTAAATCATTATCCTTATTATAAAATGGTCTCCAGGCAGTAACATAAGATGGGGTTATAAACATATCACTGTCTTCAGATCTAGATTTAGTATCTGCGTAACCATCATCAATTACCTGTACAGAAAAAGTATCTACAATGTTATTCGTTTTAGTCATTAATAGTTCCTCCCTCAATATATCTTCTATTATGTTGGAATTTAATATAATGTAATTTTATTCCATTTAATTCCATTATATTATATTGGTAAAAAATAGTAAATACATTTTGGGAATTTTTTGCTTTTTATAGGTATATTTTAATTTTTGAGTTAATATAATTTAGTTTAAACTTAATTGCATACCATCAAATCTATAATGACCCGTAATACCTTGAGCATTATGCCATTGGATTAAAGCATCTTCTTCCCTGGATGGCTGTCCTGAATTATGAATAAGAAATGGTATTCCTTGTTTATTTCTTTTATCCGATATAATTCCAATATGCGTATAGTTTTTTCCAAATATCACTATATCTCCTGGCTGCCACTGTTCTATTTTATAGGGATCTAAGGTTAAGGATTTAGAATTGTATTGAAAAAATACTTTTAAATTTGGCACTCTTCTAAAATCAATATTAGTATCTGGTTTACCTTCAACTCTTGGGTATCTAGATAAATTATTTTTTATATCTTTATCAATCATATCTTTTAAAGAATATCCTGCATTTTTAAATGCTCTCCAGATCACATCTGTACACACTCCCTGATTCTCTGGAGGATAACCTCCAGCATAATACTGACTTTCGTATTTAGGTTTATTCTGGGCATCTTTCCTTGCACCTAATAATATATCAGTATAATCATCTATGCCATTATTATTGTAATCACTTTTACTATGTATTGTTTCTATACCAAAATCTTCTCCGTAATATGCCTTGTGAGGAACAATATTAAAATAGTATAGAGGCACACAAGCAGCAAAAGTTATTATTATGAGGATTAATATTATATAAAATATTCTTTTTTGCTTTATTTTCATGTAATATTCTCCTTCCACTGGAAATTTATATTATTAATACTATATTAGCATAGAAAAACGTATAGATACGTTAATTTTATGACTGCAGTGGCTATTTGGTAAAAAACAGTTATAATAGTCTTAACTATATAATTTCCAATAAAAAAGCAAATAAAATTGGAGGGTGAGATTATGAATTATAAAGTCATATATTTTTCCAGATCAGGTAACAGCGAAAGGGTTGCAAAAAAGATAGCAAAAGAATTATCTACAGAAGTTATTAAAATTTCAGATGATATGAACTGGAATGGCCTGCTAGGATATATTAAAGCTGGTTATTATTCTGTTAAGAATAAAGACGTTGATATTAAGATTAATGGTAAAATCGATTTTTCCGATGAAATTATTTTAGTTTCACCTCTTTGGGCAGGTGGCCTTGCATCAGCAACTAAGAGTTTTTTAAAGAAATTTTCGCCAAAGAAAGTACATTTGGTGGTCACTTCAAAAGCAAGTAGTATAAAAGAATATGCTGGTGTTAATTCTGTTACTAATATTACAGAAAAAAATAATAATGAAAACGAGGTTATAAAAGAGCTTATAAGCAGCTTATTATAGAGATTTCCCTTAAAACAGTCTATGTTCACAAAAATCACTGTAGTCCATCCCCAGGCTTTTTTACACCATTGGGGGTGGATGTTGTTATTAAACACTTGTACCACATCAGCCATTTCTGAAATTTCTTTAGAGGTAGCGGCATTAGAAGCTGATTCTGTGCTTAGCTTCTCTATTTTCTGTCCTTCTTCTTCTTTTTCAATTTCTTCTTTAATTTCTTCTTCCCCTAGGTCCTTATAAGCCCCTTGTAAGCCCCTTACTTTTTTCTGAAAGCCAACTATATCCTTAAAAATCTCTTCAAGAGGATATTCTAGTTTTTCGCATATATTATAAAACTTATCCACAGTTTCTCTATTATAGCCTGTTTCATATTCAATAGCTCTTTTAGGAAGCTCAAAAATTCCGCACTGCTTAGTGTTTGAACATTGAAGCAGATACACATAAAAGATTTTTTCCTCTGGTGTTAAATCCATAATAAAAGCGTCACGCCAAAATGATAATTGTAATTGTCTATATAATGCCATAAAAAAATCACCCTCCAAAATTTAATCTATAAGTTATATATACACTTATAGATTAATTTGGAAAGGTGAAATTTAATTTATCATTTTCTATTATTCAATATCCACTTCAATATCTTTTAATTCATCTTTTTTAATGCCAAGGTCTTGAAGCACATCATCGCTTGAAATAAAATCATTAGTGCTTGCGTTTTTCATTCTCTTTTCTGCCTCTACATATAAATTATAGTTTTCACTAACTTTCTTATTAAAATATTCAAAGTATAAAGTTTTTATAGCATAATTAGGTACTTTCAGAATAACCGCTCCTAAAGTTTCTCTATCTATAGTTAGTAATCCAAGATAAAATAACAATGATTTAAAATCATCTTCATTAAAATCTTTTTCAAGCGAAAACTGTTGTGTAATTATTGCTGTTGTTTCTTCCCCTGTTAGTATAGAATCTAAAACCTTCATATTTCGGTTGTTGTCTTTTAAATCAAACAAATTACCAAGCTTACCATAGTCACTGGCAACATTTGTATCTATAAAATCTTTAGGTCCTTCTTTCTTTACAGAATATGTTTTTAAGTAATATAGTATCATGCCGCTGTTAAATAATCTGGTACTAGAATCTTCTGAAAATAAATAGCCATTATAGTTTTGCTTCAAAATGTCTATTAATTCTTCCAGTTCACTCTCTGTTACATCATTATGAGATGTATCTTGTATAAGTTTTCTAACTTCCGCTTCTGTAAAGCCAATCATTTCATTAAAGTCTTCATATCGAGTTATATTGTCAGCTATATTAAAGCCACTGGTAAAGCTATCTAAAGTTATGGGACTTACTCCTGTAGCAAATATCCTTTTTACAATTGATTCTGTTCCCTTTTTTAAAACCTCATACCACTTTCTTACAAAGCCTGTTTTACTTATAATTTCCGAAAACATCTCTGTTCTAAAGCTTAATAACTCATTTGCAAAATGATTATATTCATCTATTATTACATATAAGTCTCCATCTATCTTCTTGTTTACTTTATTAAGAAAACTTTCAAATATGCTGGCAGCTGTTCCCTCTTGGATATAATTAATATTTAATTTGTAATCACTAATAAATTTATCAAAAGATTCTTTTATAGTGCTAATAAATGTCTCTTCTAACTTTTCCTTTGTATCTGTATTAAGACCAGTAAAATTAAATTTTAATATATAGTAACTGTTTTTTTCTTTAGTTGGATTTTTGCCTATATAAGTTTCTCCAAATAGCTTATTAAAGTTTTCTTCCTCTTTTATGTCATAATAATTTGCTAAAATAGAAGTAAAAAGGCTCTTACCAAATCGTCTTGGTCTAAGGAAAAATATATAAGGAGAATGGTAATTTTCTAGTTTTTCAATATACTCAGTTTTATCTATATATATAATCATTTTCTATTAAGTTTTTATAATTACTTATTCCATAAGGTATTTTCTTAGGCATAAAATATAACTCCTTCCTAGGAACTTCTATTTATATTATAAACCAATTTAGTTGTTAATTAACATAAATTATTGAAGTCCATCTCAATAATTTTCAGTACTATTGATGATGAGGTTCAGCCTAAAGAGCAATTCTTGTAAAGGAGACTTAATATGTAATTTTGATACATCCTATGTTGAGGTTCAGCAGTATATATGTTAGATGGAACAAGAATCACAATATAATTTAAATACATCTTATGTTATGAGGTTCAGCTCCTTCAAATTTTTTAACAAAATCAACACATTCTTTATTTAAATACATCTTATGTTAAAGTTCAGCGATTGGGTAAGATCTATGACAGCTACAAGATGTTTGAATTTAAATACATCTTATGTTGGAGTTCAGCATTATAAGGACTATGAAGATGATCCTCAGAATGAATTTAAATACATCTTATGTTGAGGTTCAGCTAATACAGAAGGTCCTGAGAGAATAAACACTTTAAATTTAAATACATCTTATGTTGAGGTTCAGCATTATAAAAAAAGGAGCTTAAGCCCCTTTCTCATAATTTAAATACATCTTATGTTGAGGTTCAGCCAAAACGCGGAGGAACATGGACTACAAAAACAATATCATTTAAATACATCTTATGTTGAGGTTCAGCACATCTTCAGCTGCTATTTTATCAGTATTAAGCTTATTTAAATACATCTTATGTTGAGGTTCAGCAAATAAAATTTGAATATGTGTTTGCAATCTTAGTTGATTTAAATACATCTTATGTTGAGGTTCAGCTTCCTACCATTATAGGAGCTGAAACCATATTGTGTATTTAAATACATCTTATGTTGAGGTTCAGCATACAAATGGCATGTTTCATTTTATAGTGTAGAACACAATGATAAAATACATAAAAACAACGATTAAAAAGTGCATAGATCTTAATTAAATTATGGAACACTACCTATAAAAAAACAAGAGGTGGTGTTGTAGAAATGAAGGAGGATCTATGGTTGGAAATACGAAATGACTATTTAAAAGGACTATCAATATCAGAAATTTCAAGAAAATACAATATTAATTGGCGTACAGCCAA
>NZ_LHUR01000045.1 GCF_001263795.1 Clostridium homopropionicum DSM 5847
TGGGGTGAAGTCGTAACAAGGTAGCTGTAGGAGAACCTGCGGCTGGATCACCTCCTTTCTAGGGAGAAATGAAAGCATCACAGCTTTCATAGACTGGTTCTTAATTCTGTTTAATTTTGAGAGACTATTGGTTTCTCGAGAGTATGGGGGTATAGCTCAGTTGGGAGAGCACCTGCCTTGCACGCAGGGGGTCAAGAGTTCGAATCTCTTTATCTCCACCATTAAGGGTCTATAGCTCAGCTGGTTAGAGCGCACGCCTGATAAGCGTGAGGTCGATGGTTCGAGTCCATTTAGACCCACCAATTGTTCTTTGAAAATTGCATAGTGAATTAAACTTGAAATTAAGTTAAAATATCTCAACTGTGTTGAGATTTATTGATTTAATAGCTAATGGCAAAATGAAGCTCACTCAGCAGAGCTGAGGAGTGCTGACTTGTAAGCAAAATCGAAGATTTTGACAAGTCATGCATCTAACGATCAAGTTAGAAAGGGCGCACGGTGAATGCCTTGGCACTAGGAGCCG
>NZ_LHUR01000046.1 GCF_001263795.1 Clostridium homopropionicum DSM 5847
ATCATTGGAAATAATGGTTAGGTTTTTAACTCCTTTTTTTATTAAACCATTAATTAATGTCTCTGGTGTACCAACCCCTAGAAATCCGCCTATCATTATGCTCATATTATCTTTAGCATATTCCAAGACCTCTTCTATATTTTTTATTTTTTCCATTCTTTCAACCGCCTTTGCAAATATTGATTTATAACTTGTAGAACCATAGTTTATTTGATTTACAGTAAAAGTCCTGGTAAAACTAAGAATCCAATACACGTAATTACAAACCATATAGCCCATATAAATGCCATAAATCCCCATACATCTTTTAACTTCATATTAACTAATGAAAGTGCTGGAATAACATAAAGTGGTTGAATTAAATTAGTAGCTTCATCTCCATATACAAAGGCATTAATTACCAATGACATATCTGCATTTAATGCATGTGCTGCCTTAGCAAGAATTGGCCCTTGAACAATCCATTGCCCTCCTTGAGAAGGTATAAACAGATTTAAAACTGATGCTGATATATAAGACCACACTGGTAAAGTTTCTGGAGTAGCTATCTTAATTAATTGATCAGCTACAACTGCTGACAATCCAGAAGCTGTCATAATTCCCATTATACCTCCATAAAATGGGAACTGTAGCATTACTTGAGTTGCAGGTTTTATAGAATCAGTAAATGCATTTACAAATTTTATTGGAGTGCTGTATAAAAAAGTGTTTAGTGTTAAAAATATAAATATAACGAAATTAAAATTCAATGACGCTATAAATCCTGTTTTAGAAATAGTGTAAAAAATATACACTAAACCGGCTATTCCTATAAGAAGCATAATTAACCTATTTTCATTCATTTTATCTGCAAATGTTCTTTCACTCTTTTCTTGTTTCATATTTGAAACATTGCTTATATTGTCCTCTTCTTCTTCTCTATACATTATTATTTCATCTTCTGGTGGTTTTGTCATAACTCCAACTATTATAGTAACTATAGCTAGTATAAAAAATAATACAGTATTTACAGAATTGTAAGTTGTTTGTTGTTGCCCAATTATTCCAATAGACTTTTCAAGAAAGTGACCTTTTGTAGCTACTAAAGCATAAACAGAGGCACTTGGACACCAAACTTGACCTAGTATCATAGTAGAATATCCAGCAGCAATCAATAAAGGAAAGTGTAATCCCTTGATTTGTTTTGAAAGTTGCATTGCTAAAATCGGAGCAAGTATTAGAGAAAATGCCCAGTTAATTAAACTTGAAACTAATCCAAAAACTAATAAAATTACAATAGCAATTGCTCTTGATCTAGGTAACTTGGCAACCTTTTTCAAAAACCTTTCCACTGCAGGAGATTTAGCAGCTGCACCACAGCATATTACCATAAAAGACATTTGGAAAGCGAAAGCTATCATACTCCATAGACCATCATACCAACTTGTAATCATTTTCAAAGGACTTGCACCAGGTACAAAACATCCTAAAGCAAATGCAGCAAATGTTAAAATTACACAAAATACAAAGGAGTCAGGTATTATTCTATCAGCAGCAAACTTAAATTTCTTTGAAATTTTCCATAACATAAATATTTCCTCCTTAAAATATTAACTTTTATTTGATATACTATTATTGATATTTAATTTAAATTTTTTCTATATTGCTACGGAAAAGTCTAATATTCCGCAGCAATTTTTTTATATATAATATTTTGAAGCTTTTAATTGATGAATTAACTTTTTTAGATATTTTTTCTTAACCTCTTCAATATTAGGACCAGAATAATTATAAAATCCTTCTCCTGATTTAATACCCAATTTACCCTCTTGTACCTTATTTCTTAATAACTGATTTGCACATTTAGAATTATCCATGACACTTAGAAGATTATCACTTACTGTGCACCATATATCTAATCCTCCAAAATCAGCAATCTCTAGTTGACCTGTAGTTGCATACCTAAAGGCTGGCCCAAATTTTAATGCCTTATCAATATCTCCTGGCAATGCAACACCCATTTCTATTAATGAAAAAACCTCTCTTGCAACTCCTTGTTGAATCCTATTTGCTACAAGACCTGGTACATCCTTAAGTACCTTAACTGTTTGCTTACCAATAGAGCTATATAGCTCTTCAACTTCTTTATATATTTCTTCAGGCATATTTCCAAAAAAAGACATTTCAGCAATAGGCATAAGATGTGCTGGATTATACCAATGATTAACTATCATCCTCTTTTTTCGCTCTTCAGAAACGTTTTCCATCATTTCATCAAGTTTTAAACTAGATGTATTACTAGCTAAAATAGTGTGCTTTGGACAATATTCATCTAATGATTTAAATATCTTTTGTTTTAAATCCATTATTTCTGGTACAGCTTCAATAACATAATCTCTATCCTCTACTGCCAATTTCAAGTCAGAAAACAATTTAATTTTATCTAATATTTCAGGTATATTATTCTTTTCAATTAGTTCTTCTTCTGCAAGTACTTGCAAATCTTCATTGATTTTTTCCTTTACAGAATTTCTTACGTTATCGTTTACTTCAAACAAATTTACATTATATCCGTACATAGCAAAAGTTTCTGCTATACCATGCCCCATTGTTCCTGCACCAAGTATACCTATCTTCTTAATCATTTTTCCTTCTCCTTTTTACTTTAGTCCTAAAATTTCTCTAGCCTCATCAGGTGAAGCAACCTGGCTATTAGCTTCTTTTATTATTCTAGCTGCTCTTTCTACAAATTCAGCATTAGAGCTTGCTAACCTTCCTGCTGAGTAATATACATTATCCTCCATACCTACTCTAATATGTCCACCTAAAGCTATAGCAGCAAATAATATTGGTAAATGTCCTTTTCCTATTCCAAGTGCTGACCAAGTAGCCTCTTTAGGAATTAAGCTTTTTAAATATACTAAATTCTCAACTGTAGCATCTGTTCCACCTGCTGCTCCTAAAACAAATTGATAATGTGGAGGATTCTTAATTACACCTTTCTTTATATAATATAGTGAGTTGTAAATCATCCCTGCATCAAAAGCTTCTATTTCTGGCTTTACATTATTTTCAATCATTGTTAACCCTAGCTTTTCTAAAAAATTAGGATGATTTATAAATAAACCATTATGCATCCAATTCATTGAACCTGCATCAAAAGAAGCTAGTTCTGGCTTTAAATCTATTAAGTGGGCCATTCTTGTTTCATCAGTGGCATTTAAATCTCCTGAAGTAGTTAAGTTAAGTACAATGTCACATTTTTCTCTAATAAGTTCTACTGTTTCTCTAAACTTCTCCTTATTCATGGTACCTTTCCCCTCATCATCACGCATGTGAAGATGAGCTACTGCAGCACCAGCTTGCCAGCATTTATAAACGTCTTCTGCAATTTCTTTTGGAGTTAATGGTATGTTGGGATTATCTTTTTTGCTTGGCCATGCTCCTGTTGTTGCTACTGTAATTATTGTCTTTTTCATATTTATACCTCCTATGATTTTTTCAAAGTATATTAAAGCAACATCCATGCCAATGCTTAAACATTGGCATCTCAACATATTTAAGATATGACAGATGAAATTTTTCATCAGTTTTTCCAATAAAAAAAAAGTACCCTTGAGGTACTTATACTTTAAGCTGATGATAATTGTCATCTAAATAGATGACAATTATCATCAGCTTATTTTTATGCCTAACCTTTTTGCTTTCTTTACTATAGTAGATTGATCAACTTTTAGGATTTTTGCAGCTTTTCTAGTACTTCCACTCTCTGCTAAAACTTTTTCTAACGTTTTTCTTTCTATATTTTCCACTATTTCTCTTAATCCCATCTCCTTACTTAAAAACTCAGTGATATTAAGAGAATTTATGTTCAATATGTTTCCTAACTGTTCATCACTAATCATACTATTATCCTCAGTTATTACTATCATCCTTTCAATAATATTTTGAAGTTCTCTTATATTACCTGGCCAAGAATATTGTTTTAATATATCTACTCCTAAATTAGATATATTAACACTCTTATTATATTGCTTATTAAAATTATTAATAAAATATTCAGTTAACAAATCAATATCTTCTATTCTTGTTCTTAATGGAGGAATGTATATGGGTATTACATTTAATCTATAGTACAAATCCTCCCTAAACGTACCGTGTTTTACTTCCTGTTTAAGATCTTTATTAGTTGAAGATATTAAACGTACATCCAAAGAAATTGGCTTAGTTCCTCCAACCCTAATAATTTCTTTTTGCTGAATCGCCCTTAATAACTTAGACTGTACCTCTATTGGCATTTCACCTATTTCATCTAATAAAATTGTTCCTTTATTAGCTAGCTCAAACATTCCAACCTTCCCAGAAGCATTAGCTCCAGTAAACGCCCCTTTTTCATAACCAAAAAGCTCAGATTCGATAAGATTACTTGGTATAGCTCCACAATTTACTTTAATAAAAGGTGCATTATTTCGCTTACTCTTAAGATATATCTCATTAGCAACAACTTCTTTGCCGACGCCTGTTTCTCCATATATTAATACTGTTACATCTGTTTCAGCTACTTTATCAATTATTTTATATACATTTTTTATTGATTGACTTCTTCCTATTAAATCGTATTTTCTTACATTAATATTTCTTAGATGCCGAATTTCTTCTTTATTTTTTCTATGATGCTCTTCTACTGCTTTTAACTTATCAATTGATGCATCTAGTTCTTTTCTTATTTCTAATAAGTCTGTCATTTCTCTGTTATTGATTACAACTTTTTTTATGTTCCCTTGCTTATCAAAAATAGGGCTTCCTGTTATTAGCATTTTCTTCCCATTTCTTAAGCTTACTCCAACAGAATTTACTTGTCTTTTACTCTTAAGTACTTCCATAGTAACAGCATTTTTATATAACTTGCCTTCTTTCAAAATTTCTTTTACATTTTTCCCAACAATCTCTTCTGGCTTTATTCCTGTAATTCTAGTATAGGCTTTGTTTACATACAAAGTATTGCCGTCACCATCTGAAATATAAATTCCATCATAAAGATTATCTCCAATTTCTCTAAACTCAAAATCATTCTGCTTTAAAACTTTTAGCTCTTTTAAAACTTTCTGTAATTCTCTTTTATTTTCTTCTATTTTTCTATTTCGTATAGATTCATGAGAGATATCATTAATAAAATTTTCTAAATAAGAAATGACATCGAAAAGGTTTTCATTTTTCATAATATAGCTCCACTAATACATACTTTATTCAATTATATTTTTTATTAATTAATAATTCAATAAAAAGAACTAATTTACTGACATAAGTTTAAATTTCCTGATATATAAAACTCTTCTTTTTGAAACTGATTTCCAATAGTAATTACATTTATGATATACTAAAATAAAATTTTTTAATATTAATTATTGAAAGGATAAACTGATTATGTATATAAATAGCTGCAAAATTAAAGTTCGTTATGTAGAAACTGATAAGATGGGTATTGTACATCATTCTAATTACTATATCTGGTTTGAAGTTGGAAGAACAGAATTTATAAATGCAACCGGAATAAGCTATAGTCAAATAGAAATGGAAAATCTTATGCTCCCTGTAGTAGAAAGTAGTTGTAAATACATAGAAGGAGCAAAATATGAAGATGAACTTACCATAGAAACCTATATATCAGAATTAACTCCTGCAAGAATTGTGTTTAGTTACAATGTAATTAGAAATCAAGATAAAAAAATTTTAGCAAAGGGAAGCACTACACATGCATTTATAAGTAATGACTTTAAAGTTTTGAATTTGAAGAAGAAAAAACCCGACCTATGGGAAAAATTTCTAAGCCTTTATTCTGGCTAACCATCTAAAAACAAAAATCATGGCCAAATTTTTTTGACCATGATTTTTTATATTATATTGCTAAAATTCTGTACTTAAAACTAAATCATCTAATTTGCATCTCAAGATATTTGCTAGAACTACTACCTTTTTAAAACTAGGATTTTTCTTATCTCCTCTTTCTAATTCCTCTAAATAAGACTTAGAAATTGTAGTTTCATATTTCCCACTTTTGGTAAGTATCTCAATATCCTGGGCGGTATAACCTAAGTTCATTCTAAACTCTCTAATCTTATTACCGTTTAACATACAATGGAGACCCCCTTGCAAATTATATTGAGTTTTACAATATAATTATAATACCTTTCAAGTCAAAAAAGTAGTGTTAAATTTTATTTAACAAAATTTCTTTAAATCTACCGCTGGTCAAAAAAACGATTAAAACTTTAATTTTCTATTTCTGTAAAGGTTTTTTCAACATTTTACATGTATTTCTATAAATTGTAAATTCCTTTTGACATTTAAAGCTTTTGATGCTAGAATTGAATTAAATTCCAAATATTTCAATTGATTTTATATTTATTTTAAAATTTAATAAACTATTTTTGTAAATTTAAAAATAATTAGTATTATTTTTGGAATTTATTTATATAATAAACAGTATGCTTAATGGACTTAAACAAGCTAGCAATAACGGCAATATGTATAGTTACTTACTATATAGATAATATCTTTACCTTTTATAGTAGGTAATAGATATGTATTGTCTTTATATATTACAAATATTTTAAAATTGGAGAGGGGGATAACCTTGAAAGAAAACATGAATAACTTATGGGCAGGTTGGCAAAAAATGAACGATAATATGGTAGAACTTTGGAACAAATCAGTATCATCCTTTCAACCTAAGACAGCCCAAATGGAAAAAGAAAATGGAAATCTACTATCAAACCTATCAGAAGAAATTATTAAGCAACAAGAGAGTACACAGGAATTTTACAAAAAGCTATTTGAGGTTTATGCAGAATGGGCAAAAAACTATAGTCCAGAAAAATTAACAGAGATGTTCCCTAAAAACCTTAGTGAGGGAACTGAAAAATTTAAGGAATTATTTAATACTGAAAAGTATATGGATTTATTCAAACAAATGACTACATTTGATAAAATTCCAAATATCTTTCCACTTAGTGATTCAAAAGACATAGTAGCAAAAATATCTAAGCAGTGGTACGATAGCATGCAAATTCTTACCCAGTTTATTCCAAATTCATCTATTAGAGAGTCTTTTGATAAGGCTATGAATTCTTATAATTTATATAGTAATTTATATAACTTTTGGAGTGATATAGTAGGTACTATGCCAAGTAAGCAGAATTCTGAAGCTTGGGATACATTCATGAAAAGCGTAATGGATAATTATAAAAAGTTATCTTCTAATTTTGCACAATCATTCTTACCAGAAGAATTAAGAGCTTTTATAACAAATCCAATTGAAGATATGCCTGTTTATCAACAAACTCTACTAAACTTCTTCCGTCCATGGGTGGAGGATTCAGGAGATTTGCAAAAGAATCTTATGTTAGCTTTAAAAGGTGACAAAGTTGCTTATACAAATTTCTTAAAAGAATGGGGAGAGCTTTATAAAAATTCCTATTCTAAGATTTTAAATATGCCTATGGTTGGTTCAAACCGCGTAATGATAGAAAAAGCTTTAAAAAATCTTGATGCATTCATACAATATTTTATAAATCTTAATGAATTTGCTACTATTCTTAATAATTTAAGTATAGAAAGCATGGAAAAGTTAGTATCTCAACTAGGAGAATTATCCTCTGAAAATAAAGTACCTGAAAGCTTTATGGAATTTTTCAAGCTTTGGTCTAACACTAACGAGAAAGCTTTTGAAGAATTATTTGCAACTGAAAGTTTCTCAAAGCTTATGAATGATACAGTTAATGCTGGATATAAGTTTAAAATCGGCTTAGATGATCTAATTCAAGATCAATTATCATTATTGCCAATTCCAAATAGACGTGAGATAAATAGTGTAGAAAAAACAGTGTATGAATTAAGAAAAAAAATAAAGACTCAAAGTAAACAAATAGAGGAGTTGAGAGACAAATTTGAAGCTTTTTCATCAAAGGGAGGTGCGAGTAAATAATGTTTCCTTTAATTAGTGGCTTGCAAAAATCAATTGATGAAACCTTAGAATTAAATAAAAAACTTATACAGGGTTTTAGCAATATGACATCAATAAAAGAAATAGATATCGGAACTACACCTAAAGAATTAGTTTATGAAGAAGATAAAATAAAATTATATCATTATACCCCTATGGTAAAGAATCCTCATAGCATACCTGTTTTAGTAACTTACGCTCTAGTAAATAAGCAATATGTGCTTGACTTACATGAGGATAGAAGCATAGTTAAAAACTGGCTGGAAACTGGTCTAGATGTATACATGATTGATTGGGGATACCCGGATCATATCGATAAATTCTTAACTATGGAAGACTATGTTGATGATTATATAAATAATTCTGTAGATTTTATTCGTAAACAACATAATCTAGATAAAATTAACTTACTTGGAATTTGCCAAGGTGCTACTTTAGCAACTATTTATACTGCTTTATATCCAGAAAAAATTAAGAATTTTGTATCCTTGGTTATGCCTTTTGACTTTAGTACAGATGACGGATTATTATTTAGCTGGAGTAAATCAATGGATATAGATAGTATGATTAACTCATTCTCTGGTTTAGTACCTGGAGATGTAATGAACAATGGTTTCAATATGCTTAAGCCTTTCCAACTTAGCGTTGATAAGTATTTAGACTTTATAGATAAACTAGATGATAAGGAAGCTATATTAGATTTCCTTAGAATGGAGCAATGGATTTATGATAGCCCTGATCAAGCAGGTCCTATGCTATCTAAATTCATAAACGATCTATACAAAGAAAATAAACTTATAAATAATCAGCTAGAACTTGGTGGACGTACAGTAAACTTAAAAAATATTGACATGCCTGTACTATGCATATTAGCTCAAAAGGATCACCTAGTAGCACCTGCTTCCACTAGACCATTTATAAATCACATAGCTAGTATAGATAAGACCTTGCTAGAATTCCCTGTTGGTCACATTGGAATGTTTGTAAGCTCCAAGGCTCAAAAAGAAGTTGCTCCTGCAATATCCAATTGGCTAAAAGAAAGAGGAGACAAAGGCAGTTCAAAACAAGCAAAACCTGCTGCTAAGAAATCAGCTTCAGAACCTAAAGAAAATTAAATTCTTATAAAAGAGGCCTTAAGCCTCTTTTTTTTACACACTTTTTCCCATTACTAATATACTGTTATTGTGACTATTCTTAAAGAGGTGAACATAATGTATCAAAACTTTACTCCCTACTCTAACCCTTACTTTATCTCAAATACAAGATCTATGATGCCTCCTATGGGAGAATTAGAGCTAGTCCGTGCTTATGTAGTACGCCAACCTTATACAGGTTTATTCCCATTGTCTGAAGCTCTACACAAGGGAACTATCTTCCCTAATCTTTACATGCCTTACCCTGGAAAATAAGTCTTTAGGAGGATTATAAATTGGATAAAATGTATGAAAATAAATCATCTCGTGAAGATCTTTTGAAAAAAATACAAGAACTTGAATTTGCTGCCGTTGATTTAAACCTATATTTAGATAACAATCCTAGAAATATAAAAGCTGTAGAAGATTATAACAGAATATCTGAAGAATTAATGAAACTTAAGAAACTGTATGAAATGGAGTATGGGGTTCTTACTAACTTTGGATATTCCCAAAGTAAATGTCCTTGGAGCTGGGTAGAAGACCCATGGCCTTGGGAATCCGGAGAATAGTTTAGAGAGGAGAGTTAATACATGTGGATTTATGAAAAAAAGCTGGAGCATCCTGTAAAAATCAAATCTAAAGATGTTAGAATGGCAAAATTTTTAATTACTCAATATGGCGGTCCAGATGGAGAGCTGGCTGCTGCCCTAAGATATTTAAATCAAAGGTACACAATGCCAACAGGCAAAACAAAAGCCATTCTAAATGACGTAGGCACAGAGGAATTAGCTCATGTAGAAATGATTGCTACAATGGTTTATCAACTTCTAAAAGATGCTACTGTTGAAGAATTAAAAGAGGCTGGCTTAGGAGGTCATTATGCTCAACATGATAGAGCATTATTTCCCGTGGATGCAAATGGAGTACCTTTTTCTGCAACATACTTTGCAACCCTTGGAGATCCTATCACTGATTTGCATGAAGATATGGCAGCAGAGCAAAAGGCAAGAGCAACCTATGAGCATCTTATTACTTTAACAGATGACCATGATGTTAAAGACGTTCTAAAGTTCCTATGGGCAAGAGAAATAGTTCACTATCAACGTTTTGGTGAAGCTCTTCAAGATGTGTATGATATAAAAGACAAAAAGAAATACTATTAATTGGAAAGACCTGCTATTGTAACTATAATGGCAGGCCTTATCTATAAATTCAGCTATCTTAACAAATCCTAGGTAACATATGATAATCTAAAGGATTCAGTATTCTTTTCCCTCCTAGTATATTTTCTGTATATACAAACTCACATTCCTTGGTAAATACCCCTATATGACTTGCATTATTGCAGTTACATGTTTTTTTCAAATCTAATATAATATCTTTAGATACACAATTTTCTGCTACAATTAACATTCTTCCTTCACTGGCAAGATATAAAGGGTCTAGTCCAAGCATTTCATTTACCCACTTTACTTCTTTTCTTATAGGAATTTCACTTTCAAAAAGATGTACCCCAAGTCCACTCTTTATTGCAATTTCATTTAATGCCTCTCCTATTCCTCCTCTAGTAGGATCTTTCATAAGTTTTATTTTATCCTTGTATTTATAAAGACAAGAAAGTAGCGTGCACAGAGGAAAACAATCGCTTTTTATATCTCCCTTTACATCTAGATTATATCTATCTACTGCTATTGCTGTTCCGTGCTCTGCTATGGTTCCAGTTATTAGTATGTGGTCTCCATCTTTGATTTCTTTAGATTTAAATCCATTAATAATTCCAACCCCTGAGGTATTTATGAAAATCCCCTCCGCACTTCCCTTTTCTACAACCTTAGTATCTCCTGTTACTATCTTTACATTGGTTTCTTTGCACACATTTCTCATAGATAAGGCTATATTTTTAAGCTGACTAATAGGAAAGCTTTCTTCAATTATAAATCCTACACTTAGATATAATGGAATTGCCCCAGATACTGTGAGATCATTAATAGTACCACAAATTGCAAGCTTACCTATATCCCCTCCTCTAAAGAAGATCGGCTTTACTATAAATGAATCTGTAGTAAATGCCATGAACTCTCCTTGAAATTTAATAACAGCTGAATCTAAATCTTCTAATAAAATACTATTACCATAGCTATTATAAAATACCTCTTTTATAAGTTGAGAAGTGTATTTTCCTCCATCACCATGCAGTAATTCCACTTTATCCAAGCTTATACCCCCTTCTTTAAAATTTCATTTACTACAGCTACTTGGCCAAAAGAAACACCGCTATCATTTGTTGGAATAAGATTATTGAAGAATACTTCAAAATCTTTACCCTGTAATTTATCTATGATATTTATTAGTAAATACTGATTTTCAAAAACCCCTCCGCTTAAAATCGCCTTATTTATCCCATATTCATCTCTCAATTTACATACTATTTCAATAGTTATATTGATTATAGTGTTATGGAATTTAGCACTTATAATAGAACGAGAAGTCCCTTTTTCTATATCACTTATTATTTCTTGAATAATTGTTTCAATATTTACTATCAAAAGCTTGTCTTCACTAATAGAATAAGTATAGCTTTCAATGTTTCCTTCTGCTGCTATAGCCTCTAATTCTATTGCCCCTTGAGCTTCATAGCTTATATTTTGTATTACCCCTAGTATTGATGCAATTCCATCAAAAAGCCTTCCAACACTTGAGGTTTTATAACAATTTATATTATATTTAAGGGCTTTACAGGTTATTTCTATATCATCCTTAACCATGGTTTTCATTCTATTTATTGCTTGTTTCTTTAACCTAGAGTGCCTAATTAAATCTAAATAGCTTAAACCAATCTTCCATATGTTTTCCTGAGCTGAATCTCCTCCCTGTATAGAAGTATATCTATAGCTACCTCGTCTTTGAAAGCTTTCTCTATTGCCTATAAAGAATTCTCCACCCCAAATATTATTATCTAACCCCAATCCCATTCCATCATATATAACTCCTATAACCCTCTCATAAATATTTTTTTCAAGCATACAGCTTGCCATGTGAGCATGGTGATGCTGAACCTTATATTTTATCTCATCTTTCTTTTCACTATAGATACTAGATAAGTAGCCTGGATGCATATCTGCTGCAATTACCTGCGGGTTATAATCATATAACTGTTCTAAATTACCAATAGCTTTTTCATATTCCCTAAAGGAATCCAATTCCTTTAAATTGCCCATATACTGACTTCCATATACTATTCCATCTGAAGAAAGGGCAAAGGTACTTTTCATATCTGCTCCACAGGCAAGAATTTTATTTTGTACATTTTTATTTAAGCTTATGGGAGCGTATCCTCTTCCAGGTCTAATTAACACTTCATTATTTTTTATAACCTTTACTACCGAATCATCAATAGGAGTATTTATGTCTCTATCATTTAGTAAAAAGTAATTAGCAATATCCTTTAGCTTGCTTATGGCACTATTATTTTCATATTCTATTGGACACCCACTTATATTCCCGCTGGTCATTATGAGTGTATCTAGTCCTTCATTAAATAATAGATAATGCAGTGGTGTATATGGAAGCATTACTCCATATTTATTTACTTTAGGTGCTATATTTTGTGGAAGCTTACTATCCTCTCTCTTATTTAAAAGAACTATAGGTTTTCTTGTAGATAATAGGAGTTCTTCCTCTTTAATATTAATTATGCAATGCTCTTTTGCTTTTTTAATATTCTTTACCATTATCGCTAAAGGCTTATGGGGTCTTTTCTTTCTAAGCCTTATATTGCTTATTGCCTTTTCATCATAAGCATTACATACAAGATGAAAACCACCAATACCTTTTATAGCTATTATTTTACCTTCCTTAAGTAAATTTGCCGTCTCCTTTATTTCATCCACACAGCTTATTTTATTTCCCCTATTGTCTATTAAAATAAGCCTTGGTCCACATTTGCTGCAGCAATTAGGCTGGGCATGAAATCTTCTGCTGTCTTGGCTAATATATTCCTCATTACAAGATGGACACATTTTAAAAGCTTTCATAGTAGTGTTTTCTCTATCATATGGGAAACTTTTTATTATAGAATATCTAGGGCCACAGTTAGTACAGTTAGTAAAAGCATACCTATACCTATTAGACTTAGTATCAAAAATATCTTCTACACATTCATTACAAGTTGCTAAATCAGGTATTATAAATTTTAACTTTGATTTTCTCTGTATACTCTTTTTTATTTTAAACTCTTTATATTCCTTAAAATCTTTTTCTATTATTTCTACTTTATCTATTTTTGCAAGTTTTGGAGGCTTCTTTATTACTCTTATGAGAAACTGCTCTACTTTTTCACTAGGTCCCTCAATATCTATTGCAACAGATGAATCAATGTTACTGACCCATCCCCTAAGGTTTAATTCCTTTGCTATTTTATAAATAAATGGCCTATATCCAATACCTTGAACTATCCCATATATTCTCGCATAATATCTTCTATTTTGCTTATCCATATTTATATATTTATTTTTCTCCCTCTACCTTATAATTCTTCACTTATAAATAGTATGATTAATAGGAACTCTTTATGATGATTATTGAAATGCAAAAAATACAAATTGCCCTAGAGGAAGTACCAGAAACTTACTGATATTTCTCTAAGGCAATTTCATATTAATATAGACTAGTTTGTATCCTCTTCTAACATATCTCTAACGTAAGTTGGAAGAGCAAAGGCTCCAACATGAATATCTGTATTATAATATTTTGTTTTTAGTCCTAGGCTATTCCATTTATCAGTATTCAAATCTTTTATTGGATCTAGTCCTTTAGATGCAAATCCAAATAACCAGTGCCCTGTTGGATATGTAGGTATGTGATATTGATAAACCTTTGATATAGGGAATATACTTTTAATTTTTCTGTGAGCTCTCTTCATTTCTCTTGCATTATGAGCATAGTACGGACTTTCATTTTGATTTACTAGTATTCCTTTTTCAGTTAAAGCCTTGTAGCAATTTCTATAGAACTCAGTTGTGAAAAGGCCTTCTCCAGGTCCTATAGGATCAGTAGAATCAACAATTACTAAATCATATAGATTTTCTTTCCCTTCTACAAACTTAATTCCATCTTCAAAGTATAGATTAACTCTTGGATCATCTAACTTACAAGCAGTAAAAGGAAGAAATTCTCTTGAAGCCTTTACTACAACTTCATCTATTTCAACCATATCTATTTTCTCTATGGTACTGTATCTTGTTAACTCTCTAACTGTTCCACCATCTCCAGCTCCAATAACAAGTACTTTTTTTATTTCCGGGTTAGTAGCCATAGCAACATGCACTATCATATCATGATATATAAATTCATCTCTTTCAGTTAACATTACTATCCCATCTATTACTAAGACTTTACCATATTCCTCTGTTTCAAAAACATCTATCTTTTGAAATGGGCTTTGTTCTGAATATACTTGTTCCTTTACCCTAATTGAAAACTTGGCATTTTCTGTGTGTTTTTCTGAAAACCATAATTCCATCTAAAAACCTCCTATATAATTAATATATTGTATATACTCATATCCATTTATCTATGCTTATTTTATGTAATTCCTAAGTTTACCTAAAACAAATATACTATTAATTTCACAATTGTCAATAGTTTTAAATGAATGTAAGAACTCAACCTTCGTTTAATACATAACTAAAGGATAAGGTTTTAGAGAACATTACTCATTTCCTTATCCTTTTAAGAAGCTTTATAAAGTCCAGTTCAGATTCCCAATACTTTTATATAAGCTACATTAGGATCATCTGTATCTGTTATCATACTATGCTGGTTTTTTATATATCTTATATAATTTATCATATCACAGCTTATACGTTCACCTGGTGTAACTATTGGAATTCCTGGTGGATATGCCATTATAGATTCTCCGCTAATTTCTCCTTCTGCATCTTCAAGTTTTACAAGCTTTTTACTTGCATAAAATGCATCTCTTGGCGAAACAATCAATTCAGGATTCTCTAAAGATACTTTTCCAAATCTCATCTCGCAGCTTTTAAATTTTAAACTCATATCTTTAAGTGCTTCTACAAGTATCCTTAAGGAATTTTTATCATCACCCACACTTACAATAGCTAATATATTAAATACATCTCCAAGTTCTACTTGAATATTATATTCATCCCTCAATATATCGTAAGCCTTAAATCCAGTAATTCCAAGTCCAGAAACATTGATTCCTAGCTTTGTTTCATCAAAATTAAATACTCCTGGCTCTCCAATTAGTTCTTTCCCAAAGGCATATAATCCATCAAGTTTGTTTATCTCTTCTCTGGCCCACCTAGTAGCTTCTAATATTTTTGTAAAAACCTCTTGCCCTTCAGTAGATAATCTTTTTCGTGCAACATCTAAACTAGACATTAACAGATAGGATGCACTAGTAGTTTGAGTCAAGTTTAATACAGTTTTTACATGGTTTTTGTCTATTAAGCCTTCATTTAATAGCAACGCTGAACTTTGAGTTAAGGAACCACCTGTTTTGTGCAAGCTTACTGCTGCCATATCAGCTCCTAGCTCCATTGCCCCTGGCGGCAGCTCATTATGAAACCCAAAATGTGCCCCGTGTGCTTCATCAACAATTACAGCCATTCCATTCTTATGAGCTATTGTTATAATCTGTTTTAAGTCAGAAACTACACCATAGTATGTAGGATTAATAATAAATATTGCCTTTACTTCAGGATTTTTTGCAATTGCCTTTTCAATACTTTCTGCTGATACCCCCATAGCTATTCCTAATTTATCATTAGTCTCAGGTTGAACATACACTGGTATAGCACCACTTAATATTAGTCCGTTAATTGCTGACTTATGAGCATTCCTTGGCATTATAATTTTTTCTCCAGGATTGCATACACTCATAATCATAGCTTGAACACCTGCTGAAGTTCCATTTACCAAAAAAAAGGCGTGACTTGACCAATACGCTTCTGCCATAAGCTCCTCAGCCTCTTTTATAACTCCTTTAGGTCCGCTTATGTTGTCTAATAATTTCATTGAGTTAACATCAACTTCCAGAACCTTGCTTCCAACAAATTCTGCAAACTCAGGAATTCCTTTGCCATGCTTATGGCCAGGAACATCAAAGGGAATAACCTGTCTTCTGTCATATTCTTTTAATGCATCAAATAATGGAGTTCTATTTTGATTGTATACCATTTCTAACCACCTTTTTTTCTTTGCAAGATTCGTGTTTTTTAATTACAACAAACATATGTTAAACCATGAGTACTTCATTGTCAATAAAATATTTTTTTAGTAATTTAATAATTTTACGAGATAAGATTATTAAGGAACTAGGTGCTAGGTACTAGGTACTAGTGAATGATGTTTTGCTTTGGCAAAACTATAGTTTAGCTTAGAAGCAAAGCTTCTATCGCTCTTTATAGCTTGCTATAATGGCGGGTTTATAATTGAGCCGTGCTTAATTATTACATTTCCTAGTACCTAGTACCTCGAACCTAGCACCTTATAAAATAAAAAACATAAAAGTATACGCACACTAAAAACATGCCAATACTCTTATGTTTTCCATTCATGTATTTTTTACTCTAAACATTTTTTATTCTTTAATAATTCCTTCACCTTATCCACTGGTATAGGTTTACTAAAATAGTAACCTTGTATTTCATCACAGTTTCTTTCCTTTAGAAAGTTTACATGATATTTACTTTCTACACCTTCTGCAACAACCTTTAATCCTAAGCTCTTTGCAAGCTCAATTATAATCTTTGCAATGGCACCATTATCAGTTTCCGGTATACCCATTATAAAGGATCTGTCAATTTTCAGTCTATCAATTGGGAACTGTCTTAAATAATTTAAGGAAGAATAGCCTGTACCAAAATCATCTATAGCAATTCTAACTCCTATCTCCTTTAATTCAGTAAGTATTTCTATAGACTGTTCTACATTTCCCATAAGTATACCTTCTGTAATCTCTACTTCCACAAATTGTGGTGAAAGTTTTGTTTCTTCTACTATTTGTTTAACATTTTTAGCTAAATCTTTTTTAATAAATTCCATTGCAGATAAGTTTACAGAAATAGATAAATTATCGTAACCTTCTTCATGCCATTTTTTGTTCTGTTTACATGCTTCTTTCAAAACCCAATTGCTTATCTTTGTAATAAGGCCTGTTCTTTCTGCTAAAGCTATAAACCTATCTGGATATAATAATCCAAACTTTGGATGCTCCCATCTAATCAAAGCCTCCATACCAGTTACTTCTCCAGTATTCAAGTCTACTTGAGGTTGGTAATGTAAAATAAATTCTTCCTTTTCTATAGCTTTTCTAAGTGAAGTGGTCATCTCTAGATTTCCAAAAGCATCTTCATTCATTTTTCTATAATAAAATTGATAATTGTTCTTTCCATTTTTCTTTACATAATTTTGAGCAGAAGTGGCATTCATTATGAGCATTTCTGCATTTAAACCATCTACAGGATAAATACTAATGCCTATACTAGCAGTAATAAATATATCTCTCCCTTTAATTCTAAAAGGTTTATGAAATATGCTTAATAAACTATTTGCCATATCAGTAATTTGATTTATATTTACAACATCCTCTAATACTATGGCAAACTCATCTCCGGTTATTCTTGCTATAGTATCTTCATCTTTAATAAATCCTCTAAGCCTCTTAGCTAGTTCCATTAATATCGTATCACCTGAAGTATGTCCCATAGCCTCATTAATGAATTTAAAATCATCAAGTCCCAAAGTCATTACACCAATTATTTTATTGGCTCTTGAAACATCCTGTATTAAGTAATTTAGCTTTTCACTTATTAATGACTTTCCTGGAAGACCAGTAAGTACATCATGTTTCTTTAAGTAATTGATGTTTTCCTCATCTTCTTTTACCCTAGTTAAGTCTTCAAATATTCCTACATAATAGCACTCATTGCTATCTTCACTTACAACTTTTTTCATAGATAAAAAGACAGGATATTTTTCTCCTCTTTTATTTATATCAGTAAATTCCCCCATCCAAAATCCGTTAGCTATAATTGCTTCAACCACTTCATTATACTTATCTAATTTACAGAAATGCATATCTTCTACATAATTATTAACTATTTCATCTTCGCTATATCCTGTTATTTTAGAAAATGCTTTGTTTATATAAATAATCTTTCTATTACTATCCGCTATAAATATTGCTTCTTTAGAGCTTCCAATTACCTCATAAGTAAGAGCTAAACCTACTTGGGCTTTTCTCCTTTCCTTTACTTCATTTTGTAAAATTTCATTTTGGGAATAGAGTTTTTGAAAGCTATCTAGCAATTGTATATTCATGTTTTCTATTGTTCTAGCTAATACTCCTATTTCATCTTCTCTGCCTAATATAGCTCTAGGCAGCTTTGCAGTATACTTGCTAGTCTCTATTTTCGTTATAAAATTAGACAATTCAATAATCGGTAATGCTATTTTATTAGAAAACATTAATACAATTACACTACCAATAGCTATAGCTATAACTAATGTTAGAATAAAATTATTCCACAATTTATTAGCTTCTTGATTAAAGCTTGACATATATGAACTTGCACTTAAATACCATCCCCAGTTAGGTTCAAGCACTGTATAAGCTATTTTAGGCTCCACTCTATCGGTTCCTGGTACGTCCCAATCATAATATGTAAATCCACCACCATTCTCTGCCTTTTGAATGCAATCCTTTACCACTAAAAATTTGTTTTTCCCTTTACCAGGTGTTTCTAATACGTACTTCCCTTCCAACAAAGGATGAGCTACCTCGTAGCCTTGTTTATTATAAATTGCAAAATATCCATTTTCCCCAAGATCTATCTTTGAAGATATTTTTCTTGTAACTCCATCAACATTTTTTTCGCCTATTAGAAATACTTTAACCTGCTCCTGGGCTTCTTTAGTAGTAAGCTTTCCTTGGGAAACTTCTTTTTGCTTGTCTTCAATCACCTGCATTGCTAAACTTACTGCATTTTTTAAGGTTTCTTGCCCAATAACATCTAACTGCATTTTAGAATATCTATAACTAGAAATACCTAAAAATAATGTAGGTACAATTAATAATATTAATGCTAAAATTATTAACTTCTTTTTTATGCTAAATTTCAAACTTATAACCTTTTTTTTCATATTTACTCCCAATATTACAATAAGTAATATATTATACAATTATATTATTGATTAAATATATATAATTATATCACAATAAATAAGTATTATTATAGATTTTTCTATTTTATTTAGCATTATTCCTAACAAGTTAATTCTAGGGTTTTTCTACATTTTTTTATAAACATGTCAATATTATCTTCTTCATTTTTTATTTTTTCTTTAGTCATTTCCCCTCTTCCTAACCTATCGCATAAAGCAAGCAATGCTACTTCCTCCAATGAAATCTCGCGGAGCATTTTATCTACTTTAGCATACGGCAAATCTTTGACTACAAACAAGGCTTGCATATGCCATCTTACTAGTTTACTTACTGCGCTAATAAATTCTACATTTTCATCAAATTCCTCTAAAAATTCTCTTGCTAATCTTGCTCCTAGAACATCATGATCATAGGACACAACTCTATCACCTTTTCTTCTTGTTGTACCCGGTTTCCCAATATCATGTAACAATGCAGCCCACATAAAAGCTCTTGGATTCTCACTTAAATCTCTTCTTAAGGCTGCATTATCTACAACCATCATTGTATGACTCCAGACACTTCCTTCAGGATGATATTTAGGTGATTGAAGAGTATTTTCTAATTCATTTAGCATATTAAAAGGATACTCTCTAAAAATTTTTTCATTTTTCACTAATTCATTAAGATACTCTGAAGGTCTTAATTCATTCATTAAGCATCTGTCCATTTCTTTAAAATATCTATATTTTTCATTCATTTGAAAACCTCCTAACCTAATTAATAATATTAGTATGTGTTTTTAATTGAAACCTTATTAAAAATTAGATTTTCGTAAATTCCTTATCTTTCCTCATATTAAGATAGAATTCTATATTCTAATGGACAACTGTGTCAATTATTGATAAAATTATTAAAATAATATAATGTTGCTTTAATTTGGTTTTTAATTATACTTAATTTTTTATAAATATTATTGCGTTTTAATATTATACTTAGTGTTTTATTGTAATATTTTCAAAGATAGGAGGAAGCATATGGATATAAATTTTCGTAAGCTTCAAGAGAAGTTACCCTTTTTAGTTGGTAGAGAAAAGATTGATATGTTAAATCTTATTGCTAGATATCCTACTTACGTTTCGCCGAAGGAAGCTTTAGAATTTGCTAATGAGGCCTTAAGACTTTCTGAAATGATTTACTACGAAGATGGAATAGCTCACTCTCTAAAAAATATAGCTGTAGCACATATTTATTTAGGTAACTGTGAAAAAAGTATCGACTACTCTCTTAA
This sequence comes from Clostridium homopropionicum DSM 5847, assembly GCF_001263795.1. Lineage (GTDB taxonomy): Bacteria > Bacillota > Clostridia > Clostridiales > Clostridiaceae > Clostridium_H > Clostridium_H homopropionicum. Next base: position 20,583 of record NZ_LHUR01000046.1, read on the forward strand.
AGCTTTAGAAATATTTGAAAAAAAATCAAATTCTAATGAAATTGCAAATACTTTAATTAATCTTGGTTCTGCCTATGGCAGTTTAAGTGATTATGATAAAGCAATTTATTATTATTTTAAAGCTCTTCGCTACGAAGAAAAAATAGGCAACATTAATGAAGTTGGAAACTGCTTAAGAAAAATAGGTATAATATATTGGTGTATGGAAGAATATGAAAATGCTTTGAACTTTTGCAAAAGATCACTACCTATTCATGAAAAGTCAAATAATTATGCAGGCATTGCTAGTGCCTCTATTACCATAGGTCTAGTTTACAAGCATTTTGGAGATTATGAAAAAGCTATCATTAATTATAATAGAGCATATGATATTGCTATAAATTATAATATAAAAGATGTAGAAGCTGCAGCCCTTATTAATCTAGGTTATATCTATGTACAAGAAGGCAATTATGATAAGGCATTAGAATATTATAATAAGTCTCTTGAAATTCATATAATAATAGACTACAAAGCTGGCATAGCAACAAATTTGCTCTATCTTGGAAACCTTTACTTAACTTTGGAAAATCTTCAGAATGCAATACATTACTTAGATGAAGCATTAATAATAGCAAAAGAAGTAAAGATAAAGAAAATTATAAATGAAATTTACCTAGCTTTATCAAATTGTTATGAGTATACACAGAATTATAAAAAGGCCCTTGAATATTTTAAACTTCATTCTTCTGTTAAAGATACTATTTTTACCGAAAAAATCAGAAATGCTGTTTTAAGTATCGAAAATAAATACGAATTAGAGAACGCCGAAAAAGAAAAAGAAATATATAGATTAAAAAATGTGGAACTAGTAAAAGCTAATGAAGCTTTAATTTTAGCGAATGAAGAGATTAATAAGAAAAATGAAGATTTATTAATTGCATATAAAAAACTTGAAACGATGTCTAAGAAAGATTATTTAACGAACATATGGAATAGAAGTTATATCCTTGAGAAAATTGATGAAGAAAGAAATAAGTTTAAGTTGCATGGAAAGAATTTTGTAATCATAATAGCCGATATTGATTACTTTAAAAAATTTAATGATAAATACGGTCATGATTGTGGCGATTTTGTCTTAACTTCAATTTCTAAGGATATGAGTTCATTGATTAGGAAATCTGATTATGTTGCTAGATGGGGTGGAGAAGAGTTTTTGTTTTTGCTTCCCGAAACTTCCCTTTCAGAAGGTTACATTATTTCAGAAAGAATAAGAGAAAATATTTCTAATAAAATATATATTTATAATAACTTGAAACTTTCTGTAACCTTGACCCTTGGCATCTGTGAATATAACAAAGAAACAAATATCGAGAACTGTATCAATTTAGCTGATGAAGCTTTGTATAAAGGTAAAAAGACCACTAAAAATTGTGTTATTACAGCTTTAGGGTAGCCTATTCAGGTTACCCTATGGCTGTGTAAATAATTTTGTGTATTCTCTTTCTTTTGGCAAGTAATTTAGAAATAATAACTTTGTAGAAAAATGTAAGTTTAAGAAAATAGATCTCAGTAATCTATCAGTACTATACTGTATATTATCACCAGTTTTAGTCAATACTATACATCACCAATAGCAGGATAAGGCAATGCTGAGGAGCAACCTGAGCGGTTATTGATGTTCTATACAGAAACGGATGGTTGTTAACTATCCGTTTTACCCGTTTCTGGAAGAACAAAAGCGATAAACCTCAGGGGTTTGGGGACAGAGTCCCCGATCTATGCCCCTTTATTCAAGATTTCACTAAATAATATATTAAGCTGACTTATAACAAGATCCCAATTAGCATATGCTCTAGTCCATTTCTTACTTATCTTTTCAGTAGCAAGGTACAGCATCTTCATAAGACTCTCGTCATTAGGAAATATAAGTTTTGTTTTTGTAACTTTTCTAAACTGACTATTAAGACTTTCTATTGCATTTGTTGTATAAATAATCCTACGGATATAATCAGGGAAAGCAAAGAAGGTTATTAGATTATCCCAATTATCTTCCCAACTTTTTATCGCATTGGGG
>NZ_LHUR01000047.1 GCF_001263795.1 Clostridium homopropionicum DSM 5847
GTGTGTTAATACTATTTAAACTATACATAATCTCACTAACTTAACTTTCTTTATAGATTACTAGATATAGAAAAATGCTATTAAAATTACTATAAAGACTATCTAATTTAAATCACTAGATTACTTTCTATATCTAGATTTATTATATAGTAAGTCAGGGAATATGAATAATAGTTAAAAATAATATCAAGATTAATAAATATTGATTGTGAAAATATGTTAAAATAATGATTATTAAAAGTAGAGAAGGAAGTTAGATAGTGGAAAGTAATGATTTAAAAATATTTCAAATGGTAGCCTATGAAAAATCTATTTCTTCTTATTTTTCTTTTATAGAAGAACTAGCTATTATATCTTCAATAGATATTAAAAAAACAGATGAATTGCTACAAAAACCTATTATTATAAGTAATAATGTTGATTGTACTTTTCGTGCTACATTGGAAAAGTGGATTATTTTAAATGATGGAACAACGAATAGGATTATTGAGTTTGATTCTTCAGAAGCTATTATAAAATATGTAGAAGATGGCATGGGTATATCGCTTTTACCTAAAAGCTTAGTAAAAAATAATGATAGAGTATGTGTCCATCAGCTGCCTAATGAGCTTAATAAAGTGACAATATACTTTATTAAGCGAAATGATTCAAATATTAATCATCCAGTTAATAATTTTATTAATATGCTTTCAGAAGGATAGATATTTGTTGCTTTATTATTATAAATTCTAATTATATGTTATCGGGGGAAATGAATTGAAAAATAAATTTTGTAGAATATGTACTATGATATTTTTAATATTCTTATTAGCAATTAGCAATATGTATAAGGTAGCCTTTGCTGAAAGTAAAATTGAGAAACATATATTAATTCTTCATGCTTTTGCACCTGAATATCCGATACACATGCAATATAACAAAGGTATAAAAGATAAATTAGAGCAAAATAAGAAATATAAATTCATCTATTCATATGAATATCTAGATTTTGCACGTCATTCAAAAGAAAAGGGGTATTTTGATAATATTGCACAATACCTTAAGCTTAAATATAAAAATTATAAACCTGATTTTATTGTTACCCAAGCTAACTTGCTTCCCCTTCTTGAAAAATATGATAAAGAAATATTTTCAGGTGTACCTGTAATTATTACAAAGGATAATAATGGATTGCAGGAGATTAAAGGACATTCCAACTATTTTTTTATTGAACAATCAACAGAAGCGGAAAAGAATATTCAGCTTATTCTACAGATAAAGCCATTGACTAAAAAAATATATATTGTAATTGGGGATTCTGCAGATGAGCGCATATTTGTAGAAAGATTTAAAGATGTTGAGAAGAAATACATAGATAAGATTCAATTTGTTTTTATGAATACGTTCTCCTACAATCAAATGATTGAAGCTGTAAAAAAGGCAGAAGATGATTCGGCAGTTCTGTATTTTCGCTGGCTCACTGATATTGAAGGAAAAAGCTTTATTCCTGAAGAAGTGATCAATGATATATGTAAGGTTTCAAAAGTACCGGTGTATGGAACTGATGCACAGTTCCTTGGCAGTGGAATCCTTGGTGGCTATGTAAAAGAGCAGCAGGTTGCTGGACAAGTAGCGGCAGATATTATAATAAAAATATTAGAAGGAAAAGAAAGCACAGTGCATAAGGAGATCGCCAGCGTATCTAATGTATATGAATTTGACTGGCGTCAGCTAAAAAGGTTTGGAATAGATGAAAGTAAGTTACCGCAAGGCAGTGAAATAAAGTACAGGGAAGTAAGTATATGGGAGCAGTATTGGGGTTACATTTGTGCAGGCTTTGTATTGATTATACTTCAGACAATGCTGATACTTGGTCTTATGATAAATAGGAAGAAGAGAAAATCTGCTGAAAAAGAATTAATAATAAGTAATTCCTCTCTTCAAAAATTAACCGAAAAGCTTATAAGTATTGATAAGATGAAGGATGAATTCTTGAGCAATACCTCTCACGAACTTCAAACGCCTCTTAATGGGATAATAAATATAACTGAAACTCTTACAGAAGGGAACCACGGCACAATTAACCAAAGACAAAGAGATGAACTTCAGGTTATATTGGCATTATCAAAAAGATTATCTTCTTTAGTAAAAGACATAATAGACGTTGAAAGAATAAAGAGAAACGAAATCCAGTTTAATTTTCAAACTATTAACATAAAATCTCTTTGTGATATGGTTTCAGGTGTTTTTAAGCACTTAATTATTGGAAAAGACATTGATATTATACTTGATATTCCTGAAGATATCCCACCTGTATTTGCAGATGAAAATAGACTTATTCAGGTTTTATATAATCTTCTTGGTAACTCAGTTAAATTTACTGAGAGAGGGATTATTACTATATCTGCAGTTGAAGAGAATGAATTCATAAAAGTAAGCGTAGAAGATACTGGAATAGGAATTTCAGAGGATGTGCAGGGAAAGTTGTTCAACGCTTTTACCCAAGGAGGAGAAGATATACAGAGCCAGTATGGTGGAAGCGGTCTAGGGCTTTATGTAACACAAAAATTATTGGAGCTTATGAAGGGAGAAATATTTCTTCAATGGTCTGAGTTTGGAAAAGGGTCTTGCTTTTCTTTTATACTTCCAAAATCCAATGAGATCTTAGAGGATATCAAAAGAGAAGTACTGGAAGTTATAGAAGCTGAAATAAATGTAAAAGAGATTGAGAATAAAATTTCTTCAGACTTCGTTGCGCTTGCGGTAGATGATGAACCCACTAATCTAAGAATATTGAAATCTCTATTAAGGAGTAAGGGTTATGAGATATTAACAGCATCAAACGGTAAGGAGGCAATTGAAATTATAAGGAGCCGTCAGGATATTGATATTGTATTGATGGATGTTATGATGCCGGGAATTTCAGGATATGAAGCTTGTGAGAGAGTACGTGAATACTATTCAATATACGACCTGCCAATATTAATGCTGACAGTGAGAGATACTCCAGAAGATGTTGCTACAGCCTTTGAGGCAGGAGCCAATGATTTTGTTGTAAAACCATTTGTAGCTAAAGAACTGCTGGCCAGAATATCAAATTTGTTGCTTTTAAAAAAATCAGTACATGAGGCTCTGAAAAATGAAATGGCTTTTTTGCAGGCACAAATAAAACCGCATTTTTTATTTAATGCTTTAAGTACTATCATGTCTTTCTGCTTCACCGATGGAGAAAAAGCTGCAGAGTTGTTGTCTTACTTAAGTCAGTACCTGCATAAAAGCTTTAATATCGATAGCACTTCTGCAACGGTAACTTTTGAAAGTGAACTTCAGTTGACAGCAGCTTATGCAGAAATTGAAAAGGCTAGATTTGGTGATAGGCTATCTGTAAAATTTGACATAGACGAGAATGTTAAGAAACATAGTACCTTGCCCCTGACAATTCAGCCTCTAGTTGAGAATTCCATAAGGCATGGTCTTATGAAGAGAGAAAGTGGTGGAACTGTGAAGATACAGGTTAAAGTGGAAGAAGATATGATAAAAGTTTTTGTTGAAGACGATGGCATGGGAATTGAGAATACTGAAGGAATTTTAAAGGAAGGAGAAGCATTGAAAAGTACTGAAACTGGTGTTGGTCTAACAAATATTAGACGACGTTTAATGAATTATTATGGAACGGAACTTTGTTTGTACTCAAAGAAAGATGAAGGCACAAAAATTTGGTTCACAATTCCAAAATAGAGATAATATATTAAAAATGGAGCAGTAAAAACTGCCCCATTTTTAGGCTGTACCTACTTATAATATATAAGATGAAGTTTACACTAATATGGATGCAAACCATATCTCTTTAGCCCTAAGGTTTCCTCTAAGCCAAACATTAGATTCATATTTTGAACTGCGGCATGTGCTCCGCCTTTTCCTATACTATCAAGTACACTAAATACAACTATTCTATTTCTTTTTTCATCAATATCTAAACCAATGTGGCAATAATTAGTACCAGAAACAGAGTTAACCCATGGATAAGGTACATATTGCCAGCTGGCATTCTCTTCCTTTGGAATATCAATTATCTTAATAAAATACTCATCTTTATAGTATTCTTTATATAAATCCAGAAGTTCAGTTCTGCTTACTTTTGTTTTAGGGAAGCAATGACATATAGCTAATATTCCTCTTGTAATAGGAACATAGGTAGTTGTAAAATGTACTATAACTTTTGAATCTCCAATTATGCCTAGTTCTTGTTCGATTTCATAGGTATGGCGATGATTAACAACATTATATGGTACAAGATTATTACTAATTTCAGGGTGGTGAATTGCAATATCTAGCTCTGAACCAGCGCCTGCAGTACCAGATAAACCATCAATGACTATTTTTTCATTATCAATTAAATCTTCTTTTATTAATGGGGCAAGCCCTAAAATAGAAGCTGAAGAATAACACCCAGGATTAGCAATAAGGTTGGACTTTCTAAGCTCTTCTCGATGTAATTCAGTTATACCATATACCGCGCCTTTAGAAATATCCCAACATGAGTGTTTCATGCCGTAGATGGTTTCCCAGTCATGCCTATCTTTTAATCTAAAATCAGCACCTAAATCAATAACTTTACTTCCTTTTTCAAGTAATTCTTTAGTAATATTCATTACATTTCCTGTAGGTAATGCTGCAAAAACAACATCACAGGTTGTTACTTCTTCAGGCTTGACTAATTTTATGCCTGATCCATAAAAGTTCTTATGAAAAGCTTCAACAGGCTGACCACTTCTACTGGTAGCCCACGCTATCTTTACCTGAGGATGCTCGCTTAATATAATATTGTATTGGATATATAATACATTAACATTCTTTTTCAGTCAATATAAAGTCAAAGCTAAAGAAGGATAATTTTCTAGTCCTTTGGAATAATAAAACTGGTACTAATTTAGAAGTACTTTTCTTAAAAATAGATTAAGATACTAATGGAAAGTTTTAAAATATTGAAAAGGAAGTGATTTTTTATGAAAATAGAGGGATATTTCTCTAACATAAAAACAGCAAATGAAGTTGTTGGAAAGCTTAAAAGTGAAGGCTTTAAGGGAGCTTTTACAGATATCAACGAGCATATGAATAATGCATATACGAAAAGTGGAGTTTTAGGCTCAAGAGATATATCAAGTATGTCTCAGGCGATTTTTGGAGATGAGCAGGGTTCTTCACTAGCAGCAGCAAGTCCAATGGCAAGCGGCATGGGAGGCTTTGAAGAAATAGCAAATGTAAATTGCAAGGTAGTTGTTGAAGCAAAGGATAGAGATACAGAGAATGCAAGGGAGATAATCCGAAGAATGGGTGGAACCACTGAGGACCCTAATGGAGGAATACCTAGAGGACTCGAAAATATAGATGAGGATGATTTAATACTAAAAAATTTGAGGGGTTAAACATATTAATATGATTTTCTGAAGTATAGAACGCCCGGGTAAATTAATATTTATCCAGGCGTATTTTTAATGATTAATTAGGCGTCTCTGAGTTTATTACAATAAAACCTCAAAAAATCCTCATTAGACATAGGCTTACCATAAAAATAACCCTGCATTTCATGACAAGTATTTTCCTTGAAGAAGTTAGCTTGTTCTTGTGTCTCCACACCTTCAGCAACTACATCTATTTTAAGGCTTTTACCTAAAGCCATAATTGTTGAAGCAATAATAGAATTATCATAATCTCCATCTATTTGGCATACAAAAGACTTGTCTATTTTTAATTTGTTGACTGAGAAACTAGTTAATTGACTTAAAGAAGAATATCCAGTTCCAAAGTCGTCGATGGCAAATTTAATTCCCATACTTTTTAATTCGTTAATGGTCTTTATAGTATGTTCTACATTTTGCATAGCTATGCTTTCTGTAATTTCCAACTCTAAGTATTGAGGCTCTAATCCTGTTTCTTCTAGTATCTGAGATACTATTTTTGCTAGGTCTTGCAATTCAAATTGAATAGGAGAGAGATTGACAGCTACAGTTAATGGAGGGAATCCAGCATTTTGCAAGGCTTTATTTTGAGCACAAGCTGTACGCAATACCCACTCACCAATAGGTATAATTAAACCTGTTTCTTCAGCTAAAGGAATAAATTTTTGAGGCGGAACTAGTCCCCAATTAGGGTGCTGCCAGCGAATTAAGGCCTCCATACCAACCACTTGTTCTGTTATAGTATTTACTTTTGGCTGATAATAAATTGTAAATTCCTTATATTCTATAGCACGCCTCAAACTATTTTCAAGGGCTAATCTTTCTAGTGCTTTTTCATTTAAAGCTGCAGTATAGATTTGGAAGGTGTTTTTTCCATTTTCTTTAGCGCGATACATAGCAACATCCGCATTAGTCATTAAAGTTTCAGCAGTTTCACCATCCTCTGGATAAATGGTAATTCCAATACTAACAGAAATATAAAATTCATGAGGGCCGATTATAAATGGTTCTCTAGTAACTTCAAGAAGTTTATTGGCTAATTTTGCTACATTTTCTTCTCGAACTATTTCAGGTAATAATATTATAAATTCATCTCCGCCTATTCTAGCAAGTGTATCCGTTGAGTTCAAAGAATTTTGAAATCTTTTAGCTACTTCCTGCAATAGTTTATCACCAACGTCATGACCAAGAGTATCATTAATCAGCTTAAATCTGTCTAAATCAAGATACATTACGGCAAGTTTCATATTTGTATGTTTAGCATGAGAAATTTCATGAGCAATACGTTCTCTTAGCAAAAAACGATTAGGAAGACCAGTTAAAGAATCATAAAGAGCTTGATACCTAATTGTTTCCTCATAATTTTTTCGTTCTGTAATGTCACGAAATATAATGGTGAAAAAGCACTTATTGTCAACATAGAATTTAATTATAGTAAGTTCTATAGGCAAAGTTGATTTGTCCTTTCGATGACCAATTAGCTCTATATTTGTATTCTGTAGACTTGAATCCTTATAATAAAGTTCAGAAATAAGGAGATGAATATTTTTACCTAATAATTCTGCAGTTGAATAATTAAAAATTTTTTCAACAGCAGGATTGATATACTCTATATTTCCGTTAATATCTATAGTGATAATTCCCTCAACTGCATGGTTGATTATAGAATGTGCAAATGCCTCACTTCGATTAAGAACTTTTTCCGTATGTCTTGTATAAAGCATCCTACTTATGCGTTTACGAAGGACTGCCCAATTAATGGGTTTACTTATATAATCAGTAGTTCCAGCTTCAAAGGCTGTATTTACAGAATTTTCATCTTCCAGAGAGGTGATCATGATAACAGGAACATCTTTGCCATCAGGTAATTGGCGTAATTGAGAACATGCATCAACTCCATTCAACTCTGGCATTATATAATCCATTAAAATGATATCAGGTTTGAACTCTTGTAAAAGTGAAAGTACTTGCCTACCATTTTCAGCCTCAATGACTTTATATCCTTCTTCTTCTAAATTTTTTCTCATAGTAAATCGTATAAATTTAGAGTCATCTGCCACAAGGACTAGAAAATTTTTTTTATCAAATATTTTATCAATCATATTTTTGAAATACTCCTCTTGCTTCAGTAGTTCTTTACTGAGATTTAAGTCTTTGTCTATTTTTTCTATAGCTAAGTAACGTAATAAAGATTTAATATCATAATTATATGTTGAGAGTTATTTATATGCAAGCCATGAAAGCTTTATATTCATCTTTCTTTTCCTCAATAAATTAACCAGCATACTTGATTTAATAATATATACATGTTACAATGTGAAAAATTAATAAAAATAGTCATGTAACTGGCGGAAATGGAATTAACCATAGGGAGCATGATTTAAGGAAAGTATCGACCGCCTGGGTAGAATAATATTTATCCAGGCGGTTTTTTTGTTTTAAAAATGATTATGGAGGTATTATCAATGAAAGAGTTTATTCTAAAGTATGGATGTAATCCACAGCAAAAACCAGCTAAAATTTATTCTAAACAAGGAGAAATGCCATTCAAAATATTAAATGGAACTCCAGGGTATATTAATTTCTTAGATGCTTTTAATTCTTGGCAATTAGTTAAAGAATTAAAGTTAGTATTAAATTTACCAGCTGCTGCTTCTTTTAAGCATGTTAGTCCAGCAGGTGCTGCAGTAGGAATTCCATTAAGTGATGAATTGAAAAAATCATATTTTGTTGAGGACATAGACTTATCTCCTGTGGCAGCAGCTTATGCAAGAGCAAGAGGGGCAGACAGAATGTCATCCTTTGGTGATTGGGCTGCTATAAGTGATACTGTTGATTTACCTACAGCAAAAATTTTAAGCAGATCTGTTTCAGATGGAATAATTGCTCCAGGGTATACTGATGAAGCATTGGAATTGTTAAAGAAAAAGAAAAATGGTAACTACTGTATTATCGAAATGGATTTTAACTATGAGCCAGAAGAGCTTGAAACTAGAGAGGTATATGGCATCATCTTCCAACAAAATAGAAATACTGTATTACCTAATTATGATATGTTAACTAATATAGTAACAAAGAATAAAGAAATTCCAGAAGAAGCAAAAAGAGATTTAATTGTGGCTATGATTACTCTAAAGTATACTCAATCAAATTCAGTATGCTATGCTTATGATGGTCAGGTTATTGGATGTGGAGCAGGACAACAATCTCGTATTCACTGTACAAGACTTGCAGGCTCAAAGGCTGACATATGGTACTTAAGACAACATCCTACTGTACTTAACCTACGTTTTAAAGCAGGAGTAACACGTCCAAATATCGATAATGCAATAGATCAATTTTTAAGAGATGATGTAACTGAAATTGAAAAACAAGGCTGGAGTGATGTTTTTGAAGAAGTTCCAGCTCAACTAACTAAAGAAGAAAAAGCTCAATGGCTTTCAACTTTAAAGGGAGTTTCATTAGGTTCAGATGCGTTCTTCCCATTCCGTGATAATATTGACAGAGCAGCTCAAAGTGGAGTTAAGTATATTGTTCAGCCAGGCGGCTCAGTAAGAGATGATATAGTAATCGATGCATGTAATGAATACGGTATGGTTATGGTACACTCTGGATTGAGATTGTTCCATCACTAAAAAAACTATAACATAAATTATAAAATAATATGTTTATATTTTAAGAATTTTGATATAATATAAATAAGAAATGCTTAGTGTTGGTAGCACTAAGCATCCTTAGAACATTTATTTTGTTTTAGGGCTATTGGATTAGATTTATGTTATATTATGAATCTTAGAAAAAGTGCTAATCTTGTGAGGATGGAGCACTTTTTTCTTTGATTCTAACTTCTATTTCAAAACCAAGTAACTTAATCTTAATTTTTAAGGAATGTATAAAAAGGTTATGTTTTAAAACAAGTTTAATAACATAAACAATTAATGCATGCTTAATAAAAGTATCCAACATATCCAATACCACCCCCTTAGCTACAGTGAATAATTCACCAATAGCCCAGGAGGATAAAACGTTCAAAACCTCCACAGCCATCCTTCTGTGGTCAGTATATTTACCAGGATATTGTACCATAATTATGCATTAGTATATAGTGGGGTTTACTGGAAAAAACGTAATGAGTAAGTATATCAGATGGGCTGGTAAAGAATGCATTAGGTAACTTTAAGGAGATTTAATGAGCTTCAAAGGCTGTGCGGAGATATTTCTCAGACAATACTCACAAAGCAGTTAAGAGAACTTGAAGATAGTGGGCTTGTGCATAGAGAGATTTACAAAGAAGTGCCTCCAAAAGTTGAATATTCGTTAACGGAAATAGGAAAAACTTTTATTCCTATATTAAATACTATGGGACGTTGGGGAAAGGATTATATGATCTTAAGTAAAAACTCCATTGAAAAAATAGATGAATAATGATTAAGTACAATAATCAGCTATGCAATTTTCAGCATAGCTGATTATTTATCTGCGAACCACTAGCAAAAAGTAAGAAAGAGTAAGAAATAAGTAAGCTTAAACGATCCTGTTGAGAAATATCTTACTCGTTGGCATTTACCAGATTCTAAGTTCAATAAAGATAAGGTAACTATTAAAAGTCTATTAAGTCATACTGGAGGCTTATCAGTTCATGGATATTTAGGAATAGATCCTGATAAAAAGGTACCTTCAATAGAAGAATCTTTGTCAGGAATTGGATTGATTAATCAGCCCTTGAAAATTATTAATGAGCCAGGAAGCCAGGTAATCTATTCTGGGGGAGGATATACCTTGCTGCAATTAATTATAGAAGAAGTAACAGGCATCACTTTTAGCAAGTACATGGATAAGGAAGTATTAAAACCTTTAGGAATGGAAAACAGTTCATATAGTGACGATTACAACAAAAGCAATATGTCAAAGGCTTATGGATATTTTGGGCAAGAAGTTCCAAATTATAATTTTACAGAGAAGGCTGCAGCAGGATTAAAAACTACAGTTTCTGATTTTTCTAAATTTGTTTTAGCAAATATGGATGGATATAATGATCAAGTTAGAGGCGGCAATGTTTTAACGAATAAAAGTGTAGATTTAATGCATATTCCAGTAAAATCTGATTCAGGGCTTGGTATTTTTTCAAAAGAGTTATCTGATGGCAGCACATTTTTATATCATGGTGGAGATAATCGAGGATGGCATTCCTTATATGGATTCATCCCAGAGAAAAGAGAAGGAATAGTTTTATTTACAAATAGCGATAATGGAATAGACTTAAGACAAGATATATATAATTTTTGGCTGGAATATGAAACTGGAGTAATGCCACAACAATATTACGCAATGGAAAAGTCAAGAAATTTAAACGCGAAGATAGTTATTACTTTTACAGTTCTTTTAGCAGTATACATTTTATTTTTTATAGTTAAATTAAAGCACGGGAAAAAACTTTTTGTTACAAGAAAAGGCAATATATCTCTAGTAAAATTCCTTATAAGAATATTAATTCCTATGATTTTAGCAGGTGTTATATACTTTATCTCTTATAAAATGGATATATTGCCACTTCAAGGTGGTTTAAAAAATGCTGTAATCATAATCTTTGCATGGCTGCTGGTTTTCTTCGTTACTGGATTTTTTACCAAAAGTAAGAAGAAAGCTAAAGAGGGAATTATTGCTTAGGTTATGCTTATGTTATAATAATAGTAATTTTGTAGTTTATGGTAGAAATGTTAAGATAAAGGTAACTGCTTCAAACAGGAGGCTTATATGAAGAATAATATATTAATTATTGATGATGATGTTGAACTATGCAGATTACTTAACAGATGCATGGAGAATGAAGGGTATGAGGTTAGTGTTGCTCATAATGGAGTAGAAGGCTTAGAGTCCTTGAGTCACAATGAATTTCATTTGGTTATTTTAGACATTATGATGCCAGAAATGGATGGGATTTCTGTGTTAACCCATATCAGAAAAACAAAAAACATACCAATTCTCATGCTCTCTGCAAAAGGTGATGAAATGGATAAGGTTGTTGGACTTAGATTAGGTGCTGATGATTATATTACAAAACCCTTTAGTCTATCTGAATTAACAGCAAGAGTTCATTCCTTAATCCGCAGATATATGGTATTGGGAGCCTCGCCAAGAGATCCCGATTCCGTCGTTTTTGGAGATCTTGCCATTTATCCAGTATATATGAGAGTAGCTTATAAGGGTGAAGATATAGTACTTACAGGAAAGGAATACGACTTGTTGTATTTTCTTGCAACAAATCCTGGACAAGTTTTTACAAAAAAGCAGATTTATAGAAACGTATGGCAAGATGAGTATTCTTACGACGATAATAATATTATGGTACATATAAGAAGACTTAGAAAAAAATAGAGCCAGACCCTGATAAGCCTATATTTATTTTAACTGTTTGGGGCATGGGGTATAAATTTAATGGAGATATAAAAAATGACTAAAGTAGAAATTGGGTTTGCAGTCATAGTTGTAGTATGTTTAATACTTCTTGTTTATCAGAATCATAAATATAAATTTCAAATTAGGAAGACTACCGAAATATTAGAAGAAATATTGAAGGGAAATGAAAATCTAAAGATCCATATTGGATACAATGATCCTATTGCACCTTTAGTGTTTAAAATTAATCAGTTAGCAGCTTCTTATCAGGAAATAAAAATAAAAACATATAGGAAAGAGCAATCAAGAAAACAGATGTTTTCTAATTTATCTCATGATGTGCGTACACCGCTAACATCTGTATTAGGGTATCTTGATGCCTTATGTGATTTAAGAGTTGATGAAAAAGACATGGATGATTATTTACAAACTGCTAAAATAAAAGCCTATGAACTTAAAGAATACATTGATGAACTGTTTACAATGACCAAAATAGATGCAGAGGAGATGCAGCTTAATTTTGAATCAGTGGATTTGTTTGAATTGCTGCGTAGTGAATTAATCGGATGGATTCCAGAGTTGCAAAATAAAAACATAACACTTGAAGTTCAAATCCCAGATGAGGAGTGTTTTATAATAGCTGATCAACACGCATTAACTAGAGTTTTTAGAAACATGCTTCAAAACGCTGTACGCTATGGGGGAAGAGGAAACTTCATTGGGGTACATGCATGGAAGTACGAAAATGATGTATGTTTTCAGGTGTGGGATAAAGGACCTGGGCTGTCGAAGGAAGAAGTATCCAAAGTTTTTGACAGGCTTTATAAATCCGACTCTTCTAGAAGGACAAAAGGGCATGGGCTAGGACTTGCAATAGCTAAGGAATTAGTTCAGAAGATGAAGGGTAAAATTTATATGAAGAGTATTCCCAATACTAAAACCTTTGTTCAGGTATCTATTCCAATACTCTTAGGATGATAATGGGATTAATTAAGCATTCTTCAGGTTATGTCAAAATCTTTGATAAAAGCATAGATAAAAGTCCTAAAAAAATTTATTCTCGAGTTGGATCAATTATTGGAGTACCAGGATTTTATGAAAATTTAACGGGCCGGGAGAATTTAGAAATAATGGCACGGTTAAGAGGAATCCACCGAGCAGATGCTGTTCAGTATGCTATCGCAAGATTAGGAATACAAGAGTCAGCTAATAAAATAGCGGCGCAATATTCAATTGAAATGAAGCAAAGATTAGGGATAGCTATGTCAATTATGCATGAACCTGAATTGCTTATTTTGGATGAGCCAACTAATGGACTTGATCCTAAGGGTGTTCAGGAAATTCGAGATTTGCTTATAAGCTTACGGGATGAGAAAGGTGTTACTATTATTATTTCCAGCCATAAGCTAAATGAGATTGAATTATTCACAGTAGTTTTAATAAGATCCTTTAAACAATTTTTCTTAGGAGGCAGCCTTCTTTTTCTGATCGCATCTCCAGCTGTGTTTATTGCTATAAAATTTAAAAGTTATGTGCACAGTATTGTATTTTCTGCTGTTATTACTATGATAAATATTCTAGTAATTAATTCAAAATATATGGCCTTATATCCTTGGTCAGCAGTACTAGTTATATGAAATAATATGACTACCATAAAATATTCTATTGGGTACTCTTACATTTCCTTTTTTACTATATCAATTTTGGGATTTATTGCAGCAATAATTTATTTTTTTAAAGAAGAGATTTAAGGGGATTATGCATTATTAAATAAGTTTGTTTACTATCTATTAAACTTATAATATTGCTTTGGTGACAACTTAAATTCCTTTTTAAATGCTCTTACAAAGGTAGAATAATCTCCAAAACCGCATAGGGAGCAAACCTCTCCAGCCTGCAGGCCATTCTTTATTAAGTCTGAGGCTCTTATTATTCTCTTTTTTTGTATATATCCATATAGGGTATAGCCCGTTTCTTTTTTAAATAAGTGCATGAGATAATACTTATTTAGATAAAACTTTTCAGAAATAATATCTATAGATAAATCCTTATCTAGATTTGAATTTATGAAGCTTAATATATCTTCTACTCTAGGATCATATTTAATATCATCAATGTTTTCATTAAGCTTCATTCCAAGAAATAATCTATTTATCTTTACTATAAGCTGAAGAAATAGTGCATTTTTTAATATATGGCTGCCGAAAGCTTTGTCATTAATTGCAGCTTCAAGATCTGCAAGATTTTGCTTTATTGAATTTATATCCTTTATACTTAATCTAATGAGATTCAACTTTCTTTCAGCTGCTAATTCAAAGCAGCTCAAAAGGTTACAATTATTTTTATTATGTTCTTCTAAAAATAGTGGATTTAACCAGAGAATCATTCTTTCGTAGGAAGTGGCTGGACTTATTATTGGCATGTGGAGATCATTTCTGCCAACTAATAATATATCCCAAGGCTTTAGTTTATAAGACTTTCCTTCAATTATATAGGTGACGTCGCCTGATATAAAAATAATTATTTTGTTAAAGTCGTGGTAATGAAATTCAAATTCATTTTTCTTCTGATCTTTTAGATTAAAAAAATGGAAATCTTCATTAAGATAACCTCTTTTTACTTTTTCTTTAGAAGCATTATCATCCATACTATTCACCTCCACCAACATAACCAATTATAGCATTATATGCAATAAATTGAACAGTAAATACAATAAAAATTGCAAATAGAGCACATATAATAGTTAATATGAAGGAAGTAAGGAGATGAATATGTATGGGGAATTTATTAAAGAATTATAAAATGTCATTAGTACTGCTTGTTTCAATATTAATAGGCGGAATAATCGGAGTTATTTTAGGACCAAAGGCAACAGTGTTGGAACCATTTGGGCAAATATTTCTAAATTTGATGTTTACCATAATAGTACCTTTAGTTTTCTTTAGTGTGACATCATCTATAGCTAATATGAGTGGGATGCATAGATTAGGTAAAATAATAATTAATATTGCAATAGTTTTTATAATTACTGCCTTAATATCTAGCATATTGGCTATTATAGGAGCTCTCCTATTTAATCCTACAAAAGGTTTAGATGCTGAAGCTATTAAAACTATCTTATCTCAATCCGGCATAGAAGTTAGTAAGGATGCTGAAAAATTATCTTTATCAAAGCAATTAGTAAAGACAATTACAGTAGGAGACTTTTTAGACCTATTTTCAAAAAGTAATATGCTTCAATTAATCATCTTTTCTGTTTTATTTGGTTTATCCACAGCTTTGGCTGGTGAAAAAGGAACAGTTATAAAAAACTTTTTAAACTCAGCCTCAGCTGTAATGATGAAAATCATAAAAATTATTATGTACTATGCTCCAATTGGACTTGGATGTTATTTTGCTTCTATTGTAGGGCAATTAGGAACACAGATATTACAAGGGTATCTGAAGGCATTCCTGCTATATTTAGGGTTATCTGTAATAAGTTATTTTATATTGTTTAGTGTATATTCATATATAGCAGCAGGTAAGATAGGATTTAAAGCATTTTGGAGAAATGCTATTCCTCCAACAGTAATAGCATTAGCTACCTGCTCAAGTGCTGCATCAATTCCAGTTAATCTTGAAGCTGCTAAAAAAATAGGTGTCTCAAAGGATATTGCAGAAACTGTTATACCACTTGGAGTTAATACCCATAAGGACGGGTCAGTTATTGGAGGGGTATTAAAAATTGTATTTCTATTTGGATTATTCGGTAAAGACATTAACAATATTCCAACATTGTTGTCAATATTAGCAGTGGGCTTTCTGGTAGGAGCAGTCATGGGAGCAATACCAGGGGGCGGAATGATTGGAGAGATGCTTATAATAAGTGTTTATGGATTTTCACCTGAAGCCCTTCCTGTAATAGCTGTTATCAGCACAATTATAGATGCACCAGCTACAGTGCTAAATTCAACTGGAAACACCGTATGTTCAATGTTAGTTTCGAGATTTGTTGACGGACGAAATTGGTTAAAGTAGTTTAAATTCCCTCAGCCGAATAGCTTGAGGGAATTTATTTTAAAAAAAATAACAATTTGTAAACTTGAATTATTTTTATTGACTGTTAGCTGGCTAAATGATAGTATGATTTAAGTTAGGTGGCTAAATAATATTTTTGAAATAGAAACTTTAAAACAAATGATGTGTAAAGGAGGTACATAATGTATTGTTATCATTCAGACAGTTTATATCATATATTTGGCGAAATCATAAGACTTCATTATCATCGCTCTCATAATTTGCTTGATAAGCTTGGAATATATCCAGGGCAGCCGCCAATGTTACTGTCATTATATCATAAAGATGGTCAAAGCCAGAAAGAACTTGCAGAAAAAATCAAAATTAAACCTGCAACTATTACAGTTATGTTAGGAAGAATGGAGAAATCAGAGCTTGTAACAAGAAGACAAGATGCAGAAGATCAAAGAATATCCAGAGTCTACATCACTGAAAAAGGTAAAAGAGTTTGTGAACAACTAAAACAGGTTTTTATTGCTTTAAATGGAGAATGTTTTAGTAACTTTTCAGATGATGAAAAAGAATCACTACGCAAATTACTGATGAAGATGAGAGATAATCTAGTGGAAGCAAGTGAGAATAAATTAGATATTTAAGACACTAAGTACAGTAAGGATATTTTTGTTGGGGGATGATTATTAATGATTAAGGTATATAAATTTTTGAAACCATATACTGCTATGGTTGTAGCAGTAATAATTTTTGTGACTTTGCAAACTTTGGGAGATCTTTATCTTCCAACACTTATGTCAAACATAATAAATGAAGGAGTTATGCAAGGAGACACAAATAGAATTCTTCAAATTGGAGGGTTAATGCTTTTAGTAGCTGGAGGAGGAGTTATATGTTCGGTTATTGCTAGCTTATTATCTTCAAAGGCTTCTGCAGGCTTGGGAACAATCTTAAGAAGCAAGGTATTTAGAAGAGTTGAAAGCTATTCTTTATATGAATTTGATAAATTAGGTACTGCGACTCTTATTACAAGAACTACAAATGATATTAATCAAATTCAAATGGTTACAGTTATGATAATGCGTTTAATGATTAGTGCGCCAATCATGGCTGTTGGTGGAGTTATAATGGCACTTAAGAAAGACAGGCCTCTTACATTAGTGTTAGCAGTGGCAATACCTGTACTTGCAGGGGTTGTGGCATTTATAGCATCAAGAATGATACCGCTTTTCAGATTAGTGCAAGTAAAGATTGATAAAATAAATCTTGTTTTACGTGAAAAGCTTACAGGTATAAGAGTTATTCGTGCATTTAATACTGTTGAACGTGAGAGAAAGCGTTTTGATGAGGCAAATGTAGATCTTACAGATAACTACATTAAGGTTAATAAAATAATGGCTTTCATGATGCCTTCTATCATGCTTATTATGAATTTTACCTCACTTGCTATTCTTTGGTTTGGTGGTATACGTATAAGTGAAGGAAGTATGGATTTAGGTGCACTTGCTGCATTTACTCAATATGCTATGCAAATTATGATGTCAATGCTTATGCTAGCGATGATGTTTATTATGGTTCCTCGTGCACAGGCTGCAGCTGTAAGAATTAATGAAGTTCTTGATACAGTTCCTGAAATAATAGATGCAGAAGAAACAAAGGATTCTTTTATTGGAAAAGGCTATGTAGAATTTAAAGATGTAACTTTCAGCTATCCTGGAGCTGAAGAACCAGCTCTTAGAAATATTTCATTTTCAGCAAAACCTGGTGAAGTTACTGCCATTATTGGAAGTACAGGTGCTGGTAAATCTACACTGATAAATTTAATTCCAAGATTTTATGATATTGATAGTGGAAGCATTCTTGTAGATGGAATAGATGTGAGAGAAATTTCTCAAGAGAATCTAAGAAATAAAATAGGTTTTGTACCTCAAAAGGCAGTTTTATTTTCTGGAACAATAACTGAAAATATTAGGTTTGGTAATAAAGATGCAACAGATGAAGAAATTATACATGCTGCTGAAGTTGCACAAGCAACAGAGTTTATAGAAACTATGGACAAAGGCTTTGATCACGAAATTTCTCAAGGCGGTACTAATGTATCCGGTGGTCAAAAACAGCGTCTTTCTATAGCTCGTGCATTAGTTAGAAAACCTGAGATATACATTTTCGATGATAGCTTCTCAGCTCTTGACTTTAAAACAGATGCAAAACTAAGAGCTGCACTTAAAAAGGAAACCTTAGAATCAACTGTTTTAATTGTTGCACAAAGAGTTGGTACTGTTATGGATGCGGATAGAATTATAGTTTTAGATGAAGGTTCTATTGTTGGAATTGGAACTCATAAAGAATTATTAGACAAATGTGATGTATACCGTGAAATTGTATCCTCACAACTTTCAGAGGAGGAAATAGCATGAGTGAAGATAGAAAGAGAATAGATAATGCTCAAATGGGAGGCAGAAGAGGAGGCCCAATGGGTCAAATGGGAAGACCTGTAGAAAAAGCAAAGGACTTTAAAGGTACCTTTAAAAGACTTCTTCGTTACTTAAGACCTCATAGAATTAATTTAATCATTGTATTAATATTTGCTATTTTAAGTACTTTATTTACCATATCTGCTCCCAAAATAACAAGTAAAGCAATGAATAAATTACAAGATGCTTATATGGCTCGTAAAATGATATCCGAAATGTCAAAGGGGCAAACTGAAGCAGTAAATAAAATGAAAGACAAAATGGGAGATGTTCAAATAGAAACTGTAGACAAGATTAATGAAAAGATGATTGAAGGTCAGAAGAAAGCTGTAGATCAAATAACAAAAAGTATGGGCGATGCTCAAGTAACAGCAGTAAATGAAATTTACAAAAACATGGCTATTCAATTACATCAAGGTGTGGTTTCTGGACAAAAGACTGCCGTTGATAAAATAACCTCACAAATGGCTTTGGTTCAAAAGGGATTAATAGCTCAAATGCAAAAGAGTTCAACTCAGATGCCTCAGCAGGTAGATGCTAAGACAATTGATGCTATACAAAAATTAATGAAGCTTCCTATGATTGATTCAATTAGTGATAGACAAACAAGGATTGAAACTACTATTAAATTTATTGATATTCTTGAAAGTATGCCTGCAAATGGCCAAATAGATACAAAATCATTAGCTTCAGCAAAAGAATTATTAAGTCTTCCTATGCTTGATAGTGTTAAAAATTCACAAGAAAAGATCAATATAATAAAAAAGTTTATGGCTATGGCAAAAGATATGCCTGGTTCAAGTACTTCAATGCAGCTTGATACAAACACAATGAATAAAGCACTTGCAAAAATTCCTGAGATAAAAGATTTTAGTACTACTTCTAGCTCAAAATCAACAAATAAAATGAACCAAAAAGAAATAGACTCTGTTGAGAAGTTGATGAAGCTTCCAATGATTAATGAAATAAAAGATGCTAAAGAAAAAAGAAGTACTTTAATTCAACTTATTGATATATTTAAAAACATGCCTAATACTTCAGGGGCAAGTACTACAGCAAGCTCTGGAAGTCAGTTTAATTCGACAGATTTGCAAACTATTCAGGAATTATTAGCTTTACCGGATATAAGCAGTATTAAAGATCCAAATGAAAAGACAGCAGCTGTAATAAAATTGGTTGATGTATTTAGCAAAATGCCTGATATGAATAAAGATAATGCAAAATCAGATGAGATGATGAATCCTGAGCAGCTTAAGAATGTTCAGCAATTACTTAAATTGCCTATGTTAGATAAAATAACTGATTCTACTGAAAAAACTAATGTTTTAAGCCAAATGCTTGATATATTCAGCAAAATGCCAGATATGGGTACAACTACTGATAAAACTAACTCAGAAGATAAATTTGATTCTAAGAGTATAAAATCAGTACAAGAGTTTATTGCTTTGCCAAGGCTTGATACATTGAAAGATGCAAATCAAAAGGCTGACGTAGCTAAAAAGATTTTAGATTTAAGTAAGGAAATGGAAGGCACTATGGACAATGCTTCAACAAGTGCTAAAGATAATGTAAAGCTTACTGATGATCAAATAAATTCAGCTATTACAGCAATAAGAGAAACTAATGGAGAATATGATTTCCATTACATTGGAGTTATTGCTCTAATACTAATAGGTATGTATATAATAAGTGCCATTTTCAGTTTAATCATGGGTCTTGTAATGTCAGGTGTTGCTCAAAAGACAGTCCGTGATTTAAGAAGAGAAGTTGACGATAAGCTTACTAGATTGCCGCTTAAATATTTTGATTCACATCCTCATGGAGATATACTAAGTCGTGTTACTAATGACGTTGATACTATAGCTACAACCTTACAACAAAGTTTAACGCAGATAATAACATCTGTTATAACTATAATTGGTTATATTATTATGATGCTTACAATAAGTCCTATTTTAACATTAATCGTAATAGCTACAATGCCTTTATATGTTATTTCAACAGCGCTTATTGCAAAGAAGTCTCAAAAGTATTTCTCCGTTCAACAGAAAGAGCTTGGACAGCTTAGCGGACATGTAGAAGAAATGTATACAGGGCACAAAATAGTTAAAGCTTTTGGACATGAAAAAGACTCAATAGAAAAGTTTGAAGCTATAAATGACAGACTTAAGGATGCAGGTTGGAGAGCACAGTTTGTATCTGGAGTAATGTTCCCGCTTATGAACTTTATAAGTAACCTAGGATATGTGGGTATCAGTATAGTTGGCGGACTTTGGATTACAAAAAGTTTGCTTGGTTTAGGTGATATACTAGCCTTTATACAATACTCAAGGTCTTTTACAATGCCAATTGTTCAGACTGCAAATATAGCAAATGTTATTCAATCAACAATTGCTTGTGCTGAGCGTGTATTCCAGATACTTGATGAAGAGGAGGAGCTTGCTGATAGCAAAGAAGCAGTGGTATTAGAAAATCCAAGAGGTGACGTTACCTTTGAACATGTAGACTTTAGATATAAGGAAGATGTTCCACTTATAGAAGATATGAATTTAGATATAAAACAGGGACACACAATTGCTATTGTTGGACCAACAGGTGCAGGTAAAACAACTCTTGTTAATCTATTAATGCGTTTCTATGAAATAAATTCAGGTAAGATAAGCATTGATGGTGTTAACATAAAAGATATAAAACGCAGTGAGTTACGTAAAATGTTTGGTATGGTACTTCAAGATACATGGCTATATAATGGAACAATTAAGGATAATATAGCTTATGGAAAAGAAGGTTCAACTATGGAGGAAATTGTACGGGCAGCAAAAGCTGCTCATGCAGATCACTTTATAAGAACACTGCCTCAAGGTTATGATACAGTTCTTAATGAAGAAGCAACTAATATTTCACAGGGACAAAAACAACTTTTAACTATTGCCAGGGCTATACTCGCAGATCCTACAATTTTAATTCTTGATGAGGCTACAAGTAGCGTTGATACAAGAACAGAAGTATTAATTCAAAAGGCTATGGCTAATTTAATGGAAGGTAGAACAAGTTTTGTAATTGCTCACAGACTTTCTACCATACGTGACGCTGAACTTATACTAGTTATGGATAAGGGAAGAGTTATTGAAATGGGTAACCATAAGGAATTGATTAGTAAGGGTGGCTTCTATGCTAATCTTTACAATAGTCAATTTACTAATTCAGAAGAAGCAGTATAAAAATAAGAAAGCATCTAAAGGTTTGAAAAATCAAATCTATAGATGCTTTTGTTTCATTAATTTTTAGAAATATGCAATTTTAATTGTAATATCTATAGAAAAAATATTGAAATGATACTTCCTGCAATTCTTGCCAGTTTTATCTTTATTGGATTTGAATTATGAGGTATATAGTAGCTGCAGGTCTTTTCAAGCCAACCTTTATTTTCCCAATAGGAACAATCAAAGGTGTTTTGCTCCTTTATAACTTTTTGCCAGCATTTTTGTTGTACTTTAAATACCATAAGTGAATAAAATGAAGGATATTCAGCTCTATGATCATGGATAGAACTAAATAACTTATTTGCAATAACTTTGATATCATTGCCATAACGAGATTTAATCTGGTCATTTTCCATTAAAGCACCAGCTCGGAACTTACCTTGTGCAGAAACATGAAATCCCCATGTGAGTAGAGCTGATTTTATTGTTTTTATTGAATGATTTGAGGAACCACCGCCTGAGGTTACAACAATCACTGCAGTCTTATGCGCAAAGGCAGGTCGATGACAATTAAATGCCATGCGATCAATCCAATTTTTCATTATACCGTTTATATCTTCAACATACACAGGACTTGCAAATATTACACCATCAGCTTGGATAATTTTATCTCTAATATTTAAAAGCGTATCCTTCAAAGGACAAAAATCTTCACCCTTATCAAAGCAAACTCGACAACCTCTACAAAGCTTAATATCTGAGTCAGCTAGATGTATTTGTTCACACTCTGCCTTTAAGCCTTTTTCAATTGACATATATAAAAAATCTTCTTCAATATGTTTTACAATACGTTCTGTATTTCCATTTTTTCTAGCACTACTAATAATAGAAATTATTCTCATCTTTTTAATCCCCTTTAGTAACAGGTTTTTCATCTATAAAAATAGAGAAGATATGCTTTCAATTTATCTATACATATACGTAATAGAAAATAACAGGACTACATTCTAATTATAACATTATTTTCAATATAATTAAGGTTTAAATAGTAAGAAAAGCTCTGCTGTAAAATAAAAACCATCTGAATTTTGCTATTACGTGGCTGGAATTTAGATGGTTTCTTAGTACATATTGCTTTTTCAAAAATGTAAATTAAAATTAACAAGTGAGATTTTTTAAATCTTTTAGGAAAGCTTTAACCGCATCTTCTTTTGTAGCCCAGGAGGTTACAAGACGAACTGAGGAGCTGTCTTCGTCAATCTTTGACCATACCAAAAATGAATATTTTTCTTGTAGTTTTTCAATGATTTTGTTAGGAAAAATAGGAAATATCTGATTTGATGGTGAATAGGTTAAAAACTTATAACCCATTGATTCAATATTTTTTCTAAGCAAGTCAGCCATTTTGTTTGCATGCTTTGCCAGATCAAAATAAAGCTCATCCTTAAAAAGTTCTAGAAACTGTATTCCTAAAACCCTTCCTTTAGCTAGCAGTGCACCTTTTTGCTTCATGTGGAATCTGAAATCCTCTTTTAAAGAATCTTTACAGATTACTAGTGCTTCACCAAATAGGGCTCCATTTTTTGTGCCACCAATATAAAAAGCATCCGTTAATTTGGCAATATCTGAAAGCTGCAAATCATTTTCCTTAGAGCATAAAGCAGATCCTAGTCTTGCTCCGTCCATAAATAGAATTAGATTATTTTTCTTGCAGAAGCTACTTAGTTGTTCAAGCTCGGTCTTTGAATAAATTGAGCCTACTTCAGTAGGATTTGATATATAAACTAGTTTAGGCTTTACCATATGTTCATCCGTATGCATACCTAGGGCAGATTTTATATGATCAGGGCTAAGTTTTCCGTCATTAACTTCTACTGAAATTACCTTATGACCTGTAGCTTCTATAGAGCCTGTTTCATGAGTAAAGATATGGCCAGTGTTTGCAGCTATTGCTGCTTCGTGAGGTCTTAGGAAAGCTGAGATAGTAATAAGATTAGTTTGAGTACCTCCTGATAAAAAATGAATATCAATATTGCTCAATTTAATTTTCTGCTTTAACAGTTCAGCTGCTTCAAGTGTATAGTGGTCCTCTCCATAACCATCTACCTGCTCAAGGTTGGATTCTATTAGTGCATTTAATATTCTTGGATTAGTGCCTTCACTATAATCGTTCTTAAAACTGTACATTTTATTGTGCCTCCTTTTGAACTTACATTACAGATAGATTGTATCATAAATATTATTATTTATACCTTTAAACTTTAATTAAAAAATAACTTTGTAGTAAAATTAGTTATTTATGGTATAATGATAATTATAATTTAGGATAGTTTTATAAATAATAAAGATATACTGACTTGGGAGGAGAACTGCTAATATATGATTATCTTAGCAAATATCGTTATTGCATTATTATTGGTATTTATGAATGCTTTTTTCGTTGCCACAGAGTTTGCCATGGTTAAAGTGCGAAAGTCAAGAATAGAAACCTTAGTTATCGAAGGAGATAAAAGAGCAAAACACACTTTAAAGGTTGTTAAAGATTTAAATGATTACTTATCAGCATGTCAGCTAGGGATAACTTTAGCATCTTTAGGCTTAGGGTGGGTAGGGGAACCGGCTGTTGCGGGTTTGTTAAAGCCGTTATTTAATTTATTTAATCTTTCAGAAACTGCTGTACACTCAATTTCATTCATAATAGGATTCTCAATTATTACGGGATTTCACATTGTACTTGGGGAATTAGCTCCTAAATCATTAGCAATTATAAGTGCAGAAAAGATAGCTATGGGTACAGCCTTACCACTTATAATGTTTTATAAAGTAACTTATCCAGTTATGTGGCTTTTTAATCATAGTACTGATTTGGTATTAAAGATATTTGGGATTTCACAAGTTGATGAACATGAAGCTGCTCATACGGATGAAGAAATAAAGTTATTGGTGGAAGAAAGTTATAAACATGGTTTAATAGATAAAACTGAATTAACTTTTGTAGACAATATTTTTGACTTTTCTGAGAAAACCGTAAAGGAAATAATGATACCTCGTACAGATATGGCATGTATTTTTTTAGAGGATTCTTTCGAGGAAATTATAACATATGCCTTATCTGAACAGTTAACAAGATACCCAGTATGCAAGGAAAGCAAAGATAATGTTCTTGGTTTTGTTCACATAAAGGATTTATATAAGCAGAAAATTGAGAGCAATAATCAAAATATAGAAGACATTATTCGTGAGATTAAGTTTGTTCCAGAATCTATGTCAATAAGTGAATTATTAAAAGTATTTAAAAGAGAAAAAGTACAAATGGCTATAGTTATTGATGAGTATGGAGGAACATTTGGATTAGTAACTATTGAAGATATTTTAGAAGAGATCGTTGGAGAAATTCAGGATGAGTTTGATGAAGAAGGCTACGAAATCGCTAAAACTGAAGATGGTAATTATATTGTAGATGGAAAAGTCATAATTGATGATATTAATGAACTGTTAGAAACAGAAATTGAAGTTGAAAATATTGATACCATTGGAGGATGGGTTTACTCACAGTTAACGGCATATCCTCAAATTAATGATAAAGTTACCTATGAAAATTATCAATTTATTATATTAAAATGTGATAGGAAGAGAATAAGCAGAGTACTAATTAAAAAGTTACCAGAAGAATAATTAAAACAACTCTTATAGTTAAACTTATTAGCGATAAGAGTTGTTTTTTAAGCTTTCCATTTACATACCGTCTCTTCTAAAGCATCTATCAAAATAAAAATAATAAAACCTAATATACTTAATACTATTATACCAGCATACATTCCAATATAATCTATTCTAGTCCAAGCATCTAAAATATAATAACCTATACCATATTGGGTTCCATAGCCTTCAGTAAAAAATAATATAGAAAGTGCTGTTCCTATAGAAAGTCTTAAGCTTGTGAGCAATTCTGGCAGTATAGCTGGTACTGTAACATTTGCGAATATTTGAAGCTTTGAGGCTCCAAGACTTTTTAAGGGTCCATAGGTATCAGAAGGAATATTTAGTATGGCATCCCTAACAGTTACAATAATCTGAAACACTAATATTAATATTATTATTATAATTTTTGATATATCACCAAGCCCAAATAAAAGAATTACTATAGGCAGTAAGGCAGTCTTAGGAATAGGGTAAGAAAAATAAACTAATGGATTCAATATTTTATTCCATATACTCGAATAAGCCATTAATAATCCTAAAGATACACCTAAAACTAGAGAAATGCTAATTCCACTAACTACCCTGTACAAGCTTGCTAAGATATGGGTATATAACTTTTCGTCATACAAGTTACTCATATTAATGTATACATCTATTGGCTTTGGTAGAACTTTTAAGTTAATTATTATTGATAGAAGGTACCATAAAATATTAACCATTAAAAAACCTTGAAGGAAAATCTTAATCTTTTTTATTGTATTCACAGTGACCACCCTTTTTTTATAATGCCTCTTAAATACGATGATAATCTAATATATTCTTCACTTTGTCTTAAATTTTCAGTGTTAAAAAGGGGATTATTAATTATTTCTACTATGGTACCAGGGCAATTGGACATAATTACAATCTTTTTTCCCATATATATAGCTTCTTCAATGCTGTGTGTTACAAATAGTGTAGTAATTTTATATTGATTCCATAAACTTATGAAAAGTTCTTGAGCTTCTTCTCTTGTAAGAGCATCTAAGGCTGAAAATGGCTCGTCCATCAATAGTAAGTCTGGATTCATTATAAAGGCTCTAGCAATTGCAACCCTTTGCTTCTGGCCTCCGCTTAACTCACTTGGGTATCTCTCCTTTAAATGATTAATATTTAATTTATTTAAAATATGTTCAATTCTTTCATTCAGAGTATCATCAATTGAGTTTCCTTTTATTTTTAGAGAAAGTAAGTAGTTTTTTTCAACAGTCTTCCAAGGAAGAAGCCCAAAGTTTTGAGGTATAAATCCTATATTATGCTGTTTTGGATTTAATGGATGATTGTTGAGCAATACTTCTTCATGAAAAACTGGTATTAGTCCACTTAGAGTATGAAGCAAAGTGGATTTTCCGCAGCCAGAGGGACCTATAACTGCATATATTTCTCCTGCTTCTATTCTCATACTAATAGGGCCTAATGCTTTCACTATTCTTTTATTGGAATTATAACTTACAGAAAGATTATTTATCTCAAGCATAGAATCCTCCATAAGATTAGTTAACCCCTATATCATTCATTAGACTCTTAGGGTCAAGATTCTTTTTTACAAGTCCTTTATTTATTGTCCAATCAATAGCTTCTTTAACTTCAGCCTCTGATGGAAGGATATTCTTCCTGAATTTAGGCAGTTTAATCTTACCTTTCATATCTGCAGAGTATCCAACGGTTTTTATTATTGCATCCTCAAATTCTGTTATAGAAGTATTGTTTAGATAATCAACAGCTTTATTATAAGCTCTGTAAAAGGCCTTGATATCGTTAGCTTTAGCATCTACTGATTTTTGTGTAAAGGCTGATATTGAAGAATAAATTCCAATACTTCTTGCGCTTCCAAGAAGTATACCCCCATCTTTAATAGCAAGACTGGAGAAGGGTTCTGGAAGTAAGGCTGCGTCAACATTATTATTTCTTAACATTTCAAGTCTAGTAGGAATAGGAGGAACTATTGATTTTTTTACAGCTTCAGGTTTAAGTGAGTTTTTCTCAAGTATTTTATCTAGGGAATATTCAATTGCTGTTTTTTCAGATATAGCTACACTTTTACCGTTAATGTCCTTTATTGATTTTATTCCGGTTTTGCCATTTGCTATTAGCATAAAATCGCCATCAGTAACTCCGGTTATTTTCACATCAAAATCTGCATTTTGGTAAAGACAGATAGCCACTTCATCGCCAATTATTCCATCAAGTTTTCCAGCTTGCAGTGCGGCATCTCTATCTTTAGAGTTTTTAAATATTTGGAAGTTAACATCTACCCCTTCTTCTTTAAAAAAGCCCTTTTCATTAGCTATTACAAATGGAACAGCATCTACAGACCCCATAGCTCCGAAGTTTAAGGTTTGTTTGGAGGAAGTCCCCGCGTTTTTAGAAGGCGAACAAGCTACTAAGGATACTGCGAACATAGAAGTTATAATTAGTGAAAATATTTTTTTATAATTAATCATTTATTAATCCCCCCATTTTTTGAACAAGGTATTTTCTATCGAAAGTGAATCCAAGATTTTTCCTACAACAAAGTTTATTAGATCTTCTATTGTCTTAGGTTTATGATAAAATCCGGGCATTGCAGGAAGAATAGTAACTCCTAGTCTTGAAAGCTTTAACATATTTTCAAGATGTATAGCGTTAAAAGGGGTTTCCCTTGGAACGATGATTAGACGCCTGTTTTCCTTAAGGGCTACATCAGCAGCCCTGCATAACAAATTCTTAGCTAAGCCATTACTGATTTCTGCAAGTGTTCCCATGGAACAAGGCAATATAATCATGGAATCAAATTTAAAGGAGCCGCTGGCAACTGAAGAAAATAGATTATTTATATCCTCTAAATGAATATTGTTAGAGGCTTTACTTAAGTTGCCTATCCATTCATCTATATCAGTTCCTGTCTCAAACTTTACAACTTTTCTTCCGGTTTCTGTACAAATCACATAAATATTTATATTATTTTTCAAGAGTTCTTCAATTAATCTAATAGCGTATATGCTTCCACTGGCACCAGTAATGCCAATAATAATGCTTTTCACGGAAAATCACCTCTAAAATTATTATACTAATGCATCAATTACTCCACAAACTAGAAATGAGATACTTATGAGCTGATTTATACTGTATGAGGCAATTTTTACATTAGATAAATTATCAGGTGATACCATCTTATGCTCTGCTATAAACAAGACAGATATAATTGCTAATCCAGTGTAATAAATTACTCCAAGCTGATTACTTAAGATTCCAACAAAAACTAATAAAATTATTGTAATTGCATGAAAAAAGGTAGCAATATGCAAAGCATTTTTAACTCCAAACCTGGCAGGTATTGAATGAATGCCATTATTAGTATCAAAGTCGTAATCCTGTGAACCGTAAATTATATCAAAACCTGCTACCCAGAGAGTGTTAGCTGCACCCATAAAGAGAGGTAGCCAAGAGATTTTTCCTGTAACTGCAAGCCAGGCTCCAACAGGGGCTGCCGCAGAAGTAATTCCTAAGACCAAGTGGCATGCCCAAGTAAACCGTTTAGTATATGAGTATATTATCATTAAAAATAGTCCAACAGGAGAAAGCAGTAAGCATATTGGATTTAGCATAGCTGCTGCTATGACCATTATCAGAAAGCATGCTGCAGTAAATACTATGACTTCTTTTTTCTTAAGAAGTCCTTGAGGTAGCTGCCTTACTGCAGTTCTTGGATTTTTAGCATCAATTTCAGCATCAATGACTCTATTTATAGCGTTTGCACCAGTTCTAGCACCCATAAAGGCAACTAGAATCCAGAATATCACATAAGGAGAAGGGAGCCCTTCACTTGCAAGAAGCATAGAAATAAGGGCAAAGGATAGTGAAAAAATAGTATGTGAAAACATGACTAAAACTCCGTAGTCATGAGCTTTTTTTATAACCTTAGTCAATACCATACTCAGTCCACCTCCTTGTAACTAGATCCTTAATATCTTCTGTCATTTCAATATCATCTGGCCATTCTCTAGTATGACCTTCACTTGGCCATTTCTTAGTTGCATCTATACCCATTCTATATCCGTAATGAGGCAGATTTGATGCATGATCTAAAGCATCCAAAGGTCCTTCTGATATAACTATGTCCCTCTTAGCGTCTATATTGTTGAATACCTTCCAAGCTACTGTGGATAAATCTTGAGGAGAAATGTTTTCATCAACAACTATTATCATTTTTGTATACATCATTTGACCCATACCCCATAATGAGTTCATTATTTTCTTAGCATGACCTGGGTAACGCTTCTTTATTGACACGATAACACAATTATGGAATACCCCTTCTAAAGGGAAATTAAAGTCAATTATTTCAGGATGCTGCATCTTTAGTAGTGGTAAGAAAATTCTCTCTGTTGCTTTACCCATGTAGCAGTCTTCCATAGGAGGTTTACCAACTATGGTTGTTGGATATATTGGATTTTTCTTATGAGTTATGCAGATTACATGAAATACAGGGTAGTAATCAGCAAGAGAATAATATCCAGTATGATCTCCAAAAGGTCCTTCAAGTCTTAATTCTTCATTAACATCTACATAACCTTCAATTATAAATTCTGCATCAGCAGGTACATATATATCGTTAGTAATAGACTTTACAAGCTTCACTGGTGCTTTTCTTAAAAATCCTGCGAACATCATTTCATCAATCATCTTTGGAAGAGGTGCTGTAGCCGAATATGTAATGGCAGGATCACAGCCTAGAGCTACGGACACTGGCATTTTACCCCCTTGAAGCTTATATTTTTCGTATATTTCTCTTCCATCCTTGTGAAGATGCCAGTGCATGCCGGTGGTATTTTTATCAAAGACCTGTAACCTGTACATTCCCATGTTTTGAATGCCACTTTCAGGATCTTTAGTAATAACAAGTGGAAGGGTTATAAATCTTCCTGCATCACCTGGCCAGCATTTTAATATTGGTAATGTGGATAAATCAGGAGCGTTTTCTATAATTTCCTGACAAGCCCCCTTAGTTGGAAGCTTAATAGGAAATACCATTGCCATTCGTGCAAGCTTTGGCAAGGAGTGAATCTTATTCATAAGTCCTAAGTAATTTGACATATCAATAAATTCTTCAATATCGCTGCCTATATCATCAAGCTTTTCAACATTAAGAGCCATGCTCATTCTTTCATAGGTTCCCATAGCATTGATAAGTACTGGATATGGTGAGCCTTTTACCTTTTCAAATAAAAGTGCAGGACCATACTTTTTTGATATTCTATCTGCTATTTCAGTAATTTCTAGTTCGGGATCTACTTCAGTTGATATTCTTTTTAGTAAGCCCTTTTCATCTAAGTGTTTAATAAAGGCTTGTAAATCTTTATACGCCATCTTATTTCTCCTTAATTGTAAGATAAACTTTTTCTAGAGTTTTTTCTAATGCTGTAACCATAGCGTTTATATCCTCTTCTGAAATAACAAGAGGAGGTTGAAAAGCCAAAACATCTCTATTTAAGCCGTTTTTACCAATGAGAAAACCTAAATCCTTCATTTCCTCTAAAATAAAGTCAGTAATTTCTGCAGAAGAAAGCTTATCACTGTTTGATTGAATTTGTAATCCCATCATTAAGCCAGCACCCCGAACTTCCTGTATAAATGGGGAAGAAAGCCTTTCTAATCTCTCTCTTAAGAGTTTTCCTAAGGCATCAGCTCTTTCTACTAGGTGATTTTTTTCTATATAATCAAGTACACCTAAAGCATTTTGAGCAGCTGCTGGATTACCACCAAAAGTAGACGCGGAAGGACTGTTAAAAGCTTTTGCAATTTCATCTGTGGTAGAGAAGGTGGATATAGGGATTCCATTTCCTAGGGCCTTAGCAGTAACTATAATATCTGGAACAACTCCGTAGTGGTCTATACAAAACATTTTGCCTGTTCTACCGTAGCCAGTTTGTACTTCATCAACGATTAATAAAACCTTATAGGATTCTAATAACTGTTTGACCTGTTTTATATAATTTTTTGGATACATGATGATTCCACCGTTACCCTGTATAGGCTCTAATATCATTGCAGATATCTTATGGCCATGTTCCTTTAAAACAGCTTCCAGCTGTTTTAAGGATTTTTTCATAGCTTTCTCATAGCTAGTGTCAGGAGAATATGGTCTGTCGATGAAAAAAATATCTTCTTTAACTAAATTATCATCAAGTCTCCACATGGGAATTCCTGTTACACTTAAGGTCAAGTGAGTTCTGCCGTGCAGTCCTCCATTTAAAGCGATAAATCCATTCTTTTTAGTGTATAATCTTGCTAATGCCATAGCACCTTCGTTGGCCTCTGATCCAGTTACACAAAAGAAGGTTCTTTTAATATTTCCAGGAAGAATTTTAGAGAGTTTTTCTGCAAGGTCAACAATGGGCTGAGTTAAATATAAAGTAGTTGTATGTTGAAGCTTACTTAGCTGTTCTATTGCAGTTTCAATAATCTTAGGATTTGAATGTCCGCAATTCATTACAGAAACCCCAGCGTAAAAGTCTATATATTTTTTATTATCCTGATCAAAAAGATACTGCATGGAACCCCTAACTATTTGAGGTGGATTCTTATAAAAACATGAGTTGGCAGGGAAAAAGTATTCTCCTCTTTTTTCAAGTATTTTTGCTGGACCTATATAATTCATAAACAATTCCTCCTCTATATGTTTTTAAAAGTTAGAGCGCCTAGAGTAAAACCAGCTCTATATGATTTCATATTCTGGAATAATTCTGTGCATTTAGCTTTATCTTCAATTGCTTTTTTATATACTTCTATTATACTTTTTAATTCTTCTAAGCTATAGGTTTGTCCTTCAATACGGAAGCCTATAGGCTTATCAAAATTCAATGCATCAAGTACTGGAAGCATACAGAGTTCTTTAGAGGTAAATAAATGGTTTCTCTCATTCTGATCTATATACACAGGATTTTCACCCTTGTCAGTCATTAATACCAATATACTATTATCAACATATTTATTATCTCCTGCTTCTATAATCTTAGATGCAGATACGTTATCGTATAAGTTATGATCTAAGTACATAACTCTTAATGGACCGTGAACAATAAGTTCTAAAGGTGTCTCTGCCATAGAAATAAATTTTGGAAGTTCTCTCTGTTTTGCTTCAATAGATATAGTAGCTTCGTTTATCCCTTGATTCTTATAAAACTCCAGAGCCTTATGGTTATAAATATTTAAATTATAATTTGTTATTAATGGATATTTGCCAGCATATTTTCTTATAGCTCCTAGGTTGGACACTAATAATCCATCATAGAGATAACCGTACTTTTCTAAATAATGGTCTGTTATATCAAATTGAAGCTCATCCATAATTTGAGGTAAATCCAGATAAATTTCAGTAGAGTTCTTTGAATCAACTGGGTTTTTAAGCTGTTCTACGCTGATAAATTCGTCTGGAGACAAAACTTCACAAGGTAAATAGATACGATCTACTCCAAGCTCTATACACAGCTTAGCTTGATCATAATTATTTACCTTAATAGATAACCTGTGTTTGGAAGGCTGATTTTTATCATAGCTATTCTCAGCATAACTAGTTAATTCAGCTTTAGTATCATTTATAATATCATCAGTTATATTAGGCTCTTGTGTAGGTGTAGAAAAGACCTTACCTGTAGAATAGAACTTGCCTGTACCTTCATATCTTGTATTAATAAACTTTAATCCAGGCTTCGAAAAGGCATAAGCAGTAGTAAAATCACGTTTCCTATTTTTGTATAGTTCATCAGCTTGCTTTTTTCTATTAAAACTTAAAGGATTTTCAATATATCTATCGATAGCATCACCGTAAATGTTTACAAGTTTTACTATGAAGTCAGTATCTCTCATACGCCCCTCTACCTTAAAGGAAGTTATATTTGCCTCGATTAATTCAGGTATATGCTCGTACATATACATATCCTTTGCTGCAAGAGGATATTCTGTAGAAAACACAGAACCATCTTTTTTTACAAGATAAGGCCATCTGCAAGGCTTAAAACATCTACCCCTGTTGGAGCTATTGCCTAGTACAACAGAACTGCAGTAACAGTTTGCCCCATCTACAGCGCACATATCTCCATGGACAAAATACTCTGTTTCTATGCCTGTTTCTTTTTGAAGATGTTTTGCTGTTTCTAAATTCATCTCCCTTGAAAGCACCACCCTAGATACTCCAAGTTCCTTTAGCTTTTTAACAAACTCTATATTATGTACATTCATCATAATAGAAGAATGAATTTCAAAATTGTTATAATTTCTCTCTTTGCAAATTTGTAAGATACCAAGATCCTGAACT
The DNA here is from genome assembly GCF_001263795.1 of Clostridium homopropionicum DSM 5847. GTDB lineage: Bacteria > Bacillota > Clostridia > Clostridiales > Clostridiaceae > Clostridium_H > Clostridium_H homopropionicum. Next base: position 33,560 of record NZ_LHUR01000047.1, read on the forward strand.
ATAATACCGTCAACTTTTTCATCATTTAAAAAGTGGAGGTACTCAGTTGCTTCATTTATCTCAAAATCATTAAGCATATTGTTTACAGTTACATAAACCTTTTTATCAACATTATGTGCCATTTTAACAGCTTCTGAAATTTCTTCATCAGAAAAGTTATACCCTTTTCTCATCATTCTCATATTTAAGGATTTACCACCAAAGTAAATGGCATCACAGTTCGCATTAACCATACTTCTAAAGGTCTCCATGGTACCAGAAGGAGCTAGTAGTTCTACCTTTTTTCTGTTAAAGTATTTTGTCATGTTTTCACCTCTATTACAATGTAATAAATTATATTATCTAATAAATCTTACAAATAAATCTTAACATAAATAATGGAATAATAAAAGATAAGGAGATAAGGTGCCAGGCACCGGAGAAAGGAGAAAAATAAAAATAGCAGGCATCCACTTTTAGTTGGTGCTACTATTTTAGAAATAATTAACTTTATTTTTTATTTTAGAGAATAATTTAACCCCCATGTAATACCATAGCAATCAGTTACTACTGCATGAAAAGCACCCCAAAAGGTCTTTTGTAATTCAAATTTTATTGATCCATTTTTCATTAAAGCTTTATATACTCTATTAATTTCTTCTTCACTTTCTAACTCTAATACTAGATTAATATTTGATACATAGTTTTTCTCTTCAAATATATCTACAAAATATATTACACAATTAGGATTTATATGAAGTTCCGAATGGATTACTTTTCCTTCAAAGCCCTTGAACATTTCTTTCCCATCAGCCATTTGAACATTTTTAATTTCTCCACCAAATATTTCTTCATAATATTCAAGTGCATTTTTACAATCTTTAACATATATTTCAGGAATAATTTTTTTCATATGTCTCAATCCCTTCATAAAAAATTTTATTTATATCAATAATTATAACTCAACATATTTTACCTTGAAATAAATTTTCTTGAAATTCTTTTAAAGATATATAAATTATTAATATAATGTGGTAAATTTGGACATTTAATTTACAAAACATAATAAGAAGAAGTATAATATTTTTAAATAATAATAAATATTAATATTAATTATGAGGGCATAGTAGCGTTACATAAATTCAATGTTTTATTAATGGTAATCGATACTGCACCTATCTTTCTAGGAATATTTGCTTTCATTGCTGGTATAAATCAGTATAAATCAGAAGAGAATAATAGAAAGTTAGATAGTACATTAAATAATGAAATAGAAGTAAAGAAAAAATTAGGATTGGTAATTGATGAGATTGAAAAAAATAAATGATGCAATAAGCAAGGTATCAGTAACTTTATTAGAGGTATTTAATTATTCAAAGAGCAATATAGAAGGAATTGATTGTAACCTAGGTAAAATACTATATGCAACTGAAAACACTACATCAGATATTAATGAATTTCATAGTGGTATCAATAGTTTTGTCAATTCAATAGAAAATATAGAGACAAGTACAGAAAGTGCAAATGATATATCAAGCGTTTTATCAAAGCTTGCCCTTGATGGAGAAAGATATGTAAATAATAGTATTGAGGATATACTTAATATAAATGATTTTGCAAAAAAAGTAAGTACTACCGTTAATCAATTAGACATGAAGGTTAAAAGTCTGTTTACTTTACACAAAACATTGTAGAAATGATAGATAATGAAACCCAAAATACAAATAGCACTAAAAATGTTTTTAAAGATATTTTTGAAAGAATTGATAAGATTTCAATAGAAATCTATGAAATACAAATTATAAAAGGGTGTAGAGGTAATAAACATTTATTGTTTTGACTCTACATCCTTTTAAATTTTACAAATTTAGGCTAAAAGCTATTTCATATAAAGCATCATCTGCTGCATAAATATTCATAAAAGTTTATTATCCTAATAATTATTCTAATGGATACATAATGATGATTAAGCGATGACTATGCTAAAATGTCGAAAAAATGCCCAATGAAATTGAATGCTAACTATTTTATAATTATGCATAATATAGTATAATTATAAAAAGTCTATTAATTATAGTGATAAATAAATATGAGAGGTGTTGAAATTTATGGGGTATGATTTAAATGATACAAATGAACTTATAAAAGAAGCTAACAAATCCATTCTTTTTACTACGGTGCGTCCCAACATTGTAATGGAGCGTGGAGAAGGTATGTACTTGCGGGATACTGAAGGGAAGAGTTATATTGATTTTATTGGTGGATGGGCTGTGACAGCTTTGGGACATTGTCCAAGGGTTCTTAAAGAAGCTCTGATAAATCAAGGTAACACTTTAATAAATGCAAGTCCTTCATTTTATAATAGGCCTATGATTGAATTTGCAAAACTTCTTACAGATAAGTCGTGCTTTGATAGAGTATTTTTCGCCAATAGTGGTTCAGAAGCAAATGAAGGAGCTATAAAACTGGCAAGAAAATATGGAGCTAAGTTTTTTAATGGAGCTTATGAAATAATCACAAACATTAATAGTTTTCATGGAAGAACTCTTGCTGCAATGTCCGCAACTGGTAAGGCAGCTTGGGATAAGTTATATGAGCCAAAGGTTCCAGGTTTCAAACATGTACCAATAAATGATTTGGAGGCTATTAAAACATCCATAACCTCTAATACTTGTGCAGTTATGTTAGAACCTATACAAGGGGAAGGTGGAGTTTACGAACTAAGTAAAGATTATGTAAAAGCAGTCAGTGAGATATGTAAAAAACATGGTATTCTTCTGATTTTTGATGAAGTTCAAACTGGTCTTGGAAGAACCGGTAGTTTATTTGCTTATGAATATTATGAAATTGAGCCAGATATAATGACCCTTGCAAAAGGAATAGGGGGCGGTTATCCCTTATCTGCATTACTAGTCAAAGAAGAGTTTAATATATTTGAACCTGGGGATCAAGGAGGTAGCTATTCCGCTCAGCCACTTGGTATGGCTGTAGGAAAGGCTGTAGTTAGTGAAATAATCAATCAAAATCTTTCATATAATGCCAAAGTGCAAGGTGAATATATAGTAGAAAAACTAAATGAAATAAAAGATAAATACGAATTAACAAATATAAGGGGAAGAGGATTGCTTATAGCTTTTGATCTTCCTGAAGATAAAGGCAGTGAGGTTGCAGCGGGATGCTTAAGTGAAGGACTTTTATTAAATTCACCAAGGCCTAATATTATTCGTATTATGCCACCTTTAATAGTTACTCAGAAGGATACAGATGATATGATAAGTATTCTTTGCAAGGTACTAGATAGAGTATTATTGTAGAAAATATAATCAAAAATTTAAATTTAAGATGTTTCTGAATATAAGTAGTATTTTAACCAGCAGCATCTTTTTTATTTATGTAAAAATTATTAATTAATAAATTAATAAAAATACCTTAGTTTACTTATGAATAAGTTAAGGGATAATAGGTTTTGATTATGAATGATCAGTGTTGATTATTTTTGATTAAAAATGATTGAAATTTAAATGAAATCGATTGCTTTTTGATTGATTTTGGATTATAATGATTGCATAGAGAGGTGATTACATGTTAACTGAAGAAAGACATAAACTTATAATAGATATTTTATCAAAAAAAGGAATTGTAAAAATTAATGAATTTGTTAACTTAACTGATACTTCTGAATCTACCATAAGACGTGACTTGACTTACTTAGAAAGTATAAATGCTCTTAAAAGAGTTCATGGAGGAGCTACGCTTTTAAATAGAAGCTATACTGAACTCAGTTACAATGAAAAACTTGATAAAAATATAAATGAAAAGTCAATTATAGCTGAATATGCAGCTTCCTTAGTACAAGAAGGAGATTGTATATACTTAGATGCAGGAACTACTACTTTTGAAATGATAAAACACATAAATAAGTCTAATATCTTTGTTGTAACTAATGGGTTAAAGCACTTAGATGCTCTAGTTGAAAAAGGAATAAACGCTTACATCCTTGGAGGCAAAGTAAAAGCAATAACTAAAGCAATTATTGGAATAGATGCTGTAAGAAGTATTGAAAAATTTAGATTTGACAAAGCATTTATAGGGATAAACGGAATTCACTTTAATTATGGCTATACAACTCCAGATATAGAGGAAGCAGCGATGAAGGAGAATGCTATAAAATTTTCTAAAGAGTCCTTTGTTCTTGCTGATGATAGCAAATTCGGTGAGATAACCTTTTGTAAGGTTGCTGAGCTGAATAAAGCAAGTATAATAACCAACGCAAGAGTGGAAAACTATAAGATATACAAGGAGAAAACTAAAATAAAGGTGGTATCGGAAGATGATTTACACAATAACCTTTAATCCATCTATTGACTACATTGTTAGAGTGAAAAATTTCAAAGCTGGTGAAGTAAATAGAGTCGAAATGGACCAAAAGTATCCTGGAGGCAAAGGAATAAATGTATCAAGAGTTCTAAATGGATTTAATATAAAAAATAAGGCCCTAGGATTTACTGGAGGATTTACTGGAGAATATGTTAAGAGATTTCTTGAAAATGAGGGAATAGAGACAGATTTTATTAATGTTACAGAAGATACAAGAATAAACGTTAAACTTAAATCCAATGAGGAGACTGAAATTAATGGTGCAGGACCTAATATTGAAAAAACACATTTAGAAGAGCTGATAAAGAAAGTTCAAAATGCTAAAGCAGGAGATTTTATAGTGCTTGCGGGTAATGCACAGAGTAGTTTACCAAGAAATGTCTATACAGAAATTCAAAAAGGTTGTACAGATAAAGAGGTAAAGTTTATTGTGGATACAACTGGTGAAGCTTTAGTAAGTACTTTAGAATATAAACCTTTTTTAGTTAAGCCTAACATAAAAGAATTAGCTGAGATATTTGATGCTCATATAATTACTAGAGAAGAGGCATTACAATATGGGCAAGAGCTAATCCAAATGGGAGCGCAAAATGTAGTAATTTCAATGGCAGGAGAAGGGGCACTTTTAGTGTGCAGTGAAGGTTATTATCATGCATCGGCACCTAAAGGGATAGTTAAAAACTCTGTAGGGGCAGGAGATTCAATGATAGGAGGGTTCCTTGCAGATTATTCAAAAAACTTTAATGTAGTTGAAGCATTTAAATGGGCAGCGGCTTCAGGAAGTGCTACAGCTTTTTCGATGGATCTATGTACGAAAAAAGACGTTGAGAATTTAATAAATGAAGTAAAAATTACAAAAATTAAATTATAAGGAAGGGAGAATAATTATGAAAATAACAGATTTGTTAAGCAAAGAGACTATTATATTAGAATTAAAAGCTAAGACAAAGATTGAAGTACTTGATGAACTTATAGATAAACTTTATTCCGCGGGAAATATAAAGGATAAGGGAGAATTTAAAAAAGCTATACGGAAAAGGGAAGAATTATCTACTACTGGAGTAGGAGATGGAGTAGCAGTTCCACATGCTATGAGTGCTGTAGTTACAAAGCCAAGCTTAGCTTTTGGATATTCTAAGGAAGGAATAGATTTTGATTCAATGGATGGACAGCCAGCGCATATATTTTTTATGATAGCTGGGGCAGAAACAGCTAATAATGAGCATCTAGAAACTGTATCAAAATTATCCATGATACTTTTAAATGAGGAATTTAGAGAAAAGGTAGCTCAAGTTAAAAGCAAAGAAGAGTTACTTAACTTGATTGATGAGGAAGATAAGAAAAATTCATTAGAAGAAGAAAGCATAGAAATTGAAGAAAAGAAGTCAGATAAACTTATTTTAGCAGTTACAGCATGCCCAACAGGAATTGCTCACACTTACATGGCAGCGGATTCACTTAGAAATAAAGCTAAGGAAATGGGAGTAAAAGTTAAGGTAGAAACAAACGGTTCTACAGGAGTTAAAAATAGATTAACAAATGAAGAGATAGAAGAAGCAGAAGCTATAATAGTTGCTGCTGATAGACAAGTAGAAATGGAAAGATTTGAAGGGAAGAAGGTTATTATAGTTCCTGTAGCACAAGCTATAAAAGATCCTGAAGGTTTATTGAATAGTGGATTAAACGGAGAAGGACAAATATACCATCATAAAGGAGGAAATAAATCAGTTTCCTCTGTAAAACATGAAAGAACAGGTTTTTATAAACACCTTATGAGCGGAGTTTCAAATATGCTTCCATTTGTAGTAGGTGGAGGTATATTAATAGCTATATCCTTTATGTTTGGAATCAAGGCTTTTGATCCTAAGGACCCAGCCTTTAATCCAATTGCAAAATTGTTAATGGATATAGGTGGAGGTAGTGCTTTCTCACTTATGGTACCTGTGCTTGCGGGATTTATTGGATTAAGTATAGCTGATAAACCAGGTTTTGCGCCAGCTATGGTAGGAGGATTCATAGCAGCAAATAATGGAGCAGGTTTCTTAGGCGGATTAATAGCAGGTTTCTTAGGTGGATATGTAGTAGTATTTTTGAAAAAACTATTTAGTAGATTGCCGGAATCTTTAGAAGGTATAAAACCAGTACTTTTATATCCGCTATTAGGTATATTTATTACTGGAGCTATTATGTTATTCTTGATAGTTGATCCTGTAAAGAGTATGAATCTTGCTTTACAACACTGGCTAAGCGGTATGGGCGCAGCTAATAGAATAATACTTGGAGTAATTTTAGGCGGTATGATGGCCGTTGATATGGGCGGACCAATAAATAAAGCAGCTTTTACCTTTGGAATTGCAATGATAGATGCTGGAAATTTTGCACCACATGCTGCCATAATGGCAGGTGGAATGGTACCACCTTTAGGAATAGCTATTGCAACTACTATATTTAAAAATAAGTTTACTAGAAATGAAAGAGATGCAGGAAAAACTTGTTATGTAATGGGAGCATCATTTATAACTGAAGGAGCTATACCATTTGCTGCTGCAGACCCAGCTAGAGTAATTCCTTCAATTATTGTAGGATCAGCTATCGCTGGAGGATTAACAATGTTATTTAATATAGGACTGCCAGCACCTCACGGTGGACTATTTGTTATTCCAATAGTTAAGGGAAATCCTTGGTTTTATATTCTAGCAATTTTAATAGGTTCTTTAGTAACAGCATTTATGTTAGGAGCACTAAAAAAGCCAGTAACAGAGTAAAGTTTAGTATAAATTATAAGCGATTTGGAGGATAATATAATGGAAAAAACAGTTGTAATAAAAAATGAAAAAGGAATTCATATTAGGCCAGCTGGAGAGTTTGTAAAAACAGCTTCAAAATATAAATCACAAGTTCAAATTGATTTTAAAGGGAAAAAAGTTAATGGAAAATCTGTAATGATATTAATGAGCTTAGGGCTAAAGAAAGGTAATGAAATAACAATAATAACCAATGGAGAAGATGCTGAGGAAGCATTAAATGCTTTAGTTGAACTTGTCGAAAGTGGCTTTGGCGAATAGAGTAAAATTAATATTTATGAGGAGATATTAATATGTTGAAAGGAACTAATGCCTCACCCGGTATAGCTTTGGGGAAAGTATTAAAAATTGAACACAGTGAATTTGAAATTAGCAAATTAAATATTGAAAACGCTGAAATGGAAGAAAAAAAATTACAGGATGCTGTAGAAGAATCAAGAAAAGAGCTAATTAAAGTTCAAGATAAGGCTATGAAAGACTTTGGAGAAGATAAGGCCAAAATATTTGGGACCTATCTATTAGTTCTAGAGGACCCTGGATTTATAGATTCTGCATTTGAAAAAATAAGAGAAGATAAGGTTAATGCAGAATATGCTATTTCAGAAGTTAGAGATATGTTCGTTGATATGTTTCAAGCCATGGATGATGATTATATGAAAGAAAGAGTAGCAGATGTAAAGGATGTGTCAAGTAGAATTATAAGGCATATTTTAGGCATAAAGCATATTGACTTATCTTGCTTAGAAGAAGAAGTAATACTTGTAGCCCATGACTTGACTCCTTCAGATACTGCTATTATGGATAAGACTAAAGTTTTAGGGTTTGCAACCAATATTGGAGGAAAGACCTCTCATACAGCAATTATGGCAAAATCCTTAGAAATACCAGCAGTTGTTGGACTAAAGGACATAACAGACAGAGTGAAAGATGGAGATTATATAGCATTTAACGGATCTACGGGGGAAGTTTTTATTAATCCTGACGATAAAACTATTGAGGCATTTAAACAATTAAAAGCAAAGTATACAAAACAAAAAGAAGAGCTTCAAGGACTTATTGGCAAAGAAACAAAAACTGTAGATGGAAGAATAGTAGAGTTAGTTAGCAACATGGGTTCAGTTAAGGATATTAGTGGTATATTAAAAAATGATGCTGAAGGTGTAGGCCTTTATAGAACAGAGTTTCTTTATATGGAAGGGGAGGAAGCCCCAAGTGAAGAGGCACAATTTGAAGCTTACAAGACTGTACTAGAAGCATTAAATAATAAACCAGTAGTTATAAGAACCCTAGATATAGGTGGAGATAAAAAGCTTCCATATTTAAAAATTGAAGAAGAAATGAATCCTTTCCTAGGATATAGAGCTATAAGGCTTTGCCTTGATAAAAAGGATTTGTTTAAGACTCAATTAAGGGCTCTTTTAAGGGCAAGTGTTTATGGAAACCTAAAGATTATGTTTCCTATGATATCCAGCCTGCAAGAACTTTTATCAGCAAAAGCTATATTGGAAGAGGTTAAAGTGGAACTTAAACAAGAAAAGCTTTCATATTCTGAAAATATAGAAGTTGGTATGATGATAGAGGTTCCTTCAGCAGCAATAATATCAGATATACTTGCTAAATATGTAGATTTCTTTAGTATTGGAACAAATGATTTAATACAATACACTTGTGCAGTAGATAGAATGAATGAGAAGATAACTCATCTTTATAATCAATTTAATCCAGCAGTATTAAGATTAATAAAGCTGGTTATTGATAATGCACACAAGGCACAAAAATGGGTGGGAATGTGTGGAGAATCTGCAGGAGATGAGAGAATGATTCCTATTCTATTGGGAATGGGGCTAGATGAATTCAGCATGAGTCCAATATCTATTTTACCTGCTAGAAAACTTATAAATTCGCTAAAATACGAAGATGCAAAAAAAATAGCTGATAAGGTTTTAGGCTTGGAAACTGATGAAGATATAAATAATTATATAAAGAGCTTAATAAATAAATAGTAGTGTTTATATAATTCTAAATGTTTTACTCTAAGGAGGCGTTTGTTAGATAATTTATCTAATAAACGCCTCCTATTATTTTATTTAAATAATGATTTAACTAGTTATGATCTTATCCTATAAAAGTCTTACAAAATTTGGGGTAGACAAGCGGTGTGTTAAATATTATCATTGCAATAGAGGGAGATGAACCTGTAGGAGTTATTCTTGGTGGAATTAAAAATTATGAAGGTATAAAAACTATCAGGTGTGGAACTTTAGCTTTAAGCTCTAATTATAGAGGGCTAGGTATAAGTAATGCACTTTATAACCTACATAAAGATGAGGCTTTACAAAAGAAAAGCTAGCTCAGTACGAAATGTATATTACATTATAATATAAGGGAAGGTAGAAGATGAAGAATAAGGAGCAGGATAACTGTAGAGAACCTATAAGATTAAATAAGTTTATAAGTGAAACTGGAATTTGCTCAAGGAGAGAAGCAGATAAGTTAATTGAACAGAGTAAAGTGATAGTTAATGGGATAGTTGCAGAAATGGGAACTAAGGTTACATATGAAGACCAGGTCAGTGTAAATGGGAAGCCTATAAAAGCTAAAGAAGAACCTATATATGTAGCTTTTAACAAACCAGTGGGCATTACCTGTACCACTGAACATAAAGTTAAGGGCAATATAATAGACTACATAAATCATCCAAAGAGGATTTTCCCTATTGGAAGATTAGATAAGCCATCAGAGGGACTTATTTTTTTAACTAATGATGGAGATATAGTAAATAAGATTTTAAGGGCAGGAAATAATCATGAAAAGGAATATATAGTTACAGTAGATAAGCCAATTACACCTGAATTTATTAAAAGAATGGGAAATGGTATACCTATTTTAGATACTGTAACTCAAAAATGCTTTGTAGAAAAAAAGAGTAAGTATATATTTAGAATAATTTTAACTCAAGGATTAAATAGACAGATAAGAAGAATGTGCGACTACCTAGGGTATAATGTTGTAAAACTTAAGAGAATACGAATCATGAATGTAAAGTTAGGGGAGCTACCTACTGGAAAGTGGAGATACTTAACAAAGGAAGAGATAAGGCAGATTAATAAGTTAGTAGGAGAATCAATTAAAACAGAAGAAGCTTCTTATTTAAATAAGTAATGGTACTGGGGCTAAAAAATCTGAAAATATAAGAAATTTAGCCCCAGTACCATTTGTTTTAGATTAAAGTTTCTAAACGTTGTTTAACTTCTAGTAAGAATTCTTCTGTGTTTACTGTTTTTATATTTGTACCTTCTGCAAGAGAAGCTAAGTCTTTTGTCATTACTCCTTCTTCAATAGTTTTTATTGAAGCTTCCTCTAATTTGTTTGCAAAGTTTATTAGAGCTTCGTTGTTATCTAGCTCTCCTCTTTTTCTTAAAGCTCCTGTCCAAGCAAAAATAGTAGCCATGGAGTTTGTAGAAGTTACTTTTCCTTCTAAATGTTGATAATAGTGACGTTGAACTGTTCCATGAGCTGCTTCATATTCATAAAATCCTTCAGGCGATACTAGAACAGAAGTCATCATAGCAAGGCTGCCGAATGCAGTAGCTACCATATCTGACATTACATCTCCGTCATAGTTTTTACATGCCCAAATAAATCCGCCTTCTGACTTTACAACACGAGCTACAGCATCATCTATAAGAGTATAGAAGTATTCAATGCCAGCAGCTTTGAATTTATCATCATATTCATTATCATAAATTTCTTGGAAAATATCCTTAAATCTATGATCGTAAGTTTTAGAAATAGTGTCCTTAGTAGCAAACCAGATATCTTGTTTTTGATCTAGTGCATAATTGAAGCAAGATCTTGCGAAGCTTTCAATAGATTTATCGGTGTTATGCATTCCTAAAACTACACCTGCTCCTGAAAAATCGTGAATAGTTTGTTTTGCAACTTCTCCATTTGCATATGTAACTACTAATTCAGCTTTGGCAGCTCCTTCAACTTTAATTTCTACATCTCTATATACGTCACCATAAGCATGTCTTGCAACAGTAATTGGTTTTGTCCAAGTTTTTACGGAAGGCTTAATGTTATTTACTATAATAGGTGCTCTAAATACAGTACCATCTAATATTGCTCTGATAGTTCCATTTGGACTCTTCCACATACTTTTTAAATTATATTCTTTAACTCTAGCAGCATTAGGAGTTATAGTAGCACATTTAACTCCAACACCATATTTCGTTATGGCATTTGCAGAGTCTGTAGTTATTTTATCATCAGTTTCGTTTCTTTTCTCAAGACCTAAGTCATAGTACTCTGTATTAAGATCTATATAAGGCTCCAAAAGGTGCTCTTTAATCTTAGCCCAGATTATTCTAGTCATTTCATCTCCGTCCATCTCCACAAGAGGCACGTTCATTTTAATTTTTTCCATAAAAAAACTCCATTCCTTTCCAAAATAATATTAACAAAATACATTATCATATATAATGATTAATATTAAGTATAATTATTCATTATTTTATCATTAGTTTAATTTAGATACAAGTAGAATGGTGAAAATGGATAATAATATCAGAGCCAATTATAATTGTTTTAACACATTATCAAATATTAAAGATGATAGTTGACATATGGCTTAGAATATGATATCATCATTGATAACTTACTAAGGTAAGTTAACAAAAATTGATTAAAATCTATTGTATATTTTTATAAAAATAATGACGGAGACAAAACTATTAAAGATTTTTAAAGAGAGCCGGGGCAGCTGAAAACTGGCAAAATCTTGTAGCAATACTCACTCCCGAGTTGTATAACTGAATCTCAGTAAGTTATATCGCATGGCTGCGTTAATAAGCTAGGGTCAAAAGAACCTAATGGAGACTATTAATGAAAATTAATAGTGAAGTAGAGTGGTACAGCGTAAATAACGCCTCTATGTGTATGAAATACATGTAGAGACGTTTTTTTTATAAAATTTAGTCTATATTTATGCAGAAAATCTTATAAATTCCATATAATTGTTTAAAAATTATAGAATTGTTAAATTTTCTCGAAATAGGGCAAATTCTTAATATTTATAAAGGGGGAAATATTATGAAAAAAAAGTTATCATTATTACTAGCATCAGCATTAGTTGTTAGTTCCTTTGTTGGATGCAGCAAAAGTGCAGCAACCTCATCAAAAGATTCAAAAACAATAAAAGTGGGTCTTAACTATGAGCTAACAGGGGGAGTAGCAACATACGGACAAGGACTCGTTGAGGGTATTGAATTAGCGGTAGAGGAAATAAACAAAAATGGTGGAGTTTTAAACAAACAAATTGAATTAGTTAAAGTTGACAACAAGTCGGATAATGCTGAGTCAGCTAATGTTGCTTCAAAGCTTGCAGTTAAAGATAAGGTTGTTGCTATATTAGGACCTGCAACATCAGGAAATACTAAAGCAGCAGCACCAATAGCAATACAAAATAAGGTACCTCTAATTTCAGCTTCTGCAACAGCAGATGACGTTACTGTTGATAGTAATGGTAAAGTAAGAGAATATGTATTTAAAACTTGTTTCAGTGACTCTTTCCAAGGAGTTATCATGGGTAACTTTGCAGCACAAGATTTAGGAAAGAAAAAAGCTGCTTTACTTATAGATAGTACAAGTGATTATAGTAAAGGACTTGCTAAGAACTTTAAAGAAACTTTCGCTAAGTTTGGAGGACAAATAGTAACTGAACAAGCTTATCAAGCAAAAGATACAGATTTTAAAGCTGTTTTAACTAAGATTAAAGGAGCGAATCCTGATATATTATTCCTTCCAGGATACTATGAAGAAGTAGGTTTAATAGTAAAACAAGCAAGAGAGCTTGGTCTTAACGTACCAGTACTTGGAGGAGACGGATATGAATCTCCAAAACTTGCAGAACTTGCAGGAAAAGCTGCTTTAAATCAAGTTTACTTTACAAACCACTACTCTCCAATGGATACTGCACCAGAAGTTACTAAGTTCAGAGAAGCTTTCAAGACTAAATACAATAAAGAAGCAAATGCTTTCAACGCTCTTGGATATGACCTTGCATATTTCCTTGCTGATGGTTTAAAGAGAGCAGGAGAAGCAGATTCTACTAAACTTAAAGATGCTTTAGCAGCAACTAAAAACTTTAAAGGAATTACTGGAGAAATTTCAATAGATGCAAATCATAACCCAGTAAAATCAATAACTATACTTGAAATGAAAAATGGTGAACAAACTTTCTTAAAGAAATTAGCACCACAATAAGAATTAACTAAAGTAACCATAAATTTTATTATTAGAGAGTACATTTATGAATTGAATAATTTTGTGCTCTCTAATAAATTTTTAAAAGGAAGTGAGAAGAATTGGAACAGTTTTTACAGCAGTTAGTGAATGGACTTTCTCTGGGAAGTATATATGCTTTGATCGCACTAGGATATACAATGGTATATGGAATCATAAACCTGATTAATTTTGCACATGGTGATATATACATGCTTGGAGCTTATATAGGATTTGCAGTAACAACCTCTCTTCATCTTGGATTTTTCCCAGCACTTATAATAGCTATGGTAGCTTGTGCAATAATCGGAATAATAATTGAAAAAGTAGCTTATAAACCAATCAGAAAATCTACAAGAATTGCTGCACTTATTACTGCAATAGCAGTTTCTTTGTTTTTAGAGTATGGAACAATGTATTTTGTAAAAGCAGAAACAAGAACATTTCCAAGCGTTCTAGCAAATAAAAGCATAAAGCTTTTTAATGGCGGAGTAGTTTTAAATACTACAGATATATACATAATAGTGATTACAGTAGTTCTTATGTTATTACTTCAATATGTAATTCACAAAACTAAAATCGGTAAGGCAATGAGAGCCGTATCAATGGATAGTGAAGCAGCTCAATATATGGGTATCAGCATAGACAGAACAATATCTTTTACTTTTGCAATAGGATCTGCTCTAGCTGGAGTTGCAGGTGTACTTGTGGGAGTATACTATAACTCAATTAATCCTTTAATGGGTATTTTACCTGGTCTTAAAGCCTTTGTTGCAGCTGTAATAGGCGGTATAGGAATTATACCAGGAGCTGTTTTTGGTGGGTATTTCCTTGGCATGACAGAAACTATGGTAAGTGCTTATGGAGGCTCACTATATAAAGATGGAGTTGCCTTTGCAATTTTGATTATAATTCTTTTAATAAAACCTAATGGTTTATTAGGTAAAAACTCTAAAGAAAAGGTGTAGGAGGGATATTATGAAAGCAGTAAATAAGAAGAATATCATATCATTAGTAGTTATCCTACTCCTTTATGCATTAGGACAAATATTAATTGGAATGGGTACTATTGATTCATATGTTTTGCTTAATATAGTTGTAATAGGAATCAACATAATATTAGCTGTAAGTCTTAATCTTATTACAGGTTTTACAGGACAATTTTCCCTAGGGCATGCAGCCTTTATGTCAATAGGAGCTTATGCCTCAGCTGTAGTTACAGCAAAGCTTGGGTTACCATTTGTAGTTGGATTAATTGTAGCTGCTATATGTGCTGCATTAGCAGGAATTATAATAGGAATACCTACCTTAAGACTAAAGGGAGATTATTTAGCTATTGCTACTCTTGGTTTCGGAGAGATAGTTAGAATTGTTATACTTAACAATGAATATGTAGGCGGAGCCAGTGGAATGAATGACATACCACAGTATACTACTTGGACATGGCTTTTTTTCATGGTAGCGTTAACTTTAGTTTTACTAAAAAACTTTATAGATTCAAAAAGTGGTAGAGCTTGTATAGCAATTAGAGAAGATGAAATTGCTGCTGAAGCTATGGGAATAAATACTACTTACTATAAAGTACTTGCTTTTGCAATAGGAGCACTTTTTGCGGGAATAGCTGGTGGATTATATTCTGGGTATTTTTACTTTATAAAACCTGATGCTTTTGGATTTATGAAATCTATAGACATACTTGTAATTGTTGTATTCGGAGGCATGGGAAGTATGGTGGGTTCTGTTGTTGGAGCTGTTGCTCTTTCAATAATTTCATTAGTACTTCAAAGTGTACCTGAACTCAGAATGGTTATATATTCCGTAATTCTTTTCGTAATAATGGTTTACAGACCACAAGGAATTATGGGTAATTACAAAATAAAATTCTTTAAGAGAGGAGGAGCCGAACATGTCAGTGGTAAAGGTAAGTAACCTATCTAGATTTTTTGGAGGAGTAAAGGCTGTATCTGAAGTAAATATGGACATAAACTCTGAGGAAATAGTTGGTCTTATTGGACCCAATGGGGCAGGAAAGACTACTCTCTTTAATCTGCTAACGGGAATATATTCACCTACAGAAGGTGATATAGTATATAATTTTGATAAAGAGCTTTCAATTAAAAATAAAAAGCCTTATGAAATATCTGCCTTAGGTGTTTCTAGAACTTTTCAGAACATAAGACTATTTGGTAATATGACTGTAGAGGAAAATATTAAAATTGGATTACACAATAACATAAAAAGTGGTGCAATTTCATCCTTTTTTAGACTTCCTGTATTCTATAAGGAAGAGAAAATTGCACAAGATAAAGTAGAAAAATTGCTTGAAGTTTTTAAGCTTTTAGATAAAAAAGAAGAACTTGCAAAAAACTTGCCTTACGGAGAACAAAGAAGACTCGAAATAGCAAGAGCACTTGCATCTGAGCCTACTGTACTTCTTCTTGATGAACCAGCTGCAGGTATGAATCCAAATGAAACAAACCAGCTAATGGAGCTAATCAGATGGATTAGAGATGAATTCAAGATTACAATTATACTTATAGAACACGACATGTCATTAGTAATGAATGTTTGCAATAGAATATATGTTTTAGACTATGGAAAAATGATAGCTGAAGGATTACCTGAAGAAATTCAAAACAACCCTGCAGTTATAAAAGCTTATCTTGGAGGTGATGACTAGTCATGTTAGAGATGATAGATGTTAATGTATACTATGGTGCTATTCATGCATTAAAAGGGATAAGCATAAAGGTTAATGAAGGGGAAATTGTTACTTTAATAGGTGCAAATGGAGCAGGTAAAACTACTTCACTTAAAACAATCTCTGGAGTTTTAAAACCTAAAACTGGTGTAGTAAAGTTTCAAGGAAATGAGATAAATAAGGTGAATGCTAGTAATATTGTAAGTCTTGGAATTTCCCATGTACCTGAAGGTAGAAGAGTATTCTCCAGTATGTCAGTTATGGAAAATCTCGAAATGGGAGCTTACTCAAGAAAAGATAAAGCTGAAATTAAAAAAGACTATGAAATGGTATTTGAAACCTTTCCAAGATTATTAGAACGTAAAAATCAAATGGCAGGGACCCTTTCAGGAGGAGAACAGCAAATGCTTGCTATAGGTCGTGCTTTAATGTCAAGACCAAAGCTATTACTCCTAGATGAACCTTCTATGGGACTTGCTCCATTAGTAGTAAAACAGATTTTTTCAATTATTAAAGATATAAATGAAAAAGGAACTACTGTTTTACTGGTAGAGCAAAATGCTGCAATGGCACTTAACATTGCTAATAGAGCTTATGTAATTCAAAATGGACGTGTGGAAATGGAAGGACCAGCAAATGAGCTTCTTAACGATGAAAAGGTAAGAAGTGCATATTTAGGTGGATAAAAATATTATTTTTTAGATTTAGAAGGACTGAAGTTAAGCAGTTATAATATATAAGCTTACATCAGTCCTTTTCTATAGTAAATTTAATTTTTAGCTAAAGTAGAAAAATAAATCATTTTATGATATATTTATTTCAATGTAGAGGAAAAATAAGAACACCATTAGAAAAGGAAGGTAACAGACATGGAGGATAAACGCAGTTCGTCAAACTTTATTAGAAATATTGTTGTTGAGGATTTAGAATCAGGGAAACATAAAGAGATAATAACTCGTTTTCCACCAGAACCAAATGGATATTTGCATATAGGGCATGCAAAATCAATAGTCTTAAATTTTGAATTAGCTGATGAATTTAAGGGTAAAACAAATTTGCGTTTTGATGATACAAATCCAGTTAAAGAAGATACAGAATATGTAGAATCTATTAAAGAAGATGTTGAGTGGCTAGGATTTCAATGGGACGGATTATATTTTGCTTCTGATTATTTTGAGAAAATGTATAATCGCGCTTTGATTTTGATTAAGAAGGGTAAAGCCTATGTATGTGATTTATCTGCTGAAGAAATAAAAGAATATAGAGGTACTTTAACTAAACCAGGAGAAGAAAGTCCATATAGGAATAGAACTATAGAAGAAAATCTTGACCTTTTTGAAAGAATGAAAAATGGAGAATTTAAAGATGGAGAAAAGGTATTAAGAGCTAAGATTGATATGTCATCTTCAAATATAAATATGAGAGATCCGATAATTTATCGTATTGCTCATGCAGAACATCATAATACTGGAGATAAATGGTGTATTTATCCTATGTACGATTTTGCGCATCCTATTGAAGATGCTATTGAAGGGGTTACTCACTCCATATGTACACTAGAATTTGAAGATCACCGCCCGCTATATGATTGGGTAATTAATGAATGTGAAATGAAAAGCAAGCCTAAGCAAATAGAATTTGCTAGATTGAACCTTACAAATACAGTAATGAGTAAAAGAAAATTGAAGCAATTAGTAGATGAAGGATTTGTAGATGCTTGGGATGATCCACGTATGCCTACAATTGCAGGGCTAAGAAGAAGAGGATTTACACCTGAGGCAATCCGTAATTTCTGTAGAGAAATCGGTGTAGCTAAAAGCAACAGTATAGTAGATTACCAAATGCTTGAGCATTTCCTAAGAGAAGACTTAAATGAAAAGGCACCAAGAACGATGGCAATTTTAAGACCTTTAAAGGTGGTCATTACAAATTATCCAGAGGGAAAGGTTGAAATGCTTGAGGCAGAAAACAATCAAGACAAACCTGAAATGGGAACTAGACAGATTCCATTCTCTAGGGAAATATATATTGAACAGGAAGATTTCATGGAGAATCCTCCAAAGAAATACTTTAGGCTATTCTCAGGAAATGAAGTAAGATTAAAAAATGCATATTTCATTACTTGTAATGATGTGATAAAGGACGAAGCAGGAAATGTTGTAGAAATACACTGTACCTATGATCCTGAGACAAAGAGTGGAAGCGGATTCACTGGAAGAAAGGTTAAAGGAACTATTCATTGGGTTGAAGCAAGTAATGCTGTTCCAGCTGAGTTTAGATTATATGATTCTCTAATACTAGATGATGAAAATGATGAGGATAAAAATTTCCTAGAGCAAGTAAATCCGAATTCACTTGAAGTATTACAAGGCTTTATTGAGCCTAATATGAAAGGTCTATTAGGAGGAGAAAAATTCCAATTCTTTAGACATGGTTACTTTAATGTAGATACAAAATACACTTCTAAAGATAAAATAGTATTTAACAGAATAGTATCTTTAAAGAGTTCTTTTAAATTATAATATAAAATAGCAAAAGAGGGTTTGGACTAACATTCCCTCTTTTATTTTATTATATATTTAACTGATCTTCTTCATTAAAGAAGGTTTTATATCCTAATTGCACAAACATTATTACTGTTAAGGCTACACTACCTAAAATTCCAAGCATAATGGCAATTTGATATTCAATAGCTGTAAAAGGAGAAACTCCTGATAGGATTTGACCTGTCATCATTCCAGGAAGAAACACAATTCCCATGCCAACCATAGAGTTTATTGTTGGAAGAATTGAGGAATCAAAAGCACTATCAACAATTGACTTAGATGCAGCTTTAGGGGTAGCGCCAAGCATAAGAGCCATTTCAACTAAGTCTCGTTTATTGGTCATTCCATCTACAAGTTTAGTAACTCCTAAGGATATGCCTGTCATAGAATTTCCGATTATCATGCCTCCAATTGGAATAAAATATCTTGGCTCAAACCAAGGTACAAGTCTTAAAACAACAAAAATAAAGTAAAGAATGGTTATTAAGGTTCCTGAAATCATAGAAATTCCAATGGTAAACTTCATTTGCTTTGAAAGTTCTACCTTTACACGTTTAAAGGTATTATAAATTGCGAAAAGTTCCATTAATATCATAAAGAATATGGTGTAAAAAGCGTTACTATTTTGGAATATATATGAGAGAATATACCCAGTTAATATTAATTGAAGAGTCATTCTTATTGTTGAAATTATGATTTCCTTTTCTCGAGATATACCTTTTATTTTAACTATAGCAAGTAGAACTAGAACGAAAATATATGCTGAAGCCATTTGCCATAGATTAAGATTTAAAACACTATCCAAGGTTTTTACCTCCTGTATGGTTTATAATTTTTCCTTTAGCAATCTCTATTATGTTATCGGAAAAGATCTCTGCAACTCTAGAGGAATGGGTTACCATTGTAAGAGTTTTTTTATTAGACTTTACATAAGTTATTACCTTTGAAATAATTAGATTCTCTGTCTCTTCATCCAGTGCTGAGGAAGGTTCATCTAATAATAATACTTCTGGCTCCATCAATAGAATTCTTCCTAAGGAAATTCTTTGTTTTTCTCCACCAGATAATTTTTCTGCATTTTCCTTAAGAGATTTTTCTAAGTTCAAGAAACTTAACATTTCTAATAGTTCATTTTCACTTACTAAAGGCTTTTCAGAAAATTTTAATCCTATTAGTAGATTTTCTTGTATAGTACCAGGGAATATTACGGGATTCTGAGGCAGCATTATAACTTCTCGTCTAAGTAGAATTGAATCTACTTCTTTTAAATTTTTACCTTTATAAAGAATTTCTCCTTCTTCGCAACTTATTAATTTGTTTAATAGGCGAATTAAGGTTGTTTTGCCACTTCCGCTTTGACCTATTATACAGGTAACTTTTTCTTTAGGAATATGAAGTTCATCTATTTTCAATATATTTTTGTATTTTACGGCTTTAAGAGTATACATAATATACCTCCTTCTGATAGTTCTACTTTACTATTTCAAAAATATAAATTCAATAGAATTACATAAAATTAACATTAGGATATAATTATATTTATGCTGTGATATAATAATAGTATAAATAAAGGAAAGAGGGGTAAAAGAATGATGATGATTTTGGGTGCTGTTGTATTAATAATACTGGTTATAATAGTTTTAAAAATGTTAGAAAATCCTATGGATGACTCAGGAGAGTTTAATGGAAACATTTTCCCCTTTGAAATAAAAGACCCTGAAGATTGGTTTAAATCAAAACCAAAGGAAGAAAAAAAAGAAATACAGGAAAATGAAAAGAAGAATAAAAATTAAGTTTAATTTTATGAAAGCTAAATTTTAATGGAGGGGTTTTATTGCCTGAGAAAAACTTCATAAATTACAATGAAGAGATTGTTGAAAAATGGGAACTATTTATTGAAGAAGATATATTGAATGAGAAAGAAATTAGAAAATCTATTGCAGATTCTTGGAAAAGGAGCAAGGCTTATGGAGTAAATCCTTATTCTCAAGATTTTACAAAATGCCTTAGCGAGGAAAAACTAAAGAAGAGGCACAAAGAATCAAACTTACTATTGAAAACAGCAAAGCCATTTATGGAAAGTATATATAAAATAGTTAGGGATACAGATTTTATCATAAGGTTAACAGATAAAGATGGATTTGTATTAACTCATATTGGAGAAGAAAAAATAGTGGATATGTATTTCTCTATAGGCGCAGATGACGGATATAATGTAAAAGAGGAGTTCGTCGGTACTACTGCTATTGGCATGGCACTTATTACTGGTGAACCAATGCAGGTCGTAGGAGGAGAACACTATTTAAAGGAATATCACAAGCTGACATCGTCGGCATGCCCCATAAAAGATAAAAATGGAACAATACTTGGAGTTTTAAGCATAACTGGGAGTTACAAGCAAGTCCATACACATACTTTAGGTATGATAGTTGCAGCAGCAGAAGCTATAGAAAAAGAAATTAAACTTGAAGAGTATAACAATGAGCTAAGAGCTATTAATGAAAGATTTTATCAAATAACAGAATCAGTTTCTGAAGGAATAATAAGAGTGGATGATAAAGAGAATATAGTTAGTATAAATAGGTTTGCTCGTAAATTACTTTCCTTTAGTGAAGCAAATATTATTGGAAAAGATATTAAAACAATTCTTAGTCCAGATAACAGACAAGATATACTTAAGGGAATTATAAATGGAAAAAGTCATGTGGAAGAAGAGGTTAACTTTAAGACTAGGAATGGTAGAAAAAAAGCGTGTATTGCTAATATTACTCCTATAAAATCTGCTGGAGGGGTTGTAATTACTTTCAGGGAAACAAAAATGCTTCATAGCTTAGTAAATAAAATTGTAGGTGCAAATGCCAAGTTTACCTTTAGTGATATTCTAGGGAAAAGTGATGCCATAAACAAAGCAATAAAGCTTGCTTCTGTTTCGGCTAATACTAATACAACTATTCTGCTTCAGGGGGAAAGCGGTACTGGTAAGGAAATGTTTGCACAGGCTATTCATAATGAAAGTGATAGAAAAGGATATCCCTTTGTATTCTTAAATTGTGGAGCCATACCTAGAGAATTAGTATCAAGTGAGCTTTTTGGATATATTGAGGGTGCTTTTACAGGGGCTAAAAGAGGAGGTCATCCTGGCAAGTTTGAATTAGCTGATGGAGGAACAATATTTCTAGATGAAATTGGAGATATGCCTCTAGATGCTCAGGTAAGCTTGTTAAGAGTACTTGAAGATAAAAAAATAGTAAGAGTTGGGGGAAATGAGGTTATACCAATAGATGTTAGAGTGATTGCTGCTACAAATAAGGATTTAAAGAAGGAAGTTGAGCTTGGTAATTTTAGAAGCGACTTATTCTATAGAATAAACGTAATGCCTATATATACCCCTACCTTGAGGGAAAGAAAAGAAGATATAAGAATATTAATAGATTACTTTATTGAGAAGTTGTGTAAAACTACTAATAAAACAGTCAAAGGAATTGGATCAAGCTTTTATAAAGCTATGCTAAGCTATAATTGGCCAGGTAATGTTAGGGAATTACAAAATGTAATGCAAAGAGTTATTAACATGGTGGATAATAATGTTACACTAACAATTAAGGATTTACCACCATACATTGTAGATAAAGATTCTAAGGAAAATATGGAATTTGGCAAGCAACTAGTTACACTTGATGAATTAGAGAAGAACTATATAAGTAAGGCTATACAAGAATGTAACGGCAATATAGCAGCAGCTTCAAAAGCTTTAGGTATAGGAAGAACAACCATGTATAGAAAGATGAAAAAATATAATATTGAAGAAAAATAGCTTGTAATAAAGTGTTTCATCATGAAACATTCGTTTCATAATGAAACACGAAAAATGACATAAATTGAAAATGTGTTTCTTAATGAAACATTTAAAAAAACAATTACTGTATTATGTAATTGTTTTTTTTATTTTTCTAAAAAACACTGGATGAGAATAAGTAAAAATAAGGGTTTACAAATATTTTTTAATCCTATATATAATTGGCACAATAATTGCTTTATAAAGTTAATATAACAAGTAAAGGAGGTATTTAATATGATATTTAAAGTTATGTTTATGTATATAATGTTTTGGTTAATACTATCTGAAGGCAACAGCATGGAAAGTATAGTTATAGGAACGGGTATTTCTGCTGTTATAGGAGTATTCAACAAAAGATATACTCTAGTGAGAATACACCAAAGAAGCTTTAAGAATATAGGTTTACAAATTAAGTATTGGGCATTATTTCTTTTAGTATTACTTAGGGAAATTGTTTTAGCAAATATTCATGTGGCTAAGGTGGTTCTAACTCCAAAGGTAGAAATATCCCCTTGCATGACAACGTTTACTACTAATCTAAAATCAGATTTTCTAAGGACTATCTTAGCGAATTCTATAACCTTAACTCCAGGTACCGTAACTGTAGATGTGATTGGTGATGAATTTGAAGTACATTGTTTAAAAAGAGAATATGGACAGGGGCTAGTAAATTCAGAGTTTGAGAAGATTTTATTAAGAATAGAGGGGAGTATGAATGATTAAAATATTAGTTTTTGTAACCTTAATATTATGTATAACCATATTTCTTTGTATATTTAGAGCAGTTAAAGGTCCTACTGCAGGAGATAGGCTTATTGCAATAAATGTTGTTGGAACAAAGACAATTATATTGATACTAGTAGTTTCATTTATACTTCATGAAACTTACTTCATAGATGTAGCCTTAGTTTATGCTTTAATTAGCTTCATTGCTTCTATTGTTATAGCTCAATACATTAAAAAATGGGGGGAGAAAAAGACATGATTATAGTTTTTGGAATGTTAGCTATAGGAGGTTTATTTTTCTTAGTGGTAGGAACTATTGGATTAATGAGATTTCCAGATATGCTCACAAGAATGCATAGTGCAGCAAAATGCGATACCTTAGGAGCTGCTTTAATATTAACTGCTTTAATAATTTACAATGGATTAAATATAGTAAGTCTAAAGCTTATACTTATAATTTTATTTCTTTGGCTTACAAACCCAACTGCAACGCATTTAATTGCAAAAGCAAATACTGAGCAGAGCTTTAAGAAGTCAATAAAAGGAGGGGGAATAGAAAGATGACCTTATTAAGTATAATTATGCTTATGTTTTTGATTGGATCATCCATAGCAGTTGCTATAATGCGAAATGTTTTGGCAGCTATTATTATTTTTATGGTTTACAGCTTAATTATGGCGGTTATTTGGCAGCAGCTTAATGCACCAGATGTAGCCATTACAGAGGCAGCTGTAGGTGCAGGTGTAACTACAGTGCTATTTATGCTTACATTAAAGAGAATTAAGGAGTAAAAATATGAAAAGGTTAGCAGCTATATTAATTACAGGGAGTTTAATATTAATTTTACTTTTAGGAGTACAGGAACTGCCCAGCTTTGGAAGGGCTAATAATCCAGCAAACAATGAAGTTTCAAGGTACTATATAGAAAATGCCACAAAGGATACTGGTGCAACTAATATTGTCACTGGAATCATACTGGATTATAGGGCTTTTGATACCTTTGTAGAGTCTAGTGTGCTATTTACAGCATCAATAATAGTAATACTTATTTTAAAGGACAATAGTAATAAAACGGAATAAGGGAGTGAGAAATTGAAAAGTGTAATTTTAAAGGAAATAAGTAAAGTTGTCATTCCTTTTATACAGATTTTTGGAGTTTATGTTATTTTTCATGGACATTTGAGCCCCGGAGGAGGCTTCGCCGGCGGAACTATAATTGGGGCTAGTTTTATATTGTACAGAATAGTATTTGGAATAGAGTATGCTCAGAAAAGATTTAGATACAAAATTTTAATACCTATTTTATGCTTTTCCATAATGCTGTATGGAGTTTTAAAAGGTTATAGCTTTGTTACTGGCGGAAGCCATTTGAATTTACCACAGCCCCCTCTAGGAACACCTGGAGACATTCTAAGTGGAGGCTTTTTACTTCCATTAAACATATTAGTAGGAACTATTGTAGCAATAGTTATCTATTTTTTATATAGTCTGTTTGATAAAGGAGAAATATAAATGGAAGCATTACTGACTAATTATTACGAGGCTTGTGCTATGATTTTATTTGGCGTTGGCTTTGCAATATTATTACTACACAGTAATCTAATAAAGAAAATTATCGGGATGAATATTATGGATACGGCTATTTTTTTGTTTTTTATTGCAAAAGGATATATAGAAAAAAGGGAAGCACCTATTATAGTTGACGTCTATAAAGGTGTGGATGCATATATAAATCCGGTCCCTTCTTCATTAATGTTAACTGGAATAGTTGTGGCAGTAAGTACTACCGCCTTTGCTTTAGCACTTACTATAAGGCTTCATGAGAAGTATGGAACTATAGAGTTAGATGAAATTATGAAAATGAAAGGAGACTAGAATATTGATTATTAAGAGTTTTCCCTTAGTGACTATTCTTGTTTTATTTATATCTGCTTTTATAATGCCATTAATAAAAAAAGGAAAGCTGGTGAAAACCATAAGTCTGGTTTCTATGCTTTTGGGGCTTATACTTTCCCTGACTACGGCTTTTTATGTAATAAGGTATGGGAAATTCTATTATAGGATAGGACATTTTAGCGCCCCTACGGGTATTGAATTCTATATTGGAAATATTGAAGCTATTATGGGGATATTATTTACCTTTGTATCCTTGATGATTATATGGTATTCGGTTTACAGCATTGACGAGGAAATAATCAGCAGCAAAATTTCGTTGTACTATTTGCTTATTAATATTTTAATAGGATCCTTACTGGGAGTTATCTATACCAATGATCTGTTTAATGCTTTTGTATTCATTGAAGTAGGAACCCTAGCGTCCTGCGGAATAATAGTGGTGAAGGATAAGAAGGACAACATAAGAGCTACCCTTAAATATCTTATCATGAGCTGCTTAGGTTCAGGGCTTGTGCTTATGGGAATAGCATTTATATATTCAATAACTGGCCAACTAAATATAACCTTTATTCACAAGGAACTTTTAAGTGTATATGATCAATATCCCAGGGTAATTCTTATTTCTTTAAGTTTATTTACCGTAGGTCTTGGAGTTAAGAGTGCTATGTTCCCATTACACACTTGGCTTCCAGATGCTCATTCTAGTGCACCTTCATCTTCTAGTGCTATACTTTCTGCACTTGTTCTAAAGGCTTTTGTACTACTTCTAATTAAGGTTCTATATAGAGCTTTTGGCATGGATATAATAAGTGAATTTCCAGTATTAAATATAATATTGATACTTGGAAGTGTAGGTATGATAATGGGTTCTGTTTTTGCTATTTTCCAAAGGCAGATTAAGAGGGTAATAGCCTATTCAAGTGTTGCTCAGATGGGATACGTTTTTTTAGGAATCGGACTTGGAACTGAGCTTGGGGTTGCAATTGCTGTATTCCATATGATAGGTCACGCTGTTACAAAATCTGCCTTGTTTTTATCCGTAGGAGCCATGATTGAGAAAACCGGCAGTAAAGAGTTAAATGGATTAAGAGGTATAGGAAAAGAGATGCCAACAACCTCTGTATTATTTCTTCTTGGTGCTTTATCTATGGTAGGAATACCTGTGCTCCCTGGTTTTGCTAGCAAGTGGAATTTAGCTTTAGCTAGTATTGAAGTAGATAAAATATTAATAATAGGGATAATTTTAATTAGCAGTCTTTTAAATGCTGTGTACTATTTTCCTATAGTAATTAATGGCTTCTTTGGAGAAGAAAATTTAAAAGACAAAGTATATAAATCTAAGTCTAAGCCAATAAAGGAGCTGCTTCCTATTTTCTGTCTTATATTTGCTATGATTTATGCAGGCTTCAGATCTGGAACAATAATTAATTTTATTAAAAATGGAATAGTATAGGGGGAAACTTACAATGAATTACTTAATTTTGCTTCCGGTTTTCCTTCCTTTTCTAGCAGCTATTATAGTACCTATAATGAAGTTTAAAGAAAAAGAAAGGAACTTTTTTGTAGGAACGGCAGTTATAATTAACCTTATTATAGTCATGGGAATTTTCTATGCTTTAGGTGAAGGAGAAATTCATTTATTTAAACTAAATGAATTTATAGATGTATTCTTTAAAATTGATAAATTAGGAATCTTATTTACATCGTTAGTTTCTATACTTTGGGTTCTTACTAGTTTTTACTCTATGGAATATATGAAGCATGAAGGTAAGGAAAATAAGTTCTTTACATTCTTTATAATTACTTTAGGAGTTACCGTAGGTATAGGGTTTTCGGGGAATCTTTTCACCCTGTATATTTTTTATGAATTTCTAACTTTGGTTACTTTCCCTTTAGTTATTCATACGGAGAGTAAGGAGGCATTAGAAAGCGGTAAAAAGTACCTAGCATACTCCTTCGGAGGGGCTACCTTTATTTTACTGGGAATGATACTTTTATTCAGCATGACTAATAATCTAAACTTTCAGCCTCACGGCGTAGTGAGGGCTGTTTCTACAGATAATTTTAATCTATATTTAGGAATATTTATAAGTATGTTTATTGGTTTTGGAGTTAAGGCAGCTTTAGTTCCTTTTCATTCCTGGCTTCCTTCAGCTATGGTTGCTCCAACTCCTGTAAGCTCACTTTTACATGCGGTAGCTGTAGTAAAGTCTGGAGTATTCTCCCTCATTAGAATGTGTTATTACATTTTTGGAGTAGACGTTATAAAAGAGCTTAAAGGCAATATATACATGATAGTGCCGATTATTATAACTATTTTATTAGGTTCTTTTATAGCAATTAAGCAGGAAAACTTAAAAAAGAGACTAGCTTATTCAACTGTAAGTCAGCTAGGTTATATACTTCTTGGGATTGTGCTTTTAAATAAGAATGCCTTTATTGGAGCCTTACTTCATCTAATAAACCACGCAGTAATAAAAATTACCTTGTTCTTTGTGGTTGGATCTATAATGTACACTACAGGAAAGAAAAACATAAGTGAGATAAACGGGATGGGAAGAAGGATGCCTGTTACTATGTGGTGCTTTACAATAGCTTCAATTTCTTTAATAGGAATACCACCAACAAATGGTTTTGTAAGTAAGTGGTTCTTAGCTCAAGGTGGGCTTACAGCTGGAAAGATCATATTTCCTGCAGCCTTACTATTAAGTGCTGTACTAACTGCTCTATACCTTTTCCCGGTAGTTACAGCAGCATTTTTCAGAAATGGAGATTATGAAAATACAGCAGCAAAAGAACCGCCTAAAAAAATGCTTATTTCAATTGTTATTATAACTATAGTAGTGGTAATACTAGGTTTATTTCCAAATCCAATAATTTATTTCATAGAAGAGATTGCAAGTGAGGTAATATAAAGGAAGGTGAATTTTATGGATCCAAAGGTCATGCTGATTTTTATAATGCTTTTCCCTCTCCTAGGATCCTTTATAGGATATATTCTTGGAAGGAAAAATGAGAAATATAGAGATAGTTTTAATATTTTAATAACAGGCATTATTTTTATAGTGGTGATTCTTCTATTTCCACATGTTAAACAGGATACCTTAGAGGTTTCTATTCCATATGTCATGGGCACAGGACTGCATTTAAAGCTTAATGCTTTTAGATATATTTTTGTGTTTATTACAGCTTTTGTGTGGTTGTTAACTACGATTTATTCTAATGAATATTTAATAAAATATAAAAACAGAAATAGATATTATCTATTTTTTATGCTTACCTTATGGAGTACTATAGGGATATTTTTATCAGAGAATTTTATAAATCTTTTTACCTTTTTCGAAATCATGT
The DNA here is from genome assembly GCF_001263795.1 of Clostridium homopropionicum DSM 5847. Lineage (GTDB taxonomy): Bacteria > Bacillota > Clostridia > Clostridiales > Clostridiaceae > Clostridium_H > Clostridium_H homopropionicum. The sequence continues at coordinate 62,063 of NZ_LHUR01000047.1, forward strand.
CCCTAACCTCTTATGTTCTAGTAATTCATGAGGAAAATGAGTATTCTCATGAGGCTGGCTATACCTATATAGTAATGGCTGTTACTGGAGGACTAATACTGCTTATGGGATTGTTCCTTCTCTATGACTATACAAATACCTTAGATATTGATGCTCTGCAGTGGGCTGTACAGGGTATAGGAAATATAAAGTATTTTATAGTATCATTAATAATTATTGGTTTTGGTGTAAAGGCCAGTATGTTTCCACTGCACATATGGCTGCCAAAGGCATACCCAGCTGCCCCAGCCCCAGCTAGCGCTGTATTATCTGCCATATTAGTAAAGACGGGAATATTCGGGATTATAGTTACCATTGAAATAATGATGAAGAGAGATTTAATTGTTGCAGCTGTAGTATTAATACTAGGATTTATAAACATGCTCCTAGGTGGATTTTTGGCTTTATTTCAACGTAACATTAAAAGGATACTTGCCTATAGCAGTATGAGTCAAGTTGGATATATTCTTGTGGGAATTGGACTTATGGGACTTCTAAAGGAAAGCGGAGCTGCAGCTCTCTACGGAACTTTATATCATGTAGTGAATCATGCTTTCTTTAAAGGCTTACTATTTATGCTATCTGGAATTATTTATATAAGCTTAAATACAGTGAATATAAATAAAATAAGGGGCTTTGGAAGGAATAAAAAAATATTAAAAATCCTATTTATAATCGGCTTCTTTGCTATTATTGGAATGCCAGGCTTTAATGGATTCATTAGCAAGAATTTATTGCACCATGCTTTAGCAGAAGCAGAGCATATATATGGCGGAGCCTTGTTCACTTTAGCAGAAATTGCATTTACCTTAAGCAGCAGCTTTACAGTTGCCTATATGCTTAAGATATTTATAGCTGTGTTTGTGGAGAAAAGTGAAAAAGATATAGAAGAGCATAAAATAAACATTTCCTTTAGATCAATTATTCCGATGGGTATTTTAGGGGCTGCTATAATTTTTATAGGAATAAATCCAAATAGTATAATGGGTATATTAGAAGCTTCTACTGTATCTTTTGGAATGAAACCTATGGAAGTTGATTTTTATAATTTGACAAATATTAAGAGTTCTTTTATTGCTATAGCCATAGGCACTGTAATATATATGTATTTTATCATAAGGTATTTAAGAAAGAGCACAAATGAAGAATGGTACTATGAAAATGTTTCTCTTAACTGGTTTAGCATTGAAAATAATCTCTACAAGCCTTTAGGTAGAATGCTATTTAAGACTAGTTATGTATTTCTAAATTCTATAGATAAAGGACTTGTTAAAGGAGTAGTGTTACTTGAAAATGCAATGAGATTTATAGGAAATATAGAATTAAAGAATAGAAATGCAATAAAAAATAAGCTTAAAAGTTCAAATGTATTCAGTTGGAAGGAAGAAAAAAGTGGTAATTATAGCATCCAAGGTAATATGAAGGAGAATCTGGAGGCTTTTCAAAGTATAAATGAAAAACTAGGAGATTTAAGCAGAAATTTAAACAGTATAACTTATTCAGTATTTTTATTTGGAACAGTTCTTCTTGTATGTTTAGTGATTATGTTTATATAATCGTGAAAAATGAAGAATATAATTAATAGGGTAGAGCCTGTAAAAATTTTTGTGTAAAGTGAATAAAAAGCACTCTTTCTTGGCAAGAATTTGGATAAATAAATACCAAATATATACAAGAAGGAGTGTTTTTTTATGTCGAATATTTCTAAAGAAATTT
>NZ_LHUR01000048.1 GCF_001263795.1 Clostridium homopropionicum DSM 5847
TAGAAAAGAGTTCATGAATAATAAAAAGGATGTAATTAACACCCTTATACAATCAAAGTAAAATTTTTTACCTAATCTATGTACTTTTTGAATGGTACTTTTGTGTACTTTTAAATTATTGTTGACAGTAATAATAAAGGGGCAAAATACCGCAGAAAATAGAGACATAGTGGCAGCAGCAGAAGGAGAAACTGCAACCCTGAAGAGATTCACAAAGATGGGTGATTCGGTTATTTTAATGCCTGAGAATCCTAATTACGAGCCTATTATGCTCAGAAGTGAAGATGCAAGGATAATTGGAGTTGCTGTGGGGGTTTTGAAGAGAGGGGAGAGGTAAGAGAAGATGAGCTGTTTATTTTGCAATTACCCTAAAGAAAAATACATAGTAGAAAATGCTTTTGCTTTTGCAATATATGATAACTTTCCAGTAAACGAAGGGCATGCTCTTATAATTCCTAAGAGACATTTTGAAAGTTTTTTTGAAGCCACAGAGGAAGAAGTAAAGGGAATATATAAGCTGCTACATGAAGTTAAAAGGAATATAGATAAAAAATATAAGCCAGATGGATACAATGTAGGAATAAATGTAGGGGAGTATGGAGGACAAACTATAATGCATCTTCATGTGCATTTAATACCTCGGTATAAGGGAGATGTAGAGAACCCAAGAGGGGGAATTAGAAAGTTTAAAAAGGAATTAGTAGAGTACGATGGGTAGGATATATCCATCATACATCATACTATTCATAAACTTTTTCTAATACTATGTTTTCGTCAAAACCACCACGAGCTTCACGCTTTTCTAGGCGCTTGTTTAGAAGTTCTTCTTCACTAAAGCCTAAATTTTTAGCTAGAGCGAAAATGACTTCCATTATATCTGAAAGTTCTTCTAGGTTTTGATCCTTATGAAACTCAGACACTTCTTCATCAAGTTTTTTATTAAGGAGTTCTAAAGATTCCTCTTTAGAGGCTACGTGTATGTCAAAAGCTTTGTTGGAATTTTTTATAATTTGAGGAATTTTATCTCGGACAAGTTTGTTGTATATTTTCATGTGCTTTACCTCCAGAGTTAATATATACATAAATTTTACTCTGTAAGCTTAATACTGTCAAAATGGTATATATGGAAATAATTTCAATAAAAGCTTCTGAGTATACATATAAGAAAGCAAGTTGAATTAATTTTTAGAAGGTGAGATAGTGAAGCAACTTTATAAAAGTACACTGGAAACAAGGCTAATAGATGGTATATCAAATAAAGGAATAGATACATTTTCTGAAAACTGTATTACAGGTGGTAATCATCATTTATACACAAGATTAAAAAATTCTATTAAAAGAGCAATAGGTATTGATATAATAGTAGCTTTTCTAATGGAATCAGGGGTTAGACTTTTGGAGGAAGATTTAAAGGAAGTTATTAATAAAAACATTCCTACTAGAATCTTAACAGGAAATTATCTAAACATAACTCAGCCTTCTGCTTTATATCTTTTGAAAGAGATTCTAGGTGATAAAGTGGACCTTAGATTTTATAAGGACAAAAGGAGAAGCTTTCATCCAAAGGCATACATATTTGAATATGAGGATGGAGGGGACATATTTGTAGGATCTTCTAATATATCAAAATCTGCATTGATAGATGGAATAGAGTGGAATTATAGATTAACTAAAAAGGATCATAAAGAAGATTTTAGATATTATAAAGATACCTTTGAAAAGCTATTTCTAAATGAAGCCATAATAATAGATGATAATGAGCTTCAGAATTATTCAAAGCAATGGGTAAGGCCAAAGCTTTATAAAGATATAGAAAAAAGAGAAGAAGAAAAATCAGAAGAAAATAAAGTTATATCATATCCGCAACCTAAAGGGGCACAAATTGAAGCACTTTATGAGCTTAGAAAATCAAGAGAAGAAAATATGGATAAAGCTTTAGTTGTAGCAGCTACAGGTATAGGGAAAACCTACCTTGCAGCTTTTGATTCCATTGATTTTAATAGAGTTTTATTTGTAGCACATAGAGAAGAGATCTTAAAACAAGCAGAAAGAAGCTTTAAAAATGTAAGAGAAAATACAAAAACAGGCTTCTTTATGAACAGCACAAGAGATAAGGATTGTGACGTATTGTTTTCTACAGTACAAACCTTAGGAAAAAAGGAATATCTAAGTAAAGATAACTTTAAGAAAGATTATTTCGATTACATAATAATTGATGAATTTCATCATGCTGCCGCTGGGAACTATAAAAATTTAATAGAGTATTTTAAGCCTAAATTCTTGTTAGGACTTACAGCAACACCAGATAGATTAGACAATAAAGATGTTTATGCTCTATGTGATTATAACGTGGTTTACGAAGTAGGTCTTAAAGATGCAATTAATAAGGGATGGCTTGTACCTTTCAGATATTATGGAATATATGATGAAAGCATTAATTATGAAAATGTGGAATACAAAAATGGAAAATACAATGAAAAAGAGTTGGAAGAGGCATTAAATATTAATAAGAGAGCAGAGCTTATAGTAAATAATTATAAAAAGTACATAAGTAATAGAGCTTTAGGTTTTTGCAGTTCTAAAAAGCATGCTCAATTTATGGCAGATTATTTTAATAATAAAGATATACCAGCTTGTGCAGTATACAGTGGAGATGATGATGGTAATACTGAAAGAAATGAAGCTATAAGCAAGCTTGTTAAAGGGGAAATAAAAGTAATATTCTCTGTAGATATGTTTAATGAAGGTTTGGACATACCTTCTATTGATATGGTAATGTTCCTAAGGCCTACAGAATCTCCTACAATATTTCTTCAGCAGCTAGGAAGAGGACTTAGAAAATATCACGATAAAAAATATCTTAATGTACTAGATTTCATAGGAAATTATAAAAAAGCTAACCTTATTCCTTTCTTCTTAACTGGGAATAGAGAGAATATAAAGGATAGATTAAAGGGGATCAGTACTCCTAAAGAAGAAGATTATCCAGAAGACTGTATAGTAGATTTTCAATGGCAGCTAATAGATATATTTAAAAAGATGGAAGAGGCAAATAAGAAAATACAAGATTTAATAATAGAAGATTACTTTAGGGTAAAAGAAGATTTAGGGAAAATACCTTCTAGACTTGAGATGTTCACCTATATGGATGATGATATTTACGAAAATATGAAAAGAAAATCTAAACAGAATATATTCAACAATTATATAAGATTTTTAAATAGTATAGGAGAACTAAGGGAAGAAGAAAAAGCTCTAATAAATACTAAGGCTGAAGAATTTATTAATATGCTTGAAACTACTAGCATGAGCAAAACCTATAAGCTTCCTGTGTTTTTAGCTTTTTATAATAAAGGCAATTTAAAAATAAAAATAAATGATGACGACATATTTACAAGCTTTAAGGAATTTTATGCTAAAGCTTCAAATGGAATTGATTTATTAAGACATAAAGCCACAAGTAACTATAAAACCTGGGATAAGAGAGAATATGTGAAATTAGCTAAGGATAATCCTATAAAATTCTTATTACAAACTTCTAATGATTTTTTCTATAAAGATGGAGAAGAGTTTTGTTTAAATGAGGAGATAGAGGAGTTTAAGGGTAATGAAATTTTCTCAGACCATTTTAGGGATGCTGTGGAGTTTAGGGAGAGAGAGTTTTATAGGAGGAGGTTCGATGCAATTTAAAGGAATACGGTATAACTTAAATTTTAAAATATAGGAGAAAAGTAAAGAAAATATGGATTGTTCTGTAGAAAATATATTTTATACATATGCTTTCAGATGTTAATCTGATATAAAAGAATCATAATTGGCTATAATTTGTAGTGGTTATATACTAGAAAGTGTATTATATGTTAAAAGAATATAGAATTGGAGGCACATGCTTGAAAAAATCACTACATAATGGTCATAGGCAAAGACTAAAAAATAGATTTTTACAGGAAGGTTTGCAGAGCTTTGAAGATCATGAAGTTCTGCAGTTAATATTATTTTATGCTATACCATATAAGGATACAAATGAAATAGCACACAAGCTTATCAATAAGTTCGGTTCGTTATCAAAGGTTGTGGAGGCTAATCCAAAAGACTTAGAAAAAATAAGTGGTATATCTGAGCACTCATCTATATTAATTAGTTTATTTCCACACTTTATCAGAAAATATATGGCTGATAGAGGAAAGGAGAAGTTAAGTTTAGATTCATCAAAAAAGGCAGGAGAATTTGCTTGCAGCTTATATTATGGAATAAGTTATGAAGTATTTTATGTAATATGTTTAGATGCACAACATAATTTACTTCATTATGAAATAGTACATGAGGGAACTATTGATGAAGCACCAATATATCCAAGATTAATTGTTGAATCTGCTCTTAGGCATAAAGCGCATTCAATAATATTATCACATAATCATCCAGGGGAAACCATGAATATTTCAGAGTCAGATATTAATGCAACTAAAAGAATAATAAGTGCATTAGCTCCTATAGAAATAGATGTTATAGATCATATTATTATTGCAGGAAATAGATATATAAGTTTTAGTGAACAAAAGATTATTGTATAAAATACAGTTTTAGACCAGCTAGTAAAAGTCAATAAATTTTTATAAAAAAATTTATGAGTAAAAATAGGTATCACAAAAAATCCATTAAAAAATACGAATAATGGAAATTAGTCCCTAATTATTTTAGCCGTTAGGC